>CAWKGG010000066.1:0-210796 GCA_963848985.1 uncultured Methanosarcinaceae archaeon
GAATCAAAAAAAAATCATCGTTATTTCAGAATTCTGCAACTTGTTTTATCCTGAAAAGAATTCGCATTAACTATATTCAGGAAATCAATAATTTTCACTTTTCCAGAAATGAAGCCTTTTATACACTTTTAGATATGCTAAAAATACCTCCATGTGTCTTTAGAATTGATCAGTAATTGCGGACATGACCAAAAACAAAATAATGATTTTTCTGTTCGCGTTATAACAAAGCTTAAATTATGTACAGTAATTACAGGATAAATTCATTGCTATGCGGAAGATCTATTATGTTCCCTATAGGATAAGTTTGTTTTATCGGATACGGATAATTTTCTATTCAGATATTTGTTTGAGATTTAGAATATCTGGTAGATAGTAGATTTGTTCAGTAATCCACCTTTAGTAGCTAATCACCAGTAGCTATAGAGCGATTGCAAGATAGAACTTAAACTTATCGAATTTCCATTTTATCTAACTTTCATCAGGGAGACTCCCATATGATAAAAGAAATCATTGCCAAGTACGATGCAGAAAGGATAGAAACAAAAGTAATGCAGTTCTGGGAAGACAGTGATGCGTACCTGAAAACCAGGGAGCTCCGCAAGACCGTCGAAAGTTTTTTTTTGTTGACGGTCCCCCATATACTACTGGGCATATACATCTTGGAACTGCTTGGAACAAGATCATCAAAGATTCCATTCTTCGCTATTATTCCATGAACAACCGCTACATACTCGAGCGTCCTGGTTGGGATATGCACGGTCTGCCAATCGAGGTCAAGGTCGAAGGAGTTCTCGGCTTCAAATCCAAGAAGGATATAGAGACCTTTGGGGTAGAAAATTTTATCGCAAAGTGCAAGGAATTTGCTATTACCCAGAAACAGGCAATGACTGAACAGTTCCAAAGGCTTGGTGTCTGGATGCAATGGGCAGATCCTTACATGACCTTAAAAGATGATTACATCGAAGCTGCCTGGTGGACACTCAAAAAGGCCTACGAAAAAGACTTACTGGATGTCGGCAAGCGTTCAGTCAATTGGTGTCCCCGCTGTGAGACTGCAATTGCAGATTCAGAGGTGGAATATTCCGAGCAGACAGACCCTTCGATTTATGTAAAATTCAGGATCAAAAATTGTGAAGATACCTTCATAGTTATATGGACAACTACTCCCTGGACAATTCCGGCAAATGTAGCTGTAGCTGTGAACCCAGATGTTAAATACTCAAAATTCAGGGCAATCAGGCAAAATGGATCGAAAGAGATACTCATTACAGCTACAGACATGATCAAAAATGTCCTCAAACAGGGCAGGTATATTGACTATGAAGTACTTGAGACAATGGCCGGAGAGGATCTAACAAAACTGGAGTACGAAAGCCCTATTGGGGATTTGGTACCTATCCAGAATAATATTAAGCACGGGATTTATCTTGCGGATTTCGTAACCATAGAAAATACAGGTTGTGTGCACCTTGCACCAGGACACGGTATGGAAGACTTTAACATTGGTGTGAAATACAGCCTTCCTATTCTCTGCCCCGTAGGATCAAATGGTACTTATACAAGCGAAGCCGGGGAATACGAGGGCAAAAAAGTCAGGGAAGCAAATAAAATTGTAATTAAGGACTTAAAGAAGCGCAACAGGCTCTTTGCAGAAGGAACGGTCACTCATAGGTACGGGCACTGTTGGCGCTGCAAGACCCCAATCATCTATCTCGCGACAGAACAATGGTTCCTCAAAATTACTGAGATAAAGGAAAAAATGCTAGAGGAAATCGATTCAATAGACTGGTATCCTGATTGGGCAGGCTCAGCACGTTTCAGAACTTGGGTAGAAGGCGCTAGGGACTGGTGCATTTCCAGGCAGCGATACTGGGGAATCCCGATCCCGATCTGGAAGTGCAGAAAATGTGGAAAGCTTGAGATAATAGGAACCAAAGCTGAATTGTTGGAAAAGGCAAATATAGGCGAAGATATCGAGCTTCACCGTCCTTACGTGGATAGGGTCCTCATTCCCTGTGAGTGCGGCGGGGAGAAAATGCGCATTGAAGATGTATTTGACGTCTGGTTTGATTCGGCTGTTGCCTCCTGGGCAACCCTCAAGTTTCCTCAGACTCGGGAGAAGTTTGATGAATGGTGGCCTGCTGATTTCATAACTGAGGGTCACGACCAAACTCGCGGTTGGTTCTATTCCCAGCTTGGAGCAAGCGTAGTAGGCTTTGAAAGGGCTCCTTACAAAAGTGTACTTATGCATGGATTTACCCTGGACGCAGGTGGAAAGAAGATGTCCAAAAGCTATGGAAATGTTATTTCTCCCTTGGATATTATCGACAAATTCGGAGCTGATACCCTTCGTACCTATGTGCTTTCCTCCAGCGCTCCATGGGAAGATCTGAAGTTTAATCTCGAAGAAGTAGAAACCATCCACCGCTCAATAAATATTTTATGGAATGTTTTTAGATTCCCACTGCCATATATGTCACTTGATAACTTTGATCCCCTGCAGGTCAGCATTGATTCCATAAAACATGCTCTCCGTAAGGAAGACAGATGGATTCTTTCAAGAGTTCAATCTGTTATCAAAGCAGTAGATGAAGCCATGAAAGGTTATTTGTTGCACAAAGCAGTTCGTGAAATCCTGGAATTTACTATTGAAGATCTCTCTCGCTGGTATATCCAGCTTATCCGGCCAAGAACATGGATCGAAGCTGATGATCCTGATAAACTTGCAGCTTACTGTGTGCTTTACGAAGTTTACACAACTCTTACAAAACTGATATCTCCCTTTATGCCTTATTTGGCTGAAGAGATGCACCAGAACCTTATCTTGAATGTAGATCCGAAAGCTCTTGAATCGGTTCATATGTGCGATTGGCCTAAAGTCAATGAAGCTTACCTTGATAGTGGTCTTGAAGCAGCTATGGATACAGCTCGCTCTATAGTGGAAGCGGCATCAAATGCTCGTCAGAAGAAAGGGAGGAAACTCAGATGGCCTATATCAAGAATAATAGTGTTTCCTTGCGATGAGGATTCAGGAAAGGCTGTCAAGAACTTGTCCTCAGTCCTTATGGATCAGACGAATTCCAAGGCAATTGTTCTGATAGATGTGGGTGAGTGGTGGGATGAACTCGGTCTTGAAGTGATCCCAAATCCTGGAAAAATAGGCCCTACTTTCAAAAAGGACGCAGGGAAAGTTATCTTCGCTCTCCAGAAAATAGATGGCTTTGCCCTAAAGAAAGCCTTTTCTGAGACCGATGAGTTCGAACTAACCCTTGAAGATGGGTCAACTGTTATAGTTACTTCTGGCATGGCAAACTTCAAGGAAATTCTTCCTATAGGCATAGCCAGTGCCGAGTCAAATGCCGGCTGTGTCTATGTGGACACAAACCTCACTCCAGAATTAGAAGCTGAAGGATATGCAAGGGAAGTCATACGCAGGCTCCAAGAAATGAGAAAAGAACTCGATCTTGTCATAGACGAAAGCATTTGCGCATCTGTCAGGATCGAAGACAAACGGGTTTTAAATCTAATTGAAACCATGGAAAGCCTGATTGCAGAAGAAGTAAGAGTCGATGTCCTTGATCTTGGCAGTGACATTGATATCTCAGGGACCCTGGTAAAGAATTGGGATGTTGAAGGCATTGCGATGAAGATGGGAATTGCAAAGAAATAACTCCAAAATGTTGAAACTCAACTAAAAAGGACACACAATCCTTCGAATAACGGTACAAATGTATGAAAATACCTGCATGTTAGAAGGATTTTCATGCTAAATCTAATTCAAAAAAATTGCAACAATAGGAAAAAAAGTGATTCATGTGGACTTTGCTGCCTGGGAGCCTATTTATGAAAAAATTCTTGAAGATTTTGGGTTTGACCGCATAGACGATGAAAAAGCTGCAAGATTCCTTTCCAGCATGTTGAATCAAAATAACACTGTCAAGCTTTCTGAACTTGTAGCTTTAATTTCCGGGAAATCCATCCTGGTATGTGGAAACGCCCAAAAACTAAGTAATGAACTCTCAGAAATCGATCTTTCTGCTTTTGTGATACTTGCAGCTGACGGAGCTGCTGCCGTTTTGATGGATATTGGGCGTGTGCCTGAAGTCATCTGTACCGACCTTGATGGCAATTCCGAAGTTGATATTGAAAAAGAAATCCTTGCCTGTGAAAAGGCCTCAATAGTTCTGATCCACGCACACGGGAATAATATCGATAAGCTTAAGAAATACGTGCCACGTTTCAAGCGCTTTATTGCTACAACCCAGGCCAGACCCTTAGATAAGGTGTACAATTTCGGTGGATTTAGCGATGGAGATAGGTGTGTTTTTGTAGCTAGAGAATTTGAAGCTAATAAAATCAGGTTTGCAGGTTTTGATTTTGAGGATCCTTTTGTGAACTCAATAAAGAAAAAAAAATTGAAGTGGGCAAAGAAATTGATAAGGATTCCAGATTTTTAAAAGCGAAAACTTTGATTTAACTTAATCTGAGTACGGTTAATTGGCAAATAGTTGTATTTTCCTTCATGAGCTAATAAAAAATTTATATAGTTTGTATTGTCAAGGATGATTTGAGTTTTCAATTTTGTTTGATTTAAATTTCTCAGCCTTTTGATATAAAATTTACTTAATATGTCATGGATTCACTCCTAATTAATGGTAGATATTTGCTGCTTTTATATCCGGTTACGTTCTTTCTTTCAACCTGTAACTTTTCCCTTTGATGTGAATCTTTGTATAATAATGTAACCTATATTCCACAGATGTACGCAGATATATAATTGGGTTCCTATTTAGCCATTCTAGTCTATTTATTTATTGAGAGTTAGATTTATTTTTAAGCTACTGTCATATTGAGTAAAGCTATGGCATTCTTGTGTATGTGTGCAGGAAGTAGGTTATATTAAAAGATGGGTGATTTAAATCTATAAAAAGGGGGTAATTGATCAGCTGTTGACCTTTTTTGCTCTATTGACTAGCAAGATTCTATTGAGCAGGTTATTATGGGTTCTAGTATTCGATCTTTTTTATTGTCCTAAGCTTCTACGACTTGCTCAATGTAACAAGTTCCAAATTCGTAGTGAAAATGGTTTGGATCGGAATAAATTTGTTCAACTAACTTTATTCCATCATCGGAGAACTTTTTTGTCATCCAAGGTTCATGCCAATAAAACATTCCTTATCAACATAAAAGTTCCTTCAAGATATGTTGAAGTCGGCTAGGTGAGATCCTTGAATCTTAACTATATTGGAGAGTTTTCTCCATTTTCTTTAGAACGATGATCAGTCTGATTTTTCTGGCGTTGAGTTCTACAGTAGAATGTGAATTCAACTTAAAACAGTTAATTCGAGATCTTTTCAGGGTTTCGAAACTTTGACAGTCTGGGGATAAATAAAATAGTGTCAATTTTTAGTTAAGATTTGCCTTTTCTTGCAAACCAAACTTAAGAATAGAGGAGTTTAACAAGTTAATGTGTATTCACCTACTTACAGAAGATAGGATTGAGTGAATTTCTTGATACATTTATATACTTTGTTTCCATCTATCGAAACTCTCTTTAATACTTATCCATAATCCTCTATTAAACTCCCTTGAAATAGTGTCCAGTTGTATACTCAACTCCTTTTGCATTTAGCTTTCTCTCTTTTCCTGCAAGAGCTTCTTTAAATGTTTTTACGATTACCTTTATCTCAGCATCATTGTTTAGTGATAGGTCAAGCCGAATAACATCCACTCCATACCCTTCTAGATTTTTGACATATTTTAGCATGTTGAGTACTTTCGAGTTATAGATTAGAGTCCGAGTGCCCATCCGTTTAATGGGAAACTTGGAGCCTGTCTGGTCAAGAAGATAAACTTCGCTGTCTTTTTGTACTATCTTTTTTTAATAAGAGGCTTTAAAAGATCATTTTCTGTAATCAGCATAAGTTCTCTGCCATAAACGAGAATTTCAACTTGTCCTACTGACCCACATGTATGGAGCATTTCACAAATGTTCTTCATTTCACTCAGGTTCAGTTCGCTTGAGAGTGTTACTCTGTACGCTCCTGCTTGGTAGAAAATGCTGACTGTAAAAGAATTAAAAATATTGAAGTCCTTCTGAGCAACAAAGGGTATGGAAAGGTTTTTTGCTAGCTGTGCAGCTCCTAGATCGGAACATGCTATACTAAAGCCTGCATCTCTTACTTTTTCCATAAGGAATTTGAGTTCATCCAGTTCTCTGTCATGAGCAATGAGGGGAACCTTAAAGGCAATCTCATTTCTTTCTGCTATTAACTCCTGAAATCTCTCTGCTTTTTCAGGTATATTCAGCTCTTCAAACCTTGAAATCGGGACATAAATAATATCTGCACCACCATCTACAGCTTCAAATAATGAGGAGATTTCATCCACTTCAACGCTAAGGAAGAGTCTCTTTGAAGTTATGTTCCTGTTCGTATCATCTTTGAGATTATTTTCTTTACTATCGCTTGTTTTATTCTCAACATTTTTGGAAACACACAGGTAATTGAAATTATTCAAAAGTGGATGTTTTTGCTCTTTTTTATGCACCTTAAGGATTTTATCCAACAAAAGGTCTGCAGCCTTTCGCCGCGTATTCTTCAGCACGCCAACCGGGATAAAAATATTTTCATCTGCTTCAATTGAGATATCTATAGCCTCAAATGAAATGTCTCCAAGGCTTCTCATCACCTTTATTATCTGCTCGAAGGTAGTTGGAGCTTTATCGGCTTCTTGAACAATATAATCATCCGAAAATTCCGCAATTAAGAAATCTTTCCTTACACTTCTTTTTCCTCTTTTTTCTCTAATTTTAACTGTGAACCGTTCTCCTTTTCTGGCTCTTACTTTCAGGTCCACGGTGTAAGTTTTCAGTGTCATTTTTTGAAGGGTATCCAGGAGTTGTGTGCTTGTTGTAAGGTATAGTTTGTCTCCGATCTGTATTGCTCTTCCTGTTTTCGAGCTGATTTCAAGCCCTACTTTTTCGCCTTTTTTTGCACTTTTTACATGGTCGCCTTTACTTGTAATTATGCCTGCTACTGAAGAACCAATCATTCGTTCCCCAATAAAGACGCTGATGCCATCTTTGACCTGGATATCTTTATCTAGCTTGACTGTAAGTTTTGTGTTCATTTTTGAACGGAAAATATCTAGGACTTTTCCTAGGAAAGCTCCGTAGTTTGAGCTGTATTTGGGATGTGATACATCTCTCTCATCAAGTATGAATCCTCTTGTAAAGCCTCTACAAAAGAGTTTTGCAATCTCTGCTTCCCTCGATTCAAGCTCTTCTGTTGTCGGACTCTTTTCAGGATTGCAAATGCCCTCAACTACAGCCTTGTAGGCAGCAGCACTCGCCGTCACATATTCGGGTTTTTTCATTCTGCCTTCAATTTTAAGACTTACAACCCCGGTTTTTACTATTTCTTCAAGTCCAGTAAGGGTGGAAAGCTCGGCACAGCTTAGGGGGTAGCTGCCTCTAATATTTCTTTCATCAATTTCTATACCGTTTACCAGGAATCTGTAGCGATGTCTGCAATGCTGAGCACAGGCTCCTCGGTTGGCGCTTCTACCCTCCATTAAACTGCTGAATAGACATTTTCCAGCATATGAATAACAAAGAGATCCGTGGACGAAAACCTCGATGCCCACTTTTGAATAATCCACAATGACTTTTACCTCTTTTGCAGTGAGCTCTCTTGCGACTATAACTCTTCTTGCCCCCAGACCTGCTACAAAATCAACTCCCTTACTGTTATGAATAGTCATCTGTGTACTCATGTGCAGCTCAAGGTTGGGATAAATTTCTGTTATAAGACTTATGAGACCTAGATCCTGCAGGATAATTGCATCAACTCCAACAGAGTATGCATAGTCCACTATGTCAAGGACTTGTTGAAGTTCCTTTTGTTTTATAGGGATGTTCAGTGCCAGATAAACAGAAACATCATGCGAGTGAGAAAGATCAACTGCATTTTCCAGTTCTACGAGGGCAAAATTATTTATACCCTGGCGGGCATTAAATTCGCCTACCCCAAGGTATATGGCGTCAGCTCTTCCTTTGATTGCGGCGATGAGGCTTTTTTGGCCGCCTACAGGAACCAGAATTTCAGGTGGATTAAAGTTGAAATTTGGATCATACATATTATATCAAGTGTTATTGTAGGTAGTTGAAAGTTTTTTTAACTATAATAGGACTTATGCAATTGAAATAAGAAATCAATGTATTAAACCTCTAATTTTCTTAAGCGTGGCTTTAACTTCAAAGTCGATTGGAGCTTGTTTCGGAATTCATCTGCGTAAATCTATGTCAAAAAAATATATATGCATTTTTATGTGAAGGACTTAGAATTAGCTATAATTATATTTTATAGGTCAGTTTAAAGCTTAAAGGTACTTCTTGAATAAAAGATAGATGGCAAACTTATAATCTATTTCATATCAGGAAAGACCTTTTCTAAATATGGAATTCAAACTCTTCTATTACTCTTTAAGACGTTCCATTTATTTTAATTTACCACAAACTTTTAGGCCTGCAGAAGAGTAAAAAAATTTTGAATAGCCAACTTTATTTCAGCCAAATACCCTTCACTTCCTAAGGGATTGTAAATTCCCAGAGAACCGTTATTATCAGGCTTATTTATATATTAAGCTATCTTTGTACTATAAAATCAAATTATGTCACGTAAACTAATGTGTCTATAAAAATAAGAGGATCTCGATAAACATCTGATCTGCACGAGTTATTTGTGCGACTTATAAGGATATGGCATGATTTTGGAATTATTGCAATTCTAGATATTATTTAAAAAAATTAGAATTTATGTCTTAGTTTTTTTGCTAAGCTTATCAATAAAGTTTATGGTAATGATAACAGAATAACGGTGTTATATATGATGGACCCGCAAATCGAGCGAAAACTCATTGAAATTATGAGGGTGATTAACGAAAATGACAAGCCTATAGGTGCCCGAGCCATAGCTGATGAACTTAACGATAGGGGGTATGATATAGGAGAGCGTGCTGTCAGATATCATCTAAGGATCCTGGATGAGAGAGGATTCACACGTAAACATGGGTATGCAGGGCGTACACTTACTGAACTGGGAGAAAGTGAGATGAGTGATGCTCTCATTGGAGATCGCTTTGGTTTTGTGATATCCCAAATAGAAGAGATGGCATTTAGAACTACCATTAATCCAAAGACCAGTGATGGTGTCGTACCAGTAAATATCTCTTACTTTGCTAAAGAGGATTTGGAAACCGTTATTGATGTGATTTCTTATACCGCACATTCAGGGTATATGATAAGTTCGAAAGTAAGAATTTTTGAAGAAGACGAAGATTTAATTTTTCTGCCTCCAGGAAAAATTGGAATAGCTACAGTATGCAGTGTTACTTTTGATGGGCTTCTTCTTAAATCAGGCATTCCTGTAGAACCTTCCTACGGTGGAATTCTTCAGATAGAAAACCGAAAGCCTTCATACTTTTTGGATCTAATTTCTTATAGCGGAACTTCAATTGATCCAATACAAATTTTTATGAAACGGAAACCTACTTCAGTTCTCGAAGTGATTGAGACGGGGAAAGGCAAAATTCTTGCAAATGTTAGACAGATAAATTCATCGGCTTATGATAGGGTCATAGAAATTATTCAACAGGCAGAAAAAATGGGATTAGGAGGCTTTTTCCTTCCAGAGGAGATTAATGGGTCTTTACTTGGAGCGCCTGTTGAAATGGGGAAGTTCGGAATTGCAATCGTAGGAGGAATTAATGGAATATGCGCCCTCGAAGAGACAGGAATTAGAATTGAAACAAATCCAGTTTCTACAGTTCTGGAATATAAAACGATGTCTGAAATCTGAGGAGAGCATATGTTTAGATTACTGTAATCTATGATAACGCAGCTAAGAGTTTTGTAAGGAGCGGAGAATTTTAGACCTAGTTACGAGAAGTGACAAACTCCTTGTTTTCTATAGATGTTGGAATGGAACTTTCCTGTTCAAAAATATGAGTTAGCTCCATATTTATCCTAGATATAACAAAAAAATTATTTTTTCCCACAGACAATGGGACCATATATATAGAGCTCTTTTTAGGGTATTAAAAAATATAGAAGATTTCGATAAACCTCTTAATTTCATTATATGTTCATAAAATGGTGTATAATGACTCGTGAAAATCAGAGATTCATCGAAATTCTCTATAAATTTAAAAAGATGTATTATTATTTAAGCAAATGAACCCTCAAAAATATCTATAGTTCTTAGAAGCATATGGGAATAGAAGGAAATTTTTGAAAAGCTTCACAATAGTGAGGAGAATAGATTATTTTTTGGTTAGAATTGATCAATAATTGAGGGTACTAACTGGAATGAACATCGGAAAAATTATAGTTAGTCAGGCTGCCTAAAATCAAGTTGTTGATATCTATTTTGACACAATAATGCTTGGAATTACTGAATGACAGAAAAATAGAAAGCATGATAAATAGTCGATGGTTAAAGAAAAAAGCCAATCGAAATTTGTTAAGTGAATCTTAGTAAAGACGGGTATATATTTTTTCCTCCAAGTTGAATAGTTGCAGGAAATTAAAAGTTCTGATCCTTCACATGCTATCTTGATCAATGACTCAAGGACAAGACTAAAATTAGTTATTTCAGAATAGTGTTGCATTTTGATACCAAGGTTCAAAGGAGATATGTATATTCAGAGGAAAATGTATAATTAGAAATAAAATGTCTTACAAATTGAACAAAGAAATTATTGAGGAATAATAGAAATCGGGCAAGAAACCAGAATTAAAGCAATATGCTAGAATTGCCCAATTTTTGCAATTTTTCTACCTGATCAAATGGTTGAGATTTTTAATTCCTTCTGAAAACTTCAGAATTTACTATTAATTCCACTAACAATTGATTGCAATAAATCAAAAACCCATAAAATGATAAAAGCCTTATATTTTTTGAATAAAATGGTATTTTGACTGATTATTTTCTTGAGATACAAAAGATATGACGAAAATAATAATGGAGTCGTATCAAAAATGAGATAACGGAGAAAATGTCGATGCTGAAAATAGAGGATCTGACTGTCGAAGTCAACGGAAAAACTTTGCTTCAGGACATAAATCTCGAAGTCAAAAAAGGGTATACTAATGTGCTTTTTGGGCCAAATGGAGCTGGAAAAACAGCTTTAATGAGAACAATTATGGGCTTCAGTGAGTATAAGGTTGTGAAAGGCCAGATTCTGTTCAATGAAGAAAAAATTAACGACATGCCAGTTGATGAGCGAGCCAGTCGTGGACTAGGGATTATGATGCAACGCCCACCAGATATGTCAGGGATTAAACTGAAAGATCTTATAAGAGTGGCATCCAAGGGGCAGAAAAATCCTGAAAAACTTTCCGAAAAGCTTTCTATGAAGCCTTTTTTGGATAGAGATATAAATGTGGGTTTTTCAGGAGGAGAAATCAAACGCTCCGAACTTCTGCAGCTTGCAGCTCAGGATCCTAGTTTTTATCTCCTGGATGAACCTGAATCTGGTGTCGACCTTGTAAGCATAGAACAGGTTGGAATGACAATAAAAAGCCTACTTGAAGAAGGTCTGAATTGTCCAGGCGAAAGTTGTGAGAGGGGAAAATCTGCTCTTATTATTACTCACACAGGTCGGATACTGGATTATTTGAAGGCAGATAGAGGATATATCCTCTGCAATGGGACAATAATGTGTTCCGGAAATCCTCTCAAAATGCTGGAAGAAATCAAAAATAAAGGGTATGAGGAGTGTATAAAATGCAGACTGATGATGTGAACCTGAAAAAGAGGGCTGAGAGCTCAGTCAATAAAAAGGCTATTTATGGCGAGGACTTTGAGCTGGAAAAGTTTGAGGAAGGTTCCAAGGTTAGCAAACCTATTGAAAACCTCCAGACGCTTGACGAGGAAAGCAAAAAAACTTTGCTACAAGTAGGGGTAATACCAAGCGAGGAAGGGAGATCTGGAAGTTTCCTTATGTTGGACAATGCGATCTCACACTCTTCCTTCAGAGATAAAAATGTGGAGCTTATGTCCACTCACAAAGCCATGGAAAAGTATGAGTGGCTGAAAGATTACTCCTGGAAACTTGTGCAGGTGGACACTGACAAATACACTTCAAAAACCTATCTCGAAGATGCGGACGGTTACTTTGTTCGTGTCCCTCCTGGTAAGAAGTCTTCTATGCCAGTTCAGACCTGCCTTATGCTGGGCAGCAAAAATATATCTCAGACCGTACATAATATCATAGTCGTTGAGGAAGAAGCAAGTCTTGATATTATCACAGGCTGTACCTCCAAAAAAGGAGTAGAAGAAGGACTACATCTTGGAATTTCCGAGATGTACGTGAAAAAAGGAGCTACTTTGAGCTTCACGATGATCCACAACTGGGCTGAGCAAATCGGAGTCAGGCCTAGAACAGTAGTTCATGTGGAGGAAGGAGGAACTTATATAAGCAATTACATTTGCCTCAAACCTGTGCTTTCTGTGCAGACCTACCCGACTGTCAGGCTCAATGGAAGAGGAGCTGTTGCCAGGCTCAATACCATAGCAATTGCTCATTCAGGTTCTGAGCTTGATCTTGGAAGCAGGGCGATTTTCAATGCTCCTGAGACAAAAGCTGAACTGGTTTCAAGGACGATCACAATTGGCGGAAGAATAGTTGCAAGGGGGGAGATGATAGGCAATGCAAATGGCGCTAAAGGACATCTTGAATGCAAGGGGCTCGTTCTTACTGACAAAGGAAGCCAACTAGCAATCCCAATACTTGAAGCAAATGTAGCTGATATTGAGCTTACTCATGAAGCAGCTGTAGGAAAAATTGCTAAAGATCAGGTGGAGTACCTGATGGCCAGGGGAATTCCCGAAGAAGAAGCAGTTGGTATGATCGTTCGCGGATTTCTGGATGTTGGAATCAGGGGAATCCCAGATGAGCTAAGAATTGAAATTGAAAATACTATTGCTCAGACAGCTTTCGGGATATGAATTCTAAAATTGAGAAAGTCGAAAGAGCCAATTTCAGAATTTGGGGAAATGATACCCCATCTAGATCTAGTTGGTATTCTATAGTTGATATTATATAAATAGGATAGAACAGTACTCAGCTGGATGCAACTGCTTCAGTAAATGAAATCTTTGATTATATTCCACCGGTAGGGACTTTATAAGGCGAAGGTACGCATACATTGAATACTAATTTTGCACCAACTGATAGTGTTAACTATAATATAGCGTCAGAGAATGTTTCTATCAATGGAAATCCATCTGTGCTAGCTTTGAAAATAGTAAAAGTAGTATCTCCAAGAACTGATTTCAGAGTAGGAGATCTTATTGAATATTTATACACTGTAACCAACACGGGAATGTGGACATTGCAGGATCGGTAACTGTTACATATTACATGTTTGGATCATCGCAAATCAGTTCCAGTGATCTTGCACCTGGTCAAAGTGTTGAAAGATTCGATCAATACTATGTAATACCACGAGAACTTGATGCTGTTTTAGGGATTAATTCGGTGTATGCAACCGGTTCATCTAAAAACAAAGCAGCAACTTCAAACTCTGATACTGAAATAACTAAATTTATTGGACTTACTTACAATCCATTAAAAGAATAGAAATGAAAGCTAAAAAAGATTACAAAAATATCAATATGATATATGTCCCTAACACAGAACTTGAGGCAAGTCTAGACTAGAAATATTTATTATAAAAATTACATTTTATTTTTTAAGAAAATTTTAGTAGCATGTTGGAACATATTGCGGTATAGGTTGTGATAATACCTACATCATTGTCGGCTACCATCACAATTACGCCTGGCCCAGCAAGTACCAAATATAAACCCAGTCATTTTATGAATCTGCAATATTTGTAATAATAACATGCACCTTCAAGGATTAATCAGCTCCAAAGTTTGATTTCCTACGGAACTAAATGAATTTCATGTGTTAAGTTGTTGAATTGAAAAACAGTAATATTCAACACTTAACTATACAAATCTCAACCTAATTTCGCAGATTTTCACATATATATAATTTGTTTGCCTATTTTTAACTATATATCTTTTGTTGTAGATTCAAGAGAAATTGTCACAGATAGCAGAACTAAATTAAAACATTACACACTTTTATAGATACTTAGTTTGCTTCATCAAGCAAGGTTATTAAATTAATGATACTACATCATTCAGAAAATACAGACCGTAAATCGGTTGTGCATTTACCAGAAGTGCAGTCGTTTTTCGTTGCCACTATCAACTACTTCATTACTTCAAATAATTTTTGTCATTTTCGTTTGATTTGTAGAAATGGTTTCGAAATTGAAGAAATTATGAATTAAGGTATCTACTACCCTTTTATTCTGGAAAATTAGTTATTGATAATAATAAATAGATAATTATATATTAAGGATATAACTAGAAAAAAATACACACGCAAAAAATAGATATAGATTTTATAAAAAAATAAGGGGACAATATTTGTATAAGTCAATAATAGGGCAAGTCATCTATATTTTAAGAAAGCAATCAACCTAATGAAAAGAGAATCTGAGATTCGTTCATATTGTATACAGCTATAACATATCTGAGAAGTTAACCATTAAGAGTTAAGACCTCTTTATCTCTTAATCGCAGGATTGAATCACACAATTGGGAGCCGATTCTGAGGTGGTCCAGGCTCCCGATTACAACAAAAATGTTAACATCTTTCACTTTGTAAAGTCGGCAGAACATTCCCAGTTTTCGGTGGATTAAAATTCACCAGCTCACCATCCTTGGTAAAAGTCCGAAGATTGCAAATCATGTGAAAAAGGCGGGAATATTTTTTGATATAAAGTCGATTACTTAACTAGGCGTTTATTTTTGCATCTATTAGATCTGAAAACCATTTTCTCACTCACTTCTTTCAGGCCTGGGTATTCCTATAGAGATTCTCCAAAAACAGATGCATGGGAGGGGCATTGGCATTGGTTCTGAAGCCGTCAATTGCACAAGTAAGTTCCTTCTGGCTCAATTCAAATACTGAGCCAGCAGTCTATAGTTTTTTAATTAAGTATTTTTTGCTCTACTACCTCTTAAAAGAAGAAGGTTCTAATTTTATCACAAAATTTACTTTGCAGTTCCATTCAATGAAGAAAAATAAAGTCATTCTGCTAGACGAGGTCAGACGAATTGTCAGGACAACTATGATTTCCAGCGGGACTATAGAAATATTGTTAATAGTTCTAAGTAAATACTATTTCTCAACGTTTTCGGATTTTTTTGCTTTGACATTAGAGCGGGGGTAGGAGTTGATTAACAAGTAACAATTAATTGGCCAAAAGTAGCTCCAGTGGATTATGAACATTTGGCTGTAACTTTATATCTATCTAATAATGGCGATCACAAAATAACGATAAATCGAAGTGGTTAGAATTTGATTGCTGATGGACTAAGTATGATATAGTTCAATGACATTTGATAGTTCGTTAGACTTTCCTTTTATAAATTTTTTTATTCAATTTTTCTTGAAACATTGTTTTCGTTTCTATATGACCCGCAACCTGCATTTGCTCAGTATTCCATAGAACTTTTTGGCTTTTTGATTCTTTTATTTTTGGCAATACCCTATGGTATAATCCTTGGATAAGATCCCTTGATATGCACTCAGAAGAGCTTAAATAACGTATATACTTTGCAATAATCAAAATAAATACAACATCGTTATATAAAAGCTACAGTTGTATATATATATAAATGGAAAAATTTAGTTAGAAGGATTTAAAAAATGAATAAGGGCTTTTTGTCCCATGCTTTTAATGAATTAGTGGTTTATCGAGATTCTCTAGATGTACACTGATTTGAAATTTGTTTGTCTATATGCTTACCATTAATTAGTTGATTCATTGACTGTGGAATTAATTGTTAAGCTACTGTCATGTTGGAAAAAGATATGGCCTTTTTGTGTACATCTGCAGAAATTAAGAATTATTCTATAATCAAATTAGAATAAAAGCTACAAAAATACGGTTATAATGGAGGAGATTATCTACGACAGAAGAAAAGAAGGTTTCCAAGACAAAGAGAAGTTATGGATGGGTACCTGATTTACCTGATCATGAGAATAGATCGTACAGCGCGGTACGTAAGGTACCCGTGACTACCTTCTGCAATTGATTTACGTCCCATGTGCCCACCAATATTTGACCAGGAGCAACTTGGCAGTTGTACAGGCAATGCCTTGGCTGGTGCACTAGAATTTATAGAAATGAAGGACAAAGTTCCACTTGTCATTTTAAGCAGATTATTCATCTACTATAATGAACGTGTCTTAGAAAATACAGTAAATTCAGACTCTGGAGCTCAAATCCGCGACGGAATCAAAACTCTTGCAAATCAGGGTGTGTGTTCTGATCAGAGCTGGCCTTATGACCCTAGCTATGCGACACAGTTTACTGTGAAGCCATCTGAATCCTGTTACACAGAAGCAGCAACTCATGGAATTACCGAATATGCTCGCATCCAGGGCCTTGATGAGATGCGAACTTGTCTTGCAGATGGATATCCATTTGTGTTTGGGTTTACAGTATATGAAAGTTTTTAATCTTCCGAAGTTGCAAAGACTGGTATCGTACAAATGCCCAAGTCTAATGAGCAAGTAGTTGGTGGGCATGCTGTAGTTGCAGTAGGTTATGACGATTAGCAGAAAAGGTTTCTCGTTCAGAATTCCTGGGGGCCAGATTGGGGAATGAATGGCTATTTTACAATACCTTATGACTATCTGACTAATGATAATCTGGCCGACGACTTTTGGACAATTCGCCGTGAAGAAGGATTTTAAGGTTGAACATATACTATAAATTCATATCATAAGTAGGATACGATAATTGTTCAGTTTTCCGCGATGTACACAAAAAGGCCATATCTTTTTCCAACATGACAGTAGCTTAACAACTAATTCCACAGTCAATGAATCAACTAATTAATGGTAAGCATATAGACAAACAAATTTCAAATCAGTGTACATCTAGAGAATTTCATTTATGCAACAACTAAAAACTATAAAAAATAACGCTAGGTGGAAAAAGACTGGATATAGTTCATACCACTTTAACATTTAGTGAAAATGTCTGCTTTGTGCCGGTTTCTTTCTCCCAGGATCTGTTGTATATTCCGTGTACCTGCTTATTGCCTTCAGTTACTGCCTTTATTTTGAATTCCTGAACCTTTATACTGCCATAAAGATGTGATTCATTTTTCCCCATGTTTTCTGGTGTATGATAGTTTGTTTCAAGTAAGCTAAGTCCATTGCTTAGATTGAGTTTCCATAGATAACCTGCGCTTGGATTTGCATTCAGTCTCAGGTAAAAAGTATCTCCATTTTTAATCGATATTACTTTTCCATTATCATTTTCAGTTATTATTTTAGGATTTGTTCCAGAAGGCATTGAATATACAGTCATTGGAATCAATCCAATAATTAAAACATATTATGTATAAATGTTATTCCAAATTGTATTCTTAGCATTTTATCACTCTCATTTATAACAAGTTAAATAACTTTATTTGTTCTCAAGTAATAGCGAGCTCCCAAGTAATAAAATTTCCAAACCTGAAGTATATAATCAAGTACACTGGATGTTATAGTCAATACCTATGTTTAGGACAGTTGAAAGTTTAATATTATTGATTTCTCAATCCTATTGCGTAAGTTCTATTGATAGTAAACTCACTAATTAATTACAATTCTGAAAAACCGTGGTCACCTTGAATGTAAATATCCACATTTAAGTCATC
The DNA here is from genome assembly GCA_963848985.1 of uncultured Methanosarcinaceae archaeon. GTDB lineage: Archaea > Halobacteriota > Methanosarcinia > Methanosarcinales > Methanosarcinaceae > Methanosarcina. Next base: position 17,811 of record CAWKGG010000066.1, read on the forward strand.
TAGCACTGTAATCACACATTGAAAACTCTAATCACACAAAGTATGCAAAAATTTAACCTTAAATTTACAGCAAATTCGCTGTACTTACTTCAATATTAAATTTCCAGTGAAATAAACACTTGCGTTTTCATTCATTGAAATGTATCATTTGACAGTAGAGATCAAGTTCTGTCAAATATAATCGACTTTGTATCCTTTTTTTAATTATAACACAGGATTTATCGGTTTCATTGATGCATAGATTTTATAGCAAATCTATGCATTAAAAGATCAGTTTTGTAAGCTTACATTGATTCTGGATTCTTTTCATTCACTAAACAAAAAAGGATGTTGAGACAACAGTTATACTAATAAAAATTCTTAACCAATGATCAGTGAATCAGCTTTAGGATGTACGCAATTGAGTTTCAAAAATAAGCACAATAGACATTGTGATTATCGTTGTCATTTGAAAAGTTGATGTTTTAATGTCATTAATTTCTCAGTTCAACCGATAAGTTCTATCTTTTCAACAAATCATAAGTTGCCTTGGTCAGCATAAAATTTGCACTCTAATTATTCACAATCAGGGAGTTTGCTCTTTCTTAGATCATATCATAGATTCATTTCTGAAACTGAATTACCAGTTTCAAGATAGTAATCCTCAGACCTTTGTAGTGAAAGAAAACAGAGCCAATTAGATTTTACAGAACTTTGGATACATTTCTATAGACTGTTTGCGCATGTAATGGGCTTATATAATTTTTGAAAATTTAGCCTGTTAATTCATCCAAAAGAAAATAAGGCCAGAAAAAGAAATAAAATGATTGGATGCGGAAGTTAAATACGCCGCTCTTTTTACTTCTCCAGAAACTTCTTGATTTTACCTACCTTTTCTTGTACCTTGCCCTTTTTCGTTTCAACATTACCTTCTGCTTTCAAGTGGGATCATTGATGAGTTCCCCGGCGGTCTCTTTAATCTCTCTTCACTTTGTGGAGCTTACCTTCTGCTTGATCCCGAATGCTTGTTTTCATGGTACTCCCCTTTTCTAAAGTTTCTTTGCATATTGATGAATTATCAAAGCTGTGGTTTTGCGTTCCAATTAGGCAAAAATGAAGGTGTTGCACTTGTTAACCTCTTGTTTTCCTGGCATAATCTGCACAAAACCAATTCCTGGATTTGTTAATTTAGTTACTTTAAGTTAATTGTATGAAAAATGATTTCTGAACAAAAGTTACTTCTACATAAAATTTTTTTAAGTTAAAAAATGAATAAATATTAATAGTGTTTTTTTATTATTGTTGGGATCTTCAAAATTTAGTACTAATTTAGTCCCTAAAAAGTAATGCAAATTAATTTCATATCAAATTCTAATTGGGTATGTGAATCATTATGGAGGATTTCGATAGACCCCCGACTTCAACAAATTGTGTATACATACTGTATACACAACTAGCCAGAAATCGTAGTCTATCGAAATACTTTATGTTAATTTGAGCTTTGGTACTATTTTCTGGATTTTTTATTATTTTAAATATATGTGTTAAAGTCGAGATGGTTTTAGGGCTAGACTTGGTAATAAATTAGAAAAATTACCCAAAATAATAAAAGACAACATATTTAATATAAAAATGTTGTTTGCCTTTATAATCAGATATGGGGAACTAATTTTCGTTCATACACATTTTTTCGTATACGTAATTAGAAATAAATTAAACGAATATCATATTTTGTAGGTTATATATAATTAAATAAAAGCTAGCAGATACAAAGAAAGACTTGCCTGGGAAATGTTGTCTAGGAAATATTGTTGTTCAAGCAATACCTTTGGAGTTTGGATATTAATATAACTCCCCGGACTTTCTTTCAATCAATTTTCAGTTGCTTCTGAATGATGTGATACTGTAAATGTTAAAATGACTACTGAAATTATCCCTCATTCAGGATACAGGTTTACAGAAATAGGTTTACAAAAAATGCAGCAAAAGTAACACTTTTCACAAATTGTATCTTAATCGGATATTGTGTGATGAATGTGTGAGTAGAACTTACCAGTAAATTATTCTTCCAGTTTAGGGCTCCGAAAGGACTTGACAGATTGGACTGAGAAATCAATAAGCTTAAAAATCTCAAATTGTCTCAAAATTGAATTTGAACACAAAATCTGTTGATTTTATTCATCAATAGTAACTGCTAATATCTCCAATTAATAAAATTCATTGGTTGAATTACCTTGACTATGTCACAGTAGGAAGTAAAAATGTTATCATTATATCTCATATTCTAAATATATTATTAATAGTGGAATCGATAACCATAAATGGAGTAACTGTCTGATAGAACAAAGTCTAGTCACAATAGGGAGAGTAAAATATGGCGGATTTGATAGGATTTGCGGTTACATTTTTAGTATTAGCACTGATTGCGTTTATATTAGGCGCACGGGGAATTGCGGGTTTCTCTATGGAGATTGCGAAGTGGCTTGTAATAATTTTTATTGTACTTGCAATTATCACGTTTTTCTTCAGGTGACAGAAACCTCTAACAAAGCATAGATATAATTTAGCCTTACGCAGTTGAAGAGAGAATTTTAATACTAATCTTTGGATGAGGGATTTATATCCGGAATTTTATAAAACAATTTTCTCAAATTTCCCTTAATTTAAATTAGGAGTTGAGGTGTATGGGAATAGTTGAGGAAACACAAGTTGCGAAGAACATGACTTTCTTGCCGGCAACTGAAATAAAGGGATCTAGGGTTGTCAACGTCAAAGAGGAAAACCTCGGAAAGATTGAAGAAGTCATGATTGACTCCGAACAGGGAAGAATAGCATATGTTGTACTTTCTTTTGGCGGCTTGCTAGGTATAGGTAGCAAATTATTTGCTATCCCGTGGGAATCTCTTGAGTATAATCGTGGTGATTATATTCTGAGATTGGACAAATCTATCCTAGAAAAAGCAGAAGGTTTTGACGAAGAAGCATGGACACTTACTCATGATGAATTAGTATCTGTGTATAAGAGCTGTGGGGTTAAACCCTATTGGAAGTAAATAAACCAATTTTGTATGATTGCATGAAAATTGTTGTTTCCGACTAGCTTTTCTCACAAGAAGAATACAGGAAATGATTTGAGGTTCTCGGAAACTTCACTATTTTTGAAAATAGACCCTCTTTCGTTTATGAATTTATATCAGAGATTGTGGGTATGGAAACGCAGAAAAATGCAGGTTCGAGTTCTGCCAGAGACAAATCGAAGTGAAAATTATGGCAGAAACAGAAGCAGTTTAGGAACCGACAGAGTATAAGAGTGTATGTCCACATTGCAGTGCAACAAATTTGAGTAAAATACTAGTTACGCATTATGTGTGCACTGATTCTAATAAAGAATATATAGCTACAGTAGCCCAGACAGAAGAAGATTAATTTATGCTATCTCTCAAAGAGCGAGTCAGTTCCAAAACGAACATAAAATTTTTTAAATAACAGCACAAGAAAATGAAAGTACTTTTCACCTTACATTTTTTTGACTATTTATCTCATTACTACCTTTGGCAGGAAAGCTGTACTAGATTTGTTATTTTAGAAACGTTCCAAAAATAAATTGGCATCTGTGATCAAAGTCACATTTTGAGACATGATGGCAATTCAACTATTGATTTTAAGAAGATTTCGAAAACCAAAATTGGAACGAGCTTCCTGTTCAAAATGCGATGCTTTTAATGTTTAACAAAAAAGTAAGCTGAACAATACCTTTTTTATTCAGTAGGATATAATGCAGCTTGCTATGGAGCTGGAAATTTTCTCAAGAATTGCTAATTAGAAGAATTTTAATATTTTTATCTATCTTTACACTATAAAAATTGAACTATTTAATGTAAATAATTGTTTCAAGAAAATAAGATATAATTAGGTTTTTTTGTATTAATTATCAGTAAAATATTTTTTAAGATACTGCTATCATCAAATATTTTAAATATTAGCTTTGAAGTTAGTTAGAGGTACTTTTTGGGTTTGATACAATAATATACTAATGATAGCTGTGTACGTCTTTCCGTTGGTTCTGGAACAATATATTTTCCTTCAAGAGTGATGCAGATAGTACAAAATATCACATAAATAAGAATCTTAAAAGAATAATCTAAGATTAAAATACAGCTTTTGGATTGTAAACTTCGGAATACTGGAGATTACATTGGAACTATGGATTATGGAACAACTTGCCATGTAATTAAAAACGATGTTGAAAATCAAGGAAACCGTGGAGAAAAAGAGTCATATAAATAAATTAAAATTTTTAATTTTGAATAATTTTTTATATACGGTGTAGAGGTGTGCATATACTCAGTTGCTTTTAGCGTGGTACAAAGCCGTAATTTTGATTATTTTTCTTACCATTAATCCTTAAATAGGAGTCAGTTCTACAAGTAATCCATCTTCAAATGGATATCTTTCAATAATTAGAAGCTTGGCTCCAAGTGATTTTAATTCTTCTTTAATCTCTCCCTTTAGATCTTCAAGAATCCACCAAGCTATTTCTATTCGCCCTTTTTTTACTTCAAACAATTCTACAGGAATTCCCATATCATCCACGATTTTTTTTGCAATTTTGTGGTTTCCGTATTCAATAATTCCATATACTAGAGTACCGTCTTCTGTGATTTCATCAAACTCTCTTGCCATATTCTTTGCAATTCGCTGAAACCTTTTACGCAGCTGGACTGCATCCTTATGGGTTGAAGAACAAAAATGTACTTTTTTGCATATGGAGAGAGTAGTTTCAGCATATTTATCGGAACCTGCAACTGCGTTGGATGTGTCTGATTCAAGGAAAAAACCGTTTTTTAGGAGAGCTTTTGAATTATTGTCGGAAAACTCCAATTCATTTAGGTTGAGGAAAGCTCCCATGTATTCTGCAAAAGTTGCAACTTTTTCTGTTCCTTCAATGGAAGGAACCTCAATTCCAGTTTCTATACCAAATTTTTTTGCATTTTGTATGCTATTCGCATAAGGACTGTGTTTTAGATCTCCCCAGATTGCTTGTGGTGGATGTAAACGAATTTCATCAAGGCCAGCTTCAGCAAGTTTTTTAAGCATCTGTCTGTCCGGACTCAGAGAAGTGTAGAGGTGGATATGGTGATTCTGTCCGAAAGAATATTTCAGAATTTGAATGTAGTGTAGGACTTTTTCTATTTTCAGAAGTGGTTCACCACCTGTAATTCCAGTCCCAAGGGCATCCATGAGCTCAGCTTCCTTAAGTACGTCTTCATCGCAATTTATAGGCCTCTCATTTGCGAAAACAAGATCTTTCCCACGTTTTTCGTCGGAAAGTGGGCAGTAAAAACAGCTTTTTGGGCAAAGGCCTGTTACAAAGAGTACCATTGTTGACCCCTCCTGGCAGAGCCTGCAGCCTTTGGAAAGGTAATTACTAAAAGAACCAGTCTCGTATTCAGTGCGCTTTTCCATATCTGAGTCTCCATATTCTTTTTTTATATATAAGATTTGTTGGTTTTCTGTTATTAAGTGGTTGATATTCTCATAATTAGATGTCCAATGTAACGAAAGTTTGTATTTTAATTAACTGAAGTATATATGCTCTAACTAACATAATTGAAGCGCGAAACAAAAAACCGAAACTGATACTAAGTATATTTCGGAAATAAAATTAAATAAATGGTAGTGGAAAATCAACTTTTTTGTTGATTATATACCTGGATGAGGAACATTTAATTAAAGAAACCATATATCTCAGAAACACATAATGAGGTATCGAAGATTTATTGCTTCAGAAAAGATAGGATATGCCTCTGTTTTCGGCTGCAGAGGGTGCGAGAAATACAAAGAGATATGCACGGTGAGCGTAACTTATGAGGAAAACAAACTTACAAAAATCGACCAGAAGAAATTCACTCTATGCATGGAATATACTGATGATTGCATGAACAAATACATCACCCATATGGAGTAAGGTGCTTATCGTGGAGAAAATTCTGGTGAAGAGAACAGTGATAGACATTTCGACCTCAATTTCTCCTTTTACGAAAATCTTCCCAGGAGACCCAGAACCTGTAATTGAGAGTATCTGTACTCTTGAAGATAAAGGCTGTGTGGTATCTAGGTTGAGTTTTGGGAGCCATACAGGCACGCATGTAGATGCTCCTTCTCATATCCTTAGCAATGGCATATCTGTGGACAAATTGAAACTGGAGAGTTTGATGGGAATGGCGTTAATTCTCGACTATTCTTCTCTGGAAGGTCCACTGACCTCTGATCTTCTTGAAAAAGCTTTCCAGGATGCAAGGGTTTCTGAAGAGATTTCAATTCTACTTCTGAAAACAAAAAATTATTCTCGTAAACGGAAAGGTTTTGAAGATATCAATTATCAAAATCATGATTATGTGGGGGAAAAATTTGACTCCACATATCTTGATGAAAGTGCAGCATCATGGATTGTCGAAAAAAAGTTCAAAACTATTGGGATAGATAGCTTTTCAATAGACAGTTTTCATTCCAAAATTTTGTCTGCTCACAGAATACTCCTTTCAGGAAATGTAAACATAGTGGAATGTCTAGAGCTCAGTTTAGTGGATGTAGGAGTTTATTTCTTTCTGTGCTTGCCTCTGAAAATTGAAAATTGTGATGGAGCACCTGCAAGAGCTTTATTGATACCTTATTCCTGATTTTAAATGTAAGTAAGTGACTAAGCTGGCTCCTAAGTACTCTTTCTCCATTCTCGTTTCCATGATTGAGATTATTCACTGATTATTTTTATACCTGTATCAACTGAGAATTTCTCGGTCTCGACAATCTTTCTCTTCCTAATTTTTCTCTTTTGAGATCCTATTTCAACTTAGTATATCTTATTATTTATAACAAGATTCCATATTATTGTGGTAATTTTTCTTGCTGCAAAAAAAAAGTTTAAACATAGTGATTACTTCAGCTTCAGGTCTGCTGCAGAAAACGGTTTTGTTAAAATATTTGGGCTCTAAAATTATGTGAAAAGATTTTCAATCAATTGAAAAATAAATTTTAGCAAGTTTATCTCAAGCTGACAGAATAAGTCTATATTCATATCGAAAAGCAAAATCAGTAAAATTTTCCATGAGTTAAAATTATTGTTAAAAAATTAAAACTCAGAGTGTTTGAAAGCAGAGGGTATAATGTAAATTTTACTAAACTGTTAGTTGAGTAACTACACAAACTTTCTTCATTAATAAAAAAATTTTGTAGTTACTCACAAGACTAATGAAATATTTACTTTCTCTTTAGAATATATCCCAGTGTAAATATTATTTGTTCCTTGTGGCATTCTACAAATATAATTTATTCAGGTTCAATATCGATTATCCAACATAAATCAGGACTTATAGTTGTTTTCCAAACAATATAAATAACAGGGTTCCCCTTATGAAGAAAATACGAAACAAATGTCTTCAGTCTAATGTTACAGGATCATGAGTTTCGAATCAGTTCCTCCCATACAAGTCATCAAACCTAACAATATCAGTTTCTTCCAAAATTTCTCCGAACTGCACCTCGATAATCTCAAGTGGTATCTTGCCAGGATTAGACAACCTATGTTTTTCACCGGCTCTTATAAAAGTACTTTCTCCAGGCCTCAGGAAAAATTGCTGATTATTAACTTCAACCCAAGCCATACCTTCTACAATTACCCAGTGCTCACTTCTATGATAATGAAGTTGGAGACTTAATTTCTGATCAGGGAGTACAGTAATTTTCTTTATTTTATGGCCTTGGTATTCTTCTAGTAAGGTGTAAGACCCCCAAGGCCGGTAGACTGTTTGCCCGGTATATGCCCTCTCATCCTTCTTGTTCTTAAGTTCAGAGACAATTTCCTTCACCTTTTGGCTACTAGATTTGGGACAAATTAGTAGGGCATCGCTGGTATCGACGATAATCATGTCTTTAATATCTATGAGTGAAACAATCTTACCACATTTTGAATATATAAAGTTTCCATCAGAATTAAGTAGTAAAGGTTCACATTCATAAACGACGTTTCCTACCGCGTCTTTTTCGAGCTCATCATAAATTGCCGAAAAATTCCCAAGATCGCTCCATTTTTGGTCTAGCTTTACGACTACTACTCGATCTGATTTTTCCATTATTCCATAATCAATGGAAATTTTCTCCACATTTTCATAAATTTCATTAATGTTATCATATTTATCAAAACAGGCAAATAAAGATGGTACATGTTTTTTAACTTCTTCAAAGAAAATGTCAGTCTTAAAAAGGAAAATTCCACTATTCCAGAGACAACCTTCTTTAATATATTTCTTGGCAGTTTCTAAATCTGGTTTTTCTCTGAATTCTGAAACTTTATATCCCGGTTCACAAAATTCTGATGTTTTAATATAGCCATATCCAGTATGAGGAGTAACGGGAACAACTCCAAAGGTAACAAGAAAATCAGAAGTCAGATTTTCAGCCGAAGAAATTATTTTCATCGCAGATATGTCAAGGACATTATCTGAAGAAAAGACTCCTACTATGGAACTCCCAAATTTTTTCTCAATTACTCTCATTCCGAAGAAGATTGCAGGAAGTGTATTCTTGCTTTCAGGCTCTATTAAGACATTTTCAGAAGGAATAGAATATCCGATTTCTTTAATTTGATCAGTCACAAAAAATTTTTGGCCTTCATTGGTCACAACAAAAATTTCAGAGACATCGGAAATTTCTAGACAGCGAAGCACAGTCTCCTGGAAAAGAGAAAATTTACCAAATTTTAAAAATTGTTTGGGATACATTTCCCTGCTGAGAGGCCAAAGTCGCACTCCTGAGCCACCTGCGAGAATTATTGATTTTATGCCTATCATCTCCTCTATAATGTTGGTTAAGACGGATGAATTTAGACTACTTTAAAGGGTATTATATCCATTTCAAAGCAGTAAGATTACGAATATGCTGAGAAATACGATATTGCGTAATATATAAATATAGCTGTTAAATAGTCTTTTGCTTCGGAACTCTGGAATAAAAAAATTACAAGTTTGTAATTTCCTAAATTATGGTTTTGGGAGTTGGTTATTGAAGACTATGTATGATAGTATAAGCAGAGTAAGGAAACTACTTTAAATCACCTAACTTAATTATTCCACATATTATGAGTTAATAACGATAGGCAATAAACATTGCAATCATAAATATAAATCAGTAATAAGCTACTGATAGGCCCAATGTAATATTCTCATTCGTTGGCTAGAATTAAGCTAGCCATCAAAAAATCGTTTCTGGAACCGCCAAAGTGGTTTCCATGAGCCCATGGGCTATGTGAGTTAAGGAGTTTGTGACCGTGATGAGTATGCCATATTCTTGATAGCGCTCTGGACGATTTCCATCGATTTGCTAGCCATAGTGAATTATTTGATGATTTTTCGATGGTTATAGCCTTTTAATTTAAATTAATAGATTTAATTCGGTATTATTTGGCATTTTTTCAACCAAATAGAATTGATTCTGTGATTTATTTGTCAATTTATGTCTAAAATTGTTAGTTATTTGAGAATTAACTTTGACGAAAAAGGCAATATATGTAATGTTTTAGAAAATAAGAAGAATCTATATAGGCAATAAATCCAAGAAAAACAGTTTAATGCAAAAATTATCGGCTACTGGAGCTTTTACACGAGTAGTTACGTTCTCATCTGAAAAATAATTGAAGTTAAGAATATACAATCCTACATAGAAGAGATTTGATATTGGAACCACTAGTTTGTATTTTATGATTTCATCTCTTTATTCTATGGGATAAACTTTTGTGAAGTATTAGATAGGTGGGTTTTTTGGGATAGAGTGTTGCTATGTAAAGCAGATGAGAACGTAATTTATACTAGGTTCTTAACATATTTATTATCTTTAATGTATAGGATTAGTCTATCTTTATATTCATTCCAAATAATCATTGTTTACCGAACTTGATTACTTAAAGAATTAATTACATCATTTGCTGAATCAATCAGTGTCTGCCCATTTGTCGGCGAAATTACTCCCCGATCTATTGTATCTTTAACATCGGTAATAAAATATCTAAGTTCAGCAGGTTCTGCATATGGATTTTCCACACTTGGATCACTTTCTATTCTATTCAGATTTGTCTCTGCAGCGTTGAGTATAGCTGTTAGTTCAATAGATGATCCTTCATCCAGCTCACCAGAAGTAGCTAAACCTTGTACGAAATTAATCATTTGATCAATTTTTTGAATAGGAGTCAATACATTGATCACAGCAGTTGCTGATGCTGTAGTATAGTCTGCAATATCAGTTGGTTTGAAAGTAGTGCTTAATGTATGCTGACCGACACCCAATACAGTTCCTGCTGATGGCGTGTAGACAAATGTTCCTGGCACTTGATTTCCATTTACTGAAGCAGATGCATCCAATTGATTGCTACTCAATAATGTTCCATAGATTATGTCAGGGGGGTTACTCCAGGTAATTTTAGGAACTGCTTGATCTACATTGATATAAACACTTGCAGATGTTGTATTATAATTTGCAGTATCAGTTGGTGTGAAAGTAGTATTCAATTGCTGGTTCTGACCTGCACTTAATACAGTTCCTGATGGTGGAGTATAGACAAATGTTCCATTTACAGAAGCTTTGGCATCTAACTGAACGTTACTTAATGGTGTACCATAGGTTATGGTAGCAGGATTATTCCAGGTAATTTTAGGAGTTATTAATCTGGGGATTATAAACTGACCGAAAGCATAAGGAGAGGGGCCGATATCTTCAATTGTAGTAATTAAATTGTTGGTGGCTGTGTCTATTACAAAAATATTGGAGCTACCGACTACATAAACTTTTGTTCCATCCGGAGTAACTGAAATTCCTGCATGACTGGCTCCTACATTCACCATGGCTGTAACAGTATTGTTAATTGTGTTAATTACAGTGTTCCCCACATAAACTTTTGTTCCATCAGGTGCAATTGCAACTCCAATAGGAAAACTCCCTAAAGGCACCGTGTCTGTAACATTGTTTGTGGCAGTATTAATTATGGATACAGAGCCATCGCCGTTGGGATAACCAGTTGTGGTGTTATAGGTGCCAAAATTCGCCACATATACCTTTGTTCCATCCGGAGTGACTGCAACTCCCCGTGGAAGTAGTCCTACCCTCACATTGGTTATGAAAGTGTTTGTAGCAGTGTCAATTACAGTGACGCTATCGGCAGCTGTTGTTATATAAGCATACGGTCCCATGCTTGTGGTATTATTGCCACCGGAATTTTCTGGTAGAACAGTTATTGCAGTAAAAGATGAAGCATTACCATACCCATTGATTGCTGTCAGGTTAACTGTGTAGTTCCCAGGACTTGAATACTCATGAATCGGATTTTGTTCTATAGAAAAGTTGCCGTCTCCGAAGTCCCAATGCAACTTGCTTGCATTTTCTGATAGGCTAGTGAACTGGACGTCGAGTGGACGGGAACCACTGGTAATATTGGTACTGAAGTTTGCAACAGGAAGAGGCGTTGTTCCTTCGATAAATTTACCTAGAACATCAAGCAGACCAGCGCTCACTGTTTAAACATACAATGTGTGTGTAACTGTATTTGTGGCCGTATCAATTACAACTACATTATCGTTTACTCCAACTACTGGGTATCTTACTACAAATACCTGTTTTCCATCCGGAGTGACTGCAATTCCGCTAGGATGTGTCACCGTGTTCACTGTGGATATAACAGTATTTGTAGCCACGTCAATCACAGAGACAGTTTTACTTTCCTGATTTGTCACATATACTTTTGTTCCATCCGGATTGACCGCAACTCCAAAAGGACCACTTCCTACAGGCACCGTCGCTATAACTTTGTTTTTGGCAGTGTCAATTACTGAGACAGTACCATTGTTATAGCCATAGCTGTTTGCTACATATACCTTTTTCCCATCTGGAGTAACTGCAACTCCAACAGGATATTGTCCTACATTCACAATGGATGTGACTTTGTTTGTGGATGTATCAATAACAGAGACAGTCCATTCACCATTGTTTGTCACGTATACATTTTTTCCATCTGGACTGACTGCAACTCCAAACGGACGATTTCCCACATCCACTGTAGCTGTAACAGTGTTATTCGTGGTGTCAATTACAGAAACATTCCCATTCGCATAATTCACTACATATACCTTTTTCCCATCTGGGGTGACTGCAACTCCTTTAGCAAAGCCACCAACAGGCACCGAGTCTGTTATGGTTTTGGTGGCTATATCAAATATATCTAATTTTGCCGCCAACTGCAGATCGCCATCAGCTAAATATACTTTCGTTCCTGCCGTGTTAACTGCACAACCTTCAAAAACACCAGCTAAATAGGAATAAGGTATCTGAGTAGATACATCATTATATGTGGTAGTATCAACTTCATTGACAAAGATGAACTGAGGAATGTATGCATATGGCGCTGCGTCTGCGATACTTACCATTATTAGAATCATAGCTACCGAAACTAAGGCTATCGAATACAATTTTTGACTATTGATCGTTTACCCCACCTTCTTTAAATAAAAAAAAGTAAAATTTCAATAAACTTATTTATAAAAATTCTTGCCAATTAATAGTCATGAGTATCTATATATAACTCTCTACAATACAGAAGTAACTATTAAATTTTAAAGAGTATATGTAGAAAATCAAACTTTTAATGCAGTGATTTTTATAAAATGTATGTAGTATTCCCTACTTTTGGCTAAAAATAACCCATAATTTTGGCTGAAACTGCTAAAATGCAAATGTTTTGTCACAAAAAAACTATGCATGTAATGAACACATGCTATTTCTATTTCAGAATAAAAAAGACAACCATTAAAAATAAATCTAAAATCATAACTATTCAGCCGGATTAAAACAGTACCAATAGTCAACAACCAATTAAATTAACTCATATAAATTTTATAGATTAATCGGAATAAAGAAGGCTATTGAAATTGTTTTTCAAGCTGAATAATTACCACATTTTTAAGACTAGATACTTAGATTCCAGCAGCGACATTATATTCTCTGACCATTTTTGCATCGCAACCATTTGGATAAGGACGCCTGGTTCAGATTTTACAGAAAACTTGGTACACTACTCCAAAAGTCTCATAAATAAGTACAACATATGAATAACAATATGAGGAGTGGTACTTATCAGATCATAATTCTCGGAATTGTGAATATTGTCATAGCCGTAGGTGGGTTGTATATTTGGAAATTTTTCTACCCAGCTGTGGACACCATTTTACTCATGATCTCTGTCCTTTTACCGTTAACCACTTATTTTGGCTTTCTGGCTATCAGTCAATCTTTAGGTCAAGGATTGGCATCAAACATGGGGAGCATGAGAACAGCTATTGTATCTGGAGTCTTGGTGTTATATTTTTTTATCTTATCAGTCTCAATATTTCTAACTGACAAAAATACCTTATCTGACGTTGGGAAAGCAATGGTCAATGATTTTACAACTATAATAGGTATTATGATCCCTTTCTACTTTGGAACGTCCGCCTACATACAAACTCACGCGTCCAATAAAAGCAAAGTGGATGATAAAGATGACGTTTCTGGCCAAGCCCAATAGCATGGATTTTATAGATGAGAATTTTCTCAAACTCTTTCTCTAGCGTCTGATATATTTCTAGTGTATGAAGTATTGCGAATTGCTGACGTATTACCAATGGCTGACGTATTACCAAAACTCGTGTCACCGAGGGTTACTTTCTCCAAGAAACCTGTAATTTTAAAATCGTTATTTAAATTTACTCTGGCAACATTGGGATAGTCGTTACACTTACCATTCCAAGCATTTGCTGATGCCGTAGACGACACAAGAATTAAGCATAAAATCAATACTGTTGCAGCATGGGCTACACACCATAAACTGGTAATTTAAATCTTTGTTTAATTTCCACTATAGAATCTCCTTTAAATCCCTATTTTTTACTTTTTTAAAATATGCCGTTATTGATGAGAAAATAGCTTTTGGCAGCCGTCTCTTCTTTATAAGCCTGATTTTTACACCAGAACCCTTTTCCTAAAGCCATAATATCTTTCCTTTATCATAAAAATTTAGTTCTGTATCAACTAACTAGGATTAAAATACCATATCTGAAAGATATTTTCTGCGTCAGTACACCTAAAGTTTGCAAAATCTTTCCTTTTCTCGCATTTCTAGTGATTGTTGTTGTTTCATAAGTTCCTTTAATGTTGGTGGGATTATGCACACATTATAAAGTTTTTTATTACCTGCGATGGACATGGACTTTTTTTATATACCAATTATTATTTATATCTGCCTATTTTCTCTGATTTGTGTCACTACAAAAAATAGGACTTATCATTTTGCTGATGCGGAAGTCTTCATACAAAATCTATACTTCTACATTCTGGTTACTTTTAATTTTTGTAGTTTTGGTTATTATTACAAATAACATTCCCATACCCATTGTTGCCGGTGAGACATCCATACCCAATCACAGTTAGGGTAGTAATGGCCTAGGTAGTAATGGGCACGTGGTCTGTTGTTGTAATAATAACCCCCACGGTGATGAGACATATATTAGATGGGATTTTGGAGACGGAACCTCTCGCGAAGGAACAAAAATTACTCCATCACTAAAAAATCCGTTACACAAGTTTTCAAAGACTGGTTATTATATTAGTTGTATGACTATCAAGTGTGATGGTCGTGTTAGGAAGTTGTGGGTTCATAAGAATATAATTATTAAATAGATTTGAAAAAGTTAAAAGTTTACTTACCAATCCTAATTTTTATAAATAGTATTTTTATATTAGTGAACTTTTTAGTTTTGTTTAAAATCGAAATCATCTAACGCTAAATTAATTTAGCTATATGTTTCTTACTATTTTTTTGCATTCACCCGCTACTCGTCGAAGAATACAAGTGTATTCATACAGTCTCTTTAATAATTATCCCAAACAAATATCCTCAAAAAACTCCTCATTTTTAGCCCAACTTTAAATACCAATCTTTTGAGGAGTCTAACACCCGAAGACTACAAAGAAACTGAAATGTTTCCCAAAATATGTTTTAAGATGTATATTATTGTGTTAATATACAATAATTATTTCTACTAAATTATTATTATAACCCTTATTCTACAGGGCAATATATATTATAATGTATAAATGGGCTTCAGACCTCTGTTTTCTTCATAAATTCAAAGTTTTATCTTGTGTTTTTTGATTTTGGACATTTTTCATTTTCCCTGAAGGTGCCTTGCCGATGCAATGCGTTTATTGTAAAAAAATACTGTGTTAATTAGTAGGATCTGTTGAATTAGGGTTATAAAGTATTAAAGAATCTTAGTTTACAAAAAACCAACCCATTTTTTTGAAAAATATGAGGAAAGTGTCTGGGATGCTATTTTCAACAACGTATGGGCGACCCTCAAATGTTATCTCTCGAAACTCTCCATGAAGGTATATTCCCATCTATGCATTCGATTTCTCCCTTTTCAGTTAAATAATCCAGGATTTCTAGGAGCTCTTTTTTCTTGATATCTAGATCGTATCTGGTCTTAAACTCGGATATAATATGGAGAATATCTAGGGTTCTGTTCAAGATAATCTTTTCTATAAATCCAGCAATATCTTCATACCGAGCCCAGGGATAAATGATCCATCGCCATTTGATAATTTTTTGGGCATAAAAGTCAGGCACATAAGTAGAGCAGTTCTTGTGCTGGAGCACTGCAGTCCTTACCTCAGCGGGCTTAAGACTCCATATATAGTTCACTGCAAGGTTGAGTGTATCACCTGTATCAGTCAAATCGTCAACAATAAGCACTTTTTTTCCAGTGATATCCACAGAAATAGGGAACCGAATATTTGACTCTGGCCGCATTTCTGACGCTCTTGCGTAATGCTCAATCCTCATTGAAATAAGGTTATTGAAAAGCAATAAATCTGAAATCAACCTCCCAGGCACATAGCCTCCCCTCCCGATCGCGACAATTATATCAGGAACATAACCCGATCCTCTGATTTTTCGGGAAAGAATTTTGGAAAGCCTTAACACATAATTAAAGCTTATAGTCTCGCACCTCAAGGAGTTTTTATCTTCCAGAGAGGATATGGGATCCCGTGGTTGGCTATTCTTTTCTTGCATAAAATAAATCATCTCCCGCCTATTTTCTTGCAGGTTGCATATATACAAATTTATGGACGATGTGAGTTAGTAGTACATTAAACCCTGGAGAACAATTAACTGGATACTTCAAAATATCTCATAGAACTTACTTCTTCAGCCCATGCAATATAAGGTGTTTTGTCCTGCTTAACTTTTCTTTTGTCTTTTATCAATGCAGCCCTCTGCGAGCAAAATTGGCAGATGGAATATGTTAAGCATTTTATATAAAGATAATAAAGATTATCATATCGAAATATGACGATAATAAAAACTCAAAATTCTGGAAAAGATTGGTTTAGATATTAAAAATATTCTTGTAGAGTATACTGTTTAAAAGGTAGTTCATCCTTTTAGATGATTTCCAGCTTAAATCTAATGCATTCTTGAACTCATAAGAAACTGAAATTGAGTACTTTAAACATTTGAGATCTTTGATTTATTTAGGATTTTACGATAATGTCAAAGATTCAAAATAAACCTATGGCACATGATATTGGTTACCGTCAGATTAGGAGGGGATATTTATGTTAATGTTGGCCGCATCATATCAGTTGATATGTTGGTTATATTGCTGGTCTCGGGCTCGAACTCTGCGTTGTTGCCCATAAAGATTTAGCTTTTCGAAAGACTGGATAGTAAGAACTCTTTTTTTGTTTTGAAAACTTTGGACCCCACTAATATACGATCTTACAGTCATTGGAGCTAAACCTTTATCTTACAGAGACTTCTTGAAACTAATGAGATATATTTTAATGTGTCTTTGTCTCATCAACAAACCAGATTTAATTTCCTATTCAGCTTCTAGAATGAGTTCATCTGGCGTTTTTTCTGTAAATTCACAAAATGCTTTTATAGCCTAAGGTAATTACGCTGAGTGTTGACACTTGCGTCAATAGACAAAAGCCAATTAGATACAATTGGATCGGTTTTCAGATCACTGGTATAACTGGGTGTCAGTCCAAGGTTTTTCATATTGCAAATCCCCTAATCTAATGTATATATGATTACCGATCCACTGTTTATTGTGTTTAATTTTGTAATCCAAGTACACAAGTCCTCAGAAGATATGGAGTTGAAAAATGGACATCTTAAAAAAACACAGGGATAAATGTACATATTGCGGACAATGCCTTGAAGTCTGCCCTCGATATAATGATCCCAAATTGATTGAAAAACTCTGCAAGTATTTAGAAGGAAATTCAAACATTGATTCCGGCTCTCTTTTTCGCTGTCTGACCTGCGGGCTTTGTACCTGCACCTGTCCTGAAGGACTTGGAATCAAGCCACTTATTTCTCCTGCCCGACAAAAGTGGATAAATGAAAATGGTCTTACTGACAGGCAGACCATAGTGGACCCGAATGCTCAAAATAACATCTTCAAAAAAATCGCTGAAATGAGTGAGATCCCCGTATATAAAAATAGTCTCGGTTCTGTAGTTTATTTCCCAGGTTGTGCTGGTACCTACATCAATATCAGCATGGCCAAAGCTGCAGTTGCTCTTTTTGAAAAAGCAGGGGTCTATTACACTGTTCTGAGTGGGATTGAGTACTGTTGTGGAGCTGTATCTGCAGGTTCTGGTAATCCTATCCCTATCCACAAGAACGGGCAGCAAAATATCAAGGAAGTCCGTAAAAGAGGAGCGAAAATTCTTATAACTGCCTGTCCAGGATGTTTCAAAGCTTTTAAGGATATATATCCAAGAATGTTTGGAAAACTTGATTTCCAGGTCATGCAAGTTTCTCAGTATCTAGAACTTCTGTTAAGAAACGGTAAACTTAGTCCTGAGACGACTCTCAATCACAGAATTTTTTATCATGATCCCTGCCACTTGACCAGGGGAATGAGAGTCTATCACGAAGCAAGAAATGTGCTTGAAAAAATACCGGGGACCGAACTTGCCAATAAAACTCCTAAAAACTCAGCATGTTGTGGTTTTGGAGGTGGAGTAAGAATTAACTATCCTTCCGAATCCCTTTCCATGGCATCAGATAGATTCAGAGCTGCAGAAAAGCTGGGATGTGATACAATCATCGCGAATTGCGGAGGTTGTATGCAGAACCTCATTGAGGCTGGGAAAGATGAGAAAATTAGGGTCTTTGACCTTACTGAGTACCTTTCCTTCGCTTGTGGAATAAGAATAGAGCGGAGAAATCAGAATATGCTTGAGCTCGTCAACAGGGCTTACAAGTATTGCATTTCAGGATACTGTGTTACTAGCATTGGATTAGATACTTTATGACTATTATATCTTTGTTCTTCTAGAAAATCTTAACTCAGCTAAAATAATAATATATATTTCTAGAGTTCTGTGAAATATTTGGTCTTGGGAATGAACTATTTAAAACCATAAGCACACAAATCTAGATTTTTCGATAGCGTGTATAATTTTCTATAAAATTTGCTCTATCTCACCTTTAATCTTCTTTTTTGATTACCGCTCCGTTGTAATATATAGTATAGAACTTTATGCACTTGAGGTGCAAAATAAAGCACAATAAACACTGCTATTTAAATTTGCATTTTAGACAATTTAAGGTTTAATGATATTGATTTTCGAGTTAAACAGCGTAATTTCTGGATTGGTTTTCAGGTTTCTATTGAACGTTTAAGACATATCTAAGCTAACATGGTCAACTCATTAATTATATTTTTAAAAATCAATTGTAGTTGCAAACATTATTGACGCTTAAGTTGCTCGATGTTTTATAACCACGGAAAAAATGGGTGAATATCAAAAAGGTTATCTAATCCTCTTCAGATCTTGTTTCTCCCATCAACTTCTTCATTTGGGTTAGTCTTTATCTAGGTTTTCATTACAGGATCTTGTTTTTCAATTACTTGTTCATATACTTCAAAGGTCTTTTACTCTATACTTTTTGAGATATTTTTGAGGTTGTTAGTTTTTTAATAACTCCGTCGGTAGATGCAGTAAAAGACTAATTTCTCCATTAAATAATCCAGATTTATCTACCGGTTATTCCTCTATTTTTTGACCGATTAATTCATTAAAAATAAAATAACCACCTTAGTTATTTTTATTTAATTGTGCGAAAAATAGTTTCTGAATAAAAATTACTTCGCCGTAAAATGTTTAAAAATCAGACAACAATTTAATATTAATTCTGTATGTACTACTTAAGGAGATCTTCATAAATTTAATATTTATCCTTTCTTAAAAAAGAAACATATATTAATTTTATCTGATAGTCATTATTCTTAGTTCCCAATTAGCTGGTCGATATTTTCATCATAGAATACACTTTGTTCAAATATACCCGTTTTCTAAGCTTATCTGCATATCTAAAACTAAAGAGTACACTGTGCAGAAAATTAACTGTAGATAGTAGGTATGAGACTTTTCTGGATAAATATTAACTCATTATTAATGGCCCACCCGAAATCATCAATGAACAAAATTAAGGAAACTGTATACAAAAAATAATTATTTTTAGCCATCATTTCCTATTGCATCAACAGGACAGTTTTCTAATGCCTCTTCACAAGTTTTTTTTTCCTCGTCGTTTTCAGGCTGCTTATATACGTAGGAATTTGAATTATCCTCAGTCATTTTGAAGTTCGTTGGTGCAGTATCCACGCATAACTGACACGCGATGCATTCATAATCACAATAATAAGGTCCAGGAACACTTTCAGCAACTTTATCTGACTTATCAGCTATATTTCACTCCTCCGATTGAATTTATCTTACAAGAAAGTACTTAAGAGAATTCCTATATATAACTTAACATTTAAAGTGATTTTTCAGATCGTAAAATTCCTAGTCTATTTGTAAACTTAAACATTTGCGTTGCAAAAATCAAGTACTATTGACTTTAGAGATAAACTATGTTTCAGACAATTTTGGGTTCTAATTTTACTGATTACAGTTTAACCATTCAAGTCCTGTACATAATTATGATTTTGAGCTTATCTCAATTTTTTTGTTAGTAATTAACTACTATAAATACCTGAATTGTTTGTAACTTTCATTCATTGTTACTTGAAAATTAAATAATATTTCTTCAGTAAAATAATAAACATATATTCATTCTGTGACTTTGCAGACAGCAAGTAGAATAGACCTATTCAATATCTTTCTGAGTTCTGAATTTATGTTTGACCACAAGTAACTGGTTATAGCCTAGTTATGGTTTCTGATAACAAAACCATTGGATTGATTTCACTTTTATCTCAAGGTGAGCAAAAATTCAAAGGACTCTTCGCTTTTTCTTAATATAAACCATGCTTGATTAAAGTTTCACTATTCTTTAACTAGTCCAGGCATTTGAAAGAAATTCAGCTTGCTTCAAGTGAATATGCATGTAGCTTAGAGCTTATCCGAAAAGTCATAAATGGCATGTTGAAAAGTATCCATATAGGGAGCTGGAAATACATCTAAACGATGTGAGCTCATTAGAAGCTCATGGTGGAGTTTAAATCACCATTTTAATGATTCTCCTTAACTTATTGAAAATTATGCTTTAAATGGACTATAAGAATTCGTTTTTAGGAGTGGGACACTATAAAATATTTTAAAAACACTAAATGTGAGATTTTTTTGGATGCCAAGAGTAGTATTCTTGAGTCAGAAAAATTGTGTTCTCATTCATGAAACTTCTTTAACAGACAAAGTTAGATTAAAACTTTAAAGTGTTTTCTTATGTGTTAAAAGTTAGTTTTAAAACTTCTGTAGGATTGATCGGTAAAGTGAAATAGAAAGTTGAACCTTTGCCTAATTCAGATTCAACCCATATAAGTCCACCATGTCTTTCTATAATTTTCTTACAGATTGCAAGCCCGATTCCTGTTCCAGAATATTTTTCCCTATTATGCAGTCTTTTAAATATCTCCAAAATTCTTTCGGAATATTGCGGATCAATTCCAATTCCGTTATCTTGCACTGAAAATATCCATTCGCTCTCTTTTTTCTCTGCAGCTATATGAATTTTGGGTGCTTCTTCATTGTGGAATTTTATTCCGTTGAGTATTAGATTTTGAAATACCTGAACCAGTTGGATAGGATCTGCCATTATATCAGGTAAAGGGTCATGAGTTACAGTAGTTTTATTATCTTTTATTATCAATTCCAAATTGGATAGTGCCTGATTCAAAATAAATTCACAATCGTAGTTTCAGGCTCTCTAGCACTTCTATTCAATCGCGAGAACTCTAAAATGTCATTTATCAGGTCTTGCATACGGGAAGCCCCTTCAACAGCAAAGTTTATGTATTTGTCAGCCTTTTCATCGAGCTTACCATGATATCTCTTTTGTAGAAGCTGCAAATAACTTGTGATCATCCGCAAGGGTTCTTTCATGTCATGCGATGAAATGTAAGCAAATTGTTCTAATTCTTCATTTGAACGGGCAAGTTCTGCTAAATTTAATTTTAACATTTCTTCTGCTTTTTTAAGCTCTGTGATGTCACAGCCATAAAGATTTACATAACCCACTTGTGAGAACGGAACGAGAGTTGTAAAGAATGTTCTATTGCCATAGTTACACTCAAATTCACGTCGTATACCGTCAAGGCTGCAATAACCATTTCTGTGACTTCTGTAGGAACTTCTTGGTTGGTAGCACAACCCCAATCTGTTAACATTATTTGGCCAGCAGTGTTAATAAAGCTGATTTTATGGCCTCGGTCCAAGCGTATCACTGGATTGGGGTTTTCCTTAGGCAGACGTGCTATATACTCTAGTTCTGCTTCCATTCTCTTCAGTTCAGTAATATCACGCGCTGCAGCAAAAACACCAAGAACCTCACCAGATTCATCCATATAAACGAAGCGTTGTATAAAACAGGTGTTGTTCCTCCACTCTTATGTCGAATTTCAAGCGAATAGTCCGACACAAATCCTCCCCTAAACACTTCTTGATACCCTTTCTTAGCTTTATCAGGATCTGTGAAATAGTTCGTGAAGTCGGTACCAACAAGTTCGTCTCGTGAATAACCAGTAACAAACTCGGTAGAAGTATTTACATCAGTGATTTTGCCATCATGCCCAATGGTTACTAAAGGATCCAAGCTCGCTTCAATCAAACTACGATTATAAATATTTGATAATTTCAGAGCTTCTTCTACTTTTTTGCGCTCAGTGATATCCTGTACATGAGCGACCGTATAGAGCATACGACCTGGAGAATCAAATACTGGGGAAGAACTCACTTCGCACCAAATAATTTGTCCATCCTTATTGATATACCTCTTCTCAATCCACAACAACGAGCTCTCCTTATCAACGACGGCCTTGTGAGCCAATAAACTTGAATTTATATCGTCTGACTGGCTAAAATCAAGAAATTCCTGACCTTTAAGTTCATCGTCTTTGAATCCAAGCAATCGGCAGAGGGCATTATTAACCCTTAAGAGTCGACAATCTCGAGAAACCAATGTCATACCGATTGCACTTTCATCGAAAGCTGAACGGAATCTCTCCTCGCTTTCTTGCAACGCCTTTTCAGCTTGTGTGCATTCATTTATATCACGAGCAACATGGATACATCCAGTGAGTTTTCCCTCAGAATTATGTAGTGGCGAGACACTTACTATGAAATAGCCTCCCATCGCTTCTTCGTGAACTTTCTTAACATGCTCATTATTATCCTTAAGCAACAGACAGTACGGACAAAAAGAGGGGGGTTCTTCCGTCCCATGTACAACAAGATAACAGGTTAATCCTATACACTCTTCTGACATCAGTCTCAATCTTTTTGCCATTGCCTTGTTTACACGAATAAATCTATATTTATTGTCGATTATGGCTATCATGTCTGGGATAGCATCAAAGGTATGTTCCCATTCTTTTATGGATCGAAAAGTTGCTTTTTTAGCTTCTTTCCACCATAAATTATTAATTTGGTCCCATTCCCCTGCCTTTTTGATCAAAGAAAATTGATTGTAGGAGGCTACTTTTATAATCTCGGTTGCGTCGCATATATCTAGGGAATATGTACAAAAAATTATCTTCTTTTTATCGGTAAATTTGTCTATTTTTATCCCATATTCCATGAAATCATTCCAATTTTTATTCCCCATCCAAAAAGCATTTATGCTAAACCTCAAGCCATCGTATCCGCTAGAGAGGATCTGATCGATTTTCTCAAACCACGCTTTCAAGATTTTCTTAGAATCTAAAACATCATTTATTACATCTACATGAGTGTAAGGAATAATTTCCATTTGTCCATTTTCTAGATAAGTATCAAAATAAGGAACATCTCCTCTCAAAGTTTCTTTTGCATCTTCCGCATCTAAAGGTTCTGATGTGATCCAGAGGCAGAACTCATTGTTTTCTAATCCTGCTTTGAAATAAGGAACCAGAATCTCCGTCAAATCTTCTTTTGAATCGTAAAATTGGCAGAAGTGCGTTCCCCATGGAAGGTTTCCAACAATTTCAATGCCAGATTTTCTTAAATTTTTATTCATTCTGCATTTTCTCCAATTAGAGGCAAAGTAGCTACTGGAAGCTTGAAAATTATTTTTTAGATTTGTTCAAAGAACTAAGGATGCGAGGGGATATATAAATAGTTTTATTATAATACTTTTGTTGTGATAATAACTCTTATCAGGCTTTTAAACTCTCGAATCGATCAAATAGTTATGAGAATTATTTTTGTAGGAAAAAACTCAATATTAAATTCATTGAGTTCCCCGATAATAATAAAAACCTCATTAATATAAAGTTATTATTTGATTTTAAAATATTTTATGGGGGAATTAATTTTATTTAGAAACGATTATTTTTGTACAATTTAGTTTAAATAAATAATTTAGTACTTGTATATTGTAGCTTAAATTCAATAAATAGAAAATTGTAGAAGATATGCCTGGAGCATGGCTGTTGGAGTAATTGTAGGACATTTCGATAAATATCCAAAAAGATATGCAATAACCAAAATATTTAGATTTATCGAAATGCTCTATAGTAAAATTACACATATGATAGGTATTGTATATAATCTGAAATATATTATATTAGGATATTTAATATCAATATATACTCACTTAAATAATATTATATCAAATTATTACATAATAATATTCTTTTAAATTATTAAAGTGAAGTAAAAAACGTTAGAACAAATGACAAAAAAAAGATATTTTGCTAGCAATTTGGTTTTTGATGTCCATAAAAGCAACAGTAAGCTAATAATCTGTTGTGTTTAAGGAGAAGAAAACAGTCATTATAATACTGAGAGAAGTGAAGGTAACTAAATTCATAAAGCACCATCACAGCAAAGATATGGTATGAACACAGACTAATATCTAGCTATGAATTGTGAAACTGGTATGATAATGGCCCCGCTCAATGAAAAATGTATGGCCACCGATAGCAGAACCAGCAAATATATGGTCATGGATAGTGGAACCGGCGAAGATCTAACATATATCATGAATAGCTGAAGCAGAAACATCGCTTAAAAAAGTCAATCAAAAATCTCGTATCAATAGACATTCCTTCGTTCTCAGTATTATACAAATATTCAACCCTTTCTCAAATGTCGAAGATTTGGAATTTTTGAACTGCCGAAAATAGGGACTTATTAACCGCCGTTGACATAGTCTTGCAAAAGACAGCCTTGTAAGCCCTAAATACATTACTAACTGTGATATTTACCAAACTGGTCCGTCTAAGCCATTGTTTTTGTGTATCTATGCACGCTCAACATCCAGAGAATCGCTCTGTGATGATATGTTAAGCATACTAGCAGGGATCATCACCTGATAATCAGACAAATTTTGTAAGTCTGTTGGATAATTTCAATTTGAGTGTATGCTCCCATATTTTTTACAGCTATTTTTGGTGTGTGCCCTGTTTTATACCCCCAAACTTCATTGACTTCTCTTTTTACTCCGTGGCTTTTTGGGGAATCTCCTTGTGATAACATCCACTGTTTTGGAGTGTAGAGATATCGTGTGTTTTGGGTTGTCATAAGAGGTGCACGCAGAGTTGGGAAATTTCCAACTGTCCATACACCATTTACCTTAGTTGCTTGTGTGTAAAAAACAGTCCAAACTCCGAGGGCATCTTGCGCAGGGACCCAGAGCTTCAAAATGTTTCCCTCATCACTAAATATACCTGCGCTACGATATAATTGAACATCCTCATGTGTTGCACATGATGAATCCTTGACTTTTAGAAGTGGTGAGCTTTGAACTGTGAAATTATCGGTGTAATTGTTTGCAGTTGCAATATATAGATTGTCACTGAATCCATTGTTACTATACAAAGTAAATAATGCATATATTGTTGATTTTCCTGGATAATTTATCGTATTAATATGCCAGGGATAGTAGTGGCTTGATTGACCCACAACTTGCTTATTACCAAAATGTACACCATCAGTGGACATGTATCTGTATATTACATGTGGTTTAGGATCTATATCAACGATCCACATGTAATATGTTCTTGTGGCTTTATCATACATAATAGCTGGTGATACACCATGAGCGGTGACATTTATTTCTGGTGAAACAGTAATACCATTATACATTTTAACTTTCGGGTCTTCAACGGTTACATTACCGCAGACATCCCCAATTACATAGTAGCACATGAATTTTCCAGTATTAGGACTGTATATGAGATGAGAATCTGAACCATATGGATCAGAACCATGTGGATCAGAACCATAAGGATCAGAACCATAAGCATTTGATTTATACTCAGATTCTATTGGTGTTCCAATAGGATTTTTCACTCCTGGCGGCATATGCCAAACTAGGCCATCATCAGAATAGTACAAACATGCATTTTCAAGTGTATCGTTAGAATATGCATATGGTGTGACAAACATCCACCATTTGTGACCAAATACGCCAGTTTCATTGAAATATATCGATGGGTGATTGAACTGGTTATATCCGTATGGATCCGGTATAGATAAGGGGAGACGATTTTGAGTTACATTTAGCATGTACATATTTGCATTACCAGAAGCATCATAACCATATACCACTGTATGTGAAATATTTTTTTCGATGTAATCACTTAGCGTGATTCCAGGAGTAGGCATCTTAATATCCAAACTGTTTGAGTTTACCCAAATCATTGCTTTGTCTATCCCTTGATTTTGGAATGATCCATCACCAGCTTTGAAGCTTGTATGCCACCAATCTGTTCCCCTGATCCCACCTACAAGTGCTCCGGAACCAAAAGAAACATCCGAAAAGGTGCCTAAGTTATGAGTACCCCCTGTTAGTGTTTCATTGACCGCCAATTCAATGCCGTTAGTGAATGGTTTATTCAACACAACATTCGCAGAAGATGTGTTACCAGAGCCTGATAAAATCAAATGTCCATTCTGTATGTCTACTGTTGAGTTATTGCTTCCTTCTTTGTATGCTGTCCACTTTGATGTATTTAAGCTGCCTAAGCTAAAGTTATCGTAGGCCCACATGACTATATCTCCATTGGGAGAATAGCCAGGTGTATTGTACACATCGAAATGTTGTGTGCTGCCATTCATGTTAACTTTGAGCCACAAATTATGCTGTGGATCAAGTAATATGGCTGTGCCGCAGATTTCATGATTGATGATGCTGGAACTGTAATCGCCGAAAATAAAATCATGCTGATTAATAAAAAGGGTATATTATATTTCATTTCCATAACATTCCATCTTTTAATAGCTATATTGACAGTTGTACTTCATGAGAGGCTCTATCCCAAAATCGAATGATTTTCAATTTTCAATCTATCACTAAATTCTGAAAGTGTGCTGAATGATACTTATGATGATTTCGATAAATCTCTGATTTTTCACGAATTATTTATATATTATTTATATGTACATGATTTAATTTAGGAGTTTGTCGAAATAATATTATAATTTTTGATAAACGTTTTGGTTTTGGGTAGCCACCTAATTTAATATATGTGTATATATATATATTTATATATATTCCCTTCTATTTTTTAGATAAAATGCTCCCAAATTTTGACTGAAATTAAGAGAATGCATAAATTTTGCAACAAAAAAATCTATGCATCTATGAAAACAAGAACGAAACAAATTTTGTTAGCATAACTTCTTTGATTCCATCCTCTCCAAGTCCATATTTTACAAAATGATGAAGAATTCCATATGAGGGAAGTTTGATCTGACCACTTTCATAAAAATTGCACTGAAATAGAACTATTTGCAAACGATTATATAATGTCCTACGAATGATAGTACTTATTTTCTCTCAAAATAACGGCTAATAAGCCGCTTTTAATTGGGAAAAAGTTTTTAGAAGGAATGAATTTGTCATTCAGAGATAAAAAAACCGAAAAATTTGATTTACTTATAAACAAAGCCCTGGAAATGAAGGCAATTGATGCAAAGATAATTCCCATCTCCAAGGTATTTGTAGAGAAAAGAGTGGTTTTAAAATGCAGGGGATGTATAGGCTACGGAAAAAAACTTACCTGCCCACCGCATGTTCCCACTGTTGATGAGTTTCTGGAGATACTCAAGGAGTACAGGTATGCGCTGCTTGTCAAGTTCAAGTCTCCTGCAGTCGCAGACGAAGAAATTGCAAAAGCTCCATACAAAACCTGGCTTGACCCCACTGAGTCTAAGGAAACAAGAGAAAAAGCAGCAAAGTTCTGGTCAGATTATTTTGACTACAGCAAAAAAATGGCTTTTGCGATGCTAGAGCTTGAAAAGGCAGCTTTTAATGAAGGTTTTACTTTTGCAGTCGCATTCGTGAATGGTTCATGTAGGCTTTGTGAAAAGTGCAACGTGGAAAAGGGAATCTGTATCCATTCAAATATGGCAAGAATTCCGGAGCATGCAGTTGGAATCAATATGAAGAAAACTGCTGCAGAATCAGAGATGCCCATAGAATTCCCCATTAAAGGGCAGCCTGAACCAATGTCTATTCTATTGATTGACTAAAACTATCAATTTATAACTAAAAGCTAATAATGTATTAACTAATTTAAATTTAGGACTTACGCACTTGAGATATAAAATTAAGTACAATTCAAAATTGTGGTGGGATATTTTATATAAATCATTTTCTAACAGGTCATCACTACCACCTACGTCCCAGCCACCACTGCTAACAAGCCCATTAATACCCAAATTGTGATGGGGTGAGGAACCCCTTACACTAATAAGTGGATGTGGATATGCTAACCAATGAGATGAGATAATTAATCCAATATTATCAAAAAAGTTATAATTATTTCAGGGCATGGGATCATTTTTATACCGTGATGCTCTATTATTCAATCATTATTTTTCTTTCTGCCAATTGACTTACTTTTGGAAGGATAACTGTCAAGACCCCATTTTTAAGCTTAGCAGATGCCCCGTTTTCGGTTACACCGCTCATAAGAGGGATCTCACGATAATATCGCATGAGGCCCCGCTCTTTCTTTATATAACCCTCCTTTTTAGTCTCTTCCTCTTTTCCTTTCACAGCGTTGATTATGAGGGAATTGTCTCTTAGGCTCAATTCGATATTTTCTCTATCAATTCCTGGTAAATCTGTCGTGACAATCACCTTATCAGCTTCTTCTACAACGTCGGCAAATGGAGACAAGACTCCACTACCGAACCGATTATCCAACATCGAGAAAGAGCTAAATATCTGTTCCATGTATTCCTGCATTCTTCTGATTTCTTCAAAAGGGTTCCATGTGCATGCATCGTAAGATGGGCTCTTTACTTGCATTGTCAATTATACATTCCTCCGATACTTTTTCCCGAGATCACACACTTATTAGAGGTTAAAAGGCACTGTTCTCGATCTTTTCACATAGTTTTAATGATTCACTAGTAAGTAACCTTATAGTTACTGTCTTATAGTTAGTACTCATAATATTAAAATTTTTTGTTTATAGCGGCTTTACCTAAAGTGCAATTTTAGCCAGGCTTTAGGTGCAAAACGTACTTTAAGTTGTGTTAGAAGCATCAATTAGGGTTGAAGCCTCTAAAGGCACGATAAGCCTTTAACCTATGCAGGATAACATATAAATATGGAAGTCCCGAAGCACCTTAAACGCTACTTCAAGGTGCAGAGAAATGAAATGCCTGCTCTCTTTAAAATAACAGAAAAAATTCCGGTTCAGTTCGATCATAGTATGCGGCTTGAAGAACTCAGGGAAATTCATAAGAAAGCTATCGAAGAATACCGAAAGCTTCGTGAAAATTTTGAGCTTGAAGCTATTAATGCCCTTGTCCACAAAGATGCCTCAAATAGATTGCTGCTGCTTACTGAGGTTTTCCTGAAACACCCGAAAGCTAAACCATCTCTTCTCGACCTTAAAGTTGCAATCGTGGACAGGATTATGGAGAACTGCCATTGCTGTGGCTGGAGATGTGGAGTTAATCGAAAGACAGGTGAAAAAGGATTCTGCAGACTGACAGATATTTCTAATTATGCTTCCGAGTTCCTGCACATGGGAGAAGAGCCAGAACTTATACCATCTCACACAATTTTTTTTACGGGCTGTACTTTTGCCTGTGTCTACTGCCAGAACTGGGATATCTCTACCTATCCCAAAGAAGGAACCCAAATCGAACCCAGGAAACTTGCAAAGTTAATTGACCTCAGGAGAATGCACGGAGCAAGGAATGTAAACTTTGTAACTCCTACTCCACACGCACATATTGTCCTGAAAATAATCAGGGAAATCGTTGTAAACACTCCTGTTATCTGGAACTCAAATATGTATCATTCTCCTGGCATTGCAGAAATTCTCGAAGGAGTTGTGGATATCTACCTCGGAGATTTCAAATATGGAGAACACGTATGCGCTCAGAAATATTCACAAATAAAAAGGTACCTGGAAGTCGTACAGCCCAACTTCGAATTCGCATATGAAACCGCATAAGTCCTCATTCGCCATCTAGTCCTCCCTGGGCACCTTGAATGTTGTACAAGACAGATCGTAGAATGGGTCGCAAAAAAGATCCCGCATATCCGGTTCAACCTGATGTTCCAGTATCATCCCTGCTATCGAGCATTGGAGTACCCCGAATTGGGACGGCAGCTGACTCCGGAAGAAAAGGCTAAAGCGATCTATATTGTTAGAGAGACAGGGATTGAGGATTTATTGATCTAATTATCGAATGTAGATACATGAATTATGT
This sequence comes from uncultured Methanosarcinaceae archaeon, assembly GCA_963848985.1. Classification (GTDB taxonomy): domain Archaea; phylum Halobacteriota; class Methanosarcinia; order Methanosarcinales; family Methanosarcinaceae; genus Methanosarcina. The sequence continues at coordinate 48,057 of CAWKGG010000066.1, forward strand.
TGGGACATTAAAAAGGTATTTTGTAGTATAACATATCATACTAAAATCTGTAAAAACTCGGTATCTATAATTGGGAGACTGCAGTTTGCCTAATTTTCTGTAAAAATTTGTTCTGCACCTCTTAATCTTCTTCTTTGATATTGTTCCATTATTAATACTTATTTCCTGTGATCCAGAATAGGGCTCCAATTTAATTTGAAACAACATTTTAGATTTCATTATACATTTATTTTAGTAAAATCTATTTATTTAGTCTAAATTCAGAAAATAGTGCTCCTATTACTTCAGGTTAATTGAAAAAATAATAGGTTTTCATACAAAAAACATATTCATACGAAAAAGAGAGAAAATAAAAAAGTAATTGATATTTATGCACTTGCATTAATGTTTTTGTTAGACATTAATACAATTTTCTCAGCAGTTACTACTACCCTCAGTAAAGAACGAAGAAGAGGTAGTAACTGGAACTTTAATTGCTATTGCTAGCAGTTATATAAGCTGGCTTTGTAAGTGTATCTTTACCGTTTGGCCCCCATACTGTCAAAGTAACATCATAAGCTCCAGGCTTGCCAAATGTATGGACAGTTGTTACATTTGCAGTGCTATGGGTAATAGCTCCTGTTCCTACATTCTTAAACTGCCATTGCCAGTTAGTAACATCCCCGGTAACGCTACCATTAAAATATACATGTAAAGGTATATTTCCACTTGTATTACTAGCAGAAAAGTCATTAACTTTTACATTGCCTGTCGCTAAAGCTGCTGGCATTAAAAGTAAAACTAATAGAACCATTCGTAAAAGTATTTTTTCATCTCAAAATTCTCCTCTGGATAACTATATAAATCTGATATTGTCCAAATCAGTATTTCTTGCTTCCGATCCACCTAGATAGACAGATGCAATTAAAAAACCGTAGTTAAACTGTATATGATCTACTTTCTTCGAATTGCCTGGTAGATAATTTATGGGTGGATTATAATAAAAAATACATTATTTAATATATATAGTTACTGATAAAACTCAAAACAAAATGATCTCTTTATTAAACAAATGAACATCAATGAAATTACAATTTATCAAAGCTTAAATAAATGGATCTGTAAATAAATATAATTTCCTGCAGATACCTAACAAATTCATTCATTTTTTGGAAGTATAAGAAGATTACGATTTATTTCTGATTTTTTTATTTGCAGGAATGCTGTCCACATTTTTGTCCTGTCATCTCTATCTTTGACCTGATTTATTCTATTCTGGGTATTATTCTTTGATTTTAAAAATAGCTTCCGATATCCTTAAAATACTCCATCTATTTTCAATGTCATCAAATGATAAAGATAATTACAAAAAGTTGTACACAACATCTTTAGATTTACTCTTTAACAATCGTGACAAGAACTTTTCCTCCTTTGAATATCTTTTTAGTTCCGGCATAAACTCGTTTCCATGATGCTTTTTTGAGCTAATCCTCTAGTTTCTTAATATTATCATACATTCAAGATGAATGTTTTTTTACTGCTCTTTTCACCGTTGCATCACTAACCTTTTTATTTGTTCACAAAGTATCCTTTGTCTCTGTAACCAACTTCATTTACTTCTGACAAATCGACATGCGAATCATTAAGTGACGTAGTTGTTGTTTTGAATTTTTTGATCAGCTCATGATCATTGTTATTATCTATGAAGGGTTTAGATCTAAAATGTAATTTCACATCCTTTTAATCAGGTCAATCTCTGTTTCTCCTTGTTTTTGCTTCATTTTCTCGACATTTATCATTTTTGCATATTTCAGGTGATGTGGATAAAAATAGCTTCCTGAATCATTCCCTTATATATTTTAAAACTAAAACAATCAGTTGGCTTTGCAACTGTCCCTAAGATTTCTTCTCATTTGCAATTATCAATAATTTTTTTCTGAATGATCTGAAAATTGTATTGTCTTTATGTACTCAGGAAACCAAAAAATTTCCTAAAAGAACTCCATCAATAAATTAGTTCTCAAGTTCAAACTTAAAGATTATCAATTTTAAATAAACATTTTAAGCATAATGATCACATTAGCTCATGTTTGCCTCAGAAAATAGTTTTATTAAAATATATAGACTCGGAAATGATACGAAAAGAATTCCGATAAACTAAAGAACCAATTTAATCTGGTAATCCCACAAACAACTAAAAATGTTTGTATTATTCATTAATAGCAAAATCAATAAGAGTTTTCATGAGTAAAAATTAATGTTAAGGTATTTTAACTCTCCAATATTCAAATGCATAGGAGTATATGAATTTCTCTTCAGGTAATTTAATGAGAAAGATATAGCTATATTGTCATTCACCGTTTAATAAGGATGAAATAAATAGATTATGTATTTAAAATCACCTATTACTCGTTAGTAAAATACTGAATTAAGAACCAAAAATAGGTTAATAGCCAATTTCGTTTAGAGATATAATTTTATATAAGATCAGAAAAAAAAGATTAAATGAGTTTCAATTCCATTTTATAACAGATTTCCCCATAGCCGCATATATTTTTGTCTCATTAATTATCCTAAAACCAATTTTTTTGTATAATTGTATAGCATGATAATTGTTTATCTGTACATATAATGTAATAAATGATATTCTATTTAGTTTCATTTCCTCAATACTTTCTTTCAATAATTTCTCAGCAAAACCCTCGCCTCTAAAATTAATGTCAATTGCGAGTGCGAAAAGAATCGCTTGCTTCTCAAAACCCTTAAAAGAAAGTGCTGGTTTCAAATAATAAATGCAGTAGCCTATAACCTTATCCTTATTTTTTATAACATAGAAGATATCTCTGAAGCTCTTTGAATATTTTGAGTTTTTCCCTGTTTTCACGATTGAATGCTTCTACCTGAATTCTAAGAACTTCAGGAAGCATGTAATTTTCTATCGTTAAAATGTTTTCTTTATCTATCTTTTTCCACTGTCTTAAAAGGAAAGGACCAGCAGTATCTCGAAGAAGTCTGTTAATAATCATTCCATCTATAGCTAATAGAGTATGTAATTTTGTGAAATCCATACAAATCAGTGTTCTCTCATTGATCAGTAAATATTTTAAGAAACATGTGATTGAACAGCTCGCCTAATATCCATTTATTTTGAGCAACTCTATATTCACAAACATGTGTCCTCTTTTTCGAAACTCTCCTTTCCTTTTTCCTGTTATTAGTCCCTTTGATTTCTGCAAATGCTAAAATTGGTTCAGAAAGCCTCATTTGATTCTTTAGTCACTTAATTCTGTTTGAAAACCTTTTTGAAATTCTATTTGATTATTCCTCAATATTTTCTTTATCTGTTCACTTTAGAGGATTTCGATGAACCTGTGATTTGTATGGATCCTTTTATAGACATTTATATAGCATTTATATAACATTTATAAGCATCTGACAAAATTTAGGTGTTATTGAAATCTTCTTTTATCTACAGTATATCTTTATCCCATTTATTATTTCAAAGAAAAAATTAAAATAATGAAGGGGATAAAACTTACTTTCTAATTGAATATTTTAAAATCAATCAACAATTTAATATTGGTTATGATTATAATACGTTTTAGAATCGATTCACTTTCTCATAATATTTTTAAAACCATACCAGAATAAAATATTAAATTGTTATTGGCTTTAAAATATATTCTGGGGAATAAGTTTTGTTCAGAAACCATTTTTTTTGGTATAATTAATTTAAAATAAACATTGTGTAATGATACATTGTGCTTAAAGCAAACAGATAGATATTTAGGTATAACTGGTAGTGTGTATGAATATAGGATTGATTCTAGAGAGTTTTGATAAATCTTCGATTTCAACAATTGCTTACATTTGCTTATATAGCAATAATCCAAAATTCTGGTTTATCAAAATTCTTTGAAGGATATAATATCTTACATGGTAATATATCCAAACATATATATTTATACATATCCTGTACAAAAATAGAACACATTAACCCAAAGGTAACCAAGAATAGTCAATTAAATCAACCAACATCAAATCTTATTATATAATTTTTCCAAATGAATAAAAATGAGATAAAAATGTTAAAACAAATGAAAAAGGATTGCTAGTAAAATACCCAGTGTCTTTTTCATTTGTTTTAACATTTATTTTACTCCTATTTATTATAATGGATCTTGGCCTTAGGTTCGTATTCAGGGGAGCATCAGTTGCTATCTGTGTTATCATGCTACAGCTAATTCCTTCAAAATCTTTTGTAGGTATTTTTGCTGCTTTTCCAGCTGTTATGATCGCATCCGTGGTAATGGCAGGCCACTTTGGAAACTTGGAGCAAGCTTCTGATATTACTCTAGGTGCGAGCGCAGGCATGTTGGGTTGCACCTTTTGTGTGTTAACTGTCAATTTTTGCATGGAACACCTTAAAAGTTGGGGTCTTTCACTAGTTGTCGCGTTATCTATCTGGTTCTTTAGCTCATATGCAGCAAGTCAGCTAATCCACTTTTTTCTGGGAAAAATAAAGGGAAAAAGACAGCAAAAATAAGTTTTTGAGATTTCAGGGTATGCCCCCAAGTTATTGAACAGCGAGTCTGAAAATTATCAATTATTTTAAATTTTATATGTAATCAGTTATCTACTACAATTGTTGAGGTTCTTTGGAACCATTTTTGTTTTTGAATTCCATTTTTGGTCGTACTTTTTTTATTTATTGATACTGTTCCCAAACATCATGTCGTATACTTTCTGATCATCCTCGTAAAAAAGAGATACAAGCCATAGAAAGCGATGGTTTTCAGCTTTTTTAAATAAATAGATTGATTTGCATTCATTACAGACAAATTTTTTCGATTCGAATGATTTTTCCAATTGATTTGGTGTTAGCCTAATAAAACCGAAATGGTTTTTCTGTTGTGGATGATTAAAAGATCATTGACTTATTTAGGAAACCCGATACAAAGAATTTCATTGATATCAAGTTCTTCTAGAAATTTAGATTTATTATCTAGGGGTGATTTTTAATTTCACTACAAAAAGCATGATGAGATTCAATAATTATCTGACAAAGTTTCTGCTTTTATTATCTTCACTGATGCAGAACTTTTGCTGTAAAACCTATGCATTGAAGATTACACTTCAGCATAGTGACTACTAATTTCAAAATGCTTTGGGATATTGACTACACTTGATCTATGTTTTGTTCTTATTTTTATAAAAAACTATGCACGCTGCCGATAACCTTTGATTTTAAAGTGTAAGATAGATATCATTCATAAGCATAGTACGAAATTTAGGGGTTTCTTGAAATCCACTATAAATGACTCAAGGACTCGACCAAAATTTGATATGAAATTAATCTACATTGCTTTTTAGAAAAAACTCAATGCTAAAAATCATAACTTTTTTTGAGATAATAAGAACATAATTAATATTTAATTGTTGTTCAAGATTAAAAAATTTTATGTAAAAGTAACTTTTATTCTGAGGCTATTTTTCGCACAATTAATTAAAAATAACTACTGGGATTATTTGATATTTTAACGAAAATTAATCGTTCATAAAATTAGGAATACCCGTAGATATGTGAATAAAGAGTTGTCTTGAAAGCTTTGGTCCTGTTATAATTCAAATAATAATTGGTCAAAGATATAATTTTAACATCAATATAATATCCTTCACGCAACAAATCTAGATCAATTAAATTGAGAAATTAAGCATCAACTGTATCTGCGATGAATTTATTGAAAAATCAACTGTATCAAAAGTATATCAAAAAGTATAGAGTGCATAATATAAGGAAAAACAAAAATTTGACTGAATAAAAAAGGCCTAATTATTTTGGTAATCTTATTTGTGGTATCTTTATCACAAAAGTTGATGAAACTATTAAACCAGGTAAATCTGCTCTCTTCCTGCTGATATCAAAGTGAACTAAGGGCAGGCTCTTGAAAGACTGAACAGTTTTTATGGAACAATAGTGAAAACATCGCTATTTGTATAAGAACAATGTTTTTTGGCATTTAGTATCTAACTGAATACAAATAAATTTTACTTCAAAATTGAAAGGAAAGTTCACGTATAGTAGTAAAGCATGTGGACTATGGCATTAACCGGTTCAGACTAAACAGAAAACACACAGAGGAATATAAAACTACAAAAAGCAGCAAAATTCACCAAAAGCTAAAATTCAAGAATTTGGAAATATTTAAGTATGTACCAATAACGTAGAAAAAAACAAAGAGGTTATATAAATGAATGCAGAACATGACATCGAAAAACAAGAACATAACAGAAAGATCGACGACGAAGAGTTTGAAAAAATAAAAGCAGAGCTTAATCTAGAAATGGAAAAAGTCAAGTATTTCGAGGATTTGATAACTGCTGCTAATAATCTGAGGAAATTGGCAGAAGCTAAGATTATACAAACACAATCTAAAAAATTAGATACAATCACCAATAAATTAGATTCACAAATCCAAAGTATTGGAGACCTAATACGGAAAGCAGAAACAAAACGTGAAGAAGCGATAAATAAAGTACTGGATGCTGAAGTTAGTCTAATAGTAGTAGAAAATAGAATATTACATTCAAAGGTCAAAAATTATTAGAAGACCAAATTGGTTGAAATTAAATCAGTAATCCTACAGATCCTTCCGGTAAAGGGCAAGTGTTTGATGATTGGAGATAATAATCTCACTTGCCTTTTAATTATCCTGGCTGCCGATGCTTTAAATTATCTATAGTACATTTTAGTGATTTTTCAGTAGTAATATATGAACAAACATCAAGAGACTAAAAATGAAAAAAGCTACATATGATAAAGCAAGTAGAGGCATACCTCAATTTTCCAGGATTCAAAAGACGATGTGGGATCTTTGCCGGACTTTCGACTAGCTTATCCCTGATGACGTCATGTTTTTCTTCCCCAATTTCAACGACACCCTTTCCTTCAAGAACGTAAAAAAACACATCAACGGGTGTAATATGCTTTTTTAAGGATTCACCTGGTTTGAGTTCTATGTGTACTGCCTGAGCACTTTCAGTATCATAGAGCATACGGACGCTTACATTGTGGGATTAGGCTTTTCAGGTGAGGATTTCATCTCAACGATTTTCATTTTATTGTCTCCTTTTAAGCATATTTCCTGTGTGTTTGATGCATTCTAAGTATTTTCCGTTAATTTTTTCTTTTACTCTTCTTTTTCTTTTTTTCATCAATTTCTTTTTCCCTAAACTCATTTTCGGGGCAGAAGCACTTTCATGTCCTCTTCAACTGTAGTTTGAGGCTTAATATTGAATTTTTCAACTAGTACTTTAAGAACATTCGATGATAAACAGGCCGGAAGGGTGGGTCCGAGGGTGATATTCTTTATTCCAAGGCTTAGGAGAGCAAGTAGGACGAGAACGGCTTTTTGTTCGTACCAGGCTATGTTGTAGGAAACTGGTAGGTGTCATTTATATCCTTTAGGTCGAAGGCTTCTGCAAGCTTCTGAGCTACTACTACAAGTGAGTAAGCATCATTACACTGCCCTGCATCGAGAACTCTTGGAATTCCACCAATGTCACCGAGATCCAATTTGTTATAACGGTACTTGGCGCATCCTGCGGTCAAAATTACTGTATCTTTTGGAAGAGCTTTTGCAAATTCAGTGTAGTAAGCCCTTTCTATGTGCCTACCGTCACAACCTGCCATAACCATGAATCTGCTTATTTTTCCACTTTTTACGGCATCTATGATTTTATCTGCAACTGATAGGGCTGCTTCGTGTGCAAAGCCTCCTATAATGGTTCCACTTTCTAATTGCTCAGGAGGCTTGCTTGTTTTTGCCTGTTCTATTAAAGGGGTAAAGTCCTTTGTTCCGTCCTTTTTTTCATATATATGAGTGAGTCCTTCAAAGCCTACTACCCCTGTCGTATAAATTCGGTTTCTGTATGAATCTCTTGGCGGGATTATACAATTAGTTGTCAATAGGATCGGACCGTTGAACTTCTCAAACTCTTCATTCTGCTTCCACCAGGCACTTCCGTAATTACCCACAAAATTATCATACTTCTTAAAAGCTGGATATGAGTTTGCAGGCAGCATCTCTCCATGTGTGTATATATCGATTTCTGTACCTTTTGTTTGCTCAAGAAACATTTCAAGGTCTCTTAGATCGTGGCCACTTATAAGGATTCCTGGCTTATCTCTTACACCTATATTAACTACTGTTGGCTCAGGATTTCCATAAGTTTCAGTGTTTGCTTTATCAAGCAGTTCAAGAGTTAAGACCCCTTTTTGGCCACACTCCATGACCAGGCCAATTAGATCTTCTACCCCTAAACTGTCGTCTATTGTCGAGACAAGTCCCTTTTCTATGAACTCTGAAATTGCTTCATCTTTATAACCAAGCACATAAGCATGATGTGCATAAGCAGACATCCCCTTCATTCCGTAGGTGAGAAGTTCTCTAAGGGACCGGATATCTTCATTTGCAGTTGAATGAACAGCAACATCCAAACTTCCTATTTTTTCAGGGGTAACCGTAGCCACTGCAGGCAGGTCTTTTTCTGCAGCTATCATTCCCAAAGGAAGCTTTGCCTTAATTTTGTCTCTAAATTCAAACCCTTTCTTAATAAATAATTCAATTTCTTTTTTGTCAAAATTCGTGTTTGTAAGAGTGGCAAAATAACCATCAAGTATAAACCTATCTGTTGCTTCCTCATTTAACCCTGCAGCCCTTGCTTTAAGATTATAGAACGCGATGCTTTTGAGAACGTAGATCAGTTTGTCCTGAAGATCTGCAACTTCTCCTTTTTTACCGCATACTCCGTTTTTCGTACAACCTATTGACTTAAATGTTTCTTGGCATTGATTACAGAACATATTTTTTCACCTTTCAGTGCATATACTCACCGCTTTTCTTTCATTATGTTTCATGAACTATCTTATATTTTTAATGATATTAATCTAGTTTCATTGTAAAGCAAGGTATCCTTTTAATGCTGCTACATTTAGAATACTATTTTCCATACCATGCCAGCTAATATATAGGAGACAGTTTAATATGGGTACCTGAATGATGAAAGCTCAATTTTCAGGAACTAGAGCTTGAGATTTTATCCCTATGGGCTGTAGGCAGGAGAGCTTTTTCTTCTTTTTCACACTCCATCCCGTTTTCAACGGCTTCCCTTATGATATACCCGGCTTTGTGCAGGATAGTATCTCCGAGCTGCGGATCTTTGTCCATACTCCCGGTACAGGGATAAGAATGATGTGCACCTGAAATGGTTTCTTTATATTCTGGAATATCAGACCAACCGAGTTTTTTTGCCACAAACCACGTAGAACCGCAGGGAGCATCCCTAATTACCCCTGCTCCTATGAACATCTTCCCATCCGGACTCGTTTCGATCCTAAGTACAGGCTTTCCGAAGCCAAGGTCAACAAAAGAATCTATAATCGGTTTCCCAGTTTTTTTAAGCGAACAGAAAGGCCTTGGTCCTTCAAACTCGACTCCCATAGCCTCAAGCTCTTTTCTGAGTTGCTCAAGAACCCCAGCAGGGGTTTTCTTCGAGTCTTCAGCAGGTGCAATTACGGCTTTTGCCTTGGTTTTCTTCACGACCTCCGGGAGAGCTGAAAGAATGTCGGGATGGATGCCAATAGCAAGTATCAGGTCACAATCCGGAAGCTCTGTTGGAATATACTGTTCTGGCTCTTCTATAAATGTGGGGAGGTCTTCAGGAAATTCATGAATTCCCACAATCATGTTTGCATAGGACTTTCTGGCCTGCCTGCAGTGGTTACATAGATCTCCGCAGGACACGCAGAAATTGCTCGAGTTAATAAGGTTTTGGATAACTTTTTTCCCAAGTTCACCTGTGTAGAGCACAAGAATTCTCATAGATTTACTCCTTTTAGAGGGGCTTTAAAGATTATTTTGTAACTTTTCTTTCGTTGTAGATAAAAATTTTGAGTCTCTTTGCATTTCCAACAAAAAAGCTAAAAGAACGGAAACTGATTTTTGCTGAACTGTTCGCAAAGCTACTTGAGAAACTTTTAATGCTCATTTCTGGCAGTATTCATTTTCACTGCCAATTCTTTTATCTTTAGGACTTATGCGGTTAAACCAAATAACTGAACCAGTAAATGTTTAACGGTCTAAATCTCAATGATTCTGACGAGACTGAATATCCTTGATCTTTTCCCTCAACAGTGTAAGTCCAATTATTGTACTATACAATTATTTATTTCAATGTATTAATAATGAGAGTTTCGAAATAGAAATCGGTATGCATAACTAAACCAATATTTGAATTTAAGAGACTAAGATCTTTAAATCCCGGACAGCCCCGAATCTTCCAGGAAAAATTACGAGCATATAAACCAACCAAAAACCGTGTTATAGGAAATGTCGTGAAAACATAATCCGAAATTAGTGGACGATCAATGGAACAATGAGACATAAAAGTAGGATGCAAAAATTTGAGAATCTATAGTCATTCAGATAGGTTGCATATGAGGCTTGTTTATATTAATTTACCTGGATGTATGGAATCCGGCTTTAGAATCTGGTATTCATAATTCAAGTTGGAAAATCATTATATGTGATTCGAAGATGTACATATAATTCGTTAAACGATGACAAATAAATAAATATAGGGTTCTTTAATTAAGACTTATGCACTTGATGATTAAAATCAATAACAATGGACGTTATAATTCAAATGCACAATTTAGACAGTTGAAGGCTTAAATGCTATAAATTTTTCATTCCAACTATGTGAGCTCTATAATTTTTAAGAATTGCACGCCACAATACCGAGTTAAACCAATAACTTTCAATCTTCTCTATCACAATCAACTCTACTATACTTCTTTGTTTGGTTTTCTATTTGCACTCGATTCGCTCAGTGGTCACAATACATGCAAATAGCCTTCTCACACCCTTCATTTTGGAATTTCCACTTCAGTCCCCAGCGTTTAATTGCCTGTATTATCTTGACAAAATCCACCCCACTTTCAGTTAGGTAATACTCAGATTTTGGGAGATTTGTCGAGTCGTCGATCTTTTTTGTAATCAAGCCTTCATTTTCTAGTTCTGTCAGCCTTTCTGAAAGTATTTTAGGGGTTATGCACCCAAGCTTTCTTTTTAGCGCGTTAAAACGTTTCTCCTTCTCTTCCCCTTTGTGCAATTCGAGAAGTATATGAATAGTCCATCGTTTTCCAATTATATTCATGGTCTTATAGACTGTGCAGTCTTTCATAGTATAGACATAAAAACTGTTCAACATATAAATTGATATCTCTAATATACTGGTATCAAAAACACACTTAAAAATAATTTGATTTATAGAATTTATCAAAATAAGTCTATTAAAAGCTTTCTAATGCGTCGATTCTGGAGTACAACCATAAATTTGGACTTGTAAGTCTATCCATTGATCAACGAACTTCCCGCAAAAAAGAGAGTTATTTTGGAATCGATGCACTAGTTTCTAGCAAAATAGACTTATAATAAGTTTATGACTGATACATTTTGCTTTAGCTACACAAGAACTATCAAGTAGTTTCATTATAAAGTAAAATCCAAAATATAAATTTGGAGAAAGGATATATATGAAAGATAACTTACCAGAAAAAGGCGCAATAGTTCAGAGAGACCGTGAAACATACGCAATCGCTCCCCACCTCCCCGGAGGAATTGTAAACCCTGCAACCCTAAGGAAAATCGCTGATGTAGCGGAAAAGTACGGAGCTGTAGCCCTCAAGATGACTTCTGCTCAAAGAATAGCAATCGTTGGTCTGAAAGAAGAAGATCTCGATAATGTGTGGGCAGATCTTAGTATTAATCCTGGAGCAGCTATAGGGCTTTGTGTAAGGAGTATAAAATTTTGTCCAGGGACAACTTTCTGCAAGCAGGGAAAGCAGGATGCAGTTGGCCTGGGCCTGAAACTCGATCAGAAGTATCACGGAATGCCCATGCCTTCCAAGCTAAAAATGGCTGTATGTGGCTGTCCAAACTCCTGCGCTGAACCTTCTATCAAGGACATAGGGATAATGGGCACTGCCAAAGGATATACCTTAATGGTTGGAGGCTCTGCCGCTGCAGCTCCAAGACTAGCCGAAGTTGTAGCAAAGGAATTATCTGAAGAGGAAGTCCTCGAGACTGTCGATAAAATATTTAATTTCTACAAAAGCTCAGGTACAAAAAAGAGACTAGGAAAGTATATTGAAGAAATCGGCCTTGAAAATTTCAAAACCCATGTCGGGCTGTAAAATTACATATTTTAGATCGTTGGATCGCTGATATCTGCAATTAAGGAATATTTCATCCTGTAAACCTTTAATCCCAATAAATTTGAAGTTTAAAATTTTTAAATTAAAAAGATTATCTGTAGGTCGATGAAGATTTTGTTGATAAGGCATATATGGGACAGATGCCAGAATGGATTACAGAACAAAAAGAATGGGTAACATTCAGTCTGGGTTAAACAACATCATTAGCCACCTTATTTTAAAAATTAATATGCAAATCTACTTAATCTATTTTCGTCAATAGAAGGAAATCAGCAGGAACGCGCGAATTGAAAATTCTCCAAAGGTTCCCACAGCCTCTGAATCCTGAAGGTGGACTCTTCAGAGTGCTTGTTGTTAAAGTCCCAATGCAAACTGGATACACACGCTTGCTGTAAGACTGAACTACACAAAATGGATTGTATGATAATGACAAAACAACATCCTACAAAGATAGCTATTGTCCGTTGTGACATCGTCTCTGAAGCCTGCCCTGGAGTGGGCTGCTTTAAGGCTTTCAACGAGAGAAAATCGCACTTTGAGACATATGATCAAAACGCGCAGATACTCGTTTTTTTTACTTGTGGTGGCTGCTCTGGAAGAAGAGTGTACCGTCTGATAGATTCCCTAAAAAACAGTATCTTGATTTTGTTCACCTCAGTTCCTGCATGCTTATGAAAGATACTTACCCTAAATGTCCCAATCGAGGTTGTATCAAAAAGACAATTCAAGACGCTGGGATAAATGTTGTTGAGGGCACACACCACTGAAAATTCACTTCAAAGATACATACCACCAACAAAGAGATCAAATAAAGGACTGATAAAAACACAAATTGAAAAAGCATTTTTACAGAAGAGAACAAATATATAGTCGCATATTCTTTTAAAAAGGGCCTTCTAAAGGAAATTTAGGCTATGTAGAAACCCTCTAAATTCAAGCAACACTTCTAAATCGCAATATTATCTAATTCGCTTCGATGTTTATAAGGGTAAATACTCATTATAGCCTAAGATGTGGATTTTTGAAGGATTTATGTAAAGCCTAAATTTAGCAATGCTGAAGAGTCGTTATCACCGACTTTAGTTATGTCTAAATTTTTTCCTGTGTTCCTAGGGATCGAATGAATACATAAGGTAGTTACAACATGCAGGCAAGCCTTCAAGCATTTCAATGAAGAACAAAAACAAGTGAATCAGACATTATAGTTAAAAGATATCCCTTAGACAGTTATAGGTTTAATTCATTGATTTCTCAGTTCCACGGCGTATGTTCTAAAGGATTTATCCTTAAAAATTTGGATTATCTCTAAAAAGGATAATCCAAATTTTGCTTTACATGAAATCATTTTCCCTGTTTTTAGATCGATTTTTCCGCTGAAATGAATTCATACAGTTTTCTTCTTTCTATAGGCATGGAGTTGGGATACTCTTTTGTTTCTTCCGGGATACGACTCTACGAGTTCCATCAACTTCCTGTATGACCACACTGCTTTCTATGACCATTCTTGTATCTTGCTTTTCGAACTTTCTTGTCGGGATGACAGACTAAATGGCAGTTAGAACAGGTATATTCCATCCGGGATCCTGGTATTATGTATACAAAAAATTCGCCTTTGAACTTCGGCCTTTCGAGGTATGCTTGCGTGGCGACAGATATTGCAGAAATGAAATCTTCACCTTTTTCGGGGATTTTAAAGCGTGCTGGAGTCCATGTGGACCATTTCCCTGTGGCATTCAAACCTGTAAGTCCTCCACATACAAGTAAACAGCTGCTATTACTTCTTCGTTTTCCGTAACTAAACTTCTTCACATCAGTGATTACAGTGACTTTTTCAACAGGTCCACATAACCAGATGAACATACTGAAAGGCAGAGCCTGCATTCGTCACAATAGTTCTCTTCTTCTGGCAAGGGGTCTGTTGGGATAAGTTCTGCATCTGTAACGACTAAGGCCAGAACAATAGCAGATCCATATTCCTTTGTAATAATATTCCCTGAATATCCAAAATGCCCAATCCCGGAGCGTACTGCCAGATAACTGTGAGAAATGGGGAGGTGCATATCCAGAAGCCAATTTTCTGTATCCTTCCGGTAAACGAAATTTGCAGACTGGGAACAGCTTTGTATCCAGATTGTTTCAAGAAATCTGCCATCTCAAGTGCTATTCCATTTGCAAGGGTAGTAGTTCGTACCTTATTAGTTTCAAGGGTTCATGATCCATTTTTCGGAAATAAGGTTCTATAAGGTTCTGATCAAGAGCCAGGGCAAAAAGACAGCAGATTTTGCTTCTGGAAGTACATAGATCAAGTCTGCAGAAGGAGGACCGCCTAAAAGGATATCTGTCGTTGCAATGCCTACTTTGAAGGCCCCAAGGGGCAGAGCCATTTCTTTTAGAGTTTCGGTCAGTTATACTTCTTTGATTCGTTGTTTAATTCTTCTTTTTTTGATTCCTCAAGCAAATTAGAATGGCATATTTGCTGTGGGAAATATTGGAGTGAAAAATGCATTTCGTTCAAGCCCTGCAATATTTTGAACCCTTTTTCAGTAATCATATAACCTCCTCTGTCATGTTGCTGCAGAATTAGCTCGCAATCCATGAGTTTCTGTAGATGAAAGAGTAAGTTTCCTGCTGTAAGGCCAGTATGTTTTGAAAAAGCAGAGAAACTTTTCGGTTCGAAGGCTACAGCTTTTAGAATTTCCAGGCGCTGTTTATTTGAGACCGGTTCAAGGATTTCACTCATAACTACGCTGGTATCTAGGTTTGAAATATTGGGCTTTTGTTCTTGATTATTTTTATAAATATTCATAGAACGCATGAGATTGATTTGTTGTATGAAGAGACTCAAAACTTCGGAAAAGCACTGATCGCATTTCTTATAAGGGGCTTCGCGTCTCAGTTCTTCCAGCTTTCTTCTGTTGTCTGAAATATGGGTTTCCGATGCGTTGTTATTTTTTATAAGCCCTCCATTTTGCTGTAGAAGGGCTGTAAACTTAGAAGTACAATTTCCTTTTTCATGACATTTTTTCACCATGTTTTGTTCAAGTCCAGTCTCTATATCTCCAAAAAGGTGCATTATGAGAGCGTGTGAATATTCCTGCCTTAAACTTTCGAGAGCAGTTCCGAAACGCAGCCTTGTGGAATGTTCCATCACTTTTTTGATATCACTATGCATTTCGGAAAGTTTTTCCTTTATAGCTTTTATCTCCTCCATTTCTAGATCGTCAGATTTTTTAGGATTTTCAGGATTGTCTTCCTTCTCATTCCCAACTTTGTTCATATTTTCACACCTATTTTCTTTCTCTTTAAAATTTCTGTCATAACTTTCCAGATTATTAGGATGATTATTTCTTAAGGGTAACTAAATATATTTTGTATATTTTGATGCAGATTAAATATAAATCAATTACTAACTATGGTATTTGTTTGGTGTATCTGAAATTGGAAAACGGCTATTGAATAGTATGGTGAAATGTAGAAGCTGCCGCCAGGATTAACACTACTTTTACCATTAGGTGGCTTGCATTTACTGATCTGGCTGCTTCTGAGAGTAAGAAATCAAATATCAGTGAATAGCAATTGTTTTTTCAAATTTAATTTATTTTTTACTTCATCAAATTATATAGCCAAAGCTATGTTTTATGCCATTACACGAGCTTTAAAAAGATAGCCTTATAACAGTGATCATAGGGTATTTTAGCCAATAGAGAAGAACGTATCGTCAATGAGCAAAGTGAAGTTATTTTTGATAAAAAAATATCCATATTCGAATGGAGACGACAGTTCAGGTTATTAAGAAACGTAAAAAAGCAGAAGAAACTCTGAAAAATATTGTAAATGTTCCCAAAAAAGGAATTCACCATAGCTCACGAATTCTCTTCAGGTTATATCAGCCCTTCTCGACCTTCAGCTGGAAAGTTCAAAGACCGAAAAGATATCTGCCAGAAGAAAGCACCAAGTAGTTACTATGTTACTTAGCATGCGACTCATTGTGCAGTCAAAATTTTCTATAGCTTTTCTATAAATATCGAAGCCTGTTGATAGCTATATTGGATGTGTTGATAGATATTTTGAATAATTCTGATTCTCAATCTCGTAGTGATTTCCCTTCTCTAAAGGTCGATGAACCCCTAAATTTCGCTCAAAGTTTATAAATGGAATATATATGATTTGTAAAAATTAGAGATCTATCAAAATTATCATGATTCTATCAAATTCGGGGTAAAATATAAGTTTTTGGAAAAAATTGTGTGATCCATCAATCGAGAAATATTCTTTTTTTGTACACTCCGGTACTTTTTGATAAAGAAGGCGAACCTGGATATTTCACATTCTGCGAACAAACAATGGAAGAGCAAATAGCTGAGTTTGATCAACAACTTGGTGTGATTCATAAATTAGATGGCCCTATACCAGATGAAGATGATGATACAAAAGTAAAATTTAAGCTTTGCGGATATACTCAGAAATTAATTATAGGAATAGATAATAGACATTTAAGCGAAGAGTCGATCAATTGACTGTAACTCCTACAGCTCTATTTCTTGGTTTAATTACAGCCATCTTGTTCAATTCGATTTCCTCTCTTTTTTCCACTTACCATCTCATGAATTCTAAGCTAAGGAAGCTTTCCACGCTAGTAAATAAAGGACTTAATCTCAGCTTCTACGACATGGTTATAATTCATTTAAGGTAGGATATATACTCACCTGCTCAAAAAAAGCCTTATGTAACCCCATAATCAATCTTCTTTTATTTTATTTGATTAGCTTAGGCTATCTGGTTAACCTTAATTGTCAAAAAAGTATTCTAAAGTATAGAAATGTATTTAGTATATTTTGATGCAGGTTAATTATAAAATAATTGATTGCTATTATGATGATGGGTGGTTGTCAGAAATTGAATAATGGATTTGAAATAGTGTTCTAAAAGTTAGAAGCTGGCGCCAGTATTTGTATTACCACAATCTCATACCTCTTTTACTGGCGCTACTTTTACCATTGTATGGCTAACACAAACTTCTATAGCTGTCAATGAAACTAAAAATAAAACTGCTAACAGAATGATAATTGTCTTTCAAATTTAATTTGTATTTACATCGTTAAATTCCATAATAACTCGTTGGCTTTTCAATATAACACCGGTCTTGCTTGAGACCAACCTTCTTCTGTTGTATTAGCTTAGGTGATCCAGTTGAGAATGGTATGAGCTGCAGGGTAAGGGGGTCCCTATAGATAGATCGCATATCTAATTTAAAATATGGGGAAATTTATTAATTATAGTTAGATTTGATTAATTATATATATTTATGGACATAAAATTCGAACTTAAAATAATTAGGATTAACATTAAGTGAGCCTGGTTGCATGAATGATCAGACAGGAAAGTCGTTTCCAGACAATCAATCAATGATTTAATCTCAGTCCCTATAGTAGATTTTTTCCTTGGTGTACATCCATTCTACTCAAAAAAAGGGTTCAAGAGTTCCAAGAATAGTAATTTGTTTATTGCAAAGTAATAGTAGGATAAAATCTGAATCTTCTTGAAATCTCACAAAAAACCCCTTAACTTCAACTAGAAAATTTAATATTCAACGAAGAGACTAAGCGTGAAAATATCTATATTAAATCTAAATTTATATAAGCTTAGATGACCAGGCTGCTATAAAATGTAGAAAATTGATCTTGTTATTGCACGGGGTCGTGCCTGCAGCCTGCCGAAAAGCCCATTGCAAGATACTGGAATACTATAATGGCCCACACACCGGGATCCTTGTGAAGAGATTCGAAAACGAAAGAACGCTTGAACCTGCTGTTGACATCAAGGATGAAGCAAACAAGCTTTTGGTACCACCGACCTTCCAGGAATAAATAAAGAGGATATTGAGCTAAACCTTAAAGAAGACATGCTTGAGATAAGTGCAAGAGCGGAACGGAAAAAGAAACAGAAGAAGAAGGATATATTCGTAAGGAAAGACAATCTACTTACTTTTACCGAGCTGTTCGCCTGCCTACCAGCGTTAAAGAGAAGAGAGCACTGCAAAAATTGAAAAATGGTTCCTGACTATAACACTTCCGAAAATGAAGCTGGAAGAGCCAGCAAAAAAATACGAGTCGAATAATCTTTGAGAACAGATTGATACTTTTTGATGAAATCGGAAGTTTCTTTCATTCGAATACCAAACAGCTTGCTGCAGGGTGCGCCACTGTAACTTTGATTAGTTGATTATTTTCTATTTTCTTGTTACTGTAAACCTTATAGTGAATTCTGTTCCATTGTTCACCTTCATTTCAAGTTCCCCTTCTAACTGGTCTACAAGAGTGGTTATCAGTTGTGTACCAAGATTGCCAGATTTTTTCAAGTCCATATTTTCAGGTATGCCTATCCCATCGTCTGAAACTTTGAGACTAAAACTGGTACCCTTTAAGTCCTTATTATTATTCTCTTCTCGACGGAGTTTAATTTGGATTTCTCCTTTATTTCTACCAACAAATGCATGTTTGAGAGAATTTGAAACAACTTCGTTGATTATTATGCCTAACGGGATTGCAGTATCCATGTCGAGAAAAATGTTTTCTTCTAGATTCATATCTAAGAAGGTATTCGTATTTCCAAGCTTGTATGTCAGGAAAAGATTCTCAACGAGTTCCTTAATATACGACGAAAAGTTCAGCGTATCAAGCTCTCCACCTTTGTGTAGTTCCTCATGGATAAGAGCCATGGATATTATTCTATCCTGATTTTCCCTGAAGGCTTCAAGGACTTCCGAAGCTTTTAAATACTGCCTGTTACTGAACTTTTCAGTCTGAAGGCCAAGGAGGGATAAGATTACCTGCAAATTATTTTTAATCCTGTGATGAATTTCCTTTTTACGGGCATTTTCGATATTCTTAAGGAACTCTTCTGTTTCTTTTCTTTCCGTCACATCATAAATAGCACCTTGATAGAATTCCGACTTTCCATTCTCTCCACTAACTTTCTGGTATATTTCATGAAGCCATTTGGTTCTTCCGTCCCTATGCTTTATACGAAACTCAATTTCTCCATAACCTGCAGATGGGTAATTTCTAATCTGGTCCCTTTCTTTGGGAACGAAAGACAAGTCATATGGATGGGTTATTTCTTTCCACTTAAGCAGGGACATAAGGTCCTTTTCGTTATACCCGGTGATCTCTTCAACAGCGCCATGTAAAAATATCGGAACAAAGTTTTTATCTGTCTGGAAAGCAATTCCATGAAAATTTTGTATGAAAGAGCGGTATTTTCTCTCACTTTCTTGAAGTTGAATTTCTGCAACTTTAGTACTTGTGATATCTTTCAGTATTCCAATAGCTCCGTAAAACTGACCCTCATGATCCTTAAGGCTAAGTCCTTTGTTTTCTATATAAATGTAAGTTCCATCTTTTCTTTTCAACCTTAATTCTTCCTTAAATCTACCGTCGATAGTTTTCACATTCTGAAATCTTTCGTCCATATAATTTTTATCTTCGCAATGGATGTTAGTGACCCAGAAATCTCTGCCAAATTTCTGCAATTCTTCAAAACTATATCCTGTAATTTCTTCTATGGCACCTTCCCAGATGCATTTATTTGTTCTTGAATCATAGTCATATACTATATGTCCTATCTGCTCTGTGACAATCCTGTACCTTTCTTTGATTTTCTTAAGTTTTTCTTCTGCTTTTTTACTTTTGGTTATATCTCTGGCAATAACTAAAACAGCGACTAAATTTTCAGAGACATCTAAAATTGGGGAAAGAGTTAATGAGACATTTATTATCTTACCATCCTTTCTTAACCGTAAAGTTTCATAATGGTGTATTCTATCTTTTTGTTTAATTAATTCAACTAATTCTTTTGTTTCCTCGACCAATATGGATGGCTCCAGGATTGATATAGGCTTTCCCAAAATTTCTTTAGCCAAATAACCATAAACTTGTTCTGCACCTTTATTCCAGCTGATAATAATGCCATCAAGTGACTTGGTTATAATGGCATCATCTGATGATTCCACAATACTCGCTAGTGTCTGAATTTTATTTTCTGTTTTTTTGTGTTTGGAATTTTCTATATGTTCCCATTTTCCCTCCCTTTTGATCAAAGCAAATTGATGGTTGATAATCGAATCGATGATCTTATTTGTGTTGCATCCATCGAGAAAATAGGTACATAGAAACATCATATGGTAGTTGCCAATGATTTTGGCTATTTCTTCCTCATCATCAGCAGAATTATTGCAAACCTTTTTTTCAAGCCAAAAAATGTTCCCTGCAAGCCTCAAGCCTTCGTGGCCATTGGCCAGAGCCTGGTTGAGTTTTTCAACCAAGAAATTTGAGATACTTTTCGAATCGAAATTACTATCTTGTAAATTCCATCGTGCGTAAGGAATGAATTCAATTTGCCCATTTTCCAGATAAGTATCTAACTCAGGAACAGCCCTTCTTGAAACTTCTTTTGCTTCTTCTACTTCCAAGAGTTGGGATGTGATCCATATGCAAACTTCGTTATTTTCCAATCCACTTTTGAAATAGGAACCCAGTAGCTCTATTAAATCTTTTTTTGTCTGATAACATTGGCAGAAATGCGTTCCCCAGGGAATGTTTCCAATGGCATCAATACAAGATTTTCTCAGTTTTTCACTTCGTCGACATATTCTCCAATTTTGAGGATGATTTAACAATAATTTAGATGTCTTCATGGTATGTGAGCCCACCTCATAATTTATCATTATTTTGGCTCGTCGCTGTTTTGGTCTATTTGGAATCAATTGCTAAAAAAATAGGCATAAGAATCTCTCTATTTTGTCTCAAACATGGGGGAATCTGCTCATTTTTCGTTTTGATCAACGATTCATTATATATATATTTTTTACAGCGGAATATATCTGGTTGACTTCTTCTACGAAGGGTACGTGGGTCCAATCCCACTAAGCATATTATTAAATATTGAAGTTTATCGAAATTTTCGTAACATTTTACGTCATTGTTTCAAACTTTTGATTTCTGCTGATAAATTTCACTTGCTTTGTCATATGCTTTCATTGCATCTTCATGCTTGTTTAATTTACCAAGAGCAAGTCCTTTATTGTTCCATGCATCTGAATTTTGCGGGTTAATTTCAATTGCTTTGTCATACGCTTTTATAGCTTCATCGTATTTATTTAACTTATATAGAGCACGTCCTTTATTGCTCCAAGCATCTGAATTCTGCGGATTAATTTCAATTGCTTTTTCATATGCTTTTATAGCTTCATCGTATTTATTTAATTTATATAGAGCACTTCCTTTATTGTACCAACCTGCTGAATCCTGAGGGTTTATTTCAATTGCTTTGTCATGTGGATTTATGACTTTATAGGATTTATTTAAATTGTCTAGAGCAACTCCTTCGTTTTTCCAATCATCTGAATCCTGCATCAATGCTTTTTCATATGATTTTATTGCTTCATCTGCATGTCCTAATTTCGATAGATTGACTACATTTTTGAACCGAGTATCTGAATTCGGCGTCGCACCTGCGTAACTCACTAGGATAAAAAGCAATAATAGAGTGATTTCTAAAATATTTACAATTATATGCCCTCTACTTGTTTTATTATATGTCAATTTGTTCATTATCTACCTCTAGGAGTGGGTTTAGATATTAATGATGAAAATAACTTCAAAAATACAAATGTATAATACTTCACTCTACAAAGTAAACTTTTCGACGGAGAAATAATATTTTTACATTTATCAAAATAAATTT
Source organism: uncultured Methanosarcinaceae archaeon (assembly GCA_963848985.1). Lineage (GTDB taxonomy): Archaea > Halobacteriota > Methanosarcinia > Methanosarcinales > Methanosarcinaceae > Methanosarcina. The sequence continues at coordinate 70,060 of CAWKGG010000066.1, forward strand.
TGCATGAATATCAATTGTTGAACTATTAAAACTTTCACAGATAAATCATGAAAACAATATTTTAACTTGCAAGGCATCTATTCAGAAGAAAAATTTTTATTCTGGATTCCGATACAATTCCAAAAAATTATATTTTAAAGTAGAACTAACATCCAAAAACAATGATGTGTTGCTTTTATTAAAACAAATGTGTAGTGAAATCAATGGATCCTGCTTTTTGTGATGAAGACAATGAGAACAGATCCATTTAGAATTTACAGAACTTTCAGGACACTTCCTTATTTTTCAGTAATCTTTTCGTCCATTAACTGATCGGGTTCACTAGTTTGAGAGAATACATCCTCTATTGCCATCTGGTGTGTACTATCCTTACTTTTAATATCAGAACGTATCTTCATAAAATAAGACAGTGCTACTATAGGTAAAGAGTAGCCAATTCCATAGATAGCCAAGTTGATTTCTTGCTGTTCAAAAATCACGCTCAAGAAGTTGACTCCCAGCACGACTACAGTAAGTCCTATTAGACTCAATTCCATCTCCTCAATGTTATTCATCTTCAGCCACTCCGGTAAAGGAAGCACCTGGAAAAATAATTGGTAGAACCCAAGTGAAGTGAGGAAAAGTATTGTACCAATTAGAAAGAAATGAACAGTCTCCACAAATCCAACAATAATAATACCTTTTGTACCTGTTTTTGTTATTTCAGCAACCAATTCTACCAGCAAGTAACTCAGATCAATGCCGCCTTTAATAAACAGAATACAAGCCGCAATCGCCAACCCAATAACCGGAATTAACCCAAAGAATCGTATTCCGGCAATAAATTTTACTATTTTCATTACATATGCCTTCTTTACAGTGAATAGTCCTGAATAAAGTTATTATGGACCTGAAATGTTCACTCAGATTTGCTGGTTAAAATATTCAATTGCTCGGTGATGATACCAAAAAATGAAATTTCTAGTTTGTGCCCGGTAAATTTTGAGATTATTAACCTTCTAGTTCTTTCAAGAACTACGGAAACTATCTCAGAACTCGGGTCCATAATTTCAATTATAACTGTTTTTTATTGTAGTGTTATATATATTGTTCTATTTCATATAGTATCTCAACAATTTCATTATTTGTGAAAAAAGGATCTAAAATTGTAAAAGGACTAACCTTTCTTTGGCTGACCCTTAGGGAACTGATCTTCGAGAGCCCAGAATCTAATTATTGATCAGGTCTATAAAGTGAAAACACTTTGCGATGCAAAATTAGACTAAGAACTTCTCATACCACTCAAAGAGAAGTAACTGTCCATATATTGTAAAACCGAAATGAATATTATTATAACCATATAATTATAAATAAATATAGCTTTCATGAATACATAGTTTTTGTGGGAAAATCCATGAATAATTGTTTTTGGATAGTTAGGCCCTACTTTCTAATATAATTTTATTTGATTTGTATATGAATTTAGACACATATTTTTTTACTGAATAGCTGCTTTGCAATTTAAAATATTATTGTACTAGTGGAGCTTTAAAAGTAATTTTGGATAAAATAACCATTTTAAACAATTATTTTGCCTTTAAAGTATTAATCTCAATTTTGGAAAAACATCAGTAACTTATTTTTCAGGGGAGAATTATGAAAATCAGCATTCTGAGAACTAAGAAACTATCCCAAAAGTATGTGACCTATGTATGTTATAAAAGGCAAAATTTAAATTATTCAACATAATTCTATTATTTATATCAACTATTATCTTATAAACATCTGAATGATAACGAATTAAATATAGGGAGATATATTTAATGAAAAATAAGACAAAATCATGTTCAATAACTTTAAAAGCTCTAGTTTTATTTTCAATTCTTTCTTCGTTTATGGCATTGGCAGCCCCTATACAAAGTGAATCCCCCACGATAACTGAAACTAGAATCAACAACAATGATTCGGCCAAAGCAATGACTACAAGCACAAAAGAAGTGAGTGATAACACTGAAGTTACGGTCTACAACGCGGATATGGCCCTAGTGAAAGAAAAAAGGGGGATTTACTTAAATAATGGAATTAATAGTATAGAATATACAAATGTGGCCTCTAATATTGACCCGACCTCAGTCTTGTTGGAGGATCCGACAAATAATAAGACCACTGTGCTCGAACAACAATACGAATACGATCTGGTTAGTAGCTCAAATCTTCTTGATAAATACATAGAGAAAAAAATTACTGCAACGGATTTCAATGGCAAAAACTATACTGGCAAACTTCTCAGTCATAAACAAAATGAAGTCATCCTTAAAAGAGATGATGGAAGTATTGTGTCTCTAAATGCCATAAAAGTGGAATTCTCAGACGTTTTTGGGCTTCACACGAAACCAATGTTAGTCTGGCAGATTTACTCGCAAACCTCCGGAAAACAGGATTTCATTATCTCTTATCTGACTAGAGGTCTGAGCTGGAGGGCAAACTATATCTTACAAACCAATGCCAATTCTACAAAAGCCGATATCAGATCCTGGGTCAACATTAACAATAAAGCAGGGATTTCCTTTAATGATGCAAAGCTAAAACTGGTGGCAGGAGATATTCATGGTGTCCATGGATCGGAGTCAGTGTACAGATACAGAGATATGGTATCTGGAGAAAGTTTTACCTCAGCTAAAGCTATTTCCGAAACACCATTATTTGAGTACCACCTCTATACACTTGAAAAACCTATAACTCTTATAAATAACCAAGCAAAACAGATCTCTCTCCTTTCTGTAGATTTTGTGCCTGTGCAAAAGGAACTTATCTTTGACAGCTCGAAAGATGGTAAAGTACAGATTGTCCTAAAAATAAATAACTCGAAGGCAGAAGGTCTTGGAATACCTCTCCCAAGTGGGCCTGTAAAGGTTTATCAGCATGATTCAGAGGGGCAGCCTCAGTTTATAGGGGAAGATCAGATAGATCACACTCCAATAGGCAAGAAAATAAAAGTTACTGTAGGCAATGCATTTGACATCATAGGCGAACGGACCCTAACAGATTTTGAACAGGTCAATAATAATGTCAGCAGGACAAGCTATCAAATCGTACTTAATAACAACAAATCCGGCGCTCAGAACGTTACGGTTGTAGAACACTTCTATGGAAATTGGAAAATAATCAAAGGTTTCGATAAATACGAAAAGATAGATGCTTTTACCGTAGAATTCAGGGTATCGGTCCCAGCAAACGGCACAAAAACCATTTATTATACTGTCGAGAACAATATTGGAGCCCCTGTTGAAAATATCGGAAATACAGTGATAGGGAATTCGACAATTGAGAACACAACTACTGAGAATTCAATTATAGGAAGTACAAAAGCTGAAAATTTAATTTCAGGAAATATAGTGACTACAGGGAAAGCAACGACATAAAAGATGACAAGACAATAAACAAATATCAAGGCTAAAGGGTAGTTGACTCGTTAATCGAATCCAACAAATTCCTTGGACTTTTTAATATTTTCTGGGATCGCTAAAACTTACCATTAATTTCACTGACAATTGATCAAAATCAATCAAAATAAAAAATAATAAGAAGTCTTAAGATTTGCGATGCAAAGAATCAAAATAGGCATTACATGGTTTAAAGCAAAGTTGAGCAGTACAAGAAATGCTGTTAATCAATTTCTAAAAAAGCCAAAGTATTTCTTAGTATAAAAATTTTAGATACCAAAAAGTTGACTACAAAGCAGGCAACCAAGTAAGTCCTAAGATAAAAAGAAAGTTGTGGAATAAAGATCGATAAGAACCGCTTAAATCTCGTACTTATTGAATAACAGGGCTATGCAGATATCTATACATTATATTACCTTAGGGACTTTAAGTAATACCAATTATTATAGAAATAATCCATTATTCTCTGACTGCAGGTGAAATTAACATGGCCATATTTGACACTATAAAGGACAGGAGAAGCATAAGGACTTATAAAAAAGAGTGCATACCGACGGACAAGCTCGAGAAACTATTGGAAGCAGCAAGACTTGCGCCATCGGCCGGGAACCGGCAGAACTGGAAGTTCATTGTTGTCGAGAACGAGCAAATAAAAAAGCAGCTTGTTACAGCTTCCAATAACCAAGCCTTCGTAAGTACCGCTTCTCACGTCATCGCAGGAGTAGGTGACTTCGCCCAAAAGTGGCATCAGGTAGACCTTGCCATTGCCCTAGAACACATTGCCTTAGAAGCTGTCGAGCTAGGATTGGGGACCTGCTGGATTGGCGCTTTCAACGAAGAGGACGTCAAAAAAATACTCAAAATACCACAGGACAAAAAAGTCGTCGCTTTACTTACTGTGGGGGTCCCAGATGAATCGCCCGCTGCCAGGCCAAGGAAATCTCTTGAAGAGATCGTAGCTTACAACGAATATACATAAAGGCCGGTATCTTCTTTTAATCTCTTAGAACTTACTTACTTCTAATAAAAATCAAGTATATTAAACGTCATATTTAAAATTTGAATTGTAGGAAGGCATTTTCTTACTGTAGTTGATCTTGTACTTATAATTCTTAAGTCCTAAACTTAAAATATTCACCAAGTACAATAGTGGACCATCACTCAGCTGAAGAGTAAGTGGCTTCTTGGTTCAGTACTTTCTCTTTTGAGAATTTGAGAATTAAAATTGTGCATAAATCCTAAAACATCAGCACCGTCACACTACCTACACGTTGAATTCCATTCATCAATAGAATATGCTCCAAGGCAGACAAAAAATGCGCAGAGACGACTAAGCGTTCGCTGGTTATTTTGAACATCTGATCGATCTTGACAAGCTTCAATATATCTATCATCTATCGATTCTCTTAATTTTTGTTTAATAAATTTGCAGCAATTAAATTGTTTTAAATTTGAGTATGTTTAATTACAAAACAGTAAGCTTTTTTCCATAGTTTCTAAAATGATCAAAGTATCCAAAATAGTTATATTCATTCATAAAGGTAGCTATTGTTCCCGATCAGTCAGTTTTGGAGGGCCTTAAAAGTCTTGAAGATGCAGTTATCCAGCAAATATATAGTTTTTAACACAAAAATCTGTATCAAATAATTTTTAATAGAAAAATGTAGAAATCAACAGAGTAGAAAAAATAATTCCAAATCCAATGCTTCTCCTTCATTTGAAAGATTGTTGATTTTTAATTATTCTTGTGAAGACTATATACAAATTTCGATAAACATCTGCTTTTCACGAATTTTGTTGGTATCATTCATATTCATATGGCTAAATTAAGGAGTTTATCGAAATATTCTTAGAAATGTCGTTATTTCCCCGGGAAGTAGGCCCTGATATCTACTTAGTGATTTATTGAGAGGGTAGTACACTTTAAAGTTAAAAAAATAACAAATGATTTGGTAGTTGTTATGAAACAAGCTCACAATCGAAAGATTACTCTTTTTCCAGCTCTCTGACTTGCTCTTCTAGACTATTGAGCACCTCGTGCTTTCTGGCAATATCTTCTTTCAGTTTCTGTAGTTTCTTTTCCTTTTCCAGAACTTTCTCCGTGTTTCCAACTTTCAAGATGCCTTTTGTAAATATGTCAATAAAATTTTCAACTTCCTTGTCACTATAGCTCAAAGCGTAGTCAACAAATATTCCTTTTAAGAAGGCTGAGCAGCTGAAATAACTGACAAAAGTTAACGCTGCCGATTGAGCATTGATATTACGTATTTTTCCATTCTTCATTTGCAGCTCAAAATATTCGCTCAGACGCTCTATATTAGTTTTAAAAACAGATTCTAGAATCTCAGCGAGTTCGGGTCTTCTTCGTCCTTCCTCGAACAGCATGAACATAAACATATAAGATATACTATCCTTTTTTTCATCCTGCATATCTTTTGCAATTTCTTTGCCTAGGATACAAAGATCTCGTTCAATGTCTGCATTTTTATTGACGTCTAATAACTGATTCAGTGTTGAAATAGCATTTCGATGTTTTATAAGGACCTCTTTCAACAGGTTCTCTTTTGATTGGAATTTTCGAAACAACGTCACTTCGGTAACATTTGCCTCTTGTGCAATTTTACGGGTAGTTGCACCAGCATATCCTTCGCTGGAGAATACCTTTACAGCTGCATCCAATATTTTTTGTTCTGTATTTCTCATAATATTAAGTCGTTACTCACATATATTTAAGGTTTTTGAGCAACTTGGCTTTGAGTGGAAATAATATATGTGTAAAACTAGCGTTTAAACAATTTAGTTATTTATCATGTTAATAAGCTTGAATTCATTTACACCATACATCCTGCAGATGTACATAGATGTAAAATTTGTTTGCCTAGATATATTATTATATTGTGAATTATAGACATAAATGACAAATTAAATCTCTCCCAAACGTATCTTTTATATTATTCTATGTTATATTATTTTAGTTTATTCTATTTTATTTTTTAGTTGCTGGAAAAAAATGCGAATATTGTTGTATCTAATGCTAAATAGAACCAAAAAAAGGATATCTGGTTTTTAAATTATCGCTTACGAGTTAGTGAAGTACAAAGTAACTCAAAAACCTTATATATGTTACGTAATAACTAACTTACATTTAAAGTAGATCCACAAATTATCCCACATATGTAAAGCCAATTGTGAGGAATTGATATTGATTTGAGGTATATTTCTGATTACGGACCAATGATGAAATAAAAACTGGTTAATAGTCAATGATTAAATAAAATAAGTCCACTGAAATTTCCGCCTTAAATCTCAATAAAAAAAGCTAATAGTATTGTTTTTCTGGACAGAATAGTTCCCAAAAAAGAATAAGTATATTGCTTATAAAAAGTGATGTACTTAATCAACTCGAAAACTATATATACACCCAGTGGCCTATAGTATGTAACCACTAACTTATAATTGAAGTGGGTCTGAAATGAAAGAAGTAACTATTCAACCTACAATAAATCAGTCGAAAAATATCGATTTTGGTATAACTGATTCTTCCGATCACAAACTGATGGGAAATAAAAAACTAATTAATAGCCGATAATTAGATAAAATAAACCCACTGAAATTTTGCTTCATAAATCAGTGGATTTTTATAAAGATGGTTATTAATATTGGCTTACCCAGGTTGGATTATTACTAAAAAAATTTAATATGATGACTTAGATAATAAAAATTGATGAATAAAAGGAGATATTGAACATGAATCAGGATATTCATTTTACAGACTTAGGTCCAGCAATGCAAACTGCAATGACTGAGACATGGGGACTTCTGACTGAAGAACAGAAAAAGAAAGTTACACACATGAGGATGGATACAGCAATAAAAGGTATCGAACTGAAAATAAGTGATATGGAACAGAGGATTTTGATAGCAAAAGGGGTTATCGAAAATATCCGAAAAGTTAAGGAAATGATCAAGCTAGGTAAATAAGTTAAACAGACAAACACTATCTAAATTTGTTGATATCCTGGTTGTCACTAGGATATACAAATTAATTATCAAGAATAGGCAAAAGGAGCTATTTAAGCATGAATGAGGATATTTGTTTTGCAAATCTAGGGCCTGTTGTGCAGACTGCACTAGCTGAGACATTGGAACTTCTGACGGAAGAACAGAAAAGAAAATTTACAGAAAGAAGACTAGATAGGGCAATAGAATTTATCGAACTAAAAATAATTGACATGGAAAAGAGGATATCGATAGCCAAAGAAGCTATAGCAGATATTCGAAAAGATAAAGAAATGATAAGATAACGAATGATTAAACTAAGCAAATTGTCCATATAAACAACTTACAAAATATACATCTTTACATGTAACCATGGATATCACCATAATATCCAAAAGCACTTACCAACAAAAAATTATTGTAGAGGTTTTTGATAAATTCCAATTTTGGCTGATTGCTTATAAAGAGAATATAAGCAATTTGTTGAAATAGAAGTTTTATCGAAATTCTTTTTTTTGAGATTTATGCACTTGGAGTATGAAATCAAGCACTATGGATATTGTATTTAAACTTTTATTTCAACCAGTTAACCATTTTATGCTATGAATTTGTTAGTCCGAACGCACAAATTCTATTAATTATCGAATTCTAATTGCTGACATGATCTTCTTTTTTTAATGCATTATAAGCAAATTTGGCGAAGGCACAGCATAAATTAGATAAACATTAATACGTCGAAGGAAAGTAAACTTTATAAACGATTATTATAAGATGGCCTCCATATATATCTTACTTACAAATAATTTTTGGGAAAAACATATTTACAATTTGATTATCCTTGTTTACCTTTTCATGCAAACAACCATTATTTTGTAAAGAATAATTAATCTAAAAAATCCATTTATTCCCAAGTAAGTTCTTTTCCAAGGGAAGAAATAATGAAGATCAGTCATATATCGAAAAGTCAAATAGTTCATATTTGATTATGTTTGGGACAATGATTACCACAACCAAAGTATCAAAAAGATCCGCAGATTTCTCAGCAATGAAAGCTAATTCCACATTGGATCTTCACAATGTGAGGATGTACAACAATGATGGATTCCACCATGATTAGCATTTATTAAACACAACGAATATAAATACAGCAACTTTTTGACTTTTTAATAGAACATATATTTTAATAAAATTTCTGCATTTCCTGCATGCTTGGGTAAAAATGTCCTATCATTCCGTCTGAAAAATTAGAAAATAAATAGGTTTTATCACCAAAAACATGTGCATTAATGAAAACAAAACGAAAGAAGCTTAGAAAGTATCACAATTAACTTTTAGTACTATATTTTATAGACCCTCCAATAAGTTGTCTTACTAGATTGTAGATGTGCGTTCTTCATTATCCGTACTTCGTTTATATTAAGATTTTAGTTTATTTTAACATTGATGTTTTACATTTTTTCATTTTAACATACAAATTTATTATAATATCACTATCAACAAGATCTTATGATTAGACAAAGCAATATCTTTTAGGGAATAGATTATGGAAAAAAAGCTTAAAGTAAATGAGAAAGAAAGTTCAAAGAAATATATAACCGATGAGGAACGAAGGCAGTTGCTTACAGCTTTACATTCACGTCTTTTCTGGGTAGGGCAATACATCCCAAATAGTATAGAAGTCGGGGGAAAAAATTGTCATCTGCACGATTACGTGTGGGAATTAATCCAGAAAGAAACGATTACTCAGACTGAGAAGTCGAGTATAGATAAATGTATTGAAATGATTTCGACAAAGGAAAAGGAAGATGAGAAGGAGCTTGAAGGACAATCCCTTACACAAGATGAAGCAAAGGCTTTATATCACGAAACTGCAGGCCTGCTGCGTGCAATAATGGATCTAAAAGAAATAGAGGACGGAACCCTTAGGGAAAATACAAAACATTTTCAAGAGCAGTTTGGTGAACAAAGAGTCAAAGATGCCAAGCTCTGGCTTGAATTTATCAAGAAGGTATCCAAGTGAAGGTGGCCAATGAGTAATAACAGGGTTTAATTCATACTTTAATTACATAGATTTTTCAAAAACTCTAAAGCTGTTTTACTCACAGGAGAAATGGTATCTATTACGGCAATTGATGCAACAGGATTATGAGCCACTATACAAGTAATTATTATTCTCGCGGAACAAATAAGCTACGAAGGAGCTGGGGAAAACTTAAACATCAGTTGATACAGTCAAAAATATGATAGTCCTCCAAAATTGGTTACATTTCAAAGGACTAATGAGCTTTGTTCTCCAGAGGAGATATTGTTTAATTGTTATTTATGAAGAAATCAGAATTTAAACAGATTTTTTTCAAATTTAAAGGAATATTTACTTTTAATTTAGATATTGGACTCGTATTGATTTTTTTGATACTAAATTTAGCAAATAAAAAAAGTAATCTAATGCCATAATTATAAATAAACATAGTTTTTCAAAGAAAAAATCAATTACTAACCATAGCTGTTTTAACTTCCAGTACTTCAGCAATCTGCGGGGTATTAAACTGAAATAAATCCATTTTTATAAGATTTTGAAATGTTAATTTTTACTATGCAGGCCACAATTCGAAGACATATGAAATTAAATTAATTTATAGTTGAATTCGGGCTTCAAGTGTTGTTATTTTTATATCTGAAAGTGTAATATTAGGTATATTTCTCAGGCTTTTGATCTTTCTACAAGTTCTTCTGCAGCTTTTTGCGCATCTTCCATTACTTTTTGCTCATCCAGAATCAGCACCTTGTAATCGTCCATTAGTACTTTTCCGTTCACGATTGTTGTCCTCACGTCACTTCCTTTTGCTGAATATACAAGATGGGATCTAACATCAAAGCACGGGGTAAGGTGCGGTTTTTTCATTTCCAGGATTATGACGTCCGCCTTTTTACCAATTTTTATCATACCTGTTTCCGGATCCAGAGCCTGGGCCCCATTTATTGTAACCATCTCAATTACCTGCCTTGCAGGAAGGATAGTCGGATTCAAATTAGTTACTTTATGCAGAAGAGCAGCAGTTTTCATTTCCTCGAAGAGATCGAGGTTATTGTTTGAGGCGCAGCCGTCAGTGCCAAGGCTGACATTTACCCCTTTTTCGAGCATCTTATGTACAGGTGCGATTCCAGAAGCCATTTTCATATTACTCATGACATTATGAGAAACATTGACTCCTCTTTTCCTCAAAATTTCTATATCCCTGTCCGAAAGCCAGATACAGTGAGCTGCAAGTACGTCAGGGCCAAAAAATCCGATATCATCCAGGAGGTGTATCGAACATTTCCCGTACTTTTCCTTCATTAATACAAGTTCGGCTTCTGTTTCCAGTACATGGATATGAATCCCAGTTCCATCCTTAGTGGCTTCTTCTCTAACCTTTGCAAGAAACTCTTCGGAGCAGGTATTAGGGGCATGAGGCCCATACATTGTTTTTATCCTGCCGTCTGCTGCTCCCTGCCATCTCCGGACAAAGCGTTTTCCTTCTTTAAGATCTGTTTCTCCTTTTTCTTTGTTCCAGAGCTCTATTAGGCCGTGGGAAAGCGAGGCCCGAAGTCCGGATAGCTCAACAGCCTTTGAGGTTTCGTCCATAAAAAAGTACATATCTGCAAAAAAAGTAGTTCCTGACTTTATCATTTCCAGGCATGCAAGTAGGCTGCCTTTGTAGACATCTTCTGCCGTGAGCCTGGCTTCAGCAGGCCATATATATCCATTAAGCCATTCAGAAAGTTGGAGATCGTCGGCATAACCTCGTAAAAGAGTCATTGCTGCGTGAGTATGTGTATTTATAAGGCCGGGCATTACTACAGAATTTTTTGCGTCAATCACTGTCTCTGCTCTTTCATTTGTCTTTTCCCCAACTTCCATAATTCTACCGTCTTCAATAACAATGGTTCCTTTTTTGAGATCGCCAAGATCTGGATCCATCGTTAAAACATAAGCATTTTTTATGATTATGTCAGCCATATGATCATGTCCATCAGATATTGAATTAAAGCTTATTAGAGAGAATTTCGATAAATCCCTAAGTTTTGTCATAGACCCATGTATGGCATATTAATACCCTTGATAATCAGAAGTTTATCGAAATTCTATATATTAAATGATTATTCTCACTATAGGCGCATAGCTGTTTTGTATGTGTAATGTTCTCCATTTCCAAAATATGGGAGCAGCACGTATTAAAATTTGGAATATCTGTTGTCTAAAAACATAGTTATTCTCGTTATTTCTCTTTTTGATATACAATTTTGTAATTTCATAATTATTTTTATTCAGATAACGAAGCGATGAGCCTCAATTACGAAAAATACATATTATTTATGCACTTGAGGTACAAAATCAGGTCTAATAATCACTGTTGTTTAAATTTGCATACTTAAATCTTTGGAGGTTTAATCTACTAATTTTTCAGTTAAACAACGTAAGTCTAGATTTAAAAATGTAAATATGAGTAAGTATGCATTGCAGAAGATGTGCAACAGAAAAATTGACTGGCAAAATAATGACAAGGATTGCTGTTACTAGGCAGGCAAATATATTTTGTACCTAATTATTCAGTAATTGCACATGCAAAGTGCACATACTCAAGATGTCCATCCGGTCGTTCATGTAAGTAGCGTTTTTCGATGTCTTTTGGACTCAAATTTTCATGAAGACGGAATCCTAAAGTTGTGAGATCTTCAGCCAATCTTGACGGATTGAAGCCATTGTTTTTCATTTGTTCATCTATTTTTTGCAAAAACTCCAATGTTTTTTGCATTTGTGGAGATAATTTTTCGGGGACAAATGCATCGGTATCAAAATAATCGAACGCTATACTGCTGCTAGCAGGGGTAACCTCATAGATGGAACGTAGTGTTCCAAACACCTCTTCTTGGGTCAAGTAAGGGGTGACACCAAACCAGCTAAAGAAAGTTTTGTTTTTGGGGTCATAAGATGATGACCGAGTTAGTGCTGTCACCAGACTTTCCTTCGTGAAATCTATCGGAACGAAGTGTAATTTTGCTGGATGTTCCCACCCTAACTCTGCAAGTCGATGAAGTTTAAATTCTTGTGTGGCGGGATGATCAACCTCAAATACTTCCAACTCTGCAATCATTTCAGGTCGCCGAAATGCGAACGTATCCATCCCTGCCCCAAGGATCACATACTGCTTTACTCCCTGTATGACAGCCTTCTCGAGAGATTCTTCCGTATATCGTGCACGGCTTATAACATTATTCATTGCTTGCATAAAGTGCGTCGAGGTAGTAATCTGGTCGGAGAGCGAGGTAGCATGCTTAGAGTCAGTTAATTCTTCATTCGAATTCGAATAATATTCAACCAAATGTTGTTCAATTATTGCTCTTTTTTCATCTGGTATCAAATCATAAGCTAAAAAGTCATCAAAAATTTTTGGAGTATCATACATGGCATGGTAGGCGCGCATATAGGCTACCATCATTGCAGTAAAGCTAGCTTGTTTATCTTTCATCTAACAATCCCTTTTTTACTATATTATCCTTATAAATTAAAATATTAGCATATTAAAATAAATCCTACACATGGAGGACTTATATACATGAAATACAAAATCAGGTGCAATAAACACTTTGGTTTTAAGTTATGTTTTAAACAATTAAAGGTTTAATGCTATCTATTTTCAGCTCAGCCGTGTGAATTCTAAAGTTCGCAAGTAATTACAAACAAGTAATAAGTTATTATTTACCCATATATAATGATTTGGAGGATTTTAGCTCAGTTTAAGTATATGTTCTCAAAAAATAACATTTTTCATGTTTTTTTTTTGAGAAAGATTTAGAATCTTCGTTTATTATCTTACTGAAGCCTCGAGAGATATGTTTGGAAACTTCCAATGGGAGCAGAAAGGTCGAAAGTTGTGGAACGTTTCTAAAATATATTTTTGAATAACGACGATGATTATTCGAAGAAAACGATAGCAAAAATAGGTTATTTTTTTGAAAACATTTGCAAAAAGTGGGATTCAGTTGTATTTGGTTGAAATACAATCTTTAACAAACATATCGCTTTTGTTCACTTTTCTGCAAACCTATGAATGTTAAATCGTGGCTTTTAAATTAGAATTTCAGTTTAAAAACTCCTCTTTTTTACCGATTTATCTGTTATCAATTTATCTCTGAGAATACCACTTAAATAGCATAACATTGATTGCTGTTATGGAGAAAAACAATAATATCTATATGATAACTTAATTAAAAGATACACTAATTACTAAAGTATTTCATCAAAAAATAAGATATAATTTTAAATGATATTGAGAAAACGGTGGCTTGAAACTGATCGTACTTTGTGGGATAAATATCTTTCTTTTTTCAAAAATCATAAATACTAGCAAATAGCAATACACGATATGCAAGTTAGTACTTACTTTTAAAATAATTTAAATCGGTACATTTATGAGGGCTCAGACTAAATAATTTTAGATAGGTTCTCGTAGGTGTTCTTCAGCGAAAGTAACAATTCCAATTTGACAGACTTCATTAACTTGTACAATATTTCTCAAAAATTACATATTATTGCCACATAATTTATCTTGGAATAAAAATATAAAAAATTAAAACCCACAAGATTGAATTTTAGTAATATGAAAAAATCAGGGGCATAAAGCCTATTTAAACAGTCCAAAACGTATACTTCTGTTAAATTTGGATACCAACAGTAAACTAAGAAATAATATCCAATATTAGACATTCATATTTTATGCAATCAGATTTAACTGTCTCCTGATATTATGGGATTACCATGATCGAAAAAGAACTTATCGAATCTGGAAATATGAAAGTGGAATGGGCAAGAAATCATATGCCAGTACCTGCTATCGTGAGGAAGAAATTTGTGAAAGAAAAATCCCTAAAAGGGTTGAAAGTGGGGATGGCTCTTCACGTAGAAGCAAAAAACGCAGTCCTTGTAGAAACCCTAGCTTCAGGCAGCTCAAAGGTATTAATCACTAGCTGCAATCCCCTTAGTACCCAAAATATGTGGCTAAGGCCCTTGATATCCGTGAGAATATAGACTGTTTTGCAAAATATGATTGCTACAATAACGAGTATTAAGAAGCTATTGACAGAGTTCTTGACTTTAAACCTGACATCACAATCGATGATGGATCGGATCTTATATTTAAACTCACAAAGAAAGGATCGAACTGCTTCCGGATATCATAGGAGGTTGCGAGGAAACAACCACAGGAATTCACAGGCTTCATGCCATGGAAAAAGAAGGAACCTTGAAAATGCCTGTAATTGCAGTAAATGACGCCATGACTAAATATTTTTTCGACAAGCGATATGGTAAGGACAGTCAGCCTGGGATGGAATTAACAGGACCACGAATCTCCTTGTTGCAGGTAAAAACGTTGTTGTTGCAGGTTATGATTGGTGCGGGCGCAGGGTTGCAATGCAAGCTGCAGGCCTCGGAGCCAGTGTAATAGTTACTGAAATATACCCTATTAGAGCCTTAAAAGCCAGAATGGATGGATACAACGTCATTAAAATGGTAGAAGCTGCAAAGTTAGGGGATATCTTTGTTACTACCACCGGAAACCGCGATATCCTTACAACTGAACATATCCAGGTCATGAAGGAGGGGGCAATTCTTGCAAACTCCGGACACTTCAATGTGGAAATAGATGTAGAAGTCCTCTCTTCTCTTGCAAAATCAGTCCGAACCGTCAGGCAAAATATTAGGTAAAATAATTTCAATAACCAACGTATCAATGTTATAGCTGAAGGAGGACTAATCAATTTGGCTGCAGGTGATGGACACCCTGGCTAAGTTATGGATATGAGCTTTACAAATCAAGCTCTATGTGTAAGCTATATTGCCGAAAACAAACTTTTCAATGGAATACACAAAGTGCCTCATTTAATAGATATGTATTTAGCAAAGATGAAACTTGAGTCTATGGATATAAACATTGATGAAATTACGTCAGTAAAGGAGTGTTATATGAGTAGCTGGGATTGTGGGACATAATTTAGGAACAAAAAAATATAAAATATTGTTAGTAACTTTCAGATGCATTTTATGTAGTAAGTATGAATATATTTCGATCTCTGAAAACGTGAAAATGTATGATGTACTTCAATTCTAAAATAAAGGTAGTTATTCAGCCTGGATAAAACACTATCAATCACAGTATTTGTTAACATCCAATTGGCAAATTTTAGTGATCGGATTTTCTATAACTGTTGATTAATGACCATTTCATATCGATGGCACCAAAACGAATTCAAAAGATCTATTTTTGGTAGATGGATGGTTAAAAATAAAATAAGAGTTCAAAATACTCTAATAAAAAAATTATTGTAACTTTAAAAAAAGTTGATCCAAATGACCCGAAATATTAAAGTGGAAGAGCTCTTACAAACCCCAATCGAGAAACAAAGAATAGAGCTAGTAGAACGCAAAGGGATAGGACATCCTGACAGCATATCAGACGGATTGGCAGAAGCCGTAAGCCGCGCCCTATGCCGGGAATATGTCAACAAATGTGAGGCTATACTCCATCACAACACCGATGAAACTCAGATTGTAGCTGGGAGGTCATGCCCAAGATTCGGGGGCGGAGAAGTACTGCAACCAATATACATTTTATTGGTGGGAAGAGCCCACAAAAGAGTTCGAAGGTGTCGAACTCCCTACGGAAGCTGTAGCCATTCAAGCTGGCAGGAGATACCTTAAGAATACTCTTGTGAATATTGACCTTGATAGAGATATAATCATGGACTGCAAACTCGGAACAGGGTCCTCAGACCTGAGGGATGTATTCAAAAGAGACAGGGTTCCGGTTGCAAATGACACTTCTTTTGGTGTCGGACATGCTCCTTTTTCTGAGCTTGAAAATCTTGTTTACAATACAGAAAGGCAACTCCTCACAGACCTGAAATCACGCATTCCTGGAATCGGAGAGGATATGAAGGTCATGGGATTGAGGGATGGGGAAGATATAACCCTTACAATATGTAGTGGCATGATTGGGAAATATATCGACTGACTTGGACAGTTATATGAGTATCACTGAAGAGATGAAGGATTATGTAGGGGAACTTGCAACTCGTTACACTAAACGAGATGTGAAAGTCTTCATTAATGCGGGAGATGATTTGAAAAAAGGCAGCGTTTTCCTTACAGTCACTGGAACTTCAGCTGAAATGGGGGATGACGGTTCCGTTGGGCGCGGAAACCGCTGTAATGGTTTGATTACACCAAACAGGCCTATGAGTATGGAAGCTACAAGCGGAAAGAATCCGATCAACCATGTCGGGAAAATCTACAACCTTCTATCGACTCAGATCTCCCGTGATATTGTAAAAAAAGTCCCAGAAGTACAAGAAGTCTATGTTAGACTGCTTTCCCAGATAGGAAAATCTATTGACAAGCCACTTGTGGCAAGCGCTCAGATTATTCCTAAAGAAAATACCTCTTTTGAAAAGGTTAAAGCGGAAACTGAAGTTGTAATCGATGATTGGTTTTCAAATGTGACAAAGATTACCGA
Organism: uncultured Methanosarcinaceae archaeon; assembly: GCA_963848985.1. Classification (GTDB taxonomy): domain Archaea; phylum Halobacteriota; class Methanosarcinia; order Methanosarcinales; family Methanosarcinaceae; genus Methanosarcina. Next base: position 87,035 of record CAWKGG010000066.1, read on the forward strand.
AATGGTGATCAAAGGCGATTTGAATACTTTCTAAACAAGTCAAATTATTGTATAGAATAACTTTCTGGTCCTTTTTATATGGAGTTTTATGTTTACGATAATCACAGGTGCGCAATTTGGTGACGAGGGAAAAGGCAAGATTGTAGACCTAATTGCAAAAGATTATGACATTGTTGCCCGTTTTCAGGGAGGAAACAACGCAGGCCATACGGTTAAGGTAGGAGACAATATCTACAAACTGCATCTGATCCCCTCAGGTATTCTACTTAATGCCAGAGTTCTTATTGGGCCCGGAGTTACCCTGAACCCGGAGGTTCTAGCCGAAGAAATCATGATGTTGAAGAAGCATGGTATCGAGGTAGATGCCAGAAAACTCGGCATAGATGCTAAAACAAGTATAATTATGCCTTACCATATCGAAATGGATGGGCTAAGAGAAGCATCTAGGGAACAGAAAATAGGAACTACAAAACGTGGAGTCGGCTATGCATATATAGATAAAGTAGCAAGGGACGAGATCCGCATGGCTGAGCTTATAGATAGTAAACGTCTTTTACCAAAACTTCAGGAACTTGCCTCCCAAAAGGAAAGAGAAATCGCAGCAATGGGAGGAGATCCGAAGATAGTTATGGACTCTACTCTCATAGAAAGATATATTGAACTTGGCAGGCAGTTCATAACTTATATCACTGATGTTTCTAAAGAAATCAATGAGGCTCTCAATGAAGGAAAGAATGTAATGGCTGAAGCTGCTCAGGGCACTCATCTAGATATCATACATGGAACCCAAAAATTCGTAACCTCTTCCTCTACAATTGCGGGCTCTGCCTGTGCCAACCTTGGAGTAGGTCCTACAAGAGTAGACAATGTGATAGCTATAGTGAAAGCTTATATTACAAGAGTAGGGGAAGGCCCACTACCTACAGAGCTTACAGGAGAACTGGGAGAAAAGATACAGAAAGCTGGGTACGAATTCGGAACAACTACCGGCAGGGGCAGAAGATGCGGGTGGTTTGATCTACCTCTCATGAAAAAAGCAATTGTTCTCAATGGATATACGGAAATTTCCCTTACTAAATTGGACGTATTGACAGGCATTGATCCGATTAGGATCTGTGTTGGCTATAATTACAAGGGAGAAAATGTGGATTACCCTCTTGAACTCACAGACGACTTATTGGAATGTAAGCCTATCTACGAAGACCTTCCTGGCTGGAAAAACAACCTTACAGCGGTAAAAATCTTTGAGGAACTTCCGGAAAATGCCAGACATTATGTCAAAAGATTAGAAGAATTGATGGAAGTATCTATCAATTATATTTCAGTAGGTCCGGATAGAATACAAACATTTAGGAAATATTAATATCTTAGGAGTTACGAGTTGAGCTGAGAAATCAATAACATCGAACCTTTAGCTGTATAAAACATAACTTTGACCATAATGTCATAGATATATTAGTTTGTTCCTTAAATGGGAAGTCCTATTAAATTTTGATCATTTAAAACAATGTCTAGTAGAATATTTTTGTCCACAGAGATAAATATATATTGGGTTCAATTAAAATTTGATGAACTTGTGCCGGTTTCTTTTGATTTACAAAAAAATAGCTTTGTTCCTGCAATTATGGGATTCCTAATATCAAGGGCAGGTAAATTAAGTGAAGGAAAATTCATTTTTATTCGGTTAAGATCCCATCCGTAAGAAATATGTTACTTTTGATGTATTTTCTGTAAATCTATAGTGTAAATCGCAAAGAACAGAGAATTGCAATAGTCATTTTAAAGTTAATAGATTCCTTAGCCGAATACGAATGAAATTCAGAAAAATAGACCAATTGAACAGGAGGACACTACATGGACCGAGTAATATCTATCGTTGGGCACACTGCCCTTGATTACATCGTAAATGTTGAAAAAATAGCAGGAAAAAACGAATCTTCTCCTATCATTGATTACGAAGAATACCCTGGTGGAGGGGCTGCTAACATTGCAGTTGCCATTGCAAAACTGGGAGGGAAAAGCCAGCTAATTTCTCCTGTAGGTACGGATTTTGTAAGTTCAGGATATGAAAAACTGTTTATAAACTCACACGTTGATCTCTCCCGCCTCTATAGACTTGAAGACCGGAAAATTTCCAAGGCGTTTATTTTTACGGATAAAGAGGACAACCAAACAACATATTTTTACTGGGGAGCTTCTTCAAAATTCAAAGAACTGGAACCCAGACCTGTGGATTTTGTCCATTTAGCAACTGCAGATCCCGTATACAACGCAAAAATTGCACAAGTAGCAGATTTCGTATCCTTTGATCCGGGCCAGGACCTTGTTACATACTCAAAAGATAACCTTGAACTCATTCTTGCTTGTACTAATATACTCTTTGCTAATCGGCATGAAATCAAGAGGATCTTTGAGATTACCGAAAAAAGCTTCTCTGAACTCAAAGCCAGGATTGGAATCATCGTAGTTACATGTGATACTAAAGGTAGCAGAATCTACATAGGTAAAGAAGAATTATCCATTCCAGTGATTTCTGTTGAAGCTATGGACCCGACAGGGGCAGGAGATGCTTATAGAGCAGGGTTCTTGCTAGCTTTTACTAGAGGATACTCTCTACTCACATGCGGAAAAGTTGGATCAACTGTAGCTTCTTTTGTCGTACAGACACGAGGCTGCCAGGCGGGTCTTCCAACATGGGAAGAAATGAAAATCCGTTACGAAGCCAATTTTGGAAAGCTGGAAAAGACTACTGAGGTTTCAAATATCGGAGTTCACGGTTGAAAAATTAAAAAGTATATAGCACATCATTTGTACTCGATTAAAGAAGATGTGAACTTTAAAATAACTACTATAATTATCCATTCATCGAGATTTACGTTTTATAAGTTTACAGAAAACATAACAAAAATAACACATTTATTATATAGGATTCGATAAACCCCTATATATCATCCTATGTTTATAAATGGCATATAAATGACTTGTGAAAATCAGAAGTTTATCGAAATTATAATATATCCATATTTTGAAAACAATATTTTTAGAATAGCATCTTTTTATGCACAGTTTTTTTTGTAGAAAAACCTCTGCATTTTCCCACTCTCTAGCAGCTGTTTTAGATAGGTTTCCTACAAAGCCAGGAATCAATGCCTGGGAAATTTCAAGAATCTAAAATCAAAATACTGAGCTATGGATGTGGGCAAGAGTAAGCAGATTGAGAGTTTAATAATAATTTTTTGATTAAAAAACTGAATTCATATTCTGCTTACTGTAAGAATTCTAATAATTATATGGGAAAAATGTGAAAGTGGAACTAATGGGAGCATCAACCAAGACGAAAACTGGAAAAAATGAAAAGATATTTCTGCAATAATATTTTTCAAGATATATAAAGCCAGTTTATCAATTAATCGCTCAATGAAACTAACAAAAGTGGATCTGCTGTTAAAATAATCGAATAGAAACTATTGAAGTACTGAATTTAGAAGTTAATAGATATTTGAAGATATCTTAAAATAAATAATCTTAAATAGATGTGAATAACAACTAACTCTTATTTGTAATACTGTTAGTGTAAAAATTGATAAAATTAATTTTAAAGTTATTTCTTAGAATAAAAATACGTGCATAAAATGGAGTGAAATGACTATTGAAACAACTAGTTAGTGAAATAAAAAAGTTGCTGACTGTTTTATTGGTAGTTTTTTTTGTAGTATCACTGACAGCTGCGCCAACGATTGCAGCTCACCCTAGCCATCATCACAAGGAGCAGACTTCGAAGGAGCAAACCCTGAAGGGGTTGATCATATCTAAGCTAACCTTGGAAGAGCTAATCATTGATGGGATGATCATGAAAGGGGTGACCATAGATAAGATAACTATTGATAAGCTGACATTTGATGCCCAGACCTTGAGTGAGCTGAAAGTGAAGGGGCTGACCATGGATAATTTGATCGTGGAGGAACTAATCATTGATGGGATGATTGTTAGGGGGGTGAGCATAAATAAGGTGACCATGGATAACCTGACATTTGATGGCCGGACCATGACGAAATTAACAGTGAAGGGATTGACCACAGATAAGTTATCTATGAAGGGGCAGAAGGCCATGAAGGGGATGACCATAGATAAGCTGATCGTGGAAGAACAGATCCTGAAGGAGCTAGTTATTAATGGACATTCTTTAATTGGACCTAAAGAGATGTCACTTGCTTTAAAGGAGAAAAATGAGAAGACATATGCTTCAAATAAAAATAAAGGGAAGTATCTGGCTTCAAAAGAGAAAAATAGGACATTAAATGCCTTAAATAAATATAAAGGAAATTCTCTGGCATTAAAAGAGAAAAAATAGAAAAGTCTGACTTTTGAATGGATAACTTGGGAGCTTCTTACTTTACAAAAGAAGATCGAAAATGAATGGTATTTTAAAAAAGATGAAATAGAGGCAGATGTTATAGGAAAAAGCGTAAATGAGACTGAATTTAAAAAGTTACACCTAGACTTTTACAGATTTCACTGATGCTCAAGCTCTGTGAATATAAATTTCGTATAAGTGGCCTTTTCTCCATTTTCAACAGTATTCAAAATCCTCAAACTGTTCTCAATAATCGAGAAATGAAGATTTTTAAACCGCCGAAAATGGAGAAATCATAATTGCCATTGATACCTTTTTTTTATCACCCAAACATTGCCAATAGTTAGTTCTATTAGCAAAGCTGCGCAAATCAAATAACTGGTAAAAATAAATGGTACTTCTCGGGATTTCTCCGGAGTATTTTTTCCATTTCTTTTTATCTGCATTCCAAAGTATTCACTTAAACTCACTGTGTTTATTCGAATAACTGCCAATAGAATATCAGTGATCTTGGGTCTCCTTTCCCTTCTTCTGAGAACATTATCATAGGCATGCGGTATTTACTATCCATCTTTTTGTTCCCCATAGTTGGTGTAATGTTTTTACCTAGAGCATGAAGGTCTATTTAAATGTCTACATATTTTGTTGTGCATAATTTACCCAGTATCTAGATTTATAAGTAAAACTTATACACCTAAGAAACAAAATCAAGTAATATAAACGTTTTTGTTCAAAGTTAACTGGTATGTAACTTAATTTATAATCAGTTTGATGTTTAATGCTATTGATTCTCCAGTTCAACTGTTTAAGTCCCAAGCTGATCTCAAATTAGCTTTCTTGTTCATCATTTAAGAGCTTACCACCATATGGTACTAGTATTTCTTTTCAATCGTTTCATTTTTTTATTCAAACAACTATTCTCTAAACAGTTCTGTGTTTGTACATAGGATCTAATGCTTAGATTTAGTATATATCTACTAGACATTCCAAATTAATTCTAATTTTACATTATGAAATAATAGTCATCAAATTGGATGGATTTTCTGCAAATATTGTACTCCCCTCAACTGCATATATAGCGCCATTTTCGGGCTGAGTAGTATAAAGAATTTTGATAAATCCTAGTTTTTAGCTGGTTGATTATAAATCCTATAAAGCAATTTGTTGAAATCGGAGGTTTATCAAAATTTTCTATAATTCATTACAAGAGAATAAATTCTTCTTTGAGAGCTTTCTAAGGTTATCCTTTATAAGATTGGCCTACCATGCCAAGTTTATGTTTTGTGCAAACATCCGATTTGCAGCATACCCACCAATGACAAGCGGACCAACACCTAGCTGTTGGATGACTAACCCATCCGTAAGCACCCCATTCATGTTCATAACTGGATCCCCTCTTACTACGTGCACAGCTGGTAATGTTCTTGGGTCATCGCCTGCTGCACTCGCTGATGTGACTGTTAATGATACTACAAAAAAGACTGCTAACAAAATAGTCAATGTCTTTTTTATTTTACTAACTGATTGTTTCAACATTCATTTCACTCTCCTGTTTCATTATTCAAATTAATTTGTATTCGTCCAAAGAATCGTTGAAATTGTAAAAATCATTGCAATGATCCACCCATCTTGATTTACATATGACTTAGACACTTAGTGTAAATAGTTAAGTGTAACATATGTGGTAAGTTTCACATCTTACTTATACACTTAGTGTACATAGTTAAGTGTAATTTATGTGGTAATTGAATATAAGGTATTTGTTACTTAAGAATATTTAAGGCTATTAATGATTAGAACCTAGCCATCAATAATTGTATTGGCCTGTTTAAGATCCATGGCCTTATGGCATAAAATTTGCTAAATTTTCCCAGAACTTCTATAGAATAAAGTATACTTAACTCCCATTTTTACTCCAGTTCCGTTCTCTTTTTAGCCTATAACTTCCTCTTTTGATGTTAATACCACGAGCATCCAGCCTGGTAATAACCGCCTCGCGCTAAAGAGAATGCACCTAATATATTATTCACTGTGCTGGAGATGCAGGAGTTGGACAACTTGAGCACTATGGGCACTCTATTAAAAAATCCCATCTGGACAGCTGGGATGTTGGGTGTCTTGCTTACAACAATATGTATACTGCTGTGCTATATCAGCCTAGGCGCTTGTACACGCTTATTGGCCGAAAACACCATTTTTACAACATGTTCTGCGTCACATCAGGTTCAACTGGCTATCCAGGCTACATTAGGGTTATACCTTTTGAACAAAATAATAACTAAATTTGAGGAGAGGCAAACAAAGGAAGGAACTTTTTTAATTTCTGTCGGTGTAGTATATTTTGTGATAGTATTTTTACTGTGGTCTTTGCTATGATTGTATCAATTATTTTGACATTAATTTTCGTTGTTAACCCTATCCTTCTTTTGACACTTATTAACGAATATTATACACAATTTTGAATACCATGGATAGAGATTTTCCATCTTGAATAGTAGATATTTAGCGTGAAAAATAACACCTTTAGACATTTTGTACATTAAACAAACACGAATATGAAATTTCATTAAATATATCGATCTTTGCAGATCAGAGAAGACTATAAGCCTGTATAAAAATTTCTTAATTTTCTATTTTTATTTAGACTGTAATTTTCTTAACTTAGCCATTCAACATTATATCAAAATATGCAACTTATGACCGAAAACTGGTTATTAAACAGAAAAATTATACTGAAATACATATCTTTAATAGATTTTTAAAAATAAGGAAGCTGAGTGAGGATCCAACACAGCATATACCTCTCAATAAAACTTCAAAAAAGTTATGAACAGCAGAATTCCCGTGATTAAAGGCCAGTACAGTACCTTAACGTACATGTTGTCTTTTGCATCAATAAAGGGGATACTCCGATTTGAAGCAAAAGCGATTGAATTCAAGGAAACAACCAAGATTGCAATGTACATTACAAAGTAGAAATACTCAAGGTAGATGATACCGCTAATGGGAATTCTAGCTTTGAGAGAAGAGTGGGCAATGATAAAAGTAAAAAGAATTGATGTACAGTACCCCAGGACTCCATGTGAACTGAATCCAAAATGAGTTTTGCTTTCACCCTTGGTAATCATTGTAAGTATTGCAAACAGAAGAACGAGTACTACTGTTATGAGTAGAAGATCAGAATTAGATGTGGATTCAAGGTCCCTTTTGACATCGACGTTGAAGTGAAATTCGGGTGCATTGGAATGTGCAAAATTTCCTAACCCAATATTGGTATCATTAGAAGTAACTCTGTAACTGAAAAAGGTTTTTTGTGGCTTCCAGCCATCAAGCACGAAAGAATGCCCCAAACCTGGAAGTCTTTCTGGAATTAAGCTATTATAGGAATCAAAGTCCGGAACCAAGACTTTTCCTGCAGAATAATTACTCAATACCCTGATCCATACATCTTCCCTGTCAAAAGGATATTTTGAATAATCAAATTGCTGATGCAAAGTAGTCTTAAAATGCCAGCCGATAACACCTGTGTCCTTATTCATATAGACTTTTTCAATTGTAGTTTCTTTTGGATCCGGAAAACTAAATTCAGGAACATCCTCCCAAGCTCCTAGGCTTGAAATATTTTGCCAAATATATCCGATTATTAAGACGTCATTAGCATTCAAGAACACCATTGACTGGAGAAAAAATCCTGTCGGAATCCTGGGAGTTGTTGGGCTCATATTGACGTGTTGTAATACAGTTTCAACATCTTCCTTGTCGAAAACAACACGGTCTCCATTCCTATCATCAAGAGAAGAATTATTCATAGTAAGGTGCCACATAAAGCCTATTCCCAGGATACAAAGTAATGTAAAAATAGAAGCGAGCATCCAGAGCCCTTTATGGTTATATCTGTAAATGGATACAAAGAGCAGGCATAGAAAGAATAAAAAACCAAACGTTGCGAATACTACAAGAATAATGGAGTGGGTTTGCTCCGTTTTTCTGTTCAGCAGAGTTTCTTCCTGTGGGAGGACAAATCCCAGGATCCAATCTGTAGAAGGAATATTTTTTTGAAATACCCAGTAGGATTTTCCTGTAAGAGAATTTGTCGCCAAGTAATCTTGCTTTGTTATGTTCTTATTCATGAAGTCAAGATTTATATCTTTTTTTGCAAGTTCGTGAATATTTCCATTAAGGTACTCTTTGACGGGATAAGAAATAATTACCCCTTTCCCAGAGATAATGAAACCATAACCGGTATTCCCAATGTTGAGGCTATTTAAAGATGCTCTTATCTCTTCAAGAGAGTGACGTATACTCACCACTCCCGCAACTTTGTTCCTATTTCCAGATTCTGTAAGGTAAAAAGGAGCCGAATAATCTATCTGATAATTCCTGTCTGCAATACTGAAATAAGGTGAAATCCATACTTTGGATCCTATTTTCAGGGCATCATTGTACCATGCCGTTTGTTCATTATCCTTTGTGTAGTCATATGTAAGCAAATCATACACGATTTCCGAACCGTTTCTTTTAAAATGAGGTGCATAAAGCTTCCCGGCATTGGTAGTAGGAGAATATGCAACGACGATGCTGGAAATGTGGGGATTGTTCTTCATTTCAGCTAGAAGACGCTCCCTGAGCATTGAATCATTTTTCAGTTTTCCTGAACTCAGATCCTTTGCAACTCCATCAGCAAGGGAGCTAGTAGAATTAAGTCCAAGGCTCACTTTTTTTGTAGCAGACTCGGCTTTTTGAAGCGCATCCTCCTTTGCCTCTGCTAGAATTATTTCATTTGTCTTGCTACTTTTGTACTCATATCCTACATATATTAGTAACAAAAAACTGAGTAAGCAGAGTAGTGATGCAATGCAAACTGCTTGTTTTCTACGTTTATCCGAGTCGATCATTTTCATACCTTAATAATATAACTACAGTTTTCACCCAATGACATTTCTTGTAGTAATATTCCCTATAGTTGTATTATCTATTATTTATTCTTATCATAGAATAATTTTCAGACTGAACAAATATCATCTGTATTATATACCATGCAAATTAGTACTCCAAAAAAAAGGAAGCTGCTTTTCTCCCTTTATTTTAGTCATATTTTTAGCTTCATTTTTGTGAATCAAATTTAAATATAGTGATTTTGGATTTAGACCAAAGTAAGACTTTTATTTAATAAATCAGGCATGAAATTCTTTAAATAACAAGCAAAAATAAATGGAAGTACCCGCAGGTTAATAGGAGTTCAGGTAATGTACCAAATTTTTTATAAACCACAAATCTCAAGAAGTTGGGAGGAAGGAAATAACACTTCTGACAAACCGAACTACATGTAGTATGTTAAAATTTGATTTTGAACTTATATCAATCTCAAAGCTACCTTTTGACATATATGGTCATAGCCAATCTGCTGTACAGTAAATAATCTTTGGATTTTTAACGTCAAAGATTGCCCTTTCAGAGAAGCCATGTCTTTCGGCAATAACCATATTCTCGTCTTCAATTCTTGGTATAAATTTCTCAATGGAAAAAAGCATATTTTCAAAAATAGCAAGGTTTCTTAAAACCTCAAGCCATATTCTTCTAAAAGGAAAATAGGAGTTGAAATAACCATTTCATATCATCACCTGAAATAGTACTTTATTTATTTTCCCAATAAGGTTGAATTCCAATGTGTGCGTATACCTTGGCTAACTCATCCCGGGTTAAAGACCATTCTTCTTTACCAAAGCCATCTGTTTTTTCTAGGACAGATTTGTCAATCCTAAGGATATAATCACCCCTACTCGACTCAAGAGCTCCCCAAGGGATGGCAAATAATTTATTACCTATACCAAGGAAACCACCAACAGAAAGTACTGCATATGCTATTCTTCCTTTTTCTGCGTCAATCATCACTTCTTCAATCATTCCAATGTGTTCCTCATAGTCATTGATAACCTTAGATCCCTTTATTGTAGTTGTTGGCAAAAAAATTTCATTTTCGAGATCTTGCGTTTCTTCAACTATTCCCATAATCCACAACTCCTTAATTATCCGCCTGTAAAAAATACTGTTTTTAAGTTTATCTTCATCATTTCTGGTAATAGATGTTCTTACGATCGTTTAATTGAACTGATTAAGCTTTCTTGCCCCTCGTTTTCAGTCCATTTCGTGATTAAGACTTTGAAATTTTGATTCTACTTAAATTTATTTAGTATATTGTTAAGTGACCTCGCGAAAGTGCGCTAGGCCCGAGAAGGATCTTTCAAATGCACTATGAGACCTGTAGCTTCTGTCCAAGAAAGCTGAAGGTCTCGATCGAGTGCTCAAGGTGCATTAACGCTTAGTCCACATTGAAAGCTGCCGCATTCAGCTTCTCGAGGTCTAGGTACTGTATTTTAGACAGCGACTCCATCGCCTTGAATTTTTTCGCCCTTGAATTTGCAAGGAGATTTATAGTCCTACCTGCCCCACCTAGAGTGTCAGATCCGACACATCTACAGTCATCAGAATGCGTAAACTTGCCCACCTGTGAACGCATCGGATCCTCGGCAACGACCTTGTCATTGACAAAAAGCTTGGTCGTGCCAAGAGACTCTTTGTTTTGGCTCGCTTTAATTCAGCTTGTATTCCGAAACTTCCTTGCTGAGGAAATAGCCAAGAACTGTTCTTATCAACACGACGGTGCCTAGAAGAATAAGTTTTTCCTGTGTTGGATGCCTTGTGGTCTCCAGTACATCGGCTGCAATGAAAAACTCAAGCCCAAAGACAATTTTGTCAGTAAGCTCTTTTCTCATTTGCTGGTAACTATAAGGTTTCTTCAAAACTTCACACAAAATTATACCTACAATTGCCTGGAGTCCTCCATATATGATAAGTAACGAACCTGCCGAATTGAACAGGAAAGAGGATGCATTCAAAATAAAGATTTCCAAATCTTCTAACATCCTTTTATCATCCCCATGAGAGCTGAGTAGTGAAATCCGACAAAATAAATTTTTTGGGAGATATATCTCTTTGTATATATATATCCGCCCTACATATGCCCCATTGTCTCCGTTACAAATTTGGATGAATCGCCATCGTCGTGTTCCGGCGCTGTGACCATATTATGTATGGGAACGATATGATTATGTTCACGAGCAAATATAGAAGGACAGTGGCTATCACGAGATTCTTCTCAGGATAAATAGTACTGGCAATTGCGACTGAAATTCCTGGATGCCTGGATGATGTCATAAGCGCTAGCACAGTTCGATCCTCCAGTTTAGGTCCCCCCAGTAGATGGCCGACTGCGAGTCCCATGAGGATGAATGCTACAATTGCGACCAGCGTACCGTTGCCTATCATCGACACGACCGTCGGCATACTGATGAGCAATATAGGGACGACGCTTATGAGGAGTACTGATGCACAAAGGAAAATCGGCTTCATGATTCGCTCGGCGAAGGAAAGCTTTATCAAACGGACTAACATGCCGATCGTCAACGGCACAAGCGTGGTAATTCCTACGATCAACATCACTGTTGTATGCGATATTTTCGCAGAGCTGCTGAAGGCTATCCCCAGCAGATCCACAGCCAGCGGTACGAAGAAGATCGCGAACAACGAAGCTGCGACGAGAAGGCCTATTGTGTAAGGCGCATCTCCGCCTGCTTTCAGCGCTCTTTTCGGGAGCAAGGGTGGGATGGGCGAAACTGCCAGAGCAATTAGTGTTATCTCCACGACCGGATGCAAGTGGAAGACTGCAACCATAGCTGCCGTGAATAGCGGCATGACGACGTTCATCGACAGAAGCGACCTCAATAACTGCCCAGGCCTATGGAATAGGTATGTAGTGTCCTGCGGTCTCGCGTGGAGCCCAAGAGCGAATATAGTAAGCATGACACTAGCTATGGTGAGCATAACACTAACTTCTAACAAGTGCAGCATCGATGTTGTCAGTTCCATAATAATACCTCAATTGATCTTGGGTGATCGAACAACGCCCTCTACCAGCACCCCCACGCTCATGAAGGTGTTTAACTGCCATTAGATCTCATTTCTTTTCTTTCTGACTATCTTCCCGTGACCTTGCAAGCTTTTGAACTTTTGATCGCTACTGCAGTGGCAAGAATCATTGTGTCCATTATTTGGCAAATTTTCATTTAATTTCAGAATCCTCATAACGTCCGAAGCCAGATAACCATTACATATCAACCAAGACACGATCTTCATCGGAAAGTTGATGTGATGGAAAAAAGCTTTCCAACCTTCGCATAGGTAGTTCATGCCTGATTCCCCAGCAGAAGTGGTAAGGAAACGGTTTTTGGGACACTCACCCCGACAAGCAAAGAGCACATCGCATTCACGGCATATCTGCGGCAAAGTATCACGTTTGTCCTGCCCGAACCTATACTGCTTGTCCGAAGCAGCAAGCTCGATAATTTCTTTTTTCATGATATTGCCCAGAAGGTATTCTGGTTCTACAAAATGGTCGCACGAGTAGAGATCACCATTGTGCTCAAGAGCCAAGCCCAAGCCACATGTTTCCTCAAAGACGCACATTCCAGAGGAAGGTAGACCAAGCCAGCTGCGTGTTGAAGCCTCAAAAGTTTGCACGAATATCCTCCCCACGTCGTTTCTCACCCATTCGTCGAAAACGTGGATCAGAAAATTGCCAAGTTGTTTCGGCTGCACTGAGCGATTTGAAACCATGTTTCCTTTTTGGTGAAGGGTATTTCCCTCCTCATTAATTCGCTCTACAACTGGAATAAACTGAATCCAGCTTGTCCTTGCTTCATCCCTCAAAAAACGGTAGGTTTCAAGCGGATACTCAGCATTGGAGCGATTGATTGTGGTGAGAACGTTGTACTCCACACCGTGTTTTTGCAGGAGGCGTAGCCCACACATTACCCTCTCAAATGTCCCCTTTCCTTTTTTGTCTACCCGATAGGAGTCATGAAATTTTTGTGGGCCATCGATGCTGATTCCGATAAGAAAGTTGTTTTCTTTGAAGAACTGGCACCATTCGTCGTTCAGCAATGTACCATTGGTTTGAATAGTGTTTTCAAATGTCATTCCCGGTTTTCGATACAGTTCCTGTAACTCGATGGCACGTCTGTAAAAATCAATACCCATAAGCGTTGGTTCACCCCCCTGCCAGGCAACAGTTACCTGAAGGCTGCTGTGAGCTTTGACAAGCTGTTGAATATAACTTTCCAACACTTCGTATGGCATGTGGAAACTGCTGCCTGGATAGAGAAGTTCCTTGTCTAGAAAAAAACAGTAAGAACAGGCTAGGTTACAAATAGCTCCTGTTGGCTTTGCCAGTACATGAATGCGTGGAGGCGGAGGATTTTGTACCATTTTCACTTTCACCAGCATTAGTGCTTAACATATTTTTCAATTCTTCGTAATAAATATCCGAGGGCATCAAACGCTATTTGAATTATGACTCTTTGATCTTGTGTATTCTTCTGAAGCTAGAATTTCGTGTCTAATGATATTTACTAAAAAAGCTAAAATGGTTTCTATTTGTATTCGGTTAAAATATGATATGTAGAATCGTGTTATTTTTGCTGTTTTTCCTTAACCTAAAAATGTAAATCGAGCTAGATAAATTATTTAGTAGCTATCTTGAAGCTAACATATTCCTTAACCGAATACAAATTAAGTGATATCCAGAGAGTTTACTCTCTGGTAAAATCGGATTTTTTGTCGGCGAAGTTTATTCTTCAGCGAAGGCTGCACGCAGTTTGCCTTCTTCTTCCTTGGACAGGTTTGTAGCAATGATTTCAAAGTTGGACCGTTTCATAGCTTCTACTACTCTATCCCCCACAGCATCGCTAGTCATCAGAAAAAGAGCTGAAGTGCCTTCAGTCACTTTGGTGCGAACAGACTTTATGAAATCTTCATTGATACCCATGTGGGTCATGGAACCAGCAAATGCACCTATTGTGGCACCGACAACCAGGCCAAATAAAGGAATAAAGAAGAGAATACCAAATAGTAGACCCCAAAAAGCGCCGCTTAGTGCACCTGCACCGGTTAAACTAGTCAAATGCTTTGTTTTTGGTTTATTTTTCCCCTTAGGCCAGGTGACTATAGCAGCATCGTGTAGTTTTATCATTTGTTGCTTATTTAAGTCCTCAATCACTTCAAGTTCATTTTCTGCACCATCAGCTGTGTCAAACTTCAAAACTGTTAAAGTTGCCATTACTCAATCTCCTTTTAACACATAATCATTATTAATGCCTATAGATATCGAATATTAAGTTTTATTGAAGGACGAATTCGTCTTGCAAATTCAATACTTCAATAAAAGAAATGTATACATAACTATGTTTTGGATCAGATTCAAGATCATATCATCTAAAATCTGATTATCCTTGTCCAGGTCAATCTTCCAAAGTTAAGTACTCCCGATTCCCTGCAAGAGCTTCTCCATCACTCTGTCAAGGGTAAAGGTTGCAGATTTCTGGCGTGGAGGGAATTCTTTGAAGGTATTCAAAAAATCGCCTACAATGCTCTGGGCTGGCACCATCATGAAAGCGTGATCTATCAACCAGTCATAGTAGGTGTTGGAGGTCTGATCTGCTCGTTCATAGGGATCTGTGCGTAGGTTAAATATTTTTGGTACGCGTAGATGGACAAAAGGTTCAGCCCAAACCAGTAGCGTACCTATGGCTCGCTGCTCCATAAAGACGAGCTTCCAGTTATCATATCGCACAGCGACAAGATCTCCATCATCGGAAAAGTAAAAAAATTCGATACGTGGGGACTTTTTCTGCTTCCCAATTAGATATGGTAGCAGGTTATAGCCATCAAGATGTACTTTGAAAGTCTTGTCTCCTGTTTTGTAACCTTTTTTAAGTTTTTCCTTAATATCAGGCTCTCCTGCTGCTGCAAGTAAAGTAGGCAACCAGTCAAGTAGACTTACCATCTCGTTAGAAATCGTGCCTGCCGGAATCTTCCCAGGCCAGCGTACTACCTCCGGAATTCTGAAAGCTCCCTCCCAACATGAATTCTTTTCGTTGCGGAATGGGGTCATACCTCCATCAGGCCAAGAGTTCATGTGTGGGCCATTATCTGTGCTGTAGATGACGATAGTGTCTTCTGCAATGCCAAGTTCGTCCAGCAAATTAAGTAACATGCCTACATGCTGATCGTGCTCAATCATAGCATCATGGTATTCCGACTGCCAACGTCCAGACTGTCCTTTGATTCTATCCGGGATATGACTCCTGAGATGCATCCGAGTGGTATTGAACCAAACGAAGAATGGTTTTGCACCTTCGTGCTGACGTTTGATAAAATCGATGGCTTTTCCCATAAACTCCATATCTATGGTTTCCATTCGTTTCTTGGTTAACGGACCTGTGTCTTCAATGCGACCGTCTGCGTAGCTGTGGATTACACCCCTGGGGCCATAGTTCTTTCTGAAATTTGGGAAATCTTTCTCAGGTGGATAGTCACGATTTTCCGGTTCCTCCTCCGCATTCAGATGATAAAGGTTGCCAAAGAACTCATCAAAGCCATGGTTTGTGGGGAGGTGCTCGTCCAGGTCTCCAAGGTGATTCTTTCCAAAATGCCCAGTAGCATAGCCAAGCGGTTTCAGAAGTTCGGCAATAGTTGGATCCTCTGCCTTGATTCCTGACTTAGCCCCAGGCATGCCTATCTTGGTCAAGCCGGTACGGAAGGGACTCTGTCCGGTAATAAAAGATGATCTGCCGGCAGTGCAGCTCTGCTCACCGTAAGAGTCTGTAAACCTTATACCTTCATTGGCGATCCTGTCAATATTTGGCGTTCTGTAACCCATAAGACCGTCGCTGTAGCAACTAAGATTGCTAATGCCAATGTCATCCCCAAAGATGACCAATATGTTCGGTTTTTTTCTGCCATTTCGTTACCTTCGTAGGATAAAATTGTTAATATTGCAAATAAACGCTTTAATTAGTATTATTTATATAAATTATTATTTATTACTAACAACAACTAATAACTTTTTTTATCAGTTAGCTTTAGGCTGCAAAAGTCAATTAACCCCTATAATTATTTTCAATTAATTATACAAAAAAGAGTTTCTAATTAAATTTTGCTTTTCCATAATATTTTATAACATTGAATAATAATTTAATACCAATGATGTTTTAATTATTTTCTGGGCTTTTCAAAAATCTGGAATTTAGTCTTTTCTAAAAACAAAAAGTTTTCAGGAACGCACTTTTCTATAGAACTTTCAGTACATTGCCTAGGTAGATTCATGAATATGTATATATATTTATTTATGATTTTATAATACAGTTTTTATTTGTTTGTATCCAAATTAAAATTATTTTTTTGAATAACTGCCTTATAACTTAAAATGTTAGTTATTGATTGAGTTTTAAAAGTTCTGATAAGTTTTAAAATAAAAAAAATATTGAAGTTATTTTAATAAATTATGAAATATAATATCTAAGTAGAAATGTTTAATTTATAGCAGAAATCATTAACCTATATATATTTAGTCAGTTATTTACTAGTATTGCAATGTATATATAAATCTTAAGGAATTGAATATGAACAAAGTTAAATGTGATGAAGCATGTCGACGGTATACATTCAGAAAAGTTTTGGGAATTACTTCGGTGATGTTCTTAATACTAGTGAGTATCGCAAGCTCAGTTCCATTTGCAGGTATTCCAAACTCTAGCAGCAACAATGGTTCTATTTTAAATAAGTATGATGAAGCAATAAAAGGTTATGACAAAGCAATCGAAAGTAACCCACATAATTCAGCAGCTTGGAATAATAAAGGATTGTCTCTAGATCATTTAGATAAATTTGATGAAACAATAATAGCATATGACAAGGCAATTGAACTTAACTCACATAATTCAATAAGTTGGGATGGTAAAGGAATTGCTTTAGGGAAATTAGGTAAGTCAGATGAAGCAATAGCAGCATTTGACAAGGCAATTGAAATTAACTACCTGGATTCAATGGCTTGGAATGGTAAAGGAAACGCTCTAATTATTTTAAATAGATACAATGAAGCAATAAAAGCATATGATAAAGCAATTAAAATTAACCCACACAATTCAAAAGCTTGGTATAATAAAGGAATTGCTTTAACTAAATTAAATAAATTGGATGAAGCAATAAAAGCATATGATAAAGCAATTAAAATTAACCCACACAATTCAAAAGCTTGGTATAAGAAAGGAAATGCTCTCGATGATTTAGGCAAGTCAGATGAAGCCATAAAAGCCTATGGCAAGGCAATTGAAATCGACCCACAACTCAGAAGCCTGGCACAATAAAAGTAATGTATTTAAATAAAATAAATTAGATTTATAGATTGAATAGTTACTTAATCTTAATTTTTTTATAATAATGTACCGAAAGCTCTGTAAAATCTGATTTTCTCTGGATCCTTTTTCTTTCACTGCAAAAGAGGAGGATTCTGAGCCAATGGTTATGCCAACTAACCAACTAAATATATTTCTGTTGTTGCATTAATACACCGTTTTTGTTATAATATATGTATCTATGAGAAGATAAATCATATTTTTTTTGGTTAAGAAAACGGTTGTAGATTCAATCTAAACTTAAGATACTTTGGTACACTGTCATTAGAAATCAATAGCAACTGAATTTATCTAAAAATCACCTAGATGTTTTTTGCTATTTTTTGCATTTACTCGTTACTAAAACGCCAGACCAAGTGTATCCTTAGACGAGATGGAATAATCGAGTTTACAAGCACATAGTCAAAAATTATGAGATTTTACTTTTTGCAGTGGAATTTTATAGCGTTGAAATATATACTATTTGGGACCTGCGCACTTGAGATATAAATTAAGTACAATAAACACGTGGTTTAATGCCATATTTTAGACAGTTGAAAGCTTAAATACTATTGATTTTTCAGTTCAACTGCGGAAATATTGATAATGGTCAAAACCAAATACCTGAACAAATCGATACGATTTTCACAGGTAAGCGGAGGTTATGGCATTCTTGAAAATATTGACCTATTACTGTCAGTAAATAACGATAAATTTAAAGAAAGTATGAAAATATTTGAGGTTAAGCTCGGTAAGCTCCAACGTAAGGCTTGGGAATTGAAGATCCCCATCATTTTTGTTTTTGAAGGATGGCACGCATCTGGGACGGGAGAAGAAATCAACCGTCTCATATTGCCTTTGGATCCGAGAGGATATGATTTTCACACAATGACTTTTGACTGCTACGAAGATGCGCTCAACCCCTTCCTCCTACACTTTTGGACTCTTATCTCTGCAAGAGGTAAAATTGCAATCTTTGATCGGAGCTGGTACAGCCAAGCAATCATGAAACATTTCTGGAAGACAAAATCCAAAGAAAAACTTGAGAAATGTTTGGAAAAAATAAATTGTTTTGAACGTCAGCTTTCAGATGATGGATACCTTATACTAAAGTTTTACCTCCATATAAGTGAAAAAGAGCAAGAAGATCGTTTCAAGGAAGTCAAGAAAAAAGGTATTCCCCCAATACTCTATGAATATGAAAAGAAAAATGAAAAGGAACTGGATTTTATTCATGAATATAATGAGTACCTTCCAATTATAGAAAAAGTGCTTGAAAAAACAGACATGCCATATGCCCCCTGGACTATAGTGGAAGCAAATGACAGAAACTTTGCAACCCTCAAGATTATCACCACTATAACTCAGGTCATCAAAAATTATATTGAAAATATGACTCGTACTCCAGGGCAGCAGACAATTAAGTACCAGGATAGAGAACTACCCAAGCTCTCTGAACTTAGCGTCTCTGTCTTGGATAAAATCGACCTGTCAAAAACTATTAGCCCTAAGGAATACGAAGAATCAAAAAAGCTTTACCAGCAGAAGATTGAAACCTTACAGTATGAGCTTTTTAGGAAAAAGCGTTCCATAGTTATAATATTTGAAGGTTGGGACGCAGCAGGCAAGGGAGGAGACATCCACCATCTAGTTAAAGGGCTGAACCCCAGAATTTACAGGGTGATACCAGTGGGACCACCAAATGATAATGAAAAATCTCATCATTACCTATGGCGCTTCTGTGAAGGAATCCCTAAAGCAGGGCATATAACCATCTTCGATAGGAGTTGGTATGGAAAGATCCTGGTCGAAAGAGTAGAGGGGCTTTGCAGCGAAGAAGAATGGAAACGCGCTTATAGAGAAATAAACGAATTTGAAAATATTATTAAAGGTACAGGAGCTATGATTCTCAAATTCTGGCTTCATGTCGATAAGGATACTCAGTTAGAACGTTTTAAAAGCCGACAAAATGATCCTGAAAAAAGATGGAAAATAAACGATGAAGACTGGAGAAATCGGAGTAAATGGAAAGAATATGAAATTGTTGTTGATGAAATGCTTCAGAAAACAAGCACCATAACTGCTCAGTGGACGGTTGTGGAATCAAATGACAAGCGCTATTCCAGAATAAAAATTCTTAGAACAGTTACTGAAAAACTTGAGAAAGAACTGAGTATCTAAATTATTATTCAAATGGGTTCTCATCGGTCATCCGGTTAGGAATTTTCTTGTTCAAAGATGATAGTTTATAATGATTAAGTTACTGTTTCTTGCTTTTGATTAAAAGGTTATTTGATGATTGAAGAAAAGAAAAGACTCTAAAAGAAATGCATTTTGAAAAATCTCCAATTAGCACAAATGGTTTTGATGTAATCACTGATTGTGGACTGCAACAGGAACTCAAGACACTTTATGCGGGAGTGCAGATTCATGAAAGACACTTATGGCCATTGAGTTTCTGGTCAAGGGGGCCAAAAAATATGACGAGATGGGAGTTTCAATAGCTTTCGAAGAGAGCTATGAAGAATTAACTCAAAATTTCGCTTTTCTGGGTTTCTATTTTAGAGAACTTGGTATCCAAGAAAAGCTGATAATAGATTAGGTTCACATTGAGAAGAATGAAATCAAGGAGACTGGTGAGTATGATCTGAAATGTCTGTTCATAGGGCTTGGGTTGGCCATAAATTCCATAGGCTCCAAGCGTGTGGCTATAGAGACCCAAGAGGTTCTCGATATCGATCAAAATCCGATCTTCGCCAAACATGGCCAGATAGTGGCAGGTTAGACTCTCATAAAAGAGCTTCCCCCACCTATGAAAACGTTCATAGGGAGCATGGATGATACTAAGAGGATTTTGGTTGGAATGGACCTGATCTTTACCCTGGATAGTGCCGATCACGTATATCGCACTTTAGTGAAAACGATGAATAAAGGCACAGCTATCCTTGGTTTCGATGGCACTATTCTTTACTGCAACAGTCACTTTGCAACACTTTTAAGGATGCTACCACAGAAAATAGTGGACACGTCTATCTACCGATTTATTGCAACTGAGAACGTAATCATCTTCAAGGCACTCCTAGAGAACGAGATGAAAAGAGGGGAAATCAAACTTCTGGTTGAAGGTGGAATATCTTTTCCCGTATGCCTGTCTATTAACTCGCTGTGGATTAAGGAATCTCCGACACAGACATGACGAAGCTTAAAAAAGCGGACGAAATTTTGAAATTGAAATTAGAAGAATTTGCTCGTTCAAATGAAGAATTGGAACAATTTGCTTACATTTCATCTCATGATTTCGAAGAACCCTTGAGGATGATTACAATTTATTTACAACTTTTACAAAGGAAATATAAGGGTAATCTCGATTATAAGGCTGATAAATACATCTACTTTGCTGTAGAAGGGGCTTCCAGCATATAAAATATGATGAATGATCTTTTAGAATGCTCCCGAGTGATAACTAGTACTAGAGAACCTGAAACAGTGGATTGTGATTTGTTTTGAATCAGGTATTATCCAATTTAAAATTGGCTATTAAAGAAAATAACACTACTATATCTCATGACCCTTTACCTGAAGTAATAGTAAATTCTACCGAGCTGATTCAAGTATTTCAAAATTTAATCCTAAACTGAATAAAATTCCACAATGAAGAGCCACCAAAAATTCATATTTCTGCAGAGAAAAAAGTGAGTAAATGGATATTTTCAGTTCAGGACAACGGAATTGGAATTGATTCAAAACATTATGAAAGAATCTTCGAATTTTTTAAAAGACTGCATAAAAGAGAAGAATATCCTGGAGTAGGAATAGGGCTTGCGATTTGTAAGAACATTATAGAAAGACATGGTGGACGCATATGGGTTGAATCTGAATTAGGCAAAGGTTCAACTTTTTATTTCACGTTACCATTCAACCCCACTGAATTTTCAAAACTGAATTTTAACACATAAAAAAATACTTTCAAATTTTAATCTAACTTTGTCTATTAACAAGTCTCATAAAAGAGAACAGAATTTTTCTAACTCAAGAATACCACTCTTGGTGGGATGTGCCACAGTAAATTTGATTTTTAAGAGATTTAAACTCTCTAGTGCTCAAATGCATAGGAATTTATCGAAACTCTCTGTAATATTTGCGATTAGATTGTGTATTTTAGCTTTGAGAAATTAAAATTGATTTGAAAAATGGAAAATAAGATATTCCAGAAGCAAAAACTTGATATTTATATATCAACTCCGGAAAATTACAACTATTTCCTACAATTGCCGTGAAATCTGGTAGATTCTAGAAGAAATAATATATTTATTATTTTAATATTTAAATGGTTACTAATTCTTAAGTAGTTATAAACGATAGCTGTGAACAGTATATATATATATATTTATGGTAGCTACAATTAGACGTGTTGTAGACCATTTTTATCATCCCCAATTTAAGGGAATTCATGACTATACATGCTCAGACACGGGGTAAATTATTTTATCTGCTCAGGATCATACATCATTATAAAGAGAATTTCGATAAATCCCTCAATTTCGTCCTATGCTTATAATTTATTTATAAATGGTTCCTAAAAATCATAGGTTATCGAAATCCTCTAAACTATCTTTGATGCGTTAGTGTAGTCTGTAATTACTTATAAAAATGGCAGAAGGATAGTGTCCTACATTTACCGTGGCTGTAACTTTATTTGTGGCTGTGCTAATTGCAGAGACAGTACCTTCACTGCTAAAAAAGTTCCCGTTCGTCACATACACAGTTGATCCATCTGGTGTAGCTGCAACTCCTAAAGGAATTTGTCCTGCATTTACCGTGGCTATAACATTGTTTGTGCCTGTGTCAATTACAGAAACAGTGCCATCACCATTAAAAAAGTTCCCGTTCGCCACATATACTTTTGATCCATCTGGAGTAATTGCAGCTCCAAAAGGAAAAATATTCTTTCCAACATCTACTGTGGCTATAACATTATTTGTGCCAGCATCAATTACAGATACAGTATTGTTGATACAGTTTGCCACATATACCTTCGTTCCATCAGGGGTGACTAAAAGTCCTGTAGGAGAGCTACCTACAGGCACCGTGGCTATCACAGTGTTAGTCACAGTATTAATTACAGAAACAGTATTATTGGCAATGTTTGTCACGTATACCTTTGTTCCAACTGGGTTAACTGCAACTCTAAAAGGTTTATTTAATCCTTCAACTGTGGCTGTAACAGTATTAGTTGTTGTATTAATTACAGAGACATTGTTGCTGGCGTTGTTCGCTACATAAACATGTGCTCCATCTGGGCTAGCTGCAACTCCAACAGGAATGGATCCTACATTCACCGTAGCTGTTACAGTGTTGGTTGCGGTGTCAATTACAGAGACACTGTCGCTGCCTGAGTTTGCAACATATACCTTTGTTCCGTCCGGAGTGCCTATAACTTCCCAAGGCTCGTTTCCTACATTCACAGTAGCTGTAACAGTGTTATTCGCGGTATCAATTACAGAGACACTGTCGCTGCCACTATTTGTGACATATGCAAACGATGCTGCACTTGCTATACTCATCATAATTAAAATCATAGCTGTCGAAACTAAGACTATTGAATACAACTTTTGTTTATTGATCATATAGTGAACCCTTTTCCTGAGATTATATCACATAAAAATTATAAGATAGTAGGTTCCCATGGTACTTTAACTTTGTAATCATGATAAATTGCCTTATCGTCTCACAGCAGTAATAAACCAGCTGAGATGTGCTAAAAAAACGAACACTTACCGAGATCTCTGTTTTTTTGCAGTTTCTGGTAGTAGGTTGCAAAGCTTTGGAGTTTAGAATGGGTCAGGGTCTCTAAAATCACATTCATTAAAGCAGAGACCATGTGTCTGATCTGCCAGTTGGTAACAAGTTTTTCCTAGTTATCAGACAGACCTACTCCCACATCTAGTAGTGCCTTACTTGTCTCAATTATGAGGACAGTGTTATCCAATTGTTCATTATTTGTACCTGAGTTTCATCCGGAATGACTGCAACTCCCAATGCAAGATTCCTACGGTACAGTCGTAATAATTTTAGTTGTAGATTTATCAATTAAGAGACAGTATTGCTTTCATTAGTTATCACATTTACCTTTGTTCCAGTCGGGGTGACAGCAGTTCTCCTAGGTACATTTCCTACCCCCACCGTGGCTATAAAAGAAGTCTCATAAATGAGAACATAATTTTTCTGGCTTGTATTTGTGAAGTTACCATTGAAATGGTTGGTATGACCGAGAAAAGAAAATGGAAGAACTGGAGTATGTTTAATTTTTCTGGCTCCATTAGCTATTGATATTTTGATCCTAGACTACACTTTGTTTAATCACACTCTTTTTCTAAGCTTACCTCTGTGTAGAGAAAGAAATACTAAACCGCGCAAAGAAAGAGAGATATATAATATTATCCACTATATTGTATATAAAATTTTAAAAAATAAATCATGAAGAGTAGAAGATATCTCCCGGACTCAGTAATGTTTATTTCAGTTCCAAACCAATTAATGTGTATGGATATTCCAGAGAGAAAAGACCTCCGAGGAGCTAATTTTGAACAGGCTGACTTTGCAGGAGCTAAACTTGAAGGAGCTAACCTTCAAGAAGCTAATCTTCGAGGAGCTAATCTTCGAGGAGCTAATCTTTTTTATGCTGATCTCACAGAGGCTAACCTTCGAGGAGCTAACCTTACTTAAGAAGCGATCCTTGAAGGAGCAAACTTTGAAGGAGCGATCCTTGAAGGAGCTAACCTTCAAGAGGCTAATCTTCGAGGAGCTAACCTTAAAAAGGCTAACTTTAAATCGGCTAAACTTCATTTGGCTAACTTTCAAAAGGCTAAACTTGAAGAGGCTAACCTTCAAGATACTGATCTTTATGGAGCTAACTTTCAAGAGGCTAATCTTCAAGGTGTTGATTTTTATGGAGCTGATCTTCAAGAAACTAATTTTGAAGGGGCTAACCTTCAAGGAACTAAACTTAGGGGGGCTAAACTTGAAGGAGCTTACCTCATAGATGTTCACCTCCAAGGAGCTAACCTTCAAGAAGTTAACTTTGAAAAGGCTAACCTCCAAGGAGCTAACTTTCAAGGAGCTAAACTTGAAGGGGCTAACTTTCAAGGAGCTTACCTCATAGAGGCTAATTTTGAGGGGGCTAATCTTCAAAGGGCTAACCTTCAAGTAGCTAATCTTCAAGGAGCTGAACTATATGGAGCTGAACTTCAAATGGCTAACTTTTAGGGGGCTGATCTTAAGAGATCTCACCTAAAAGGAGCTAACCTTGAGCATGCTAACCTTCAAGGAGCAAACCTTAAGGGAGCTCACCATTTAACAATTGCTCAACTTTCTAAATTGGAAACACTTTATGATACAAAATTAGACGAAGAATTCCTCATACCACTAAAAGAGAAGTATCCTGCCCTTTTTAACCCCCATGATCCCGATAATCAGTGAGAGAGCAACGTTTTATCAATAAAAGTAGATATTACGAAGAATATAGAAGGAATACTTTATTTCACATTAAATTCGACTGTAGTTATCAAAATTGGGCTTTTGATATCTTTTGCTATCTCAATCACAAGTTCTTTTTCTCTCAGCGTGATGACAAATAATAAAATCACAGCTGCTACTTGAACGAATGGTTTCGCAAATTCCTTTATATGCTTAGAAGTTCAACTGATCACTAGATCTGAATTTTCCAGAAGACCTTGAGCTGCTTCCTTGCTGACTCCTGTAACATGTACAGCAATTAGTATAAGATCAAGCTCAAGTTCAGCTTAAAGTTTTCTCAGTTTTTTTGCGATTTTTGAATTAACTATAGTTATTGCTATCTTTTTGTAACCAAGGTCGGCACCATTTTCACTTTGAAATACAGAAATAATTAACTCACTCATTTTCCGAAGATCTCTTTGTATTTTTTGGATCCATGCGAAAAAACTATTAATATCGCGCTTTTTTCAATGCTAAAATATTTTATGTAAACATAATTTTTATTCTAAAATTATTTTTCACATAATTAATTAAAAATAACTAAGAGGATTATCTAATATTTCAACGAAAACCAATCGGTTAAAAAAATGGGGAATCACAAGTAGATATGTGAATAAAAATTGCCTGGAAGGTGTGATCCTGTTATAATCTAAATAATAATAGGTCAACAACAGATCAGAAAAACAATTTCAAATTTTTATTGAAATTCATTTATTAAAAAAGTCTCGTAAATGAGAACCTAATTTTAATGGCTTGAAGTTATAAAGTTACAATCTGAATTAAATAAATATGACTCCTTTAAGACGCGGTTCAATTATGGATGAAAAGGTTGAGATTTTGCTTTTTGAGGACAATCCTGGAGATGCAAGTCTGATTGAAGAGATGATTGAAGAATTCTCCGACTTCCCATATAAACTAAAAAATGTTGAAACACTTAACGAAGGTTTGAGCCTTCTTAAAGAGCGTTCATTTGATTTAATATTGACAGACCTGGGCTTGCCGGATAGCGATGGTATCGACACCTTTCTTGATATTCATGCAAGGAATTCACGAATCCCGATAATAATATTTACTGCGTCAAATGATGAAAAAATTGGACTTGATGCTATAAAAAAAGGTGCTCAGGATTATTTAGTCAAAGGGCAAGTAAACGGAAGATTAATGAACCGTTCTATCCAATATTCTATTGAGCGCAAAAAAATAGGAGAAGTACTCGCAAATATTGAAATTGCTCATAAAAAGGAAATTCATCACAGGATTAAGAATAACTTACAGGTAATATCCTCACTTCTTGCTCTTCAAGCTGATAAATTCAAAAGCAAGATTGAAGTGATGAGTTCAGAAGTCTTAGATGCTTTTAGGGAAAGTCAGGATAGAATAATATCTATTGGCTTTATTCATGAAGAACTATACAAAGGCGAAAAGATCGAAGATCTAGATTTTTCATTATACCTTGAGAAGCTCACTAAAAATTTATTTAATACGTATAGGCTTATGAACTCCGATATAAGCTTAAGCATGGATATCGAAAATAACCTTTTCTTTGATATGGATACTGCAATTCCATTAGGAATGATTGTTAATGAACTTATTTCGAACTCCCTTAAACATGCATTTCCAGACAGGGATAAAGGAAAAATTCAAATCAAATTTTACCGTGAAAAAAAAATTGGATGTATAAACTACATAGAAGAAAGTAAAAATGAAAATTGTAATAGTACCAGTTTCACTCTGACCGTTTCAGATGATGGGGTAGGTGTACCGGAAAACCTTAAGATTGAAGATATTGAAAGTTTAGGTCTCCAGCTGGTAATTTCCCTTATAAACCAGTTAGATGGGGAACTTGAACTTAAAAGGAACAATGGAACAGAATACACTATTAGGTTCGCAGAAGCAAAAAAATGCCAGCATCAACTAATTAGATCTTGTGCAGTTGAATCGAAAAATCAACTTTATTAAACCTATAATTGTTTAAAAAAGTTTGATCACAAAGCTTATTGCATTTTATTTTATACATCAATTGCATAAGGCCTCCTAATATAAAATACATAATTTTTATGTATCAATCTATGTGTTCTCTCATTTTTCAGCCGAAATTGCAAGGGCATTTTTATCTAAATTTAAGATAAATACACAGATTTTATGAAATTAACTGTAATTAATATACCAAAAATAAACAAAAATAAGTGGCTGAGGGGTTAAG
This sequence comes from uncultured Methanosarcinaceae archaeon, assembly GCA_963848985.1. Lineage (GTDB taxonomy): Archaea > Halobacteriota > Methanosarcinia > Methanosarcinales > Methanosarcinaceae > Methanosarcina. Next base: position 114,396 of record CAWKGG010000066.1, read on the forward strand.
GTAAGCAGTGATAGATTATAGAAATTGTGTGACCAGATTATGGAACCGGATAGTATAGGTTATAAAAGCGGAGTTACTATGCTTGAAAGCTTCCAGTATGATAAATGAATTATATGAAGTTTCCAGAGAATCATTGGAAAAAAGAACAACAATATGCACTTCATGAACAAGCAGCGAAAATGAAGTTGATCAAAATCCTTAAAAAATCAATGATATGTAGAAGCTGATCAAACTAAATAAAAAAGTTATAGATTATATTATAAAAGTCAAGGAAATAATCAAATGAAGTACTTAAGCTATACAGATATAAACTTTATTGTGCTAAAATAGGTATACAACAAACTTATTTTCGTAGGTTGAATAGTTACCAAAAACAAACTCCTTAAAAAACTCCTTATTTTAAAATTATTAATTTAAAAAATGAAGGAGTGAGATGAATGCTGAAACAATAATCTAGTAGAGTGGAAAAGGTATTGGCTATTTTGTAGGCAGTTTTTCTTGTAGTCTCTATGGTAGCAGTAGCAGTGAGTTCAAGAGACAGCGGTATGGGAAAAATTGTGGCGGTTATGATGGTTGCTGGGGCAGCTATGGTTGTAGCTATCCCTATAGATAGGCTGGGTGTGGATGTATAAAAGGTGTATGGGTCTGCCTCCCAAAGGAGCATATTGTGGCTACCCATATATAATAAAAAAATGTGCCAAATGGTAACCGAATTGATATGAAAACAAAAGCTGCAAAAGATATAAACTATAAATAAAGTATAGAGGATTTCTATATATCCTATTTTTGGGCCGGTTGTTTCTAAAACCTATATATGCAATTTGTTGAAATCGAAGGTTCTTTGAAGTTCTCGCAGTTTATGTCCTCATGAGAAGTTCTTACTTTTGTACTAAAAAGAAGTAAATCTTTTTTTTCTGGGATAAAACATGAGAAGGAATTGCCCATCATATTCTCTTACTTGCGAAAAATTTAAAATTTATGTAAGCACATATTAACCCGTATCTCTCAAATCTTGAGGTTTCAAGAATCTGCTGCTTTATGCAATATAATGAACTCAGCAGGCTATCAATATTTTCAGATTCTATCTCTCCTGCGTAGGGGTGAATATTTTCTTCAAGAGTTTTTAGAAGTCTTGGATCAAGATCATTTATAAAGTAAGTATCCATAATCAGAAGATTTGAGATCTGCTCGTAGAAATCTGAAAGTTCTCTAAGCCAGTCTGTTACTCTATAACCTGCTGCATACATCTGCTTATTGAGAAACATAAGGTAACCAAAAATGGTATTTATGAGATCCTCTGTTAGTTTGTTATCCGGAAATTTAATCGGAAAACGTCCAAGGACTGTAGGATTTGTATAATCAGAGAAGATCATTTCAGACTTACATAATGCGGGAAATAGTCTGGCGATCGGGCTGTTAAGCACTGCAGTAACATAAGGATACTTACTAGAGTCTTTGAGAACAATTCCACAGCCGTTTCTAAACACGTGATTTCCAACAGCATCGTATGTAGCCTGGAGATGATACCCGCCAATTGCAATGATTTTAGGAACAAAAAGGTTCTCAAGGAGCTCTGTTCCTTTTATGCTGTAGTCTGCAGAGTTTAGGGGAGAGGCATCATGAAGGAATTGATTTTTGAATTCCATAATTCTCCTGTAAGCTCGAGGGAATTTGAACTTTAGCTCTTCAGGAGGAATAATTTTGTATTCTTTATTTTTAATTCCATCAGACGTCTCATATGGCAGCATAAAGCGGTAATTTGAAGGGCGAACCGCAAATTTTTCAGAAAATGCTCCTGATACATATGGATATATAATTTCAGGTTCTGAAAATACAGGTTTACATAGGCCTTCACAAAGATAATATGATTCCGAAATGTCTTCCTCAGGAAAGAGAAGTCTATGCATCAGAATGTTTTTTGCGCTTACACCTTCAAAGATGCTTTTGGAGACATCTTTAAGTGTAACTGGGATTGTACAAATTTTTTCGACGATTTTATTTTCTTTAAGTAACATCTCGTTTTCACTTCTGTAGAAGTACATCGTGGTGTATCTTCTTTTGTGTTTTAGGGCTTATTCATTGGACTGAGAGATCAAGAACATTGAGTTCAACTAGCTAAAAAATGCTTAGGCTATAATGTCGAAAGTACTTGATTTTGTATGTCATATGCATAAGTTTTATTTTTATTTTCAGGAATTAATTACCAGGATTGAACATATCAAACGATGGATATTGCAGGACTTCGGTATTTTAACCCCAACTTTTAGACCTCTATTTTAAAAGTATAAAAATAATGCCTGAAATATATAGTATTTTTATTTTATATAGTATATAGTGAAAGGTTATAATATATTAATTTATCTATGTATATCATACTTATTTATCATGACAAATGTCATAAATAAGCGTTTAGGCTTGGAATTTAAGGTGCAAAAGCCAAAGTTTTTGCAACAGGATCATTGAAACAAAGATAATGGCTAAAAATGAATAAGAAATTCTTCGAATAAATTACTAAAATAAATGAAAATATTTCGTGCCCGATTCTTTTTTGAATATTGGCTCTGTTGTTATTTTGGACAGAAATTTGTCCTAATTTTGATTTCCAAAACAGCCTAAAAAAGAATCGGTGAATTGACATCAAAAGCTCAAAGGTAGCTTAGATCACTGATGTTAAATAGACTTTTAGGAAATTCTACTGGCCAATTAATTGGTGTAAAATAGGCAAAAAAGTTCTCAATCAATATTTAGAGATGTACACAAAAGACAGAGAATAAGAATTATTCTGATATATAATGTTACCTTAAGGCTTCTTTAGGAGGAGTTAAAGTTAGCGAATACTGAAGTCAACTCGAAAATTCAACCGATTTCATTGGGAAACCTCTATCTATTCGGGCAAAAAGGGCACTCAATACATGTATTGAGTGAGTAACAGGTTTCTCAGATTCTCTAATGAGCATTTAAGATATGACTACATTAATCAGATTCAACTCACTATTTAATTATATTTTTAAAAACCAATTATAGTTGCAAACATAATTATTGATGCTTAAGTCACTCAAAATTCTATAATCACAGAAAAAAAGAAAAATGTGACACTGTATTTTATATATACAAAGATTTGCGTGCTTCAATTCCATTTAGATTATAAAGGTAACTAAAAACATAAATCATTTCGTTAATAATGGTTCTCAGGGAAATTTTCCATCCTGCAGCAAGCTTCGATGTATTCGAATGAAATAAACTTCCTTTTTCATTGAAAAGTATCAATCCACTACTAAAGATTATTCTATCTGTATTTTTGTTGCTGGCTCTTCCAGTTCCATTTTCGGAAGTGTTATTGTCAGGACACCATTTTCAATTTTTGCAGTGCCCCCCTCATCTTTAATGCTGGTAGGTAGGCGAACAGCTCGGTAAAAGTGAGTATATTCCCTTTCTTTACGAATATATCCTTCTTCTTCGGTTCCTTTTTCCTTTCCAGTCTTTGCACTTATCTCAAGCATGTCTTCTTTAAGGTTTATCTCAATATCCTCTTTATTTATTCCTGGAAGGTCGGTGGTTACCAAAAGTTTGTTTCCTTCGTCCTTGATGTCAACAGCAGGAATAAAGACATTTCCTTCTCCCCATTTTTTCATAGGCATGAAGTCTTCAAACAGAAGGTTCAGGCGTTCTTGTGTTTTCCGGATCTCTTCAAAAGGATCCCAGTGTGGGGGTCCTGAATTTATTTTCGTAGCAGGCCATTTCATATCAAATGTCTCCATAAAATAAAGTTATAACACAATAGTTGTGTTATTTTGAATATATTGAAAGAGGATATATAGCATTTTCTTTAACAATTTCATTGAAATTGGAGGTATAATCATTTTCAGATTTGTTCAATGACCAAGGCCATGCCCTTGAATTTAAAAATTTTTATTTCAATTATAAAGCGTTGATAATAGCTCTTATCGGGTTATTAAAGTTTATAATTTGATCTAAGATTAATGCAGCTTGCCTTTTTAGGAAAAAGAATGTTAATTTCAAATTTGTGAAGATCTCCGAAAACGATAAAAACATAATTAATATAAATTTATTTTTTGGCTTTAGAATATTTTATTGGAAAGTAAATTTTACTCGTGAAATATTTTTGGTATAATTAATTTAAAATAATTAAGTAGATAATTTTTCTTTGTAGCTTAAAGCAACATGTAGAGATTGAGAGAGTGAAAGAGTTAAAAAGTGAGAGATGAGCGGTAGTATGTATGATTTACGGGGTAATTGTAGAGAATAACGATAAACATCCAATTTCAACAAATTGCTTACCCATACTGTACAACATTTGAATGAAAATTGTAGTTTATCTAAAGTTTCTAAATATAAAAACACTGAAAAGCTATATTTATTTTACAATAATATCTCTATAAAAAAATTAGTAGTTCATGAAACAGAATTATTCGTGTATGTGTATTGTTGAAAATCGCAATCATAAGATTCTCTCTACATTTTCTAAAAATGGGGTATATACTTTTTTTCATATTTGATCAACGATTCAAAAACACATATAAAGTTTTATTTTGTAAATATATATTGCCGACTTTTGTTCGTATAAAATGTACTTTCTAAGTTCTTTGCGATATCCTCAATGAAAAAGAAGTACATAATTGGCAAAATGAGGTACTTTTTATATTAATATAGTTTTCGAGGAAGCCCTATTTGAGGATTCCCTTATACACACATTTTTATTTATCCATGAGAACATAAAATGTTGTACCATTTGATATTGACGCTCTAGACTAAAAAATTATTAAACAGCAGAATTAATGAAAAAATGACTCGATTTATGAACTAATACTTCTAATTTGAGAGCTCCGTAATATAAATCTTTTACGATATTTTATACAAAAAAAGTCATATTATATCTCTTTTTAGAAATAAAATTGTGTGGGTAACCTAGTTTCTATTTCATAGTGCAAAGGTAGATTAAATCATAAATCAGTTAGTTAATAAAGGCTCTCTAGGATATCTTCATGAAGCAGTAAATCTGCTGGGTATTCGACGGAATAAACTCAAAAATATGATCCTTCCCCACAAAAATCCCCAAATCATTTCGGGCTAATATTAATCATTTCTACTTCAGAACTCTACAATGTTGAATTTTCTAAAACTGATTACAAAATATATTATTAAGATGTATTGATGAAGTTTTCCCTCTAATTATTGAGTGTAAATTCAAAATAAATGAAAAGAGTCATTTGGAACTAAAGCAAATCAGAACTACTAATTCATACAAAAAGTTTTTATCTTAAAACGCGTAATTCGTATTTCTTAATAGAAAAAGCAAATTGGGCTCGTGGCTTAGCCTGGATATAGCGCTGGGCTTCTAACCCAGACGTCGGGGGTTCAAATCCCTTCGAGCCCGCTAATTCCTTATGAAGATCTATAGTACCAGGCAAATCAGCAATTAATTACACTTTTCATTTGTTAATCAATTATTTTGATCCAATTTTTAACAAGTGATTTAGATTTAGCTAATTCTGTATATTTATCCCTTGATAGACTCTCTGAGTATCATAACCAACTTGAATAATTATATATAATTTAAAACTTTTTTAGGCAGATCTAAATAAATTTAGATAAGGCAAATAGGATGACAAGACTATTAATATAATATTCCCATTTTTTTTCCTTTTTGACCATCATACGAAAGATGTGTTTTGTGGTTATTTTACACCTATGATATCAAATTATTTTTGTAACATTCAAGATTTAGTTATCTTTGCTCTCTTAGCTTAGATATAACATAGTCTATAAACGGCAAAACATCCTTTCTGATTGTATAAGTGATTTTCGGGACTGGTAAGATTCGTAACTAGTGCTATTTATAAACAAATTTATAAAACATAGGATTTTATAACTCACAATAATTCTTAAAAAATTAAAGGGCATAATATTAAAACTCGATATTAATTTATTTCAGGATCAAGGATTTTGGGACTCGCTCTTAAACCGTAAAATCAGGACTCTGGATCAATTTCAGAAAGGAAAGAATAAAATGTGGGATATGATATGGAACAGATAGCAGATGAACAAATAGTTGAAAATGATGGCAGGTCCATGCTACAGGAAATTAATGAAAAAAGCATTGATTCTGCCAGTCAGACCATTCTTCATAAAGCTGAGCAGGAAGGCATAGAGACTGCTTGGGACCGGTATGAGAAACAAATCCCCCAGTGCAGTTTCGGGCAACTTGGAGTTTGCTGCCGGAATTGTAATATGGGTCCCTGCAGGATAGATCCGTTCGGTGAAGCTGCTGAAAAGGGAATTTGTGGCGCGACTGCAGATATTATAGTTGCAAGAAATCTTCTGAGGGCTATTGCTGCAGGTGCAGCAGCCCATTCAGATCACGCAAGGGATGCAGTGCTAACCTTTAAGAAAATGAGTGAAGGAGAAGCCGGAAGTTACAAGATCAAAGACGAAGCAAAGCTACTATCTCTTGCCTCTGAATATGGAATTCTCACGACGGGGAAAAGCCTTGAGAAAATGGCTTCCGAACTCGCAGATGCGCTGCTTCTTGAATTTGGAAAACAAAATGGTTCCCTCCTGTGTACAAGTAGGGCCCCAAAGCCACGGCTTAAATTATGGACTGAACTTGGAATAGAGCCCAGAGGGATTGACAGAGAGATTGTTGAATGTATGCACAGAACTAATATGGGTGTGGACAATGATGCAACTCACATTCTGCTACATGGACTGCGTACAGGACTATCGGATGGCTGGGGAGGATCGATGATTGCAACAGATGTTCAGGACATACTTTTCGGAACCCCACAACTGAGAAAAAGTACTGTTAATCTTGGGGTACTTTCTAGGGATAAGGTAAACGTGATAATCCATGGGCATGAACCCATTCTTTCGGAGATGATCGTGGAAGCTTCAGAAGACCCAGAGCTTCTTAAACTTGCACAGGAAAATGGGGCAGCAGGCATAAATGTTGCAGGGATCTGCTGTACTGGGAACGAAAACCTGATGCGACATGGGACTCCAATAGTAGGAACCTTCCTTCAGCAGGAACTGGCAGTGATCACTGGAGCTGTGGAAGCTATGGTCGTAGATGTCCAGTGCATTATGCCCTCACTAGGCGACCTTGCAGGCTGTTACCACACAAAATTCATATCCACGTCACCGAAGGCCGACTTTCCTGGGACTGTGAGAATGGAATTCCATGAAGATAGAGCTTATGAAACCGCAAAAAAAATAGTAAGAACAGCCGTCGAAAACTTTCCTTCCCGAAATCCAGAAAAGGTAAATATCCCGGAAGAAAAGCAGGAATGTATGGTTGGTTTCAGCGCTGAAGCCATACTTAGTGCGCTTGGTGGAAGTCCTGATCCTCTCATTGAGGCAATAAAAAACGGGACAGTTTGGGGAGTAGGCGCGGTTGTTGGCTGCAATAATGTAAAAATAAAGCATAACTATGGGCATGTAAATCTTGTTAAGGAACTAATAAAAAACAACGTGCTTGTGGTCACAACCGGTTGTAACGCAATTGCCTGTGCAGAAGCCGGCCTTCTTGTTCCGGAAGCCTCCGAACTTGCCGGTGACGGGCTAAAAGTAGTATGTGAGGAGCTTGGTATACCTCCGGTACTACATATGGGCTCCTGCGTTGATATCAGTCGCATCCTGTTACTTTCATCAATCCTTGCAAGTCGACTGGATGTGGATATAAGTGACCTTCCAGTAGCAGGGGCCGCTCCTGAGTGGATGAGTGAAAAAGCAGTCAGTATCGGGGCCTATGTAGTCGCCTCAGGAGTTCTCGTTGTTCTAGGCACTGTTCCACCTGTTCTTGGAAGCCAGGCAGTTACAGCCCTTCTGACAAACGGCTTAAACAATGTTGTCGGAGCAAGCTTTGCGGTTGAGCCTGATCCCATTAAAGCCGCATACCTGATGCTTGAGCATATCGATGGGAAAAGAAGGTCATTGGGCTTGAACTCAATCAGGTGATTTGCAATGAAAGATTTAATGATTCGTCCAGAACGCTGCCTGGGATGCCGCTCCTGCGAGATTGCCTGCGCTGTTGCCCATTCAAAGAGTAAAAGCCTTTTTTCAGCCTTAGGAGAACAGCCAGCTCCAAAAAAATGCATAAATGTAGATTGTTCACCTAATCTTGAAATCTCTATTCCAATAACCTGTCGTCACTGTGAGAATGCACCTTGTGTATCGGTTTGTCCCACAAAAGCTCTTTCCCAGAATATAATTTCCAACATTGTAAACTACAATCCTGTACTCTGCGTAGACTGCTGGACCTGTTCCATGGTTTGTCCTCGCTTTTTCCCCCTATACAGATTGATTCTTGTCATCGGGTGTTGGACCAGTTCCATGGCCTACAATCGTAGAGTGATCAGCAGACAAACTGAAGTGGGGGTAAAATGTGATATATGCAATGGTAGGGAGTTGCCTGCCTGTGTCGAGGCCTGCCCCACTCATGCTCTCGTATTTGCCGAGGTAAAAGACATTTTGGGGATGAAACGAATCGAAAATGATATGAAGATCTCACCGTTACTGCGGGAAGAGCCCTTATGATGACTTTCAGCTTCCCTGGATACAGTTTGGCAATATAATATTTGTGCCTTTAGATGTCTGAAAAAGAAACAAGACTTTATTTTAAGATAGAAGTAGGAATTAAAATTTAGGTGGTAAACCCGCTGTAATCAAATTTATTTTGTTTAGATAAAACTTTCATTGTACCAAGCTTTTGAGTTCTGCGAGTTAATTTCAATTGCTTTTTCATAGGCTGTATTGCTTCATCGTATTTATTTAGGTCAGATAGAGCATTTCCTTCAGAGGTTCAAACATCTGAACCCAGCTTCATGCTTGTGATATTCACTAGGATTAAAGGCCCCAAAACATAGTTCACAAAAATGTTATAAAAGTGTACATTCCACTTATTTTATCATATGTAGCTTTTCCATTTTCAATTTTTTAATCCTAAAATAATTTCGCTTTAATACTGGTTTCATTCATCAAAACCTGCGTCTTATCTGTTTTGACAACTGACTCCATAACCCTAAATTTAATTATTGTCGAATACTAAAGCTTCCATTATACTTTATTTTGTACCTCGAGTACGTAAGTTATATAAAATATATAAAAGTGGTTCTTAAGATAAAAAAAGTATAAATGATATCTGAGAAAGAGAGAAATCTCACGAAACTACTGCTAATCTCCGATATTCATGCAAACTATGAAGCCCTTCAGACTGTTTTACAAATTCCTCATGATAGAGCTATCTGTCTTGGAGATGTTGTTGATTATGGCCCGGATCCAAACAAGTGCATTGATCTTCTGCGTAAGAAAGCTATTCCGACCATAAGAGGCAATCATGATAGTGCAGTTGCTTTTAAAGTAGACTACCACTGTGGATATAAATATAAAAATCTCCCAGTTGCGACTAGGGAATATACATCGAAAGTCCTTGACAGATCCCGAATGGATTATTTACGGAAACTTCCCCTCCTTATCTGAGAGGAAGTTGATGGGAAAAAGCTCTACCTAACCCATGCAAACCCACGTTCCATATCAGAGTACATAAAATCTGAAACATCAGATGAGGACATCTTGAATATGGTAAATGAGACGATAGAACCAGTTGATGCAGAATTTCTTGCAGTCGGGCATTCTCACATCCCAATGAACAGGAAACTAGGATGCCTGACAATTATTAATCCGTGTTCAGTTGGCCAGCCCAGAGATGGAGACACCAGAACAAGCTGTGCAGTATTTGATACTGAAAATGGGGAAACTGAATTTATTCGGATCGATTATAATATCGATTCAGTTTGTTCAAAAATAGAAAAGCGGATGCCTCATGCACAGGAACTGGTAAATATCTCTTGGCATCCAAGGAGCTGCAGACCAAAATTCTTAGCGATAGATTTGACGCTGAATATTTCAATTATCTGGCTACTGACGACTTCGCATTGTTAAAAAAGTATATCAGAATAAAGTATGACCTGGCTAAGCCAGATCCAGAGATGCCAAGGGCAGATGACGAATTTGCAATCAAGCAAATTCATGATATTGTCTATGAATATTCCGGAAACGAAGTGAGTGTATATCAGCTTAATGAATGGAACGAATTTATTTCATTTAACAATCCAAACCGTGAAAGCTGGGAAAAAACCAGTGAAATGCTAATTACATAGGTATTAAAGATGGCGAGGTAGTTGCTGACGTAGGCTGCAATTTTGGATTTTTCTCCTTCAAGTTTTCTAAGTTGGTAGGCAAAAAAGGCAAAGTTTACTCCGGTGAAGTCAACAAAGATGTCCTTGGATACGTAGAAAAAATAAATGACAAATATGGCTTAAATATTCAGACAATTCAGATGCATTTAAATGATTCTTGCCTTCCATCTAATAGTGTAGATACAATATTCATGTGCTCTTATCATGATGTTTATATAGCTTCCTTTGAACTTGCAAAAGATGAGTTCATCGCCAGTTTAAAGAAAGCCCTTAAAAAGGGAGGAAGGCTTGTGATTGTGGATAATGCAATAACTCCACCTTCTGTTGTTCCATATTTTGGCCCATGCATCGTAAAAGAGCTTGTTATCTCTCAATTGAAGTATTATGGATTTCACCTAGTTGATTCTGAACAATTTATCCCTCAGCGTTATAAAAGGAAAACAGAGGTGACTATTTAGCCTATCAAAAATAAGTTGATATATATCTACTTTTGATGCAGTATGCACTTATGAGTACTAAAATGATTGGAAAATATAGAAAATATAGAAAATAATCAATATTCGACAGTTGGATAAAATAAGCCTGCAGAAATTTGCTCATTGAATCCTTGTAAATATGGATACTAATAGTCCTTTTTCCGGGCTGAATAGTTCTCAAAAAGGATCAATTTGAATTTACATAAATCGTTCAAATCTTTCTTTTCTTGCTTTACAGATTGGACAGACCTCTGGAGGTTCATCCATGGCACATAGATATCCACAAACCTTACATCTCCATACTGGTTTTGAGAGCTTTTCTGAGAGTTTCATACTTTTTATCATCTTGGTTCTTTTGATTTCTTCAGCTATTGCAGCCTCTCTCTCCTCATGAGAAGGACGCCTTTCCACAATGGACTCCATTCTTCGTTCTCCTCGAATAACTTTATCTGAAACATAAAGTGCACAGTAACAGGCTCCGTAATCGTTTAGATCGGGGGCTCTGTAATAGCAGGGACAGATTATATCTAAATCCTCTTCTTTGTTATTAGCAGAAAGCCTGCACGGGCAAGACCAATAACCATAACTTTTTTCATTGGCTAACAGTCCCTTCACAAGATCCTTGGTAAACTCAACGTCAGGATTGAGATGATAACCAGATTTTTCAACCTCGTTATTCAAACGTCTATAGACCCTATCCACTTCTTCTTCTGTGATGTCCTCTTCTGCAGCCTCTTCTTCCCTCAACCCAACTACTCCTCTAAAAGCCAAAAGCTTCACGAATTTCTTTTTCTTTAAAACCTAATATTGCCTTTTCCCCATTTATAATAGTTGTTGGGAAAGAAATCGATGGGTTAAAACGTCTTACCTCCTGAATAATCTGATTTTTTTCTTCTCCATCAAGCCTATCTACATATATATATTCAAAATCTACACCCAGGTCAGTAAGTAATTTCTTTGTCTTTTTGCACCAGATACAAGTGCTTAGACTATATATTACAACTTTGCCCCTGTCAATACCAGGAATGTGATTTCTTTTCTCTTTATTCTGACTAGATTGATCCATTACGTAAACCTCATGACTGCGATTACATATATGAGTACTTTTCTTCGGAATAACTTTTATTCGAAGCTTGATTACAAATTAAAAATGTTATATATTTTGGGCCTTATAAATTGCTCCTCATAAAATTTGAAATTGAAATAAACTAAAAAATAATGCCTGAAAAATTTTACCCTTTATAATATCCGATCTCTTCTTTTGTAAGGTAACAGGCAGGATCATCTGCCCAGACATCTCCATATACGGCTTCTGCACGCACTCTTAAATTTCCATTGCATATATCAAACCATTTGCATCTGGCACATCGATCTCCATGAGTTTTGATCAGGAGTTTTCTATCCTTGAGCCCGATCATCAGCTCATCGACACGATCATTCCAGATTTCGCTGAATGGACGTTCCCTGACATTTCCAAAAGAATAATGTCTCCAGAACTGGTCGGCGTGTACCGAACCATCCCATGATACACATCCAATCCTGATTCCGGAGGAGTTTCCCTGATTCATTGAGAGGAGTTCAAATACCTCTGCAGCCCGTTTTTTATTTTCGTTAAGAAGTTTCATATATAGATAAGGGCCATCACAATGGTTGTCCACAGTAAGGACTTCAGCAGGGAAACCATTTTTGTGAAGTTCTTTTGTTTTCTTGAGGATCATATCCACAGCTTGCTTTGACTCCTCGAGAGATAGGTCTTCACTTACCATATTCGAACCCCTACCTGCATAAACAAGGTGGTAAAAACATATTCTAGGAATATTTTCTTCTTTTAGAAGTTTAAAGATTTCAGGAATTTCTTGGAAGTTTTGCTTATTCATGGTAAAACGTAGCCCCACCTTTATGCCTTCGTCTTGACAATTGTGTAGGCCCCGTAAAGCTGCATCAAATGCTCCGTTCATTCCCCTAAACTTGTCATTTGTTTCCCTTATCCCGTCCAGAGAAACTCCCACGTAAGAAAGATTTATAGCCTTTAATTTGCTTGCAAGTTCTTGATCTATGAGCGTTCCATTTGTTGAAATTACAGCCCTCATTCCTTTTTTTTGAGCATAGGCTGCGAGTTCTGGGAGGTCTTTTCGCAAAGTTGGCTCCCCGCCGGAAAAAAGGATCACTGGACTTCCAAAATTCACAAGATCATCGATGAGAGCCTTTCCTTCTTCTGTAGAAAGCTCGTTTTCAAATTCTACGTCCTTTGCTCGGGCATAACAATGGATACATTTCAGGTTGCAGCGGCGGGTTATGTTCCAGACCACTACAGGCTTTTTGTCTTTTGAAAACTGTAGAAGGTGAGAGGGAAGCCTCTTGGACTCACATCCATAGCGGAGTGCATCAGAAGGTTCCACAGTTCCGCAGTAGAGTTTTGAAATGCCTATCATGTCTATCTTCACAACTTAGAATCGGCTCTTCATTGCCTTAAGTAGCGCTTCGAAAGTGAACTCTTCTGGAATCACTGTTGTGTTGACCCCATGTTTCTTCAGTGTGTTTCCTGTAGGAATTCCTATAGCTCCTATTATGGCTCTGTTAAGAGCTTTTTTTATAGTTTCCCCTGCTCCCAGCATCTCTGCATGCTTCATGAAGCCTTTTACCATCATTGAGCTTGTGAAAGCAAATGCATCCACTTCTCCTGCAAGAGTGCGTTCTATTAGCTTTTTCTGGATCGCTCCTTCAGGAACGCTGAGTGTATACACATGAGTCTCATAAACCATGGCTCCGGATTCTTTAAGTCTTTCTGTTAAGACTTTAGTTCCAAAAGCGCTTCTCGCAATGTCTACAGCTTTTCCTTTTATCACCGGGCATAGAGCCTCTAAAATGCCTTCAGAGCTGTAGTCTCTTGGGAGAAAGGGATTATCAATTCCTATTTTTTTGAGTTCTTTTTCCGTATTAGGGCCAATTGCTATTACCCTACTTTTGTTCAATCCTTTGATTAAGTTGTTTTTTTCGCTTTCAGAGAGTTTTTCCATAGTAAAAGTTATTCCATTTGCACTTGTAAAGATTACATAGTCAGAAGTTTCGTTTATAACTCTTTGTACGAAGGGGCCGAAGCCTTCATCTGTCATGCCTTCTAGCTTTATCATAGGAGCATATATTGGCCTAAAATTGTAATCTCGAGCAATAGCTTCTGACTTCTTCCTGTAATTTTCCGGCCTCATGATTGCGAGGACTGGTATTTTTTTATTTTTTTGTTTTTCTGTCATATCCCTTATCCCCTCGAGTACATTAAAATTCAGTTCTAGTATGTTGCTCCCCAAGGATTTTATGCAAGTTTACCACGTCTCCCACAATAATGATTGCAGGAGCCCTTACTTCACGATCCTTTGCAAGATTTGCAATGGTTGCAAGTGTTCCCACAGTCACTCTCTGGTCAGTCCTGGTCCCTCTCTCGATAACTGCAACAGGTGTAGTAGGATCCTTACCGTGCTTAATTAATTCGTTCGTGTTCCAGCCTAACATTTTTACACCCATCAAGATTACAATAGTTCCCCTTAACTTCGCCAGGGTTTCCCAGTCAAGCTCACTCTCAGGTTTTGTGGTATCTTCATGTCCGGTTATGAAAGTAACCATTGATGCGTTTTCCCGGTGGGTTAATGGAATTCCAGCATAAGCAGGCACTGCAATTGCGGAAGTGATTCCTGGAACGACTTCGAACTCGATGCCTTCTGCTACAAGCACTTCGGCTTCTTCTCCCCCTCTTCCAAAAATATAGGGATCTCCTCCCTTCAGGCGGACAACTGTCTTTCCTTCCTTTGCTTTCTGCACAAGAACTTCATTTATTTCTTTCTGAGACATGGTGTGCTTTCCAGCATATTTTCCAACATCTATTTTTTCCGCACTTGCAGGCATAGAGTCCAAGATAACTTTTCCAGGAAGCTGGTCATAAATAATTACTTCTGCGTTGTCAATAAGACGGCGAGCTTTCAGGGTTAGAAGCTCAGGGTCACCTGGACCTGAGCCAATAAGGTAAGCTTTTCCGTAATTTCCTGACATTGACGACAGTTCCTTTATGGTTTTGCGACTTTAAATGTATAATCTGGACAAGTCTAATGAGTTTTGAGAATATATAATATCCTAAAAGTAAAGATAAAATCCTTCGAATAATCAATTCAAATCAAATTTACGATGCCAGACCCCACTGAAATAAATGTGGTATGTTAATGCTGAAGCTTTTGATATAATGAAATTATTCAAAATTAAATTTTTTTATTTGCTTATATAGTTTTTTTTCTTCATGATTTACCTGATTTTCAACATAGCTTTTAATTATATCAGAATTAGTACAATCATCCCTAGTTTCAATGCAACCTACCTTACTTCAAATTTCACCATCTATAAGTGTTTCTAATCTTAGATAACCTTTTGAATATTTTCTTGTATATGGTCCTTTTTATAATCTGAATCATTCTTGAAGGGAAATAGTTTAGTTCGAAATCAGCGAAAAGCTTTGCCTGATCCTTATGAGTAAACGAGAGCATTTGTGTAAACCGTTCTCACCATCTTTATGGATTCTATCGGTTCTGCAGGAATATGTTTATTTTTATGCAACCTAATTATTTGGCGTACTTCGTGCATGACTGCATCGATATGTTGATATGGATTCCCAGAGAGTAGCTTATTTGTGATCAATTTTCAATCAGGTCTGCAGGCTATATTATAAGTAAACGTACCTATGCGATCGATCCAAAACTGTCACTTTGCTTTGAGAGATCTGAAAAGAGCAAATGTATGAGTATTAATTATTAATCAGGAAATTTTGGACTTAATTTCTCAAATCAGATTTTTTTATTTTGTCCTTTCATACCTTCCAAAATATCAATATTACAAGAGTCTGAATCAGAGAGAATTACTCGCGTTAAGAGACTGTGTTCCTTATTATTGAGAACAAATACATAAGGAAATTAGTATAAATATTATTAATATCATTATTATTATTAGTTTTTATGAAAATCCCAGATATTATTGAGAATACAATAGGATGATTCACTATAAGGGAGAAACGTAGTGATAAAAGAAACATCCTTCTCTTTGTAGTCCTTTATGCAATGATGCAAGGCTGCCTGCGTTCAGAAAAATTGCAGAAGCAAGATTCTAGGCTATGTGGCATTTCAGGAGAGATCTAAATCCACAAATCCAGTGTGAAAAGAGATCCCAAAATGTAGATGACCATCACTGTAAAATAAGATCAAAAGAATAGCAATTTCAAATGATATGTAAAACTATAGTCGAAGGTACAACAAAGGTTTTAGTCCCAATACCACCTAAGGATGCAACCTTCCCTCCCTCAGCAGCTCCAGTTTTTTATAATCCAGAAATGGAGCTTAACCGCGATATCAACGTCGCAGCCACAGCAGCATTTGTGGAAAGGCTTCTTTCCAAAAAAAAGATTATAAGGGAAAAAATTAGCTACGTTGACGCATTTTCTGCGTCAGGGATAAGAGGACTTCGGATCGCAGGAGAAGTGGGCATACATGCGATCTTAAATGACTGGAGCCACGAAGCTTTTGAAATGATAAAGGAAAATATCAAAATTAACGGACTTGAGGATAAAACAATGGCTATCCGCAAGAACGCAAACTTGTTGCTTCATGAAAAAAAATCCCATATAGTGGATATTGATCCTTTTGGCACACCTTCTCCCTTCCTGGATGCAGCTTCTGCCTCAGTACAGAGTATGCTCTCGGTTACTGCAACAGACACAGCTCCCCTGTGTGGAGCTCATCGAAATTCAGGAATCCGTAAATATGCTGCTGTTCCTTTAAACACGGAGTATCATAGTGAGATGGGCTTACGAATCCTGCTGGGAGCTTGTGCAAGAGAACTTGCAAAACATGAAAAAGGGATGTTACCCCTGCTTTCACATGTGACACGTCACTATGTCCGCACTTACCTCGAAATTACTCCCGGAACAAAGCAAGTCGATAGAACTTTAAAGTCGATGGGTTTCAGTATTCACTGCCCGATGTGCGGGTTTAGAGGACATGTGTACGGGCTTGCAGTGTACATTGAAAAAGAATGCCCTTCATGCAATGCTGTCATACAAATCGCAGGCCCGTTATGGCTTGGGCCCTTCAGAGAGCCTAGCTTCTGTAATGAGGTTATTTCAAAAATCGAAATATATCCTCTAAATACAAAAAATAAAGCAAAAAAAATAATTATGTTATGTAGAGATGAACTCGATATTCCTATGTTCTATGATCAGCATGTGATCTGTAAAGAACTAGGAGTTTCTGCAACCGGAATAGAAACTCTGATCGAGACCCTTAAGGACAATGGGTTCGAAGCTTCCAGAATTCACTTCAACGGAACTTCATTCAAGACTGATGCACAAATTTTCGAAATAAAAAAAATAATCCGAGACCTTTCAGGATAACCAAAATTTAGGTGTTATGCCCACCTACAATCTTTTTTAATTCTCTTATTATAAAATATATTCTATCGATACTTCAGCACTAACGCTATGTAATATGTGATTTGCCATAGCCATAGCTAAAGCTGTTTAATTCCAATGTATATTATATCCAGGTCTGAGGTGGGTAGGCACCACCTCTGACAATAGTACCAAAAAAAAAAAATTTTGCGAAGGAGCGATGATTTAGAGCGTTAAAAGATGCAAAGGTTCACTTTATCTCTGACTCAAAGAACATAGTACTCTTAACTCTTCAAATTCTGGAAGTAATGAATTCGGTAAATAATTGAAGGTTGAGAATGTTGCAATATTATATATAAACCATTAAAAGATAGTAAAATGCCTTAGCTTAGATTCAAAAAACAATTTGCTAATAAATTTCAATGTGATATTATGCCCGATGAAAATGCAGAAAAGTTATTCTTACAGGAAAAACCCACTCTTACGCTGTTATTTATAGGTTCGATGGAAAAGACATATGCTTCGGTTATTTCAAAAGAGATAGATTCAACCTTTGCCCATACAACGAGAATCTTAGCAAAAATGAAACAGTCTGGACTCATAAGATTCACATTCGATGGACGAATAAAATATGTCGAACTTACTGAATACGGAAAGGGAGTTGAAACTGCCCTTAACGATTTCAGGAATTTAATCTCAGAGGAGATCATTGTAGAAAAAGCACAGAAAGAAGAATCTGAAAAAGAAGACTTAGATAAAAGCGAAAGAGCAAATATTGAAGAAGAAGAAATGGAAAAATTTGAACATGTAGAAGGACTTAACCCTCTAAATGCCGAAATCCTTGAGAAAATAAAGAACCTCAAGAGTAAGATAGAAAGCATCCACAGGGGTGTATTAGAACAGAGGGATAGCAAAGATGCAGTATCCAGAAAACTCGGCCCTTATAACCGGGACATTAAAAAGCTCCAGAACCAGATTACAAAGGCTGAAAGTCCTATTAATGAAACTGTTACATTAGCCCTGAAAGAAAGTCAAAGACTTCTGGAATCTTACCTGAAAAGTTAAAATCTGACTTGTCTAATTCCAGAAAAACGGGACTCTTAAACATCTGTGGAATTACCATAATTTACCCATAATTGTCCTAGCTATCTAATGTGATCGATTCAAAATTTAGAAAAAGAATTAAGAAATCTTCAAAAAAAGATATAGAAGTATCCGGCAGGAAAAAATATGATCAAAGTTGTAACACTCCAGCATGTTTATGGAAAAAGCCGGGAACGTATGACTAGCCTTCTGAAAACCCTGATTGAGAATGATTTGAAAAATGTTGAAGTAAAGGTTGATATATCCACTTCTTCGGAGAAATGGGTTGAATTGTTTCTAGAAGGTGAGGATGAAGAAGTATCTGCCAACTTACTAATTTCCATGTATGGGACACCTGCTGTAAAAGCTGAACATGGAAAGAAATATATGGGATTTCTTCAAGCTTTTTTAGAAGATGCTTTTCTAGTTAATATCGGCATACCTGTCAGGGTTGAAACCGAAGAATTAAAAGCTTTGGGGAGCGGAAAACCAAAACAACTTGCATCCAGATTCGGCCTGATACCTAATCTTCCGGTTGAAATCGAAGTTTTTGAGACAAAAAAAGAAATTAAAACTCGTTTTACCAAAAAACAGCTTGATATGTGGTGGATGTGGAAAAAAGCAAGTACTGACAGGGTTACAGTTAATGGGGCAACTCGTTCGGAAATTAAATACACAATAAAAAAGACAGGCCACAGTAGAGATATTTATGGAATAGAGCGCCTTGGACTATTGGAACATGCAATCGTATGCCGGGAAAACACAGATGGCCCTGGCATAGTGGCATCAATAGGGCCCCGTTTGCAATCAGAAATTGGAGTCGTAATTGGAGATGCACACCGAAGAATGTGTCGAAAAATAGGTTGAGGCTAGATATATATACACTTTTTAGGTGGGAATGACTTTTTGCAGATCCTTACTCAAAAATAGTATTTTTTAATCCCATTTAAACTTGTAATTTGAATTACTACTTGTGAGTCTACTCCAATTTTTACTTCTGTAATCTCTCTCATCAGAATGAAAACTTATTTCAATGTTAATTTTTGAGTTTGTTTTTTAATTTGATATGATATTGTTTCTCCTCATTCTTTTAGCCTTTTTCTTAGTTTCCATTCTGCCACAGAATAACCATCGAAATTTTTTATAAAATCATAGTTATAATGGGGAATAAAAAAACGTACCGAAGACTTTATTCTCAAAAAGAGAGAACTATTAAGATAGTATATTATTATTCCTTCTAACCTATTCCATTCATTTTTGAATTAGAAAGAGGGATATATATCTATAGATAAATATATTTGTACTAAATTAATCTAATGGATAGCTGGCAATATGCAGATGTATACACATGTGGAATTTGTTAACCTACTTGCCCATATCATTCATTGAAAGTTATATTAAATTTTAAGCTGTTGTCTCATAAAAAATAAATGCCATTCTTGTGTATATCTACAGAAAGTGGGATATCGGATAATTTGATAAAAATCTGTCGCGTGTTTTATGCAAAACAAAGAAAAAAGAGATGAAAGATGACCTTAATAGGTATTGGCCAAAATACCTCTAACATCTTGTTGTAAGACAAAAAGAAGCTATTTTTATAAGCTAGGCTTATAAATTTAATATTGATCAGCATTATATCGCAACTGATTACTGTTAACCTTAAATTCTCATGATTGCTAATATGTCATGGGTTATAGTTTGGGAAATTATCGCGAATTTTATGATAGCTCATTACCAATATTAACCGCACAAAATTAAAAAAATCGAAGGAAGTATGATCTTGAACCTGGAAAAGCTTGCCGAAAGGCTAAAAAATTTTGAAGGGGTCTGCCGAAAAAAACAGATTGAGGATATTGTTTCAATCTTTGAGGCCGTTCGTCCTGAATATCAGAACTCGGTTGTCGATTTCGGAGACGATGCAGCAGTGATAGATATAGGAGGGGATGATTTCATCCTCTTTGCAGCCGATGGAATATGGGGGAGATTGCTGGATGCCAGTCCCTGGTGGGCCGGCTATGGATCTGTGGTAGTGAACATCAACGATATTACAGCAATGGGTGGGAAGCCACTTGCTATGGTAGATGTAGCTTCCTCAAACTCTCCGAAAGCTTGCAGGGAGCTCATTGAAGGACTAGCTGAAGGGGTTAGGAAATTCGGAGTTCCGATCGTAGGAGGACATGTGCATCCTGATGCCCAGTATAATTCTATTTCAGTTGCTATTATAGGGATCGTCAAAAGGGATTGCATAATTCGTAGTGATACAGCAAATCATGGAGATCTTGTGATTGCAGCCTATGATATGGACGGGAAAATAGGGCCCAACTCCCTATACAGTTGGGATACGACATCTTTCAAAGCACCGGAAACAATCAGAAAAACCTACCTTGTAACCCAGGAAATTGGAAAGAAAAAATTTGCCACTGCAGGCAAAGATATAAGCAACCCTGGACTTATAGGTACACTTGGAATGCTTTGTGAGACCAGCGGTGTTGGCGCCTCAGTAGATCTCGAAAAAGTCCCAAGACCTGCAAATGTGGACTTTGAACAATGGCTGAAAGTGCATCCTGGAACAGGTTACGTGTTTACAGCATCTCATGAGAACGCAGAAGAATGCATAAATGTCTTTAAAGAAGCTGGACTTACAGCTGTAGTTATTGGGAAAATCGAAAAAGGCTCAAAACTCGATATATATGACAAAACAGATAAAGTAACTGTTTTTGATTTCGCAAAAGAAGGTATTACAGGCATCTGTTCCGAATAATCTGAATTTTTCTACCTGCTTTAAATTCCTACTAAAGTGAGTATTTTATTTTTGCGCCATTTAAATTTGGCATTTGGTCATCTGCCCATTAGTTAGGATTTAATAAGATTACTGTTTTTCAATCCATGCCTTCATTTCTTCGTGTAGGAATTGTTCAGCTGCCTGAACCCTCTCAAGAGGGCCACGCATAGTCAAAAGTTCCCTTTCTTCGCTGTTTGCGACCCCCACAAATATCTTTCTGGTTACAGGCTCAAGGTCAAATTCTTCGATAATATCGTAGATAATAGAGACAACCGTGCCAGGGGGAATTATCAGATCGTATAACTCTTCGATATTTAAATTGCCGCCTTCTTCAATATTTTCTTTTTCTAAATGCTTTGCTGTAATTAATTCATCAAGATTCAGTATTTTATGCATCCTAGGTCACCTTCTCCCTGCTTTCTTATTTTTCAGCTTCCAATATATCAGGACAAGAAACAAATCCAAGCTAAATTAAGTTTATTAGCCTTTTGTATACGCGTTCTCCTAGAAATAACTCAGATAGATCCAAATAATAGCCAGACATGTTAAGCAATTTATATGATCTCTTTTTTGTATTAATTTATGATAAATCTATTATATCTATGATCTGGATGTCTATTTGTAAAAGTCGGTAATTCATTTTATTACTGGGATTCTATTCTTTAAGCTATACATCCTTATTATAATTATCAGTAGTTCCGATTTTATGCAGTTCAGAATAACTACTCTTATTATTTGTCAATTTTTCCTCAATAGCTCATCAGAAAAAACACTATCCATTAATCTTAATTCCATTTATTTGTAATCCCCCGGAAAATTCAATATTGTAAAATTCTGAGGTAGAAATTATGTATTATCTCCACTAAACTATTTTGTGGTTTTTGTGAATATATCTTTGAGTTTATTGCTCTAGCGGCAACGCCAAATTGATAGTGTATCGAAAGTTCGTAAAATACGAGCGATTCTGTATCTTCTTTTTCCCAATGGAAAACAGGAATTACCCAGTAGGTTAACATAATGAGTTAAACAGCTAGGGAAAAATAAGTTTTAAAGCGCCGGTTTGATCATCTCACTAACTACATAAACAATATTTTATTGTTGTTAACTTCATGTTGATAGATGTTATCTCCATGGATAATTTAAATTGGTTGGTCACCTAATTTCCAGGGCAAAAATGACATTATCAAGGTAATCGATATTGTCCTATTTCTTTTTTGAGCCTTCAGCAGTGGTATCCTACGCTATGGTAATGAAAATGAGACAACATTGAGTGTCTGGTTGTAAACATAAAAGCAAATTCAACTTGAAAATAACTGGTTTGCTAAAAATTAAACATGTTAAAATATAATGAATAACTACTGAAATTACTTTTGACTTTACGTAGTTAAACTGAAAATCACATGCTAATGTCCTAATGTAGGTAAGAGAGTGAAAGATCAACGAAATTTGGCAGGACAATTACAATATTATCAATAGTAAGTTTTTTGTTCAACTGTGGAAAGCCAAAACTAATTTAAATTAAATCAAATTGAATAAAATAAAAGTGTGATTAAATGTTGAAACAATTATCTAATATCAAAAAGGGAATTGCTGTTTAGTTGGCAGTCCTTTTTGTAGTATCTTTGACAGCCGCAGAAGCAAGCGCACATGGTAGTGGCTGGGGCAGATTGGGTGGCTACCCTTGGATGGGTAATAGTTATTCCTGCTTCGGCTACCCTTAAGCAGCTCCAATATATCCACTGTACCAGTTTCGGTCCCTGCAGTCCAAGAAGCTCTGCACCCATAGTTACTTGCTGGCCAGCTCAAGCTTCAGCTGCAGCAGTAAGTGCCGGATCCGCTGTAGAAGGAGAAGAAAAAAACCACTCCTAAAGTAGTAAGTACAAGACCCACTATGATAAAGGAGAAGAAAAATGCTACAGCTGAAGCAGTAAGTGCAAATGATAGCTTCTGGCGTGATGAATGTGACTGGGGATGCGAATGTGACTGTAGATGCGGATCTTTCATAGATACTTTCATAGATATCTTCATACACTTTTTACCTTGCCCTGAAAATTGCACATCAGAAAATTGCACATTATAAAGTTAGCAGCTTGATTGAAAAGTGATAAATGATTTTCTTAATTATTATTCACCTTTCTCAAAAATTTCATCCATATTTCTTTTTTTACTTTTTCTATGCCTGGTATAGGCAGTGAAGGCTGGTCAGATTTGTTCTTGTATATTTCCTAAAAAGACAACCAATTGTATTTTTTTAACATTTCCCCTCTTTATTCAGCGCATCTATTTTTGCATGTTTCTCATC
Organism: uncultured Methanosarcinaceae archaeon; assembly: GCA_963848985.1. GTDB lineage: Archaea > Halobacteriota > Methanosarcinia > Methanosarcinales > Methanosarcinaceae > Methanosarcina. Next base: position 137,671 of record CAWKGG010000066.1, read on the forward strand.
CACCTTTTGTTTGTATCTCTCTTTGATTACTTTAACTTCTTTATAGATTAGTAGACTTTCAGCGCTGATTCCCTTCATTGACTCAATATGTATTAACATCGCATCTATGCCGTTAACTAATAGTGGTTCTACTTTCCGCCACTCTGCATATTTAATATTTAATTCTTCCCTACATTTGTCTTGCAGTGTAAATATTTCATCCCAAAGTTGCATAATTTGGTCGCTAATCTCTTCTTTTGTAGGCATCATCTATACCCCATTGTTAAATTTATTTATGAGCGTATTTCTATTAATTCCTTTCAATAGGTTTTTTCTGTCAACTGTCAAGCCAAATTTTTTAACTAATGCTGTAGCGGAATCAATAGTAGTTTGTAATTATTAATCTTGGGAAAAACAATATCAATAACCGTCATATTTAATATTCGATAAGCAAGTTTTTTTGAGTTAGTATTCTTTAACTGTTTGCTAATGATTTCTTTTTCCTTTTTTTAATGGGTAGGCAATCATAGGTTTATGACATTTTAAAATAAATATCAGTGACCTTATTTTAGGTAACTGACTAATTTTTATATTTTTATTTGTGCTAAGTTATATCTGCATAATCGAAGAGTTGTTTAATTGAAATATAAGCGACTTATAGGAGTTCAGCCAACAATCTAACGAAAATATGCGCTAACGTATAATTAAAATAACCATTGATTACAATGCTGAGAGGCTGTATGCCAATTTTACCAAATATTAGACTATTTAATGGATAGTTAAATTTCTTTTCCCAATGCTGGGCTTGAAAGAATCTGGAATCATAAAGATCTGCCATCGATACATCCAAAATGTGCAGGAGACTGTATGCTTTTCACTAGGTTTTTAACATATTTCGGACCATTTTGTTTTTCATGTCCGTTTGTCACACTGCCATTATCTTTGTGTGCAATTATCAAAAAAGATACTAGAACTGATTGACTAAGAACTCAAACAGATAGTTTCTGACATTAAAAAGGAGGAAAATTTTGAAATACTAGAAATGGAAACGGTCAAAATCCACATCTATCTACTCTTTAAGAACGAGCCAAAAGTCAGCATCTTGTGATCATTTAAAACTGAAACAAGAAACAACAATTAGGCTATGAAAAAATTAAAATGAGTATTTAAAAAATACTATTTGAAAGAACATACACTATTGTGTGATGGATATTTCGCATCTGCTATCTGCAATTTTATCAAAGAAGCAGCCGAAAATTACATACGGCACCAGGGTTGAAGTTGACGCTTATATCCACTGGGCTGAAGATTCATTGGTTTTACGCTTTGTCCTAGAAATCAAATATCCTTTTAGAAACCTTAATTTCATTACTTTTCTCTCATGTAGTTGAAGGGCAGATTTTCCATTCCAGACCAAGCAATTCAGTCATCTAACTATGTATTTTTTTATACTATTTTGACAATATGTATTCCATGATTGATTTCGATACCTTGAAATTTGAGAACTATCTGATTTTTGTCGTTGTTCAGGATCATATCAGCAGAGAGGTGCTGATGTGCGCTTATATGAATCGGGAAGCCCTTGAGAAAACTATCGAAACTGGAATTGCGCATTTTTGGAGCCGAAGCAGACAAAAGCTATGGAAAAAAGGGGAAACTTCGGGGAATGTGCAGAAAGTGAATCAGATAAAGATTGACTGCGATATGGATTCTATTCTCCTGCTTGTGGAGCAGGTTGGGGGAGCCTGTCACATGGGATATAGATCTTGTTTTTTCAGAGATATCGAGGGAAAGATAATCGGTGAGAAGGTTTTTGAGCCGGAGGATGTCTATTAAAATTAAAGATCTAGATTTAATTTGAAAATTTTTATTAAGTGAAGATTAAATACATTTTCGGTCGTATCCTCGATTATTGAAAAGATTTGAGTCTGAATCATATTTTATGTCAAGAGAGATAGCACGAACATATCCAATTGTATGCAGCGGGTTAAGCAACCAAAAGTGTTATTTATAATTATCAGTCATAACCAGAAGTATCTACTGCATCAAAATAGATATTTTATAACTGATTTTTGGTAGGCCTAATCGAACAAATTTTTTCTTATTTTCGGGACTTTTGATTGTTTGAGGTCAATTGAAAATGGAATTTAAGGTAAATTTTAATGATTTAAGAATATATTAAAAATCTCTTCATCTTTTGATGTTTCATTTTTTAAAACTTTTTTCCTATGATTATTTTTTGCTCCTTAAGGTGGAAAAACTTTCCAGAGGTTTTCTTATATACTTTCTGGCTCTATATCCATTAATATGGTTGAAGATACCCGGATGCGCAGGATTGTCCCTGATACTAGTGTAATTATTGACGGGAGGCTTTCTCCCCGCGTCAAAAGCGGTGAGTTCAAGGGCGCTGAGGTTATTATTCCCGAAGCTGTGGTATCTGAACTTGAAGCCCAGGCAAACAAGGGTAGAGAAATAGGTTTCAAAGGACTTGAAGAGCTTTCAGAACTTCGCAAATTGGCGGACATGGGAGAAATTCAACTTCGATTCAGTGGAGTTCAACCCACTGTCGGAGAGATAAAAATGTCCAAAGAGGGTAGGGTAGATGCCCTTATCAGAAGTACGGCTATCGATGTCGGAGGACTGTTTGTAAGCGAAGACCGGGTACAGGCACTTATAGCTAGAGCAAAGGGGCTTGATGTCGAGTACCTGCCTCCCAAGATCCTGAACCCCTCTGAACTTTTGCCTCTCAAATTAGAGTATTTTTTCACTGAAGATACAATGTCCTTGCATCTGAAAAATGGTGTATCACCTATGGCTAAGAGGGGGGCTATAGGAAATGTGCTTTATGCAAGGATTCGTGAAGAACCTGTCGATTATTCGGAACTTTCAAGTATCTCAAAAGAACTTATTGAAAGAGCGCGATTGGACCCCGAATCTTTCATCGAGATGTCTTCAGATGGGGCTACTGTTCTTCAAATTCGAAATATGAGAATTGCAATTACACATCCACCTTTTTCTGATGATATGGAGATTACAGCTATCAGGCCAACAGTGATTGTAGATCTTGAGCACTACAGCTTGAGCTATGAGCTGAAAGAACGTATTTTAAGCCAGCGTGGAGTTCTTATTGCCGGGCCACCTGGGGCCGGGAAATCGACTTTTGCTGCAGGAGTTGCGCGTTACCTGAACGACCACGGGCAGGTAGTCAAAACTATGGAATCTCCAAGAGACCTGCAGGTGCCTCCTGAAATTACTCAATATTCACCACTAGATGGTAAGATGGAAAATACTGCTGATCTTTTGCTCCTGGTCAGGCCAGATTATACGATATATGACGAAGTCCGAAAGACCGGTGATTTCCTGATTTTTGCAGATATGCGTCTTGCGGGAGTAGGAATGATAGGGGTAGTGCATGCGACTAGAGCAGTGGATGCCATTCAACGCCTGATCGGAAGAGTTGAATTGGGTGTTATTCCTCAGGTAGTGGATACTGTCATTTTCATCGATAAAGGCGAGGTTTCAAAGGTTCTGCTGCTATCATTTACAGTTAAAGTTCCTCATGGGATGACAGAGCAGGATCTTTCAAGGCCTGTGATTACAATTGCAGATTTTGAAACTGGTAAAGTCGAGTATGAGATTTATACCTATGGAGAACAGGTTGTGGTCATGCCAATAGAACCTTCTAAAGGAGGAAGGAAACCTGCATGGAGGATTGCTGAAGAGGAGATAAAAAGTATTATTGGCAGGTATACATCTGGCCCTATTGAAGTTGAGATAACATCAGATAACAGTGCACTCGTGAAGGTCCGATTTGATGAAATAAGAAAAGTCATTGGCAAGGGCGGGAGAATTATTGACCAAATCGAAAATACTCTGGGACTTCATATTGATGTCAGGGAAATAGAAATCGACACTCCAAAAACCTCTAAAGGAAGAATGTATGGGGCTGAAAATAAAGTTTCTCAGAAGAGATCCAGGCCTATAGACCTTGATAAGGGGGAGATTATCTCTTCAGCTCATCCTCTTATCGAAATAAACAAGAAACACCTTATCCTGAAGGTTCCGGAGCTTGCAGGACAGGAAGTGGAAATATTCATTGAAGATAAATATCTCTTCAGTGCATCGGTGAGTCGACATGGAGAAGTGAAACTCAGGGCAAATTCTGAAATTGCATCCGAGATTATTGAGGCTCAAAATGGAGGAGATTTGATCGAAATACGATTTATCTAATTTTCTCAATTTCAGTTTTCCAACCAGCTTTTTACATCCTTACTTTACCCCTATATTTTTATTTTACTGAATACTGTTGTTTGTTATTTTCATTAGGGAATTTCGATAGACTTTCAATTTCAAACAATTACTTATATTATACTTTGTAAGCAGCCAACCAAAAATTGGGGTTTATCAAAATTCTCTTTACCTATTATTTATTTAATACTTGTATATCAATTTAGTACTTCTCTGACAGAAATAATATCTAAATTTGGATATAATTTGATGTACGGATCTTAAATGCCATATTTTAAATTTATCACTTACTCAAGGAGAAGATCACTTGAAAGAACGATTACGTGATTAAGTTAAAAAAATCCAGACGTCAATCAGCGAGAAATGTTAAAACAGCTAAAATTGTGCTTTAAAGTGTTAAGAGAATAAACAATATTGAAATTTCTTAGCAATCAAGCGCTGCTTGCAATACATTAAGAACTCAAACACAAAGAGTTTTGGATTTGAGTTAGAGAAAGAGTAGAAAATGAAACATAGGCGGAAGTCCAAGAAAGATTACAGACGGATCCCATTAATAGGTTAGTAAGATTGCATGTATGAAACCTAAGGATTTCAGCTATCTGCTTGGAATATGCTAATACAGAGTATTACCAAGTCCATTCAGAAAAACTATACCAGGAAGAATACCATCGATTATCGAAGATCAATCGAGGGACGATTTTAAGTATTATTCTTAATTTATTCTCCAACTTTTATTCCTAATTTTTTATTTTTTAATTTGATAAATGGATTCAATTTGTATTTATAACGAATACATAGCTTAACTTTTAGGGCTCTCTGAGCAGGCAACTAAGGAGGTGAATTATAAACATGGAAGAAATATTAACCGTAGCTGGGCTACTTTTAATCTTTCCATTGTATGCAGAAGATCTAAGTACTAGGCTACGAGAAATGGCAAAGAATTGCCGATTTGCACACATGGAAGAGAAGGTGGACATCTCTTTTTTGTTGAGATGGAAGTAAACTCCATCTAGAACTTTTTTACCCATATATATATTGCATACATTTCCAATAAATCTTATCATAAATCATTCTAATTTAGAACTGTGTAATACTCAAAAACTAAATTATTTTTGAACTTGCACCTAAAGTCTAACATCTACGTCGGGTAAAAATGGGACATTAGGTGCAAAGTTGCTTCTGTGGGAAGATTTATATAATTAAAATACGATGTAAGAGTAGTTGAAAATAAAGAGACGTATAATCTGTTATTAAAAACCAATTTTTTGTTTTTATAAAGATCTTATACAATCTTATTTTTAGTATATCATTACCCGCTAAAGCGGAGGTGAAACAAAATGGCTTTTAATGACAGAGGAAATTCACGTGGTGGCAGCAGAGGCAGCAGTCATGGTGGTGGTTTTAGAGGGGGTAGCAGTGGTCCTCGAGAAATGACCAAAGTGATATGTTCTGATTGTGGCGTTGAGACAGAAGTTCCGTTTAAACCAAATGAAGGGCGGCCTGTTTACTGTAGAGAATGTCTTCCTAACCACAGAAAATTTTAAGGATAATCTGATTTGAGTGTTTAAGCTGTGTTGAGTGTTAATTTTTTAATTTAGTTTTGATTAACACTTAATTCATTTTCATTACAATTTATCTGTTATTCTTTCCACTTTTCACTGTTTGTTTCTGCTAAATACTCAACTTAATAATTAAATTATTACTTTTTAGGAGAAGCAAATATCTGATGATTCCAATGGAAGAAGGAAATCAAATCGGAATTGAGAATAAAAACCAATAAAAACTATTAAATTTTGAAATTATTGATATGAAAATCATGGTAGGAGGAATTTATCTGGCTAATTACAGGAGTACTATTCGAAAAAGACAAGCAGGGTTCAATAAGCCAGTAAACTCAGGAGACACCCCGGAAATAACAAGGGTGCGAACTCCTCGTAAGGACAGAAACGAAGTCCTTGCAACAGTAGCAAGTTTACTCGGATCAAAAAGAGTCACACTGCAATGCATGGATGGAGTTATCCGAATGGGCAGGATTCCGGGTTCCAAGAAAAAAAGAATGTGGATCCGAGAAGGCGATGTTGTCATAGCCAATCCTTGGGACGTCCAGAACTCAAAAGCCGATGTTACCTGGAAATACACAAGGCCCCAGATTGAATGGCTTGAAAGAAAAGGGTACCTTGATTAAAATATCTTAAAGGATAACATTTATTTTTCATAGCATTACATTGACCTGTTACCTTAATTAAAAACTATTCTTTATGGTTCCCAGAGGTGAGATCTATGCCCTGGTTATTCCTCCTGTTATTTTTATGTTCCTTTTTCATAAGATCTATTTAGAAATTTACTACATCATCTTCCAGTTTATTTTCTAACATTAAGATTTAAAGAGATATAGGGTTTATGATAAGGAGGATTCCGATTTACCTCTAATTTTGTTCTTCGCAGGAATACTATCCAAATCTTTCTTGCTAATTTCTGTATTTGACCCAATTTCTTCTTTTCTGGTTCATCATTCTCTGATTTTAAGTATAGTTTCCGCTATCCTTAAAATACTTTTTTATATTCAATATCATCAACTAATATAGATTCAAATCAAAAGCTGTACACAACATCTTTAGATTCGCTCGTTGAACAATAGTGATAAAAACTTTTCCTGCTTAGAGCATCTTTTTAGTTATTGGATAAACTTTTTTCTATTTGAGCTCTTTTTGAGCTGATTCTTTTTTTCTTGATATAGCACTCATCCCCAGTAGATGTTTTTTTACTACCCTTTTCATTGTTGTATCATAATTTCTTGATTTTGCTACAAAGTGTTCTCGATCTCTGTAAACCACTTCATTTTTTTATGATAAATCTACCTTACTAAGAGGTGATTAAATCGCTGTTTTGAATCTTTTGATATGCTCATAATCTCTATACATTATACTATTAAGTTTATATCCAAAGTTTGATTCAATACCCTTTTTTCCAGTGTTCCTTCCATATTTCTCCTTTTTTTTGCTTCATTTTCTCGAGGTTTATCTGCTTTTACATGTCATGAATCTGAATGGATAAAAGTAAAATCCTGAATAATTCCCTTTTTATTTTCAAAAAAAAGGCCATCAAGTTGACTTTGCAATTTTCCTCTATTTCTTCTTCTTTGCAGCTATTAATAATACTTATTATACATAATCAGACTGATGATTTTTGTATTATTCTATGAGAGCAAAATAAACAAAATTTTTCATAAATCCAAATAAGTAAGAATTAATTTAGACTCCATGCTAAAAATGCATAGAAGTTCATCGAAAGTTTCAATGATATATTTTTTTGAGCGGAGAATAATGAAAGGTGCAAGTGTGGTGCTGAACACTTTGCAGCAATACAGTAAATTCATTTTCCAGTTTTTGATATCCCATGACTTATGAAAATTCCATTCCTTACCATATTTCCTTTTCAAATAAGACAATAAAATTGTAATCCTATCAAATTTTAGTTTAGGATCCCGTTTTCACAGAAAAATAATCATATTAATGATGCTAGAACAGATTTAAATAAATCCCTAAATTCATTTATATGCATATTATTTGTATATAAATGCCTCGTAAAAATCAAACATTTATCTAAATCTCTAAGGATATTAACTGAAAGGAAATATACGACCTAGTCTTTCTGTAATAACATGTGTTTAACCTGATCTTACTTTCCATAGATGTATACAACAAAGCTATATATTTTCTCAATATAGCAGTAGCTTAAGAATTAATCCAATCTTTCATGAATTTTTAACAGGCAAATGGACAAACAAATTATATATATATAAGGAAAATAAGTAATTAAATAATATTTATAGAAAACCAAGATGTATTTACAAATGTCATAAGAAAAGGGATCTAAAAACTAAACCATTGGAAAGATATTAAAGGCTGCACCACCGAATTAGAAAAGCCAAAATTAACTCTAAGTCTCAAATGCAAATCCCCAATAAATTTCGCAAGAAATATTTTCTAGAGCTGAGGAAGAAAAAAAACTTCCTAGGAATTTGATTCCATAATGGTCAAATTTCCGAAAAGAATTTTCAGCCATTATGGAGCTAACTTTCGAAAGTCTTTACTTTGAGGGAGTTAGGGGCACCTTTTTGCTCATTACCTTCAGCTTCTTGATTGCTGAGATGGTTGCCTGAGATTCTTTGTAAATTTTATCCTCATAATAGCTTATGATCTCGTCAACCGGAGCCGCAAGAGCATAAATCTTAATCGGTCTCCCTTTTCCCGGCTTCTTTTCTGAACGCACACTGACCCAGGACTGGTTACGCATTAGCCTCATTGCAAGACTAACTTCTGGTTGCCTTAATCCAGTACTGATTTCAATTTCACGGGATGAAGCTTCGTCCACATTCATGAGGTATGCCATGGTTGTAGCTACATTTCTTGACATCCCGAGATTCCTCAACGTTTCAATAAAAATGTGGTCGTTTTCGTCCAGCACTTTTACTTCATAGTCTTTCATGATAACCCCTTTTATACTTCTAGTTTAGTAGATAAGTTTGTCAGCTAAAAAAATATCATGGTAATATTATTTACATCCTCAAATTATGCTTTAATAAGCACCTTCTGCTTTTAAAATCACCTTTAAAGCTGACAACAATTTATAAATATGTCAATTGTATCTAGATTTATACGACAAATTTTGTCGTTTTGAAGAGAATAAAAAGCCTTTTTACTGTGTAAATAATTTTTTCCGTTTTCAGCCCAACAACCAGTCATTAAGTACAAGCCTTAAAATATATTCATAATTAACTACGAGAGCCAGTCTGATGAGATTGATTGGACGATCAGCATAGTTTTAGCAATTAAAACCTGTATACGTATATAATTAGAAGGTTATTCATCTCCAACAATCAATAATGTACTCATACTATTTAAAGTTGTATATATTAAAAATGAATTTAAAAACCTTTAATTACGTTAAACATAAATTGATCTCAAAAATAATCAAGCATCTAAAGCATGATAACAACTTTATTCAAATAAAAAGCTTTGAGCTTTATAAAAAAAAAGTATTATAAAGGAACTGACCGATAATTATGAAAATATATTTCTGAAGAATAACAAACTTCATTTTAATAGAATACAGTTCATATTTAATATTTAAATTGGGATAAATAAAGATAAGTTATACTTATTCTGGCACATACTCTTCTTTAATTTTAGTTGTCCTCTGCAAAAATAAATTGGGAAGTATTTCAATTTGCCTGTTTTTACTCTGTAAAGAAAATCATTCCTGTTAATTTAATTTTGTAGACTCGTTTAACTATATGAAGCTATGCTTAATCTTCCCCATCTACTAAAATTAAAAACTTCTGCGTTTTGATTTGTAGAGCTCTGATGCACCCTTGATGTAAGTAAGTCAAAAAAAGTTCATATCTCATATGCTACCAATTTTATTACTAGTTTACCTAATACCTTTAATGACTCGATCAACGCTTTAAAATCATTCGAAATCATATATGTGCTAGAGCATCAGGAGCCTGGTATCTTATGAATGATACCCTCGGATCTAAATGCGGTAGAATCTTACCCGATATAGGGTCGTCTGCCTCATCACAACCTAATACCCTAACCTTTGTCAGTTTAACATCAAATATAATTTTGATCATTAAAAATATATGGATATATATCATACTGGACTTATAAATATAAGGCAAGATCTTTATGAAAGCTTCGGATCTTTTCGTCGCCCAACTCGAGGAAGAAGGCACAGACTATATTTTTGGACTGCCAGGAGAAGAAAACCTGGATTTTCTAGAGTCATTGAGAATTTCAGGAATCAAACTAATTGCAACAAGGCATGAACAGGCTGCAGCTTTTATGGCCACAACCTATGGAAGACTGACAGGAAAACCAGAAATTTGCTTTTCAACTCTGGAACCAGGAGCTACTAACTTGGTCACTGGCGTTGCCCAGGCACAGCTTATAGGAGTTCCTTTTATATATATCTCCGGTCAGAAGGCGCTGAATGACAACTGGCAGGGTCGTTTCCAGGTTGTAGATATTGTCAGGATGATGGAGCCACTCTGCAAAAAGGCCTTGGCCATAACTGATCCAGGAATGATTCCTACAGTAATCCGAAACGCCTTCAAACATGCAGAAGCTGAAAGACCAGGAGCTGTGCATATAGAACTTCCAGAAGATGTGGCTGAGGAAGAAACTGATGCAACAGTACAAAAGAGGGGCGAAAAACACAGAAGAAAGTACACCTGTGAACAATTTTTCCAAGTTTTAGAATTTTGAGTGGCTTGAGAATAAGTAATTAAGTTAGAACTATACTTTATTCTTAAAAATACATTCAATTCGTATACTTACTAGACTTTTGAGTAATAATTGTGAGTATATCTTCATCCTGCATTTTGTGGTCGAGTCCTACTCGTTGTCCGGGATGCTTTGCGGAAGTACCCCATATCTGAGCATAACGGAATTTCCTGCGGAAATCTCTATGCAAGCGATCACAGATCTTACCTATATTGGTTCCGCTCATAACTATCAGTGGTTCTTCAATATCTACGAGCTGGCCCTGAGGTTTTAAATAGACTCGAATGAAACCTAGGCGATCATAAATTGCATCTTTGAGGGTTTCGATGTTGATTCCTTCATGAGCCGATATGAAGATTGAGTTCGGGTATATAATTCTACATTCCTCAATCAGCTGAGGATAAGCTAAATCAACCTTGTTAACAGCTATCAGCGCCCTTACATAACTCCTGTTGTTAAGAACGACATCAATAAGCTGGTCAACTGTGATATTTTCCCTTATAAGTACATTGGCATTATGGATCTTGTACTCATCCAATACAGCCTTGATAGTTTCCTCATCTAAGTCAAGCTCAATAGTTGAGTTGATCTCTATTCCCCCTCTATCTTTCTTCTTTATAACCACATCAGGAATCTCTTCATCAACACGAATCCCGGCCTGGTAGAGTTCATCCATGAGTACTTCATAATGCTTGGGTTGGAATACATCGAGCAAAAATATAACCATATCTGAATTCCGGATAACAGAAATGACTTCTTTTCCTCGTCCACGTCCTGAAGATGCACCTTTCACAAGCCCTGGAACATCGAGGAACTGGATTGTTGCTCCTTTATGCTCGAGAACTCCCGGAACAACTGTAAGGGTAGTAAAGTCGTATGTACCAACTTCTGACTTGGCATCCGTGAGTTTGTTAAGAAGCGTGGATTTCCCTACTGATGGGAAACCCACAAGGGTTACAGTTCCATCTCCAGATTTTCTGATTGAATATCCATCCCCTCCACCCTTTGAAGATGCTTTTTTTTCCACCTCGTCTCGCAAGCGAGCTATTTTAGCTTTCAACCTTCCTATGTGATGGGAAGTTGCCTTGTTGTACTGGGTCTTCCGAATTTCATCTTCTACTTCCTGTATTTGCTCCTGTATACTGCTCATCTGGAACCTGCCGATTATGGACTGAATAAATGACTTTCATATTGTCCGAAGAAATAAACCACATCAATAATGGTCTCTAAAAACTTTTTTTGATCCAAAAACGATTCTTCATCTTATTATTTTATCCTGAATTGTTGAATTCAATATATATATCTATGGAGTAATTTTATTTATCCGAAAATGATACGAATATTATGTTTAATTTATATTTTTTAATAAGTATACTATTATTTAAAACTTATTGAGAAAGGAGTCCGAGGAAATATCATAGACAAAATTCATGTGATTGAGCTGAATAAAAATCAATACCATTAAACCTTCAACTATCTAGCATTTGATTAGTTCATGCCCAAGGGATTTTCATGATGAGTTTCTGAGATAGTATAAAGGTAGTGTAACTACCAGATAGTCCAAAGTCATTATTTTCCAATGCTCTGTATGTGGTGAAGACTGGATACAAAATTAGGATGAGACATGATGAGATGCAAATCTAACCACCTATAGTATGAGTAAAAACGATCTTACAGACTCTGAGAAGGAGAAGTGCTGGAAGTTCCATTCGGAGAAGGGAGGGGAAAAGTAGTTATCGACTTCTTGGTGAACATCTAAGCTGTCAGAAGAGAAATTTTCAATGTAATATTAGGCTCAAGGATGGGATGTACTCAACAGTAGCCTCGTATATCATTAAATATAAAAGAAATAAAAGCTAAGACTAAAAGATATAGATAAATTTCAAAACTTTTCGATTCCAAAACTTATCAGGCTCTAGATTCTCAGATCTCACTTTTAATCTCGTAAGATATCATTCATTTATATTAATTTATCATTCCAAAATTTACTTATTCGATTTTAACATTCACTAAGTTTTCAAGAATTTTTCATTAACCTTAGTTTAGCAGTACAATTTAAATTTGCTACGAGACCTAATCTTTGTGTCAAAAATCATTAAATAGCTTCCAAAATTTCATTAAAATTATCTTTTATGTGTCAGTTTCCAACTATTTTATCGTAAAAAATTGAATACAGATACTGTTTTTTATTACGTGTTAGCATTTTCACTATTCAATTTTGTAAACAGAATTTATATCTTTATCCGTTATACTGCAATCTATCAAATTAAACATTAAAAATCAGATCAGGGTTTAGGTGTCAAACTCCACTACACACAATGGAGTAGGTTTAAGCAACCATTTTGTATATCAAGGAATTATCCAAAATTAAATATTTTCATTTTCTGAAATATAATTAGTCCTATATTTTCTTTGAAGGAAAGGGATAGTGAAAGTTAGATCAGTGCAGTCCAAGTTAAAAGAATAATATTAAATAATGATCTAAACAAACATAGAAAAAATATTTCCTTGTGAAATCGCGATAGATAAATCTATGAAGAAAAGTCTATTAAGAAATCTTGACCAATAAAAATATTAGTGGAAAAAGCTCCACTAGATTTAGTTTTCGTTCAATTTTTTTTGTTAATTCTTCTGTGCCTGGCCGTTTATTTGATGATTAGTGTGCCTGTAATCTGGGTTATTTTTTCAAAAGCTTCAGTCATCTTTTTTGTCAGAGGCCCTATTTTGCCTGTTCCTATTGATCTTCCATCAAGTTTGGTCAAGGGAGCAGCTTCAGCAGCTGTGCCAGTAACAAATATTTCATCTGCTGTGTAGAGGTCAAATAGGCCAAGATTTGTTTCGATGGTTTTGTACCCCATATCATCTAGAAGTTCTATAGCTGTTGCTCTGGTGATCCCTTTTAGGTTGCTGATTGTGAAGGGGGTGAATACTTTGTTGTTTTTGACAATAAAAATATTGTCTCCTGAGCCTTCACACACAAAACCGTTCTGGTCCAGGAAGATTGCTTCGTCCCCTCCTTTCTCGTTGGCTTCTATCTTTGCCAGAATATTGTTCAAATAGTTCAGAGATTTGATATTTGGAGATAAGGCATCAGGAGCATTTCTTCGGATACAGACACTTACTCCTGTGAGCCCAATCTCATAAAGGTCACCATACATCGCACTCCAGCCCTGGGCTATAACAATCACGTTTGGCTTTCCACAATTGCGGGGATCAAGACCAAGATCTCCGATTCCCCTCGAGACTATTGGCCGGATATAAGCATCTTTTAGATTGTTTTTCCTTAGGGTTTCAAGGATAATCTCAGTCATCTCATCCTTTGTGAGAGGGATATCCATTGCAATTGCTTTTGCGGAGTCATAAAGCCTGTCAATATGCTCCCTTAACTTAAAGACACGCCCTTCGTATGCCCTTATACCTTCAAACACACCATCACCATAGAGGAAACCATGGTCATAAACCGAAACCTTAGCTTCGGATTTGGGAACAAATTTCCCATCCAAGTAAATCAGCAATTCAGTCATTTGCGAACAATCCTCTTCAATTTCACCAAATTGTAGATTGTATCTGTTTTTTAATATTTTCAATATGAAGTTATCTCTGATGTACAATTCTTACAAATAATCTATTTTTTTCATTTATTCACAGTACCTAAATTCTATGTAGAATTTTTAAAGTAATTCAAAGCTTTAGGGGAATTTTCCATACTGCTAAATTCATACGTAACACGCTGAATACGCGGATAGATACTGAATATATATTACAATTTCGCTTCCACATTAATATTTTAACATATTTTATAGATCATTATTCTGCAGATGTGAAAAGAAATGTCATCCATTTTCTCAATATAACACTAGTTTGAGAATTAATCCGCAGTATTCATTAGCTTGGATAATGAAAGGACTTGCTTTATATGAATTAAATAAATAAGTGAAGCACTAAAAGCAACATATTTCTTAAGATAATATTCACCTTAATAAAGATAACTAATATTTTTTAACATGTTAATAGAGAAAAATTAATTACATATCCCCAAAAAAAATTAAGTGGTTATATCGCGGTAAATATTTTATGAAAAAATAGCTTGAGATATCCTAGATAGGGAATCCGGTACTGTGCAGTCCCTATAATCCACTTGTCTTTTATAGGCATATCATAACTAATCTGCCCTTCCTGATCAAAGCGCTTGTTGGTTACAGCATTATCTCCCTTTGTGATATATCCAGAATATGGAGCAGAAGGGCCTAAATCCCACATAGATTCTCCAGCTTCTACCCTATACATCGCCCTATGAATAATTGGGGTTACTCCCTCTAGACCATAGGGACGGTAAAGAATCACATCTCCATAATCTTCAAAGGACTTATAACCTAAATTTTTTCCTTCTTCATTCGTGCTAATGTTCACTCGATCAATACTTTTAACAAAAATGATATCTCCGATCTGCATATGAGGTTCCATACTCCCTGACTCCACTACAACCATTGGAGTCCAGAGCCCAAATACCAGCTTAGAAAGGGCCATAAAAGTAATAAGGAAAGCTATGACCGACAAAAGATCCTTTCCAAAGGAAACCCAGGTATTCTCCTCCCCCTGGGCACTGTTTTCATTCTCATTTGTGTTCATAATCAGCCTTTATTCTTTTGATTATATTCTTCTGTTGCTGCATCATTTTTCATTTGACCTTGCCAAATGAATTTTGTCTGATCGAATTTATATGCTACAGCTTTTAGATTAATTGATACAAACTTCTGGATTATAGATGATTTCAATAAACTCCAGTTTTGGGCTGGTTGTATATAAAACATATATCAGCAATTTTTTTAGATAGGAGGTTTATCGAAATTTTCTATAATATATAGAACCTACGCAGTTGGATCACATAATTAGTAGTGTAAGGCATTAAACTATTTAGGATCATTATTTTTCACAAACTTGCATGTGCTTTATCTTTGATATCCAACTATATAAGTCCTATAGGTGATAAAATTAATTATTTATTACAGTACCTCAAGAACTTTCAATCGATAATTTTCAAAAGAATATCTACTTTTTGAATCTTATTAAAAGATGTGAGTAACATATATGCATTTTTCTCCGGATAAATATATTACAGAGAAAGTAAAGAGAATTTCGATAAACTTCTGATTTTCACGAGTCATCTTATGCACACTATTTATGAGCCTATGACAAGATTTAGGGATTTATTGAAGTCCTCTGGAAATTCGAAAAGGAATGTGCTGATGAAAAATTGTATGAACATTAGGTTCAATAATTAAATTTCCATGACACTAGCATTCCGGAAAAAAATGAAAACGATAGATCAGAAAAATTGTTGTATCGAAACTTATACAACGATGTTTTGAAATAATCACAACATAGTATTTTCTGCTCCCACTAAACTTTAAAAATAAGTTCATAAAGTAATTTTATTTTTTCAAAATCCCGACAACAGCAAAATTCTTCAAAATTTCAGGCCCATGGGGTGCTTCATCCATGGTTTTAGTAAGATCCTGTCCTGAATCATGAAGTCCCTGGTGGATGCCACCTATCCATAAATAACTATCAGAGATATCATAAATTTGACCAATATAAGCAACATAAATTTTTCCATTTTTCCCATTCAGGTCTGCGAGTTCTTCAAGTGTGTATTCATCCATTTCTATATCTCCATTTTGATTTTAATATTATCTTTGCTTTGTGATTATCTGCAGTCTCACCTGTCATCACACATTCAACATTTTCAACATTTCATTAACTTCGGTTGTTGGAAGCTGACATTCATAGTTCCTGCATACGTATGCAGTAGCCTTCCCCTCTATTAGCACCTGCATTTTAGTATATGCCGCCAGAGTTGTAATTTCTGGATCTGTTCCTTCTGGTCTGAAAACCAGCACCTTGTTAGGGATGAAATAGGTCCAAAGTTCTTCAAGCATGTATACTGTATCAGCAGCCTCCTGCTTTCCGGCAATTACCACTTCATATGCAGGACCTAACTTGAAATCAAGGGCTGACAGGAACTGGGTATACCCAGATGGCGTTTTTTGGATCAATTTTGAAAACGCACGTTCTAGCCCTTCAATTGTATTTACCAGTTCAAGATCCGCAGTTATTCTGGAAAGTCTAAGAAGATTCGACATTTCTACCGAATTTCCAGATGGTATAGCTGTGTCCACAAATTCTTTTTTTCTGAAAATGAGTGATTCGCTATCATCAGCAGTAAAGAAAAGTCCACCATGTACAGGATCCCAGAAATGCTCCAAGAGTTCCCTATTTAGACAAAGAGCTGCTTTAAGATAGCGCAGTTTGAATCCCGCCTCATAAAGTTCAAGGAGTCCATGAATAAGAAATACATAGTCATCGACAGTTCCAGAAATACCAGCTTCCCCATCTCTATAACGGTGAAGCAACCTTTTGCCGGGATTATAAAGGGCTTTGAGGATGAAATCAGCAGCTTTTTCAGCAACCTTCAAATATTCTTTCTCACCAAAAGTCTGGAAACCTTTTGCAAGAGCTGCTATCATAAGGCCGTTCCAATCCGTAAGGATCTTATCATCTCTTAAAGGCCTTTTACGTTTGTTTCTGGCTTCCAAAAGTTTCTCTTTAGCTAGTATTATCTGCCACTCGATTTCTTCTGTGGAAACATTGAGTTCGGCAGCAAGGACGTCAAAAGGTCTAGAGATATAAAGAATATTCATGCTAGTCTTTTTATCACTAAGTTCGTCTTCAAAGTTACCTGCTTCTTTCAGATTGAACACTTTTTGGATTAGTTCGGATTCCTCAATACTAAGGACACTCCTGATCTCTTCTAATGTCCAGAGGTAATAAATTCCTTCTTCTCCTTCAACATCTGCATCTTCACCACAATAAAACCCACCTTCAATGGAAGTCAGATCTCGTAGCACGTAATCCATAGTTCTCATTGCCGCTTCTTTATAAATCTTTTTTCGGGTAACCTGATAGGCTTCTGTATATGCAGCAGCAATAAGAGCCTGATCATATAACATTTTTTCAAAATGGGGGACAATCCACATGTTGTCTGTTGAGTAACGATGAAAACCCGAGCCCAATTGATCTTGGATACCTCCTCTATACATGTTATCCAGAGTAAATTCCACCATGTTTAGTGCCTCAGGGTTTCCGCTGCGTCTCCAGTAGCGGAGCAAAAATAATATTTTGTGTGGAGTCGGAAATTTAGGTGCCCTCCCAAAGCTCCCGTATTCACTGTCAAATGACGTCAGCAGTTCATCGTAAGCCTTGTCCATTATTGCTTCCCCCATTTTCTCTCCTGAAGACTCTGAGGTCTTACTCTGTACCCCTATTTCCTCTCCCGAAGACTCTAAGATAATATTCTGTATGGTTAAAGTGATCTTTTCAGCCGAATCAATCACCTCTTCATTCTGCCTGGCCCATATCTCCTCTATCTTAGGCACGAGTTCTAGCATCCCTATCTGACTTAAACGGGATTTTTTGGGGATATAAGTTCCTACAAAGAAAGGCTTCATTTTCTGGGTCATAATTACACTAAGTGGCCAGCCTCCTCTTCCAAGGAAAATCTGACAAATTGTCATGTATAAGTTATCGATATCCGGCCTCTCTTCTCTATCTACTTTTATGCAAACAAAAGCTCTGTTCATAAGTTCTGCTACTTCTTCATCCTCGAAAGATTCATGTGCCATTACATGACACCAGTGGCAGGTCGAGTAACCAATTGAAAGAAAAATAGGTTTATTTTCTTTCCTGGCTTTTTCAAAAGCTTCTTTTCCCCAAGGGTACCAATCTACAGGGTTATATGCATGCTGCAGAAGGTATGGACTCTTTTCATTGATCAAGCAGTTAGTTTTTCTATTTTCTGTTCCCAATCAAATCCCTTCGGTTTTATTTCAAGTTTATATTCCTCGCTAGGTATTATACTCTACCTACCAACCTTTCACGTTATTAAGACATTCCTATACAGGAATTTTAACAATTTATGAATATTAATTCTTGCCCTTCGATTTTTCAGTAGGTTTAAGTGATCCTGAATAACATTATTCTTGAGATCTTGAATACAAGATACTTTTCTATCTCTTACTTTCCATTTTGAATGTAGATAAAGAGAAGCTTGCTGTCTCGGGGCATTTCCGTATAGAGCTTCTCGTCTCAATCGAAATTCACTACCTTACTGGCGATTAAATATAAGTAAAATATATAACTTTTGTTTATGTATAAATTGATGGGAAAAGAGAATCAATTATAGATAGAGTTTTTTTTCGTTCTTATTCATTGAATTGGAAAGCAGTTTCTGTATATGTAAGTATACCGAAAAACAGTGAAAAAAACTATCTAGCGGAGTTTTAGCTGAAAGTTCTAAATTCTGATGGTGACTATAGCAGAAGAACTTAAAGATAAGATCTACGAATATTTTGCGAATCATAATTTACCTGAGCCTTGCAACCGTGAGCCTGCAGGGCAGTCCAATGGCCCATAAAATAACAGATATATCCAAAGATGCAATCGTCTATCTGGCAACCAATAAAAATACCCTAAAAATTAAGAATATTATGCTTAACCATGTGTTGCCTATACATTTGATGAGTACGATCCAGAATGGTTTGATATGCAAACACTTCAGTTGGGAGGCAGAGCAACAATAAGTACTGATGAAAAGGAACTGTGTGATGCTGGGGGAATAATAGCTGCCAAATTTCCAATTACTGTAGACATACATCCCAATCATGATACTGTGATAATAAAAATCGAGCATGAAGTACTCTAGTATCTGGATTGCAGTGTTGAGTTCGGCCACAGGGAAAAAGTAGATATCTGAGACAAAATCAGAGTCTTTTGGCAACAATGGGGGCATTAAAATGAAAACGTAGGTGATATTATGCAAAACTGAGTATTTTTATTCAATACCTGCTATCCTAAAATACAAATATTCTCATAAACACAGATATTTGGCGTTTTGTTTAGAAAATATGTATGTTAATTTTGTAAATTCTCGCTTTTATCTAAATGTTCAATAATAGGTAGGGAAATTAGTTAAAAATATATCATGAAATCAAAGATGTGAATTCTCTAATGAGACAATAAAATAGGAAAGACAATTCTATCTGTTGCCAAAAATAAGTTTGGAGAAGTGCTTCGGAAGAAAGTTCCGTAATCAAGTCAAAGAAGTAAAACTTAAGCTAATATTCAATGACGTAAATAAAAAAAGTAGAGATAATTCGCATTGAATTAAGGATTTCTAGAGAGCCTTAAAATTAAAGAGCAATGAACCAGAAAAGAAGAATAGGGTAAATACAGAAACCAAGAAAAAGCTATGGACAGGATTCCTTCTAAAAAAATAGAGGGAAATCAGATTCTTCATAGATCTTCCAACTGATTTGTATCAAGTACATAGTTATCTTAAGTCGACTTTATTTATAAGACTTTTAAAGGCAATGACCATAAGTCTCAAGTACCTTTTTTGTTATCTCCTATCCACAAGCCTTTTAAGCCTACCCTTAATTTTGTTCAAATCGAGCCCTTTTGGACCTTGGAAATTAAATAAGATCTTGAAAGTACCTGCTTCGTAAGCTCTGGAAAGTGGAGACTGAGACCTGAAGAACGTACGAATAAAGTTTTCTTCTATAAGGTCTCTGTCACAGGTATCAGGGTTTTCACATTCCATGCTGACTCTTAGTATAGTTTCTCCATCTTCTTCTCCATAAAGAAAAGCTTCGTATTCTCCGGTTAAATAATTCATGTTTTCACGTTGGAATATGCACCTTTCCATATCAACGCGGTTAAAGGGAGTACCCTCAACCCAAACAGTTTCTGCCTCACGTTGTGGGGTCATGATTTTCATATGAGTCCTCCCACATGGACATTTTTTTCGAGTAAGCACTAAAGTGGTATCCTCAGTATCATAATTTAGTAGTAGGTTTCCTGTTCTTGCCCCAGCAGGCAAAAGTGTGCTGAGGACTATTCTTCCACATTCCCCATCAGGTACGAAATTTTCTATATGTGGGTCATAAACGTCAATGTGGACAAAATCTTCTGGCACATGCAGGCCAGATATCTCGTTACACTCCCCACACATTGTTCCTTCCGTGCTACCATAAATATTATACACAGGGCAATCCCAGATTTCAGAAAGATAGTTTCTCGATTCATCAGCAAAAGCTTCTCCTCCCACAACCAATTTATCTACACCTGATTCTTGAGGATCAATGCCTTCTGCCAGCATCCTTCTAGCAAGGTTAAGGAGTTTGAATACACTACCCACTATGCCTGTTGGCCTATAAATTTCAATGATACGAAGGGGAAAAGTGCATTTGCCCTCAGGGATAATAGTCATTCCAAGCTGCTTAGCTGCAAGAGTCATTGTATTAGCTCCCACATTCATTCCATAAGAAGCACAGACAACAACCCTGTCTCCATGCCCGAAGCCCTGGGACATGAAAATACGAGAGTATTTTTCGGCATAGTTTACCCAGTCTTCCCATGTAAGGAAAAAGCTCTTCGGAGTTCCGCTAGTTCCACTGGTCTCATGGATCGTAAAAACATCTTCCCATCCTACACTCCGAAACATAAATTCATTAGTCTCAGGAGGCTGGTTTTCTTGGATAGTTTTCCCTGAGATCACTGGAAGATTCAGAAGATCTTCATGAGTCTTAATTTCCGTAGGGTTTATTCCATTCTTTTCAAACCATTTTCTGTAAAAAGGAGACTTTTCTATCGCATATCTTATGGTGTACCTCACACGTTCCTCTATGAGTGCGTCAAGTTCCCCCCTGTCCAAGGTTTCAATTTCCGTGTTGAAATAAGATCTATCCATTATAGTGCACCGCCGCAGAATTATTTAGCCGAATCAATAGCCTTGTTGTTTATTGACGTCAAAACATGAAAAGTTTACTTAACCACTGCTTTATCAAGAAAGAATATCATAGTTTTAACTTTTATTAAGTTATTTCCGGTAAAAAATAGATTTGCACTAAATTTATAGGATTGATATCGTTTAACTGAAAAATCAATAGCTTTAAAAATCCAACTGTACGAACTGAGAACTTAAATAACAATTTCTATTGTAATTGAGTTAATACCTCAAATGCGTATTTTTTCATATGCTCTTGCTATTCTAGGAGCAGGTTATTCTCCAGAAAGCATAGGGTCTGTACATAAATAGCAGGCCTATCCATCCAAGAGCATAAGACGATTAATAATTAATTTCATATTCTACATAAACCCAATTGATAGGTATTGAATGTCACCTCCGTACATACCACTAATTCTTTGTAGAGCTACTAAGGCTCATGTCAATAGTTCTGACTGTGCTAGCGCTTTTAAAATAGTTATGTTGCCTTGCAACCAGAGTATACAGTGGCCATTCGCACAATGAAACTTGTCTGTGAAGAACCCTGTGCTGCCTAGAAGCGATTATATAAACAATCCTTCTAATAGCAGAAATCCGGCTATTCCAAGAACAAGGAGGTATAAATTTTTCCTTTTTGACCTCGCATCACAATCCTCGTTTTTAAGGTTTAAGATGAACGTAGAAAAATCCAAGTACTATAATCGTCAGAGTTAAAAAAAGTTAATAGAAGCTTAGGAAGGATATTCTCTTTTGCTCAATGAACTTCACATCTAGGAAATGAACGATAATGCTGTTACAGGAGAGAAGTATGTTAAGATATTGGAGATACGAAATGTGATGATACTTAAATACTGGAATATACATTATCTTACCCTGAAACCTGAGACTCGCATGATGAGGTATTTTGGAGGGGGGCTTTCCATAAAGCTGTGAATAGCTAAGAATACCACCAGAAAAGAGGATAGTTGTGGACGAAAAAAATTCAAATAATCTACATTTTTTTCCCATTTTAAAAAAATTTGAGGATTTCGATAAACCTCGTATTTTCAAGAATCATCTATATATCATGAAATATTATATAGAAACTCATGACTAAATTAAGAGGATTCTTGAAATTCCTGGGGGAAATAGTATCAGTAGCTATCTTTTCTGAGATTCAATGAACAATTTCGATGGCTTAGTTCATTTAATTGTTGGGTATTAGTTATGGTTTTTATTTCCCAATTAGTTAGTAATAAGAAGATATCAAATCAAAATAGATATCTTTCAACTGATTTATGACAGACTGGATAAATTTCCTGCTATTTCACTCCATTTCTGCGTTTTTCAGTTTTTCTCTAATATTCTCTACAGTCTTCCAGGACTGTCTGACAATGCTGGGAAATTCTCCAAAGTGTTGTCTTCCCCAATTAAAGAGAAATTCTTTTGTTTTCGGGTCTGAGGGATAACCGCTACCAAAATCTGCCCTCCACTCTGTTCTTAGTTCTCTGATAATTTCATCCCTGCGCACCTTTGCAATAATAGAGGCTGCTGAGACTGGGGGATATAGCACATCTGCCTGGTGCATTGAAACTATCTCAATTTTTGTTGAACCATTTTGATTGTTTTTTGCATACTGTCTACGAAGATTTTCAGCAAAACGTTTGGCGTTGACATCAGCAGCATCAACATACACAAGATCAGGCTTAAGCTGTTCAAGCACTTTTGCAAAGCAAACTACCATTACTTCATTCATGTTCATTATCTTCCGGAGTTCGTCTATCTGAAAGGGGCTGACTTCAAGTATAACATAGCCTTCAGAATGCTTTTTTATTAGGCCTGCAAGTTGCTCTCTTTTTTTCGGCGTCAATTTCTTGGAGTCAGCAACCCCAAGTAACTTGAGGATATGGGCTTTAGACTCCTCTATTTTTACGCCTCCTATGCACATGGGCCCGATTACAGGTCCTTTCCCTGCTTCATCGATTCCTGCGATCATCATTCTGGCTTCCTCCTTATTTGAGGGAAGAGAGCTATTTTTATTAAGAGTAAGCAAAAGTAAATTTTATTTTTTACATCCATAACTCTGAGGATTTCACTTAAAAAATCAGTTTTTGATATAAAAATTCATTAGAATGTAACATCATTCGTGCAAAAAGAGGCTTTTTACTACTTTCGGGAGTTTTTATTCATTCCAATTGCAGAATGTGGGAGATAATTATAAATCTTTGAGATTCAAAACGACATAAAAAGGCTCTAAATTTCTAGTTTTTACTTCATGTAGCGAGATCTAACATTACGAGCAAAAGTAAATTTCCTTCATACAATGACAAATGATAGATATCAATTATCCTACATGTATACCCTTTATTTTCCATATTATGATTTTAATAGTATCTAAAAATATAAGAATATTGGCTTATTCCCATAGGAATTCATGGATTCAAATTTCACAAACAGAAATAAAATTTTTATAAATATTATTATGATTGAAGCTTAACAAAGCCTCAAAATTTACTTTTGTAAATCTTGAATCATGTAAATAATTTGTTGATAATTACTAATAAAACGGTTAATATCACTGCATTTTAAGAAAATAAATAAAAATTTTTATGCTCACTATTATTAAGCAATTTTTGGGCACGATAGTATTCCGCATTTTGAAGTCAGATCAAGCCTGAAGGAAAAGGGTAGATTAATACCAAAAAATAATACCAATGAATCTCATGGATGGGTTATCGAGATTAATATTTGGGACGTAAAGAGATTGAGAATCCATATGAAATAGGGCCGCATAGGTTAATAGCTAAGTATATTCAGAAAAACTGTACCAATGAAAAATATCCTAAATTATCAAAAATCAAACCGCAAATGTATCAGAAGAGGCTAAAAAATATCTAAGTGCTTTGAGAAGGAAAAGTTAAAACTAGTATTAACACCAAAAATGCATCTTAATTGAACATTATTGAAAATTTCATCAACAAAATGACTAGAAACCTTTTAAGGGCAATAAGAGAATAATCATTCAATATATATTTACTCACTGCATAGCCATTTATATTTATATGGAAAATATACTTTTGGGGACAAAATAAGATTCCTAGTGGACTTAAAGTTATAAAACAAAGTATGTTATCAATTTGGAATCTACTATACTAGTTTTGGGCGCAAATATTCACATTTTAGTCATCCAGGATTGTATAACCCCGAAAGAAAAAAAGCACATGATACTCTTTTCCATGTCCTTCAGTTTTTTCAATGCTTTCCTTCGTTTAACATTGCATTTATGGTCAATTAAGAGATTTATGACTTGCCGATAAATCCATTTTTCTAAGTGTCAGCAATTTTCAATTTTACTGTGAAAACTAAAATGAAGAAAACTTGATGTATCAGTATACCATAAATTTTAAAAAATGTAGCATGCTCTATATAGCGAAGCAGAAAGGTGTTAAATAAATAAGGTATTGATTTGCTCACTGAGCAGGTTAAAAAATTGTTGGAAGATATAACGTGATAAATTCAATACTCGATAACGATCTTTACAAATTCACAATGCAGCTGGCGGTGCTAGAATTTTTTCCTAAAGCAGAAGCTGAGTATCGGTTTACCAACCGGGGGTCTCAGCGCTTTTCAACAGAGTTCGTAGAAAAACTCGAACGAATCATAGAAGAGAAAATATCTAAGTTGAAGCTAACAGAAGAAGAATATTACTGGCTCCCTGAGCACTGCCCTTATCTTAAATCCATGTATCTCGAATACCTTAAAAATTTTAGGTTTAAGTTTGACGAGGTAAAAATCTGCCTCACTCAAGATAAAGATCTAGATATCCGGATAAAAGGGCCTTGGCACAGCACTATTCTCTGGGAGGTAGTCCTTATGGCTGCAATTTCGGAACTTTATTTCGTAACCATTGAAAAGGATTGGAAGGTAAACTCAGAAAATAACTGCGAACATAAATCTGTAATTGAAGCTTATAAAGAAAAGATTCTTGAAATCGGAAAAGCCCTCGAAGAAAATAATTGTTTTTTTTCGGAATTCGGGACCCGCAGGCGAAGAAGTTTTGAATTTCATGAAAATGTAATTAAAACCCTCATTCCGATAAAGACTTTTGGAGGAACGAGTAATGTGTATTTCGCAAAGAAATATGGCCTTAGAGCAATAGGTACTGTAAGCCACGAGTGGATTATGGGTACTTCTGCTATTGTAGGCCTCAGGTACGCAAACCGCTTCGCTTTTGAAAACTGGATAAATGTCTTTAATGGAGACCTTGGAATTGCCCTTACAGATACTTTCGGCTCGGATGTATTTTTTAAGGACATGGACACGAAGTTATCAAAAATCTACGATGGAGTCAGACATGATAGCGGAGACCCTTACTATTTTGTGGATAGGGTGATAGAGCATTATAGGAAAATGGGGATAGATCCTATAAGAAAAGTAATCGTTTTCAGTGATGCTCTTGATTCGGAATCTGCAATCGGGATCAAAAAATATTGTGAAGGCAAAATCAACTGCAGTTTTGGGATCGGGACAAGTCTTACCAATAACTCAGTTTTCTTCAGGAAAAGTCCTCCTCTCAACATGGTCATAAAACTGCACAGAGTTAATGGTATTTCTGTAGTGAAATTAAGTGACTCTCCCGAAAAGGAAACCGGGGAAATAGATGCCCTCAGGGTCGCAAACTACATCTTTGGAAGAAAGGGATTGGATTAATGATGTGGTTCCACAATTACATGATTGGTGTTATTATATATAACTGAAATCTCTAGAGAATTTCGAGAAACATCTCCGCATTTTAGTATTGAAATTTATAGAAATTCTCTATAATATTTTTTGATGCTCAAAGTCAACTCTTGCGATTATAGCATAGAAAATAAAATAATAATCATAGTGCATATTATTAAACTAGTAACAGACTAAATTGAGGAGGTATAAATATTCCAGTAAAATTAATACTGAATTTTTTACTGAAGTTTACTCGAGACAGAAATCTAGCGCTTCGCGCTCGATCAATAAATATATGCATTAGAAAGTATATCTCTAATAAAATAAAAACGCCGAATATATGAACAAAATTCTCTATGATATTTTTGGAAACTCTTGATGAGTGAATCATTTCATTCAGTGCAAGTTGTACAGTGACTCCAGGATCTATCATATCTGTTTTCTGATGTGTTATACTGAGTGACAACAGCAATGAAAAAATGTGTGTGAATGTCTAAGCAATAAAATTTAGTTACTACTTTTGACAATTTAGATCCTCAAATCTTTTTGGGCAATGTAGTTGACTCAAAAGCAATTTGGTGTACTTTATCAAGGTTACATTTGAGCTTTCAATGAAAATTCACTTCTTAGTATTATAAAGTTTTTAAAAATTGGAGATTAATACAAACTCTCTACCAAAAATAATCATGAAATCAATAGATTAGTTCTCTATACTCCTAAATTTAGTCATATGCTTATAAGTGATCCATAAATAGCTCGTAAAAATCAGATGTTTAGCGAAATCCTCAAAAATCAAAAAATGAGGAGATGAAGAGTACTTTTATTTACTCTTGCTTGTTATTAGAAGAATTTCATTTTAATTTTATAATCAATTCTTAATGAACAATTCGAACATAAAGAATTAATCTTATGCATTCTATCATTTATTTCCAATGTACAGAATAATCCGGATTCCCCCAGAAAAAGGTGAAGAAATGAGGAAAAAAGCAGTCGCGGGGAAATTTCTTGATACTGCCAGAAAAATCCGAAAAATCAAAAATGATGAAGGCAATTTTCTGGAAATCCCTCTTACAAATTCTGCAGATGAAATCGTAGAAGACTTCCAAGTCATTGAGCAGGAAAATCCAGAATTTTTTGACAAATCGTTCATCTGGGAAGAATTCCTCAAGAACCACTTTTCTGAAGGCGAACTTGCGTATGTACCATCAGGCTGGCAGACCCTCGGGGACATAATAATAGTCAGAATACCTGAAGTACTTGAAGACAATAAATTGAGAATAGCTGAAGCTCTGCTTTCCAAGTGTCCAAATTGCAAAAGTGTCGTAAGAGACTTTGGAATTGAAGGTCAGTTTCGCCTTCCGAAAAGGGAACTTCTTCTCGGAAGCAGGACGGAAACAGTGCACAAAGAAAATGGCTGTTTTTTCAAGCAGGACGTAACAAAAGTGATGTATTCCAAAGGCAACCTTGAAGAGAGGAAAAGGATGAGTAGGATGGGGAAAGGGGAGGTAGTAGTAGATATGTTCGCAGGAATAGGATATTTTTCAATTCCGATGGCTGTCCATTCTAGACCTAACAAAATTACAGGCATTGAAATAAACTTTGAATCCTTTGCCTACCTAAAGGAAAATATCAAGCTAAATAGAGTAGAAAATATAATTGTCCCAATTTTTGGAGATTGCTCGAAGTTTACTCTCGAAGGAACAGCTGACCGCGTCCTAATGGGATATGTAGGAAACACGGATTATTACCTGGGCCAAGCTATTAAAACTCTGAAGAGTAGTGGGGGTATTCTGCACTACCATGAAACAGTCCCAGAAACTCTATCCAGAACCAGACCTCAAGAAAGGATCCGAAAAGCTGCCGAGTCCCTGGAAAAGAAAATAGAGATTTTAGAAACTCGCAGAATAAAAAAGTATTCTCCTGGTATCCTGCATGTGGTTGTGGACGCGAGAGTTTTCTAGTGAAACTTCGATATCCTTATATATGTTTAAAGTAGGATATAGTTTCTATAATAGACTTGAAAATAAGAATGATAACCAAATTAGGAAGATCATATCCAAGATTTTTGCTGAGATAAATATAGCTTAATTATGAGACTTTTTGTTATTTTCTGATTTTTGAATTGATTGAAATTATCTTTACATTGTCAAATTTCCTTTCTGCATCTATGAGTGCCCAAAAAATTTAATTATTAATCACCTAAACAAACATTATATTTTTTGAATAACATGCTCAAACAAATGAAATAACTTCCCATTCTATTTATTTTGGCTATTTACTCCACAATTACCTTGCCTTTGAGGTTGTGTTTATTCTGGTTTTAAATCTACCTCAAATAATCCGTGAATTGCCATCGAAGGCTCAAATGTGACTTTGATCACGGATGCCAAATTGTTTTTGAGGCATGAGCACAAATGTTTCATATCTTTTCTCAATATGACAATAACTTAAAAATCTATCTAACTTTCAATA
Source organism: uncultured Methanosarcinaceae archaeon (assembly GCA_963848985.1). Classification (GTDB taxonomy): domain Archaea; phylum Halobacteriota; class Methanosarcinia; order Methanosarcinales; family Methanosarcinaceae; genus Methanosarcina. The sequence goes on from CAWKGG010000066.1 coordinate 166,204, forward strand.
AATAGTTGTGCAAATACACAAATAAATTGTACAGTTGTGTACATCTACAGAATGTCGGTCTGTTGAAATAATATTTTCATATTTAAAGGAAATTATAAAGTAATATTATGTTTATTTTTCCAAATTTTGATCGAATTTTTGAGATTGAATTTGACAAATTACATAAATATTAGAAAGCATATTTGAAAAAGCATACAAAATTTGATAGTAAAACTGCTAAGATAAAACAAAATCTTCATGCTTATGCATTTTTTAGGTTGTTAAATTATTAACTTACAAATCCGAGATAATTTTGATGAAATTTGTACTATCTAACTAAGGCTAATAATATCAAGCGTTAACCTAAGCTTTTAATTGTATCAAATATATATAACGCGCACTCCAAGAAATTTCATTATTGGGCTTAATTCCATTATATATTGGGGGTCTATTCTTCCATAATGTGAAATATCATAGGAGTTAACAGCAATGTCTTGAACCTTTATTTTAAGATATATAATCTTAAAAATTTCCATTTATCATCTTAAATGAAGAATAATGTTTTTTATCCGCCATTCCTTAGATGTAAAAAGCTGTATAATTTATTTGTTTATTTGACACTACTGTTTATTGAAAGTTAGATAGATTTTTAAGTTATTGCCATATTGAGAAAAGATATGACATCCTTGTATATGTCTGCAAAAAATTGGCTAAAACCTTGGATGCAATTTTATTTAGGCCATTTAATGCCGAGCCGAAAGAGTAACAATTATTATAACCCTTTCTGCATTTTTTCCAGGCTGAAGGTCTACTTAATCCATTCACACATTTCAACATCTTTTTCGCTTTTTCTATACCCATCTTCAAACAATTTCTTTAGCAATTCTCCTAAAATCTCGTTGGAGCTCCTGATTTTTTTGGTTTGGAACCTTTATTTGGCCTGAAAGCCCGTTCTGGGCACTTCTTTGAATCGGTTTTACCACGTACTTCAAAGCCTAGGCTAAAACATTCACCTTTTTGCTCATCAACAGATGCATAAAATCTACAGTCTTGGCATGCAGGCATTCGGATTATTGCCTCCAGATATGTGAAGGTTTCTTATCATTATTCCTGAGTATTTATTAGATACAACATCTAAGTGAGAAATTGATTCTCGTTATGCGCATAAATACAAAGAGATGTCTATTAAATAATGTCCTTTTGTAAATAAAAAATTTTTGGTAGGCCGTACGATCAACAGACTAGCTCTATTGTGGACTGACTTTTCAAAAATTCTGGTTCAACTATTATTTAGTTGATTTTATTACTTTGCGAGTGCTGAGGATCAAGAATATCTGTTCTGTAGGTATGTTATGACGTGAATTCCATTATTTTTTTGTAGTAGTCTATCCTTCCAATTCATCACTTCTTTGTTAAATGAGTTTATTTTTGCCACCATTTTCAGAGGCAGTACCACACATCTTTGACCTGTATTTGATGCGCATTGGAAATTAAATAGCTTTAACGATATACCTATAGTCAGATTACCTATTACATAGTTTTGGTGCTCAAGTATCGCTACAATATATCCTACAAATAAGGAAATTAAAAAACATTGATTGTCTATTTTTACCGCTATTTTCATGGAGAAATGCCACTAGCCTCATCCTTAAATCAAAAAGATATTTTGATGGGGATCTATGGTCAAGTAGCAAGTTTTATCGATCCGTTGAAAATGTGACATCTGACATAATAAAAGAGTGCATTCTTGAACAGTAGAGCAGGCGAAAGTAAAGTTAACTGTGCTTAAATTGAGGGAAGTTGAGCAAACTTGAGTCGAGCATTTCTAAGTTTCAATAAACTGAGTTGTCTACCTGAAGGATAATACTATCATTTGGGATGAGGTGCAGTACTCAATTTGATTTTTCACGATTTATTCCTGGATCTTCTTTTGGTTCCTGTAATTTTATTCAGAACATTTTTTCTCTTTTGCTCCCAACTGCTTCTTCTGCAAAGATTCATAGAAATAAAATGCTTAAAGCTACCCACTTTCTGCATATATACGCAAGAATGGTATATATTCTCTCAATGTGGCAATAATTTAAAAATTAATATATTTCAAATTAATACTTTTGGCCAAAAAGACAAACAAATTATACAGCTGTACATCTGCGAAATGTCGAAAGCTGCTTAGCTTGATAATTTTTATCCAATTTTATACCTTTTCGAGATCTATATGGCCCGTTTTTTCCTTACTAAATTTTATGATAATTTAATTCTCAATTGCATTCAGTTTCATGGAAGTTTGTTACTTCATTTTCTCTTTTTGGAAAAATTGAATACAGTTTGCTATACGAGCTCCATTGTCAAAATTTTCGATAGCTTTTTTCATTTAGATTTCTTAATCTCCAAGGCCTCAGTTGCTTTTTTTGCGTTTACATCTATCCAGAGATGCAAATCTCTGTAGGGCACAATTCTGTCGGTTTCGTTGAATAGCAGAAACTCAAGCTTCATATTCTTTCCCTCGGAAGAGGGGGTAAACATAACTGGTTCTTTCCAGATCTCATTATTAGCAAGACTGATTTTTGTCTGGTTTTCCGGAAGAGGTAGATATTTATTTTTAAGTTTTATCTCCATTGTGTAGTTCATAGGCCTATGCTCATGGTTTATTATTCCCACTATTACAGTACCGTTTTCCCCGATAACATACTTTGTGGTGTAGTTGTTGGCTTTTCCTTCAAGCCCGAGAATATAGAACTCAGTGAAATGTTCTCCTTCCTTTGGGATTAGAATTATATATACAAGAGTTGTGACAGATAGGAGAATTGAGATGATCATGAAAATTGTCAGTGCTTTATCCAGTCTTGATACCGGCTTTTCCAGGATCTCGGCTCTAAGAAAAAGTACCATTTCCCTAAAGGGTACTTTGAAAGCTTCACTTTCTGAAAGTTTTGCCCGCCGCAGGTATGCAATCTCGCACATGACGAAGATGAAAACTGAAACGCTTATGAGGATTGGTAGGAGCCTTATTCCCCAGGGAGTGAAGTTAAGGCCAAGCCCTATCAGGGGTACTATTGCAATGCTCAGCCCAAATGAAAGAGCTATCCTCTCGATTCCGTCAACGTCGCACTTTGCTGGAAATAGTGCTGCGATAAGAGAATAACCTGGTAGAAAAAGTACGAGTGGTACGCCAAGTATATTTCTTATTACAGTATCACTTAATTCGGGCGTGAGCACAAAGATATCTGTGAGGAGCACGAACACAATAACGATCAAGAGGTCTGAGAGAATTTTCTTTCCGGTCATTTAGGTCATCGGCCATCGTCAAAAAAATTGTTTATCATTCATTTTTTCAGGAGAGTAAATGCTTTTTCTAATGCATTTTATCCTTTCGCTTTATTTTTTACCTCAATGAATATTTATTCAGAATTTTCAAAAAATTTCACATCTTTTATTCCCTTCCATCCCCATTTCACAAATATCCTGCCTATTCCCCATTTTTTCTCATGAAGAAATGTGGCAAGTGGTATGTGCAGATAGAATCCAATATCAAACTTTTGGGTATGAGGGAAATCTTTTGTAATAGGCACAGAAGCCTGCATACTTGGGGCATAAATTAATAAGTTTCGCAGTACTTTGGATGGAATCTATTTAGCTTCAATGATGCTGTTTTCGATATTAGTTGCGTAATCATTTGGTATTCATTAATAGATCATCTAATTTTTCGCTAGAGATTCACCTAAATATTATTGGTATTCTATTTATAATCATATTTCGATATCAATTCACTTGTATTGTATATTAGTTGTAGAATATTATCTCCCATTTATTACTATAATCTAAAATAGATCCACTAAAATGATGTGATTTCTTAAACGATTTTGAGAAACCTCTTCACACTCTTTAAAACTACCCAAAATAAACACTAAATTCTTCTGATTACAGGTCTAAACAAACGAAATTACTTTCCATCTTATTCTTTTGTAACTTCCTTCTCATAATCGTAAGGTTGTAGGCGAATTGAATTATGGAGTTCATAGGGTCGATTCCCATGAAATTCGTATTCTGTTTGTGGAACTGGGTTTTTCTAAGAGGAATTTAGATAATATAAAGCAAAACACCAAAAGTGATATTAATTGGCTGTGCACTCTCTATATATCGAGATAGTAAATAAAAGCCCTTGAGAAACATCCAACTTTTTGTTCAGAGCACTTATTATTTCATATTTTGCTCTATAATATTTATGGAGATTCAATCCATAGTCAGCAAATTTTCGCGAAAACTCAAGGAATCTGCACTTTTAGATCTCACTTCCAACAGCTGAGTTTTACCTAATGTAAACCGTGATTAATCAAAATTTCAATATTTATTAACCTGTCCACAAATTTGAAAGCGCTTCAGCTTGTTTCAATACTAATTCTACATAATCTACATCCTTAGCTGGAACAGGATCGACAATAGGTTGCTAGGGTTTAAAACTTCAGGATCATAACCCCGGCTTCAGATGATACCATAGCTGATACAATAGAGAAAGCTGAAAATGAAGGCACGAAATAGGCCAGTAATAGGCTCATGGTAGAGTTCTTATTATATGGCAATAAAAGTAACTCATCAGCTAAAAAATCGCCAAATGGGTCGCTAATATAGTTTGACTGGGTTTCGTGGGCTAAGAGGTTTTGGTGACAGTAGTGAGTAGGGCAGCGGTCATGATCAAGATCATGAAAGAGAACATGACGGTTTCCATGAAATGTTAAGCGTTGATATTTGTTTGATGATTTTTCGTTAACAGTGGGTTTTTTATGTGGATCATTTCGCATATTTAAGTTTAATTTGACACTTTGATTGAACAACTTAAATTCCTTTTTGGATTTCTATAGTAATCTATTGCTAAACGTGGCAAACTTACGGATATAATAAGTAAGGTTTTGTGAAACCTAATTAACTGTTTAACAGTCAAATAGCAGATAGCCAATCAGATCTTTTTTAGAAAGTTGAATTTGCGCACTTGAACCAAGTTCAAAGTGTATTTACCATAGAAACAATTTGAATCGACAAACAAACACCCATAAAATCATATTAATTTATTAATTTTAATAAAAAAGGAGTGAAACTAATGTTGAAACTATTTTCTAGTGGAATGAAGAAAGGAATGCCTATTTTGCTGGCAACTTTTTTTGTAGTGTCTTTGACAGCTGTGGCAGCTAGTGCACATCATGGTGGCTATGGCGGCTGGGGCAGCTTGGGTGGCTATGGCTGCTGCAATGACTATGATTCCTATGGTTGTGGTTGTGGAGATTATCCCTGGGGCATAGCTTACCCTTACTGCTAGCCAGTTAATATTATATTATAAATAAAATAGTTTATATGGTGAATTCCGATTTACATTTGATTAAAACAAGCTACTATATATATCTTATAAACAGCTAGAATTAAATTGTAATTTATCGGAATTTTCTATAATTTTTCGTTGTTCTATAAATAATTTTTTTCTCTGCGAAATACTTTTTATTGTTATTGCTAATCCCCTTGTGATGTCCATTGCTTGAGTGGGAAAAGAGGTTCCATTGCAAGCCAAATGAAGGGTAACTGGTTGTAGTCAGCTATATTAGTATAAATATTATAAATTCTCCGATCCATGGCAATTATACTGATTTTAAAGTGCATCTGGATTGGTTCTAACAAATGAACTATTTTTTGCACAAAAACTGTGCATATTGAAGATTAAAAAATAGAAATTTTATTAGTACAATAATTGACTTTTTTACTTTATCAAAATCAGTTTTTAACATGCAGATTGTAACCATACGATCATTTTTTTATGTAAAATCCGAAATCCAAAAAAAATGATAAAATGCCATTAAAGGCAAAAAATGCATTCTACCATATCACAGGCCTCTCATTCTCTGGCCTGTAGAGTTTATCCACTGGCTTTACACTAGGGGAAGCCTTGTAAAACTCAGGCATATTGAAGACAACGCCGTTAACCCTAAACCTGTGTGGAGAATGGGGGTCAGTAAGTGCTCGCATTCTCAGGCCTTCATTAGTTTCAGATTGCCTCCACATCTGCGCGAAGCTTAAGAAGAATCTTTGATCACCCGTAAATCCATTAATTATCTTAGGCTCCTCTTTCAATGAAAGTTTATAGGCATGGTAGGCCATCGTCAACCCGCCGAAGTCTGCTATATTCTCCTGCAGGGTTAGGTTGCCGTTTACATGTAGGCCGGGAAGGACTTCAAATCTGTTGTATTCGTCTACCAAAATCCCCGTGTTTTTATTAAAGCTATCAGCATCCTTTAGCGTCCACCAATCTGTCAAATTTCCACTGAAATCGAATTTCCTACCCTGGCTGTCGAAGTGGTGAGTCATCTCGTGTCCTATAACGGCACCAATGGCACCGTAGTTGACTGCATCGTCAGCGTCTTTGTTGAAGAAGGGCGGCTGAAGAATGCCAGCTGGAAAGACTACGAGAATTTTATTAAAATCAGCATAGGCGTTAGTCTCCTGGGATTCATCTCCCAGAGCTTACGATCTACTGGCTTGCCAATCTTATCCAAGCCATCAAAACTGTGGTGGAACTTAAATTTAGAGGCACGAAGGACATTCATTACATATGAATCATCATTCACTTCAAGCTCTGAATAATTTAACCATTCATCGGGGTAGCCTACCTGAACATCCAAGACATCAAGCTTCATTAGGGCCTTTTTCTTGGTTTCAGGTCCCATCCATGTCAAATTGTTAATTATTTCCCTGAAGGCTTTCTTTAGGTTTGATACCATCTCCTGCATCCTGGCCTTGGAGCTTAAGTCGAAATACTTGTTTACATAGACCCTGCCTATGTCCCCACCTATGACTCTGTATTCTGCATCAAGGACTCTCTTCCATCGAGGCTTCATCTCCTGTTGGCCATTGAGCTCTTTCTCATAGAAATTAAAGTGCTCTATCTCTAGAGCTGAGCTGAGATAGGGAGAAGTAGCTAAAATCAGCTTCCAACGAAGGAAAGTTTTCAAATCATTTATTGTCTCTTCTTGAATAACAGTGCTTAACTCCTTGAAGTAGGATGGGTTTCTGACATTTACCTCAGCTATCTCTGGCTGACCCAAGAAGCTGAAGGCACTAGACCAATTCATGCCTGGGGAAAAGGCCTGAAGCCCCAAGGTTCAATATGTTATATGTTTTGACCTCATCATGGTCGTCCACGTTAGTAAAGGAAGCGTTTGCTAGCCTGGTCTCTATCTTCATGACGGTTCTGGCATTACTCTCAGCGATTTCTGGGCTATCTCCAAGGAAGACGAACATCTTGGCAACGTGAGTTAGGTATTGATCTCTTATCTGGATAGATTCGTTGTCCTGCCTGAAATAGGAATCTCTATCAGGAAGGCCTAAACCCCCCTGAGTGAGAGTAGCGATCATGATCGTATTGTTCGTTTTATTGGGTTCGGCATACATAGAGAAGAAAGGATCCATGCCATAATCCATCATTTGCATCGATACAGCTTGGACATCGGAGATGTTGGCGATGTTGTCTATAATCTTTAACTTATCTCTGATGGGATCTAGACGCTGCTTTTCAAGGGTAGCAGTATCCATTCCCATAAAGTAAAATTTACCGATCTTCTGCTCGAGGCTTCCCTTAGGAATAGATGTACTTTTGGCTATACTCTCCACTATCCTTTTAACACGGTCGTAGGTCCTGTCAGTTACTATCTCAAACTCTCCATATTGTGATTTATCCGCAGGTACTGTGTGACTTTTGATCCAATCTCCATTAACATAATCATATAAATCGTCGCCAGGTTTTACTGAGTGGTTCATGCTCCATGGATAGAAAGCTTTCTCATATCCTGAACTGGTTGTATTACCCATCGAAGTTTCAGAAGAACCAAAAGCTACGAGGTTTAAAGCGATAATTAATGTGATACCAAAAACGAACACATATATTACTCTCTTTCTTTTCATACATCCTCAACTTTTATGGATTCTAAGATATCTCTTACACTAGAGCATATGTCTGAGCTAATTTCTCTGAAGCTCCAGAATTGAGTATATTTACAAATACTAAGTCACAAGAATATCAAGATTATTATCATTTGCAAAAAAATGATGAAAAAGTTCCATTCAGAGATGGAAAGTATAATTCATTAAGTTAAAGACCAAAAAAATGCAGAGGTAGGTTTATATTACCCAAATGGATCGGGCTGAAATACGATTGCTCTTTTTATTATTATTGGTAGTATTTATTTCGCCCATCATATCGCAAGCTTCTGAATTTAGTTATCCAAAAATTTTAGATCACCCATGGGATCATTCCCCTATCACTGTATATATAAATAACAAAATTGTTCCTCTTCATTATAGTCCCACCTATTACGCAGATATAGAAAAAGCTCTGAATTACTGGGAAGAAGGTGGAAATGGTAAACTGAAGTACATTCCTGTATTTGAGATTGTGGATTCAGAAGATGCTGATATCAGGATAAAATGGGACGCAAATCTGCAGAAAGATCAAGGTGCTCCTAGTGGAGTTGCAGGTGAAACAATCCGGCATATTACCAATGAGCAATTTGTATACGTAAATATTATACTTGGAGTTGGAAATAAGCAGTGGATTGATTGGGTTCCGTATAGTGATACAGCAATGATTGCCATTGTAGAGCATGAATTGGGCCATGCCTTGGGGTTGGATCACAGCAATGATCCACAGGATATTATGTATCCATCCAATGAGCAGATAGATAACACAACTCTTTTCTTGGAGAGTAAATACGGTCCTCTTTTGCTTATTGTGTTTTATACAGCTATTGCAGTTATCGTCTTCATCTCTGTAAGCTGGCTACTCAAAAGGAAAAAAAAATAAAAACTTAAGGAAGAATATTTTAAGCAAGGGTTTCTCGACAATTCAGTTCCTTAATCTTCTGGCAAAATACAGTTCTATCTATATAATAATGTGTTCTTTTATACTAGTTTGGTAATCTGCATTCCATGATCTATTTATAGAACTTTAAATATGACAACTATCTGATTCGGGTTGTTGTTCAGGATCATATCAGCAGAGAAGTGCTGATGTGCGCTTATATGAACCGGCAAGTTTTTGAGAAAACTATCAAAACTGGAATTGCGCATTTTTGGAGCCGAAGCAGGCAAATGTATAGAAAAAAGGAAAAACTTCGGGGAATGTGCAGAACGTATATCAAATCAGGATTGACTGCGATATGGATTCAATTCTCCTGCTTGTGGAGCAGGTTGGGGGAGCCTGCCACATGAGAGATAGATCCTGTTTTTTCCGAAATATAGAGGTGAATATAATAGATGAGAAGGTTTTTGAGCCGAATGATGTTTATTAAATTTTAAGATTTCGATTAAGTTTGAAAATTGTATTCATCAATACATTTTTTCTCAATTTCAAAGTCAGAAAGACAATGCAATTGCTGTAAAAAAAGTATTTTTAACATAATAACAACATCAGCTTCAGATCTGCCTTCGGAAAAATTTTTGTTGAAATATATGAACTCAAAAATGATACGAAAAGGTTTCCAATCAATTAAGGGATCAATTTCAGCAAGTTTATCTCCAACTGACTGAAGACATTTGTATTCCTCTTTAAGAGCAAAATCAATAAGAGTTTTCATGAGCAGAAATTATTGTCAAGAGATTTAAAATCTCCAATGCTCAAATGCATCGGAATTTATCGAAATAATCTCTCAATAAAGATATTTACTTATTCATGATGAGTGATGGATCTCAGATTGGCTTTAATCCTCTGAAAAATCAGGGTAATAATATAAAGAACGAATACTATGCTAGTTTATAAAAAAGCTCACTGCGTAGTGTTCATAAAACGAAATAAAAAGTCTCGCAATTTTTAATAACTTGTGATTATAACATAAGCAAAGACAGGTAAAAATTTTTGAATATGGGAGATAAATTATCAAGCGCTGAAAAAGGGGTTTTCTCACTACTACCCTTTCCTTCGCTCCTTTTTAAACTGCCTTTTCTAAAAAACTAAGGCAATTGGACACCTTGCCTTAGTTTTTCATTCTTAAATTCATCTGCTTCATTTCGCACTAATAGCTTTCTCATAGAAACTTGTATCAAAAAGATCTTCTTTTGTCAGAGGTTTCGAAGTGTAATTTAACCCATATAGAACATTCGAGAAATCAACAGTTGAATTTTCAATCGGTGCAGGATCTGTAATCAGTTCTCCATCCCATTCTTTTAGAGATGCCTTTATAGTTTCAAGATCCTCTGAAGTCTTATTTGATAAAATCTGAGCAGCTTCATCCTTATGCGCCGTGGTATATTTAGTTGCATTAATATGCGTCTTTACAATCTGCTCCACAATATCCGGATGATCCCGGATAAGTTTTCCGCTTATCAAAAGCACACAGCATATGTGATTAGGTTCCATCTGCCCAGATTGTACGATGGTGCGCCCATTACCTGCCTTTTCTACACTTGTTGGGGAGGGATGAGGCAGGAAGACGGCGTCTACCTTTTTGGCTGAAATAGCGCTGACAGCGTCTCCTGCTGCGGCCATTCCAACGATTGTCACATCTTTTTCAGGGTCAATGCCGTTTTCCTTGAGCCATTTTCTCAATAGCGTATTCTGAATTGATCCTGGTGGATAGGTAGCTATTTTGAGTCCCTTTAAGTCTTGAGGACTTGTATACTTGTATTCTGGCCTTAGAACAAGACTTGAACCATTTGTATTTACAGGTTCAACAATCTTTGCGTCAAGACCTTGGCTGAGAGCTGTAATAGCAGGTGCTGCCCCAACATAAGCCACGTCCAGATCTCCAGACATCATGGCTTGCATTTCAGGAGGGCCGGTTTGGAACACATACTCTTTGATATCCTTAACTCCATAAGGTGCAAGATCTGTTTTCCACCATCCTTTTTCATCTGCAACCACAAATGCAATATGATGAGTACTTGGCTGATAGCCCATTCTCAGTTCCGTAATTGCAGATGCTCTTTGAACTCCGCTTCCATTGTTGGATACGTTCCCTTTATCGGATACACAACCGGATACGAAGACAGATGTTATCAGTAATAAAACGATTATGGTTAGTAGTTTTTTCAAAGATTCACCTCAAAAATTTTATAACTATTAATATTCCTTATATCTTGAGTATTTCCCATGCAGAATATTGTCGTCTACAAGCAGTACTTTTTGAGGTCTCCACATCCAGTTAGTTCAAATTTTGGTGCTATCTATATTAGGACTCATGCAATTGAACCGAAAAATCAACAGCATTAAACCTGTAATTGTCTAAAATGTAAACTTAAATAGCAATGTTTCTTGTACTTTATTTTGTGCATTAAGTACCTAAGCCCCAACAAATATATTTCGACTATCTGAAGTTCCACTACAAAAATTAAGACATCCATTTTTTTGACTATGCGTCTTTAAACTTGAGTACTCTATAATATATAGGAATACACTATTTTTGACCGATTGGATCATACCGTAAATGCAAAAAAAGTATTCGAAACGCATAGTCAAATTATAATATGTCCTAAGATGCTGATTTTAAATCAAGAACATATTGGACCAGGGTACCGAAAATTCTGTAAATTTAGATCGCCTATGCATCCTTCGTCTCCATCACAAAAACAGAGTCTAAAGTCAATTAATAAACTTAAAATACTGGTTTTTAAATGCACAATTTTAATCACAAAAGTTATGTATCGAAGAGCAAAAATAGATAGAATTTCGATAAACTTCCGATTTCAACAAATTGGTTATATAGCATATAAACAACTAGCTAAAAATCTGGATTTATCAAATTCATTTTAAGAAAAATTAAAAATACAACCATTCTTTTGCTAGTAATTGATTTCTTGCTATCAATGACATCTGCAGCATTAGGTATTGGAAATGATGTAATTTGCATCGTCTGTGGAACTAGTTGAAATTCCAATTTCGGTACACCAACCCACCTTAAATCATTAAGTCATTTATTTATACTTAACATGCATCAAAATATACTAAATACATTTCTATACTTTATAATAATTTTTCCATTTACTAGGCACCCCATCTATAAAAACCTGTAAATCTCCACAAGCTACGAAATGATAAAGTGATCAAAAAATAGACAAATATGTACAACAGTATGAAATTTTAACCCGTCTGTTGGTTATCGATCAGCTGGCTGTACAGAGTGATGGTAACATTAATTGAGAAAAAAAGAAGTTATCTCCAATGCCCTATAAGACAATTAATGAGAAATTGTTGTGTTTTTGAAAAGTACTGTGAATAAACGTAGATAATAAGCAATACTGCATTTAAAGTTAAGATTCCTCATTATTTAATTAGATTAGTTGATTTCATTTTAAGCTCTCTGACTTCATAGGGATCCATTAGAGATATGAAGCTCGATCCTTAATAGACAAAAGCGGTTAATAACTGAAGTGTTATGCTAATTATGGATATATAATCAAAATAGATCTTATAAGTCGTGGGTGAAATACACTATCTATCAAGAGATCTTAGACAATTTTTTTATTTTTCGACACATAACTACAGTCCTACCTAAAAGTATTTTATTTTTGCTATAATATGACTAAATAGTAGTATGTATTTCAATATGTTTATATTTATACTTGTATATTCAGCGTCAATCCAGAATAAACATTTTGGAAAAAAGAATTCAATTTAGCTTGATGGTTTCATGATTATGATGTGACTATAGAAGTCAACTACCTTCAACTGAAGTAAAAAGTATGAATATCTTTGATAAATCAGTTGTTTTCTAAATAGGGCAAGGAGAAAGATTTAAACCTGTTATAATTCATGAGATCAGGATTATATACTTTTTATACTAATTAGTCTAAGATATCACTAAATAGAATATATCAAAAAAGATATATGTAGCTACATAAATATAGAATCTTGTGAAAAATGTTTCTTGTAATTTACAGTCGATAAGGGAAAACAATATTTTGTGGAAAATGAAAGAAGTTATTGTATGCAGGAAACTATGATAGTTAACATAAATGAGGCTAACTTTACAAAAGTTAACCTTAACGAGAGAAACTTCAAGAGAGTTAATCTTATAGGAGTTGACTTTATAAAAGCCAACTTAAAAAAATCCTGCTTTGAGGGGTCTAATCTTATGTAAGGTAACCTTGAGTGGGTTAATCTTAGAGAAGCTAACCTTGAAGAAGCTAATCTTAAAGGAGCTGGCCTTAATTGGACTATACTTAGAGGAGATAATCTTTTATAGTATAATTTTGAAAATGACTAACTTCACAGGGGCTGATCTTATGAAGGTTAACCTTGAATGGGCGAACGTTAAAGGAACTAACTTTGAAGGAGTTAAATTTAGGGAAGCTACTATTTAACATTTGTACATACTTCTAAAGTGAAGACATTTAAATAATGCAAAATTAAACTAAAAAATTCTCAATTTATTTAGAAAAAACATGCCCATCTTTTTACGAGATAAATATTCTCACTTTTTTAGAGAACAATATTTACTCCTTTTAAGGAAAGGTATTCTAAAACCATAGGAAAATTCAATAAATTCCTTCGCTATCGATTATAATTTAATAGTATTTTATTGACAGTTCTGTAACAATGACTTTTCTTCGTCCCTCTCTTTAATTACAAAAAAATTCTCTTTTTAATAAGGCAGAGGTTTTATTGCAAAAACCTGTGCATTAAAAACCAGTTTTATAAGCCTACTCATTGACTCTGGACTCTTTTTTGTGGTGAAAAAAAGAAGTGAAATAAGTAAAAATTTAACTTTTCGTATATGTGCAAGAAACCTAACCACAAACTCTCTGCTCATCCACTTAAAGCAATTTATTCACTGTACAATATGACCTCAGGAAGCCAGACGACCAAAAGCTTCCTGCTCAGATACTTACTGCGGTTTATTCTACTATCAACATACGACCTAATATATTATAAAAACTGTAGAATAAATCATTCTGAATGATATTTCGGAAAAGAAACGATAAATAAAGTAAACCAACTTGTAGAATCCGAAAGCAATTGAAGCAACTGGAGCTAAAAAATCCTGGTGGAGATTTTGGTAAGATAATTAAGGTCGACTCCTGCATCATAACATCAGCCGATGTGGGGGATTGCTGTTGCTGGGGCTACTGATACAGCTAAGTCTGCTACTGATATCTTATTAACCAAATCCTGGCTTTCTATTATTATTATTATTAACGCAATTCAGGAAGTCGCAAAATATTCCAGTGCATAAACAATCATGCTCTATACAGGATCACTGAAACAATCTAGTATTGCTTTTCATAACTCCTTAGACTCTAGTTTTTAGATTTTATCCAGTAGCTGACCTGATCATATTTTTGTTAGGCTTTACAAATGATGCGCCTAGCATGACTATTTATTATGATAATGTCAAGTATTCCTATTTGCCTGAAAAATGGGAGATATAAGTTTATTAATTATGGGTACGATACTTGGAATTACTGAGGTTGCTACATTATTTGGAATCCTTTATATATATCTGGATATTCCCCATCTGATTTCATAGGTAATTCAGTCCTTTATCTATCGAAGCTTCCATAGCAGGTAACTTAACAATGTTTATATCAAGAACAAAAGACTAATTCTGTTCTGTATTGTTTTGAAAGTACTTGAGGAACTAGTTTCATCACGAACTTTAATATTAAATTATAAAAATGACAGGCTTTTTAAAAAACAAATCATTCTCTTAAGAGCCTCTTTCACTCAACAAAATAAATCATTTCATTTGGCATGAGGGTTAATTCATTATTTTCGATTTCGGACTGGACAAGCTTTTCTATTCTTCCCCATGTATTTTTGTGTGTTGTTTTTATTCCGAGGACTCTAGAAGCCTGAACAATCAGATCTTCAAGAGGAGTAGAATACTGGGAACTTAAAACAAAGCTGATAGCTTTTTTTATTTCCTCGTCACAAATCCATTCAATCTTCGCTGATACTTCACCATAGCGCCTGCGCAGGAGGCATACAGGTTCTGAAGATGGCCAGAAGAATTCGCCTTCAACTCTGATCTTTCCGGTACTCTCTGCAAGTGCCACTGAATCTAATATACGCCTTTTGATTTTTCCGAACATGCGGGAAATTCCTACATGCGCTTTGATCCGCTGCATCAAAACCTCTGCATGAATAGGGCCTTCAAATTCTATAATCTTTATAACTGCCTCTGTAAGTTTTTCATCCGAAATCTTAAAGAAGTCTACATAATGTGGAAGTCCTGAAGAGTAGCAGACCCTATAAAGAGGAACAGCAGCTTCGAGGAGTTCATTCTTCTCCGAAAGTTTTTCAGCAACTTTTGGAAGCGATGATTCTTCAAAATTTTTAACTTCGTTTGCGTTTTTTAAGTATAGACCAACTCTTGAATGCGGCTTTGATTGACTTCTTGAATCAATCCCGAGTTTAGCTTTAGATACAATTTCAGTCTCGATTTCAGATTCTAAATTACCCACTTTACCACTGAAATTATTCTCCTCTGAATCCGATTCTGGCTCAAAAGGCCCAACTGAGCCATAAATATAAGCAAACTCGTTGAGCCGTTTGTTTTTCTTTTTTCCTCCGATAGCTGAAATGGAATCTATTTCAGGATAAGCCTGGTAAAAACTTACTCTTTCAGGCTCTGGCTCAGGTATGATTTCTGATAAATTTTCTTCTTCAGAACAGAGATTCACATTGAATTTCAAGGATTTTGATTTCCCGAACTTCTTTATACTTTTTTTACGAGGGTTCACATATGCCAGCAAAGCCATGGAATCTGATCTTAAAGACATTTCTGGCAGAAAATCCTCTTTTGAATAGTCTATTAGTCCCTCTTTTAGTCCAAGAGAGAAGTCTGAATAAGGCTCTTCTTCTTCAGCGTTGAAAATAGCTACTGATGGCGATTTTTTTTCACGGAATTCAAATCCCAGATTTTCATTAGCTTTGTTTTCCATATTATCAATAGATGAAAATGTTTCTGCAGGATAATTTGCTAATTTTTTTATATAATTTTTGTGTGCTTGTTCACCCCAGGAAGAAGGCTCGTTTATAGTAAGGACTTCTGGTTCGAGTTTTGCTTGTAGATTCTCCTGCTTTATAGCTTTCTTTACAGCTTCAAGTAGTTTTTCTTTGCTTTCTTTCGGGTGCAGGTACCAGTCCGTTGACCATACTCTGTAGATTCTCCAACCAAGTCCTTCAAGCACCTGCTGACGAAGGCGGTCACGGTCCCTAGCAACATGATATAGATAGTAGCTTTCTCCATCACACTCGACTCCAAGCACGTATCTTCCTGGATTGCCTGGATCAGGAATTGCAAGGTCGAGTCTGTACCCTGCACAACCTATCTGTCTGTGGACTTCAAAGGCGTTTTCTACTAGAAAATCATAAATAACCTCTTCAAAAGGAGATTCAGAGGCTCCATTATTGTATGTAGGTGGCGTGAGCCTCCCGCTCTCTGCAAACTCAAGGAATACTTTAAGAGATCGAAGTCCAAAAGATGAGTTTTCATCAAGGTTCAAGTTCCTTGATGTAAAGTTCGCAAAAACAACGCACTTTTCTCTTGCCCGAGTGATAAGTACATTTAGGCGCCTTTCTCCTCCTTCTCGATTAAGGGGGCCGAAGTTCAGGGAAAGTTTTCCGCTATTATCAAATCCGAAACCCACACTTAGTAGAATTACATCTCTCTCATCACCCTGGATAGTTTCAAGGTTTTTCACAAAAAAATGTTCTTCTCTCTCATTTCCTGGATTCAAATCAAATCCTGGGTTTGCTTTCAGAAGAGTCTCAATCTCTTCCTGGATAGCTTCCTGTTGTTTTATATTAAAGGTCCCAATCCCGAGGCTTTTATTTGGGTACTTGCTAAAGTGTTCGAAAACTGCCTTTGCAACAACCCTTGCTTCTATTCTATTGACTCCACTTTTTCCCCTATCATAAACCGCATCCTTAAGATGCACAAATTTCAACCCAAGACGCTCATCTTTCTGCATGGGGGAGGGGTAAACATAAAGTCGATTGCTGTAGAATTCCTGGTTTGAAACAGCAATTAAAGACTCATGCCTACTCCTATAGTGCCAACGAAGAGTCTTGATTGGGAAACTACGCTTGCAAACATTCAGAATACTTTCAAGATCTCCTGCCGCAGCATAATCCTCAGGGTCTCTTTCCGGAGATTCAAAAATACCATCGAAAAAATCGGTAGGTGGGAGCTGTTTTGAATCTCCCATTACTACAACCTGCTTCCCGCGTAGTAGAGCTCCAACCGCATCTTCTGGCTTAACCTGGCTTGCTTCGTCAAAAATGATCACATCAAAGTGTGTGCTTCTCGGATCTAGATACTGACCAATTGAAAGTGGGCTCATCATAAAACAGGGCTTAATTTTCTGTACTAGACCACCTGCTTTTTTCATGAGTGTACGGATAGGCATATGACCACGTTTTCGATTAAACTCATTGAGCAGAATTCCGGCTTCCGAAGCTCTTGATGCTCCATAAGTCAACTTCGGAGTTTCGTCATAAACAGAACATGTAATTCTTTTTCTATTTTCCAGAAGAACCTTTTTGTCAAGCTCTATGAATTTATTAATCTTGCTTTCATGCAGCTCCCTAATAAAAGTAGAAAGTGCCTGCCTTTTCCTGAAGGTACTGTGCAGGAGATTCTCGGCATAGTTACCTTCGAAAGCAGGAATCATATCACATACTTCTATTTTTCCGGCTTCAATATCTTCCATCATAGGTGCTGCTTTTGTTTCCATCCATACTTTCTTGTATCCAAGGTACTGACTCCAGAATACAAGAGACGAAGTTTCTGCTTTCCAGATGGTCATATAGTATTTTAGCTGATTGAGCTTTGCAGCTTCCAGATCTTTTCCGAATATTTTCCTAAAATCTGCGCCTATGAGGATACCAATTTTTTCAATTAACTTTAAAAAGGATTTTTTTGCTTCCATAACCCCTTTTATTGTAGATTCAAGAGCAGCTCTGTCAACTCCGTTTACTACAAGTCCAAAAATTTTATCAGTGAAAATGCCTTCAGTTATATTTTTTCGGAAGGAAGTAATCCACCTTCCATATTCGTCCAGAACAGCGGGATCACTGTCAAGACCTTTCCAATTTTCTGGAAAATATCTTTCACCCATTGCCCCATTACTTTCAAGCTCCAGTATGCAGGATTTATATTCAGAAAGACAGGCCAGATCAAGAAGAATTCTATCGTTTTGAGATGGCACACCTGAAATGTAGCAGGAAGAAATTTCTGTTTTCAGTTTTCGGTAACTGGGATATATAACCTTTAGAAACTTGCGGGATAATTCCTCGAATTCCGAGGTATCTAGATCGAAAATTGAAGGATAAAAGGTATTGTCTACAAAAATTTTCAGCTCTCTGTACTGCCTGAGTCTCGCAATTAGAGTCTCAGCTATAACTCTTGATGACTCAGAATCCCACTCTAGATTATGGAGTATCTTTTCAGGCCAGGATTTTGAGCTCTCGAGGAGTTTTGCAGCATCAATTATTGTTGTAATTTCTTCAAGGTTATGGGGCCTGGAGGTTCCAGAAAAGTCGTTTAGAGTCTTTATAGCTGCTTCCAAGTATCCAAAAGAAGTAGCGCATTCGCTGATTATGGACCCAATTCCCAAAATATCTGAGGGAAGCACAAGTCCGGGTTCACAGCCATACCAGGGGTTTTTCTTTGGTGTCCCGAGGCAAGGGAGTACTTGACTCAATTTTTCTAAAATATACTTTGCTTCTGCCCATTCTTCTGATTCCCAATTTTCAGGATCCTGAAATTCATAGAGGGGCATTTTCAAACCTTTTGCCTCAAAATAAGCTATTGTCTTCTCCCTTATCCCATAGAGTGTATAAAAGCTTGGATAGAGCTTTCCTGCAGGTTCTTCTAGAGACAGAGCATACTCATTGAGTTCTTTTTTCATTTTATCGAGTTCGCTGATATCTCTTTCAGAGCTGATTGATACTGGAGCTATTCGATTAATTCCTTTTTCCAGTTCTTCAAGCACTACCTTTTTTCGTGTTTTGTTGCTGTGGATATCCAGACAGAGTTCTCCAAGCCCTGCAGAATCCAGTCGACTTTTTACAACATGGAGCGCAGCCATCTTTTCACTCACGAAAAGTATGCTTTTTCCATGGGCCATCAGTTCTGCAATTGTATTTGCAATTGTCTGGGACTTGCCGGTTCCTGGAGGGCCCTCCACGACAAGATTTGTTCCCGCTTTCACATCCTCAATGACTGCAATCTGCGACGAGTCGGCGTCCATTATGTGGTAAGTATCTTTTGCTGATAGCTTCATATCAACATCTTTTTCTAGGAAGCCAGAAACCTCACACTCAGGATATTGAGGGTTAAAAATTTTCTGAATAAGAGGATGCTCTGCAGGAGACATGCCCTCAGGCCATGTTGCGGGATCAAGATCCTTATACATGACAAACTTTTTGAAGTTGAAAAGGTCAAGGCAAATTTCAGGCAGAATTTTCCAGTCTTTTTTTTCGCGGATTGCTGTAGATACTGCATTGAAATATTCTTCAATTCCTGTTGCCTTCTCAGGCATCTCAAAATCCGGAATCTGGATCCCAAATTCTTTCATTTTTGCCTGTAGGGTAATTGAAGTGAGGATCTCGTCTCCAGTCCATTGGATACTGAAGTTTCGGCCCTTTTCTATTCTTTTGAGTTCAATAGGGATTAGGAGAATAGGGGCAGTTGAATTTTTTATGCTAGACTTGCGATCACTCCACTGCAGGAAGTTTATTGCAAGGTAAAGCACAGGATATCCCTGCTCCTCAAAGATGGAATTTGACTGATTAAAAACATAAAAAAGCTTTCGACCTAGATTTTCGCTATCATCAGTAGTTTCCAGAAAATGTTCAGAGCAGGAATTTTTGGATTCATTTTTTTCTCCAGAATCAAGAATTTTCCCTATTGTTCTCAAGAGCATGCTATCGTTTTCGTAAGCATCTCCTTCTCTTTCATCCCCGTTTTCAACTTTGCTTATTTTTTCTAGATCGAATTTTAGACTTAAATTTCATTAACTTTTCCTGGAGAACGAATAGCTCATAAATTTCCTCTGGATTTCTGCCTGCAATTGAAATGGTCCTTTTTCGGGAAAAGCGGTAATTGAGAAGATTATTGCGGAGGGACAGATCAAGTAAATTTTGCCTTAATGTTTCCAATTCCTTAACTACCTCTACCATAAAATACCAGGCCTGGTTAAATAACTGTAAAAGTATATAATAATGTGTATGAAGATATATTAATTATTAATAAATTCTATCATGTTTTATCGAAAACAAAGTTCAAAATGGATTCTAAATATAGTTATAGAGGATTTAAACATTATTCACTGAAACCATACATATTATAATAATTAATTGTTAAAATAATTCCCTTATATATGAGAATTATTTCTTTCCTATTAGAGCTTTTCTCTAATATTATGGAGAATTTTGATAAATTCCTAAATTTTGTCATATGTACATAAACTTTATATTAATGACTCGTGAAAATCAGAGGTTTCTCGAAATCTTCTATGAATTGTTCCTTTTAATTTTGGCAATTAGATTGTTAATCTTTTATGTAATATCTGTTTCTTTGATTTTCAGGCTGTAAAGCAATGACATTATGATTTACTTACCCTTCGTCTTTTTTAAAGGGGGGATAGACATCTGATCACCACAGGTCCTTTAAATAAAGTTTATGCACATGTGACTAAATTTAGGATTTATCAAAATTTTCTTTATTTATTTATTTATTTATTTATTTATAAGTACATTCAATCCTATTACTGCAATTTCCCTATTCTGTTTTCACGTTAGGAGTTCTCAAAACTCAGGTATTGTTACAGAATGCATAATTGGATACTCTTAGCACATGTTTAACTATTATGCGGAAATATCATTCATAGAATAAAATTCTAGAGAATTCCCCTTTTTATTATACTATGAATTTATATTAAAGTGCGACTTATCATCCTTTTTGGTCTAAGTTAAGTTTCTGGATTCTCTTATTTTTGCTTCATTTTTTCCGATATTTATCCGATTTTGCATGCCCAGGATCTGAGTGTATAAAAATAGCATCCGAAATAATTTCCTTTTTTATTTTCAAACCAAAATAATAAAATTAACTTTGAAACTGTCTTTGTATTTAGTCTTCTTTATATTAATAATTAGTTATTTTTCTGAATTGTCAGACTAAGAATCTGGTTGTACTCAGAAAAACTACAAAATTTCTTGAATAAAAATCTGTCAATGCATTGATTATCAAGTTCAAAATTGGAAAGATCATTCCATTGTTGTAAGACAAAAATTTAAAAAATAATTACTTATTTAGCTTCAGGTCTGCTTAGGAAGTTGTTTTGTAAAAATATATGGACTCTCAATTGATATGATAAGATTTCCAATCAATTAAGTAATCAACCTCCGCAAGTTTGTCTCCAAGTGATTGAAGAAATTTATACTCCTCTTTAAGAGCAAAATCAGTACGAGTAATAATGAGTAATAATTAATTTTAAGAGATTAAAAATATCCTATGACCAAACGTATAGGAGTTCATCGAAATTATCTATAATTTGTTTACATATTTTTCCATTATTTTTCATTGGAAGTTAAATTAATTTTTAAGCACTTTCAGGTTGGAAAATAGATTGCTTTCTCTACATCTATGGAAAATAGGATATAGTTCCATTTTACGTTTTCTTAAATTTTGCGTAAATGCAGGATCTGAAATTATTCGGACCTTTATTTAATAAGCTAATTAAACTCTCTTATTAAAAAAGAGAGAAGATCAAGTCGTATATTCAGCATTGATTCGGACATAGTTATAGCTCAGATCGCAGCCCCATGCAATTGCATTCTCCTTTCCAGCATTAAGGTTAAGTGTAATGACGATTTCATCATTTCCCATTATTCTCTTCAGAAGTGTTAGGTCAGAAGGCTCGAAAATCTCGCCAAATTTGACAAGCTCGATCTCTTCTTCTCCTCCTGCGAAAGAAAGAGAGAGTCTTATCCTGCTCAAATTCAGCACCTGAGTAACCTGCAGCAGCCACAACCCTACCCCAGTTAGGATCCTTCCCAAAGATTGCGGATTTGACCAGGGGGGAACGAACAATCGCTTTTGCAGCAAGCTTGGCATCGTCATACCTTTTTGCTCCCACTACCCTAGCTTCAATAAGTTTTGTGGCACCTTCTCCATCCATTGCTATTTTTTTTGCAAGATCCGTAAATAAATAAATTAAACTTTCCTGAAAATCATCAAGGCAACTCATGGAGGGCTTGATTCCTGATTCACAGGTAGAGGTAAAAAGTACCATATCATTAGTGCTTGTATCTCCATCCACCACAACCATATTGAAAGTTTTTTGTACGGCTATTTTGAGAGCTGCATCCAGAACATCTGCAGGTACTTTTGCATCTGTATAAGCAAAACACAGCATTGTTCCCATATTTGGCTCGATCATTCCTGAACCTTTAGCAATTGCACCTATTCTTATTCCACAGTCTAGCTCAATGGCTGACTCTTTTATAGCTGTATCGGTTGTCATGATTGCCTTTGCAGCTGCCTTACTGCATTCAGGAGAATTGCCTAGTCCGTTAATTGCTTTTCGGAGATTTTTTCTAATTTCCGAGACATCAAGCCTTCTGCCAATGATTCCTGTTGAGGCTACAGCAACTGTATCAACATCAATGTCAAGCTTTTCGGCAAGCATCGATGCCATTTCCATGGCATCAAGAAAGCCATCATCACCTGTGAAGGCATTGGCGTTGCCACTATTTGCAATCACAGCCGAAAGCCAATGCTTGGTATCAATTACTCCTTTACTCAAAATAACTGGGGCTGCAACCACTTTATTTTTTGTAAAGACACCTGCTGCAGGGCCTTCGGCAAGAATAACCATAATTCCCGTTTTTCCGGTTTTCACTCCACTTGCAGATACTCCCCTTACAGCACATATTCCACCTTCTATTTGCTTCATGAAATATTCTCCCTATCTATCAGAGTTTTGCAAGACCTTCGATGATATCTCCGCGAGTAATAATTCCTACCACGTGATTGTTCACAGTTATAGGCAACCTGTTAATTTTGTGCCTGACCATATGTTCAGAAGCTTCTTCCACTGATGCCTCTGGAGAGATCGTGTGCACATTCTTAGTCATTATCTCTTCTATCCTTATAGAACCAACATCCGAAAGCATCTTTTTTGTATCATCCCAACTGAGAAGTTCCCTGATAGGAACCTCTATAACTTCAAAAGGACTTGGAAGCCATAGCTCTCCTTTTTCTGGGATTATCAGCAGTTTAAGCAGGTCGCCTTCACTTATGATTCCTACAAGCTCATCGCTTTCTAGGACAGGAGCCCCACTAATATTGTTTTCTCTCAAGATTTTTGCAGTTTCCCGGACTGTATTGTCAGGCTTACAGAAGACAACGTTAGGATTCATGATATCTTTTACCTTCATCTAAATACCTCTTGAGACAAATTATATTCCTTACTTTAGTCAGTTACCAGTTATATGTTCTCGCTTGCCTTTCAGCTTGTAGGTTTTTTTCTCTATACTAGTATCTGAAAAAGTGAGATTTTGGATTTTCAGATAAATGGGTTAGTTAGTGATCAAATATGACAGAAAAGAACACTCCTAAGTTTTTATGTGACTGAATCGAATTTTGATGAATCTCTACTTTTCACGAGTCATTCAGATACTATTTATAAGCATATGAGAAAATCGAGTGGTTTATAATAATTTCTCTTGAAAGATTCTTATGCTCATAGTTTCCAGTAACTTGCTCCTTGACCAGTTTTAGGTCAAGTGTTTACGGAGCTGCCGCAGGCAACCAAAGTCCACGTGTTTCTTCCAGCCCGAACATTAGATTCATGTTCTGGATTGCCTGTCCTGATGCACCTTTTACCAGATTATCGATTGCTGATAGCACTATAACCCTGTTGTTCTCTTTATCAACTTCAAAGCCTATATCGCAGAAGTTAGAACCTCGTACTGCGGTAAGGGAGGGAACGCCAGAGGGAAACCTAATAAAAGGCTTATCCCTATAAAATTCTTCATAAATTGCCTTTAAGTCGTCTGTTGAGAGAAGCTCATTTGTGAAGAAATGACCAGTTGTAAAGATGCCCCTAATAGAAGGAATCACATGTGGAGTAAAATTGATATTTAAAAGTTTTCGGTCTAGCCTATTTAGTTCCTGAAGTATTTCAGCTCTGTGTCTGTGGGTTGTGAGCTTATAAGCGGTGATATTTTCTGCAAGGTTCGGATAGTGGGAAATCTCTGTCGGTGAGACGCCAGCTCCTGAAATCCCTGTTTTGGAATCAAAGACTACAATATCAATAAGTTCTGCTGCAGCTAGTGGAGCTGCAGCAAGTATTGCTCCTGTAGGGAAACATCCAGGGTTTGCCACGAGATCCTCTTCTGCAGCTTCAGCATGAAGCTCTACAAGCCCATATACTGCTGTCCTCGGGTCACGGTGTGTAGTTTCGTAAATTTTTTCAAAGATGGAAGTTTCAAGTCTGTAGTCCGCGCTAAGATCAACGACCTTTGTGTTACCGTCAAGCAACTCAGGGACATAGCTCATTGCAGATCCATGCGGTACTGCTAAAAAAACAACATCACAACGTTCCCTGATATTTCCAGAATTCGGATTTTCATATTTGAGGTCCATAAAACCTTCAAGATGCCTGTGAGTGCTTGTTATGGGCTTCCCTTCAAGACTTCTAGAAGTTGCCAGCTCTACCTTAACATTGGGATGATTCACTAGCAAACGCAGGAGTTCTCCTCCTGTATATCCTGAAGCTCCTATTATTCCAGCCTTGATCATAAACTATTCACTGCCTGTATAATATCAATACAATAATAATTAAACTTGTTATCTAAAAATAAATATGAAATTCTTCGGATGCCAGGTTCAAATAAATGAAAGTACACTTAATTTTTATTTTTTAACATTATAATCATTGTTATTTTAGGAAGTAGGTTTGCCCCAATTTTGGTCTTATGTTAGGCTTCACAGCAAACTTGTAGAAAAAGAACAAATTTAAAAAATGAAGTTCAGGCTAGTTTTCCTTATTAAATGTTTCATATAGTGAAGTCTTGACAGATATTTTTGGCAAAGACATTGTATCATTTTTATCAGGAATTTCATTAGGCAAACCAGTCGATGAATAATATAAAATCTTTCTCCAAATTTTCGAATAAAGGTATTCTGTTAAAATAGAATCTTGACACAGAAATATCTTAAAGTGCTGTCTTCAGATTCATAAATGTCTGAATCTTATAAAACATTTGTCGATGAAACCAAAACTTTGTAAAGGTAAATTTTCAACTATTTTTATGGGAAGCACAAAATTAAATGGAAATTTTAATGTAGTTTCCAAGTATTGAGAAGTTATTTAACAACTCTAATTATTGAAATAGGCAACTTTAAGAGTTTTCCTGTAGTAGATATGTTTTCTCATGGCCTTGAGTTTTTCAAAATGTCACCAATCAGTTGATAAATTTTACAATGCAGGGGTCACAAAAGAAGGATCGAAAGTAGCAAAGTGGATTTCATAGAGATTATCAGCAGCAAGAACAAAAAATAGAATTTTAAGCGAATTTTTTAACTAGGAGAAGAAATCAATTGCAAATGAAAAGGCAATTATTGCTCTATCAAGGGAAATTGCCACAACAATATGGAATTTTATTACAAACAGTGAGATGTAAAAAGATGAAACAGAATACAGAATAGGGGTAAATTCAAAAAAAGAAAGTTTTTAAGACTGAACAGCTATCGTTTGTAGAACATATCTAAATAATTAATTAAATAAACATAATTATAGAAAAAAAGGAATGGAGAAGTACTTTTGGAAGATAACCTCATGTACTTTCATGCCAAATATAATCAAGACGACTCAAGCAAAATGAATTCGAAAAAATCAAAAAAAGGATTGCTCCTAATTAATAGTCATTATTTTTTGATTAGAACATATATTTCAAGGTGGTTTATTAAGTGGATGTACAAGAATGGGAACAGCGTCACAAAGAAGCTTTTTCTAATGTGAAAGAAACAATTCCTTATCTTGAAGGGATGTTTGTAGCTTATAATAGCAATATCGACTTTATCAAACACCTTACTGAAGAAGATCTTTCAAGGCTGATCGGAGTTTTTAAAGAGACTGACATTATTGAAAGGATTGAAACATATCCTAGGGAAATAAAAGACCCTCTAGATTTCATGGCACGCTTGCTCATGTCCATGCGAGAAGGGAAAGCTGCCGAAATACCTACTCATAACTCAGATATCCACGAATGGCTGAAGGAGCATCTGGGTTTTGACTATGCGTTAATGGGAGGCCAAGCTGGGATAATTTCAAATCTTCTTTCTTCCTTGGAGCTGAAAAAAGTGGTGGCATATATTCCCTGGCTTTCTCAAGAGCAAGCAGAATACTTTGTAGCTACTGACAATCTCTTTCACCCAAAGGTAGAAAATGGTAAAGTCTTCTTAAAGCACCCGCTAGAAGCCTTCAAACCTAACATTGGGTCAAAAGTCAACTGGATACTTGAGTACTCCAAAAATCTTAAAGTAAGCTGTAATGGAAGAGATTTCAATGTGCCTAGAGATAATCGCTTGATTGTTTCGTCTCGGCCCAAATGGCTCCGCCTGGATATTGACAAAGAAGTATACGAACAGCTTGATTCCATTTTCCCGATTGATGGAGCAATACTTTCAGGTTATCAAATTATAAAGGAGGAGTATGAGGACGGAACTACATATAAAGATTATGTTGCAAGTTCTGTCCAGGTTATTGAAAAACTGAAATCCTTAAACCCTGAACTCCGTATCCATGTAGAACTCACATCCATCCAGAACAGGGTGATAAGAAAGGCTATTCTAACAGAGATTGTTGCCAAACACGTTCATTCCCTAGGCCTCGATACTGTTGAGGTCGCAAATGCTTTGAATGTGCTTGGCCATGAAGAACTTTCTTATTCAGTTATCATGAAACAGGAATATGGGATAACATCTCTTTACCAGGGGGCTGTCCAACTTTTAAAGGACCTATCGCTTGAAAGAGTACATGTACATTCCCTTGGATTTTATATCTGTATATTGGTGAAAGGTCACCCTCTTACACTTAAAGAACATAGAGACTCTCTTCTATTTTCCTCAATCTTGGCAGCTGCTAAGGCCATCAGGGGAAATATTGGAAACTTTATGGAGGCAGAGATCGGATTGGATGTTCCTATTTCAAGTGATGGAATCGAAGATCTGGAAAACTTCAAACTTTATTGCGTAGGCCGAAAGCTATGCAGTCTGGAAGAATCTGAGTACGGATATCTCTACGGTCCAGATCATGATGCTATCATTATTCCTACCAAGGTCTTTGACAAGCCGAAGGCGACAGTAGGAATAGGGGATACAATTTCGGCAGGAGCTTTTACTGCCATGCTTGCAAAATTAAAGCAAAAAAGATCATAAATCTTCAATCTGTTTAATATGTGAGATATTAATGTTGTGGAAATTAAAATGGAATGGTTAAATGAAAATACTTTGTGGATACAATGTCAACGTAGACTCCGTATATAGGATAAGTGGAGCCGAAATTTCGGAACTACTGGATAATATCGAAATGACTGA
Organism: uncultured Methanosarcinaceae archaeon; assembly: GCA_963848985.1. Taxonomy (GTDB): domain Archaea; phylum Halobacteriota; class Methanosarcinia; order Methanosarcinales; family Methanosarcinaceae; genus Methanosarcina. The sequence goes on from CAWKGG010000066.1 coordinate 193,767, forward strand.
GATCCTTGAAAAAATAGACAAACCTCCTGGGAAAATATTTTCAAAATCGGATTTTGTAGCCGGGCTTGCCTATTGTATGAAAAATGGATGTGGAGGTGAGTGGCTCATTTTTGAGCAAGCTGTTTTTGAGTTTCTTAAAACCCGTTATTTTGAAAAATCCCTTCTTAAAATGGGTGGTAATGCTGGAATAATGGCAAATACCCTCTCCCAGCTCGGAGCTTCGAGGGTGATTCCGAATGTCGCTGTACCCTCAAGAATCCAACTTTCTTTGTTTTCAAAAAAATCAATTTATTTCCCCCCCTCTCCCCTGCAGAGAAAGAACAATTCAGGAGCTGAATCCGAAGGAGATATAGGAATTGTTTCCAGTGATCAGGATGCTATTCATTTCGTGTTTGATTTTTTAGAAGGGGATACTTTTTCCCTATATGGAACACAGATCAGAGTTCCAAGGGAAAATCGTTTTATAGCAACCTATGACCATTTAAACTTCAGGCTCTTTGTAAATCCTGCATTTGAGAAATATGCTCTTGGACATGCTTACGAAATTGATGGTGCACTTATATCAGGTTTTCATCTCCTCCTTGAGACTTATTCTGATGGCAGCAGCTACAAAACGATTCTTGAAAATACTCTATGTAACATCAGATGCTGGGAGGCCTTAAATTATAAACTTCGGATTTCCCTTGAGTTCGGACACTTTACAAGCAAAGATGTCGCAAATTCGGTCTTCCTGGAGTTTGCATCTATTTGCGATAGTATTGGAATGAACGAAGATGAACTTGCGATGCTCCGTCATTTGCACGGAGTCCCTGAGAAAGAACTTTTGCACATGGAGGCAGAAGCTGTGGGAAATGCGGCATTTGAGCTGGCTTCGCAGTACAGGCTTAAAAAACTTATAATCCACACAAGAGAATTTGTGTTGACCGCATTTAAACAGAATTCTGAACCGAATTTGAAATCTATCCCAGAAAGATCTGTAAATTTTCAGGTTTCAGGAAAATTGATAGATTTCGAAAGTTTAAGTCTACAAAAAATGGTTAGACAAAAAATTGAAACCTTGATGTTTGGAGTAAGTTGTGCAGGAGTATATGCAAATTCAGGAAGGCTTGAAGGAAGGAAATTTGTGTACGAGGAAGCTTCAAAACTTCGAGAAAGCACTATTGGGAGAGAACAACTTGATCTTTTCCTTAAAGCCTTCAAAGGACAGGCTTTTTATAAGGGAGCTTGTGCATTTAAGGGAGAGTATATTCTCTGCATGCTTCCTACACTGCTTTCTAAATATCCAGTAACTACTGTAGGACTTGGGGATACATTCATGGCGGGGATCTTTTTGAGGGAGCTGGAGCTGGATGTTCAGGCTTAAGCCTAAAATTTTTGATCTGAGCTATACTCTTGACTGCGGACAGGTTTTTCGCTGGGAACGAGATGGAGACGGGTGGACAGGAGTTTTGGGAGATCATGTTGTTAGGATTTCTCAGGACGATGGAAAACTGATTGTCGATTCAAAACTTTCTCCTAAATTTTTTGTAAATTATTTCCGTCTCAGCGACGACCTACTTTCAATATACAAAAGCATAGATAAGGACCTTCTGATAAACAAGGCAATCATGGAATACAGAGGATTGAGATTGATCAGGCAGGATCCCTGGGAATGCTTGATTTCTTATATGCTTGCTACAGCTTCAAACATTCCTATGATCCAGAAAAGGATTAATCTACTTAGCTACTTCTTCGGGCAGGAAATCGAAGAAGGATACTTCAGTTTCCCAGACCCACAAACCCTTGCAAATGCTGACCTTTCTGTGCTTAGTAAATGTAAACTGGGTTTCAGAACCACACGCATTAAAGATGCAGCTCGAGAAGTGTATTCAGGAGAGCTTGATCTAGATGCCCTTTCTCGTCTAGAATACAAGTATAGTAGAGATCGCCTTATGAGGCTTCAAGGTATAGGGGAAAAAGTAGCTGACTGTGTTCTTCTATTTGGTTTCGAGGAAATGGAAAGCTTTCCGGTAGATACTCACATCAGGCAGATCATCCAGCAGCATCACATATACAACAAATTTTTTAAGAATTACTCTAGCCTAAGCAAAATGGGAGATTGGGGTCGGGAATACTTTGGACCATATTGTGGATATGCCCAGCAGTACCTCTTTTACCAGAAAAGACAATATATAAGGAAATCGGTTTATTTTTAAGGCTTGTATATTGTCATATAGATGAATCTATTTCTTTCTTTCATCTTTAATATTCAATCTGCTTTCAAACAATTAAAGTGGCAAAAAATAGGAATCAAAGATTCACTAAAAAGGATTTAGCTTACGCCCATAAATACATAGCAATATTATTGGTTTTATTTTCTCTATTTGATATGATAAAACAGATGATATATATCTAAAATAGGAAGAGGAGAGAGTGATACCCAAATGTTTTTAAAATTGTTTGAATTTTGTTATGATAATAATTCTGATTATGAGTACGATTCCAGGAGCATTACTCTTCCTGGAAATAATAATATGTATATAATGGACTCAAATCCTGCTTTGATCACTGAATTATATGTTGGAACTTTCCATGAAACGCCAAATCAAGAATATGCTAAAATTACAAATAATGGAAATTAAGCATTAAATATGAAAGTTTGGAAGATCAAAGACGAAAATGAAAAGCACACCTACATTTTCTCGGATTACATATTGAAGCCTAAGTCCACGGTAAATCTGAGGAGTGGGAGTTGTACAAACACCCCAGATGCATTATATAGGAATAAGCACTCATTTATTTGGAATAACAGTGAAGATACAGCATATTTGCACGATAATCAAAGAAAATTAGTTGATAAGGAAATTGGCCATGGTCCATTAGTGGGATCAAAAATTCTACTTTTATGTTTTTTGATAATGCTCGGATAAACTGAAGTTACAAGAATTGCAACAATAGCTTTTTAGGGCATTAGCTACAAAATATCCAAGTCCTGCCATGATTACAACTTTTTATTATAAATACCATTATTTAAAAACATGGAAATAGGTTTTCACTAAAATCTATAAAAAAATTATTAAGCAGCTGATTTTTTACAGTTTTGTTTTCATAAATGTTATTGTGAATTTATTTCAAATGTTGCTGCTTGTAAATGTTATATCCGGCATTGTACCCTGAAAGGAACTTCATATCGTATCCGGTATTATATCCACCAGCATATCCGATATCTTGGGAAGTAGTGCTTTTTGGTGCAAAATTTATGTGGCCTGTTCCAGTGTATTTCACGCCTTTAATTCCGAGATCATATCCACGATCGTATCCATTTATAACTCCAATCATATATCCTTGACTGTATCCATTCAAATAATGCTGTTTATCCTTTGATCCCCAATTTGGGTTCATATGTACGCTTACTGACTCAGTAATTTCATTTTTGGCTTTTGTATTTGTGCTTACTGACTCAGTAGTTTTATATGCTGGCTTTATTGTTTCATTGGATTTATTCAAATTATATAGAGCAAGTCCTTTTCCTTTCCAAGCATCGGAATTATGTGGGTTAATTTCAATCGCTTTATCATATGCTTTTATCGCTTCATCAGATCTATTTAATTCATATAGAGCAAATCCTTTATTGTTCCAAGCAAACTCATTATGCGGATCAATTTCAATTGCTTTGTCGTAGGCATTAATTGCTTCGTAATATTTATTTAATTTAGATAGAGCAATTCCTTTATTGTACCAAGCTATTGAATCCTGTGGATTAATTTCAATTGCTTTGTCATATGCTTTTATGGCTTCATCTGTTTCATTTAATTTAGTCAGAGCATTTCCTTTATTGTACCAAGCTATTGAATCCTGCGAATTAATTTCAATTGCTTTGTCATATGCTTTTATTGCTTTGTCGGTTGCATCTAATTTATTTAGAGCTTTTCCTTTATTATTCCAAGCTTCTGAACTCTGTGGATTAATTTCAATTGCTTTGTTATATGCTATTATGGCTTCATCGAATTTATTTAGATCAGAAAGGACGTTTCCTTTATAGACCCAAGCATTTGAATCCTGTGGATTAATTTCAATTGCTTTGTCATATGCTTTTATGGCTTCATTAGAGTTGTTTGAATTAAAGACATTGTTGTTGGTTGAATTTGAAATTTCTGCAAATAGCGTCGCGTCTGTGAAACTCACTAGAATTAAAAGCGCCAGCAAAATAATTTCAAAAACCATTATGATTATATACCCTTTACTTGCTTTCCCATATCTCTTTTTTCTCATATTTGGCCTCTTGATGTGGATTTATAGTTTAATGCCAACGAGAATTACACAAATACGAATGGTATTATTTCCTTCTGAAAAGTAAACTTTTCGAATGAAATCTTATATTTATGAATATATCAGTATAGTTTTATACCATATTTAATTGTTAGATTTATAAAATTTATCAAAAAAAACATCAAAACAATCATATTTTGACTGCAAAATAGTCATTTAGAATACAGAATTTTTCGTTTGAATTCCGATATAAACTCAAAAAAGCTTCATTATAAGTTGCAGGTTTCCTCAAAGGTCAATAATGTTCAATGCAACAAAATTTTTAAAATATGGGGGAAGTAGGAGAATCACATCTTGTCGGGAAAAAATGAATTTTTTGATGACGAAAAAACTTTCCCCTACTGGATTAACAGGATTTTATCCTTCACCAAAGTTTACAAGAAAATAATGTACCTTATAATTTTACGAAAATTCTAATGTAGATGGAGATAAACAGAGCAAACATTTCGAGCAATATACCCCAAAATATACCGCTAACCATGCCTCTACCCATAAGATGTACTGCTTGCTTTACCTTGATTTTGTTATCAAGCATGCAAAAAACAACCACATCATCGTCGAAAGTCATCAATTACTTAATTTTGTTATTAATTTAAATGATCGAGTGGATCTGATATCTCAGAAAGTTGATCTTGTGAACTGCAGGAGGATATGCCTGCAGCCCATAGAAGATCTATTCGAAGATACTGGAAAAACTTTAAATTATAAATAGATCTGATTTAAGATATATCTTTTGTATATATTCTAAATAGTATTAACTAAAAAAAATTGATACTAAAATTCCATAATTCAGATCCCAGGGATTATAGCATAGGTAATCTTTTCAATGCCAGTCAGAATCAACTTAATCTACACAACTGTAGCAATTGTTTTAGTCTTCCTTAAGGATACCCTCCACAGATTAAAGAAAACATTTTATACAGCTTCAAACGCTTTCGTAGTTGACCAAGATCTATCCAAGTCGTCAATAGTGACATTTGTAAGATTAATAATTGATCTACATCGTCAGATATCGATTCAACGTCTATATTGTTTATTGCAGGACAAAGGACTTTGATTGTATTCTCTATCAATCATTTTTTTAGATAGTTATGTTTAACCTTACAATGCAGCTTTTCTTGGTTGTATCTTAATTCAGATTAAAAGTTTTTTTCATGAATAGCTTTTTTCAATTTAAAATGTTATTGCACTTATGGAGCTTTGAAAGTTCAGATAAATTTTAAAAATAATACCCAAGTTTGTTTAATAAATTAAAAATATAATTTATAAGTAGGTAAATTTTATTTAAAGAGTGATGTATTAATTCTTGTACATTTGTTTAGTTATTTTCCGTCGTTAATGTCTAAAAAAGCATCATGAAACCTAATATGAACAAATGCAATATATGATAATGCAAGTAAAATACATCCCATCATAATAACTTTGGGAAATACTTGCTGATTCTTTTAATCCTAGTGAGTCTTGCAGGTGCGGAGTCATTTGCATTTTATTAAAAAATTGTATGGGATTAAAATCATCCATACTTATTTTTATATTTTAGTATAATTTTCAAGGATCTCTATATGTTATAGTGATCATTGCCAGGCCGTGGGTTGAATTTACCGGCAGAACTCCTTCTATTAATTTATTACCATATCTGTCGTAAACATCCAATTTTATTGTGTATGTAGTCGGATTTTGGCTTATAACATTATTTGGGATAGCTACCCCTATATTTTGTCCGTCTTTCATTTAATATCCCCCCAATAACTCAAAATATCGGTAATGATAAAATGGTATCTATTTTATATATAAATATGTATTGCTTATTATCGAAAAAGAATATATATCCAGCTCGTAAATATAACTATCTTTTTGAATACTAATAGATATATATCAAAATCGGACCATTTGTTTAATAAGCTGGAATAACATTATATACAATTATTTGATGACAAAAAATTTAATAAACTCTGCAATATCGGGATACAATTTAATTGTTGAAATAATTCCAAAGTTAGTTGAAGAATTTAAGGATAAATGTTGTGGATACAAGCGAATATTGGTTTACAGGTGATATTAACCACAGATGACATCTCGATACATGGGAATGAGCGTAATTGTCTCTCTTGTGGCATATTTAAATAATATTGAGCAAGTAAAGATCTTATAGCCCTCGTTGTTTGTGGCACAAAAAATGACTTGATTTCAGCCACTAGAGTGGGTTTTATGGAGTAGTATAGAATATATTTGAACTTTTGGTGATAGTACAATTTACGATGTCATTAAACCCACTTTTTGCAGATGTACACAAAAATACCATCTATTTTCTCAATATGAAAGTAAATTAAAAATTAATCCAACTTTCAATAAATAATAGTTGACAGACACAAGAGATATATCATAAAAAGATACAAATTATACTGTTCTCAGCCTAAATTTTGAGGGAGGCACTGTGACAAGGTTGGAAATTAATTTATACTCTAAAGGAGCTCTTTGGGCAGGATTTCGCTTCTTGAAAAACCGCATATTTAGTGCATCTTATAAGCGATACGAACGTAGGCTCGAAAAAAAAATTCAGAATTTCGAAATCCCTCATCACATAGCCGTTATTATGGATGGGAATCGCAGATATGCAGGAAATATGGGCAAAAGTCGAAGTTTTGGGCACTCAATGGGGGCAAAAGTTAGCGAAAAGGTAATTGATTGGTGTTATGATATAAAGGTAAAACAGCTTACTCTTTATGCTCTCTCTACGGAAAATTTCCAGCGTCCTGAAGATGAGGTGGACGGCTTATTTAATCTGATCAACGAAAAATTTTTGAAACTTTATGCCGATCCAAAAACGTATGAAAAAAAAATTCGTGTCCGTATCATAGGTAATAGGTCAAAATTACCTGATTTTCTGAATGATTCAATTGAAAAGCTAGAAAAAGCTACGGAACATTGTAATAAATTTCATCTGAACGTAGCAATTGCCTATGGAGGTCGGCAAGATATTATTCAGGCTGTCCGGGATATTGCAAGTTCTGTTTCCAGTGGGGAACTTTCTCTTGAAGAGGTGAATGAAAATCTCATTTCAAAACACTTATATCCATCTCCGGGATTCTCAGTTCCGAATGTGGACCTGATAATCCGTACAGGTGGCGATGAGAGAGTTTCTAATTTTCTTTCTTGGCAGGCTAACGGAAGCGAGTGTGCAGCATATTTTTGCGTTCCTTTCTGGCCCGAATTCAGGAAAATCGACCTTCTTAGATCGGTTAGGGTTTATCAGGCTCGAAAAGCCGAAAAAGAACAGGAGAACTCATATAGAGTCTCAAAAATCATAAATTTCCTGAAGATAAGGAAATATGGAGAAAAATGCGAAGACCTCAGAAAGCTTGAGTCAGCAAAAAAACAGGGAATCTCCTGAAACATCCTCTATTTTTGATAATTGCAATAAGGTGTAATATCACGAATTTGATGTAACTTCTGAATCAAATTTTTGTCCACTGTGTGCAATTGGTTTCTCAGGATATGGAATTGTTCTACTCAATAACTTATTAAGATTTATGATTTTGCAGAAAATTAGACATGCTATCCAATTAAGTGAATACACTTCAAAGAATGATTCACTTTTTGAAAAATTTGTTATACATTTCGGTCTTTTCTGTGGTTTATCGAAAACCTTGAGCTCAAGACTTTCTCTATATTTTTCTCAAATTCGAGAGGTTTACTTATTTTTTGAGAATTAATCAAGGACTTATGGATACAACCTAAATTTATTTTATTGGAGCTAACTTACTTTTGTCCAGTATTCCCAAAAATATGTAGGATCCTTCGGGATGCACATTCTGTTTGTCAAAACTCAGGAAAGATGAATTTTCTTATGACTAGGTTTCTTTAATCCAGATTAGTTTAACTTTGCTTTCGCTTGTTCTACTATTCCTTAATATAATGAGGATTTCGATAAACCCCTAAATCTCCTCATATGCTGATAAATGACATATGAATGACTCGTGAAAATCAGAGGTTTATCAAATTACTCTAATGTTTTATTTTAGTCGAATACCCTGTAGTTTTTGCTGAAGGAATGAAAATTCCCCATGAACCTTATTGACTAACGGATTTATATTTTGAGCTCCCTTTGTACCATAAAATGTAACTATGTAATCCATACCATTTGGTTTATAAAATAAGGTATCACATGGTTTTTTTTTTGTATGAATTATCGTACAAAATTTCATTTAGACAGTAAAATCCCAACCTTATTTGTAGAGTAATTCGATAAACCTCTGATTTTCACGAGCTATTTTATTATACCTGGATGTGGTTATGCCTATTTTAATAATGTATCGAGAGAAGCCCATCATTTAAAACCGAGATTATTAATACTACCTCTACTGCTTAACTCGCCATACCTGACATACTACTCCATTGTAGTAGGAGATTGTACTTTTCTTCCCGTTTTTTCCGTTTAATTTCCTTTCGTTCAACTTTGAAGTTGTGATTAGTTGAGAGATGCATATACTTGATGATAAATTCATTTTTCTAAGTTTTTGAATTACTAATTTTTACTGTGAGGCCTATAAACAGAAACGAAAATGGAATATTGAATAGACGACTTGAGTCTCATAGAAAATGCGTATAAAACATTTTTTCTATTATATGCTTAACGGCCGGATGTGGAGGTTATTTTATTTTCTGGAACTTCGGGATACATTTATCAATATCTTCCGTATTTTAAGGTTTGATTCCTATATCTTTCGTTTGGTTGAGGAAACTAAGCTAATTATCAGCATTCAAAGGCATCAAAATATGAATTCAGGAAAGAATTATGTTCAGATGTTCGGGATTCAGACCCCTATTATCAAGGAAGGGGATGATATAGTACAAATTTTGGAATTTTCGCTTGAGGAGGCAGGCGTTTTTCCAGTTGAAGGGGATATTTTCGTACTGGCTGAATCTGCAATTGGCACAGCGGAAAAGAGAGTTATTGAGCTTGCAAGCATTATTCCAGGAGAAGAGTCACAACTACTTGGGAAAAAATACGGAATCGATCCCAGAGAAATGGAACTTGTGATTAAGGAATGTGATGAAATTTTAGGGGGCGTTCCTGGGGCTGTACTTACAATTACAAAAGGTGTTCTGGCCCCAAATGCAGGAATCGATGCATCCAATGCCCCTGAAGGTTGTGTAGTCTTGCTTCCAGATAATCCACAAAAAAGTTCGGAATATATTCGAAAAAGGCTTGAGCAGAGTTATTCCTGTAGGCTTGGAGTGGTTATAGGAGACAGCAGGACTCAGCCCCTCAGACTTGGATGTACAGGAATTGCACTTGGAGTCTCAGGATTTTTACCTGTAGAGGATGCACGGGGAACTTGTGATATCTATGGGAAACCTCTCATGGTTACACATAAAGCAGTGGCAGATAACCTTGTTTCTGCTGCGGAACTTCTGATGGGTGAAGCTGGAGAGAGGATACCCTGTGTACTTCTCAGGGGCTCTCAGATCAAAATGGTAGATGAGTCTCCAGAAATGCCAAACATTTCAATGGAAGGCTGTATGTACTTTGGCAATATTATTAAAGGTCGGACAGAAAGCAGGGTTTAAAAGTCAAAAAATATTTGAGTATTATAATCTTCAGATGTATTCTTAAAAGAAGTTTCTGTGAGATATGCTTGTAAGATAATAGTAGCAAAAGGATTTCAGAAGCGCATATTTCCAATTAATGTTTCGTTTATGAAGTCAAAATTTTGATGGTGCTTTCTTCAGTTTCCTTAATAATGAGTTTTATAGTACCCACCGCAAAAGTCGACACTTCATAATATGAGCAAAATACATCCATTGTCAAGTACAAAAAGATTTTTATCATGAGTAATTTTGAAGTAAACAGTGGAAAGATGAAAAAAATGTGAACAATATTATATGCCTTGAAAGTTTCCATGTAGTATGATTCGAGTACTGGCCAAAACCGGAGATATTTTCTTTCTTTCCACCATGTTCCTCAATAAAGCGCTCGCTTTGTACGAACATACTACCTATACATGGGTCATAGACTTTACCTTTATAGAGCTCAATCATTTCAGCGAGAACCCTTAAAAATACTTCGTTCGGTAAAGAACTGATCACCTCGCTTCCCCTCGGCATCTGCGAATTTACAAAGGAAGTATTCATAAACCCTAACGAGTACATCCTGACTTTTATTCTCTGTATCCCTATTTTGAGATTATCTATCAGATCCATAAGTTCTCCATGCTTTATGCCAATAGAATCCTTGCAGGCACGGTAGTTATTTGGCAATAATTATTGAGTGAGCATTTTTCTTTTTAATTAAATCCAGAGCATTATCTATAAGGATGCTTAGATCTACCATTTTTGAGTTATCCATTAGAACTTTCCATCTAGCATCCTTTGGAACCCAAAATGCTTTTTCAGCTATGTAATCATCCCTATCTTCAGGATCTGACGACGAGTAGTTTTCAAGTTTCTTGTAAAGCTCTTCAAAATAATCTAAAATATATTTGAGGAAAAATTAGCCCGAGAACAAAGTGCTTGCATTCTGTAGCATTCATGTTGTTCCTTAGCATATCTGCAGATTTTCATAGTTCATCCTCGAATCCAAAGTTTTCATTTTTCGTTTCTTTTTTTGCCATAATTATCACATTTTTTGGAAATGGGATTTTCTTAACCAACATGAACTTTTTTATTTTCCGGGGTAATTTCATGCTGGAGTTCAGTGTTTCTTGTAAACCTTCATTCAAAGGGGACATTTATACAAATTCTAGAATAAGTTAACACATATAGATATTACTCAAAATTACATTTATCGTGATAATTGATTAAAATAGATACTAGATAGCTAGAGGGTGAATTCAAAGATGTTGCGTACAGCTTTTTGTTATAATCTCTATCTATTGATGACATTGAAAATAAAATGAGTATTTTGAGGATAATGGAAGCCATCTTTAAAATCAAAGAATAATGAACCAGGAAAAGAATCTTGTCAAATACATAGATTCGCGAGACAAATTTGGACAGGAATCACGCAAATGAAAAATCAACGGTAAATTGGAATTCTCATGAATATATTATCTGAGAAATTCTTTCCTGTTTAAATTTGAGATTGCCAAAATACAATTGAGAGGAAAAATGAGAGTTCAAAGAAAATATGGTGGGCCCGCTGCGATTTGAACGCAGGACCTCACGGTTATCAGCCGTGCGCTCCACCAGGCTAAGCTACGGGCCCATTTCCCAGTTTTTTGGAAATATCGGCGTTGAAAGGCTTTTTTTGAAGAGGCAACCTTATCCAACAACACTTTTAATACTCGAATTACTACTTATATCTTTTGCTTGGATGTTTGAAACTTCACAGATCTAAAAGTTTATTTCAGGAGAATGCTCCTCAGCTTGCGGCGGGATATAAACTTCCCAGATAACCGTTATTGTCTAACGGACTTCCATTTAACTCTACCTTTGTACTATAGAAATAAAACTATGGCATGCAAATCACCGTGGATATCAAAAATAGTATATTGTTTTTTCAATGAAATATCAAGGTTTTATTTAACACAGCCAAATAATATCCTCTGTGAATGAGTGAGATATTATGAACAAGAGAACCAGTTCAAAAAAGTTAATTGGAAATTAATTTGCACAGTAACAAATGAGATATTCAAAGCAGGAAAATGTCTTGTCGTTACTACCAAAGAATGAGTATATAGAAGATTTCGACAAATCCTCCAATTTAGTCATGTGCTTATAAATGGTATACAAATGATTTGTGGAAACCAGAGGCTAATCAAAACTTTATGAAAATATTGTTCACCTTTGTTTTCATAATCTCAATTATTTGATGCTATTGGGAATAAAATGAGTATTTTGAGGATAGTATACATTTTTTTAAAATCAGAGAATAATACACGAGAAAGGTAAAGAGTGTCAAAATACAGAATCAGCGAGACAAATTTGGACAGGAATCATGCGAAGAAAAAAAATAAAGGGTAAATCGGAATCCTCTATAGTAATATCACTACAACTTTCCTTCCGTTCCCATATTTCATTATCTCTATATTGTAGGTTCAGGAATTAACTTATAATCGATAAAATTTTTATTTCAAGGATAAGAGTTTTGCCTGCGAGCTCATGGTTAAAGTCCAAAGTAGCAGAAGTTTCTGTGGAACTAAGTACTTTAACTTCCCTTCCTCCAGGTGTTAGGATCTTTTTTCCTACTTTGGGGGGAACCTGGTGTTCAAGCTTTGCAAAGGGGACATCCTGAACAAGATATCTCTTATATTCTCCATAGGCCTCTTCAGATGAGATTAGAAGGATTTTTTCCTCAGCTTCTTTCATCCCCAGAACTCCATTATAAATACCCCTTATTATCTGACCTGCTTCAACCCTAAAAAAGAGAGGCTTATATTCCCTTTCTGGGGTATATATCCCTGCTTCAATGGCTTTTTCTTTTGATGTAGTATCGAATACAGTTCCATCTTCGAACTTTCCGATGAAGTCCATAAGGAGGCAATCTCCTTTTTTCACAGTACGAAAATTTTCCATCGTCTTTTTATCCTGTGCATTCCTTTTTCAGCAAAGGTTCCTTCAAATATTAAAGTATGTCGAATGGATGGCTTACTTATATATAATATAAAGAAATTATCAGTTTGATTTGACAATGTTACATTTATTGTACAGAGACTAGCCTTAGATTGTGAATCAGGGTCTTGCCTACGAGTTTGGGTTGGCATCAAGAGCAACATGCGCATCTTCCGCAACAATTACCCTAAAATGATTTCTTGTGAAGCTCCAATTACTTGCCTTACTTATGGGAGTTCTCTAGACTAACATTTTAATTAGAAACGCTTTGCTACTGTATTTATTAAATTCTCCGGAAGCTTTCTCATGAGTAATTGTGAGAATCTTTTCTTTCTTTCCTTTCATCTTGATTAAGCTTGTGTACAATCCCTTTACCTTGTATACAACCCCTTTATCATCTGGCCTGAGCTAACTAAATAGGTTAAAAGAGCGTAAGTCCTCATATCAAAGTATATCCTCTACTGATTCGCGACATTTTTTCTCAAGGTGTCAAAAACAGTACCTCTTTTTAGTTTTCTAGTGTAATTCACCCAGCAAGAGTCTCTGGCAATTTCTTGCTTTTACAAAGTAATGCTAAATGTAAAAATAAATTTGAAAAAAGTAATATTGATAAAGACTATTATAAATTTGTAAGTGGACCGGTCGGGAATTGAACCCGAGGCCTCTACCATGCCAAGGTAGCGATCTTCCCCTGATCTACCGGCCCCTTTTTAGCTTGTGCTTGTCAGCACATACGCTTAGGATCGTATATAAAACTGTCGCCACTCAGGCTTTGCATTCTGTAAACATAAATTTGTGTAGTGCACCTACTGCAAGCAACGGAGTTCACTGCTTCCCAGGATATAAATGAATAATTTAAAATCAAATATTATAGAGGATTCCGATTTACCCTTTATTTTTTTTCTTCGCATGATTCCTGTCCAAATTTGTCTCGCTGATTCTGTATTTTGACACTCTTTACCTTTCTCGTGTATTATTCTCTGATTTTAAAAAAATGTATACTATCCTCAAAATACTCATTTTATTCCCAATAGCATCAAATAATTGAGATTATGAAAACAAAGGTGAACAATATTTTCATAAAGTTTTGATTAGCCTCTGGTTTCCACAAATCATTTGTATACCATTTATAAGCACATGACTAAATTGGAGGATTTGTCGAAATCTTCTATATACTCATTCTTTGGTAGTAACGACAAGACATTTTCCTGCTTTGAATATCTCATTTGTTACTGTGCAAATTAATTTCCAATTAACTTTTTTGAACTGGTTCTCTTGTTCATAATATCTCACTCATTCACAGAGGATGTTATTTGACTGTTCCTTTAATTGTTGCAAAATAACCTTTTGATTTTGCTTCAGAGTACCCTCTGGCCCTGTAAATCACCTCATTATTTTCTGATAAATCTATACTCGAATTATGAAGTGATGAAGTTGTTGTTTTGAATCTTCTGATCAGCTCGTAATCCCTGCTTATTTATGGGGTGTAGTTTAGATCCAAAGTGTGACTTTCTACCTTTTAAGATATATTCAGTCGCTGATTATCCTTTTTTTGCTTCATTTTCTCGAGGTTTATCTGCTTCTACATGTTGAATCTGAAGGGATAAAAGTAGAATCCTGAATCATTCCCTTTTTTATTTTCAAAGACAAGGCCAAAAGTTGGCTTTGCAATTTTCCCTCTATTTATTCTTCTTTGCAGCTATTAATAATCCTTATTCTGAATAATCAGACTGTGGTGCTGTCTGAGATGTACCCAGTAACACCAAGAAATTTCCTGAAAGAAATTATATCAATACCCTGTTTCCAAAATTCAAAGTCGCAAAGACCATGCCAGTGCTGTAAAAAAATAATTTTAAACATAATTATTACATTAGCTTCATATCTGCCTTACAAAACTGTTTTGTTAAAAAATATCGATTCAAAAATGATACAAAAAATTTCAATCACTTAAGAAATAAATTTCAACAAGTTTGGCTCCAACTAAATGAAAACGTTTTGATTCGTCTTTAAGAGCAAAATCAGTACGAGTTTTCATAAGTAAAAGTAGATACTACTAAATTTAAATTCTTCAATGCTCAAATGCATAGGATTTATTGAAATTTCCATTATATTATATGAGTTATAACAAATAATAGTATACTTTTAGAGCCAAATCCAACAAACTTGGTTAATTAGAACAGTATTGCCCCACAAAAAAGCTTTTTATATGCATAGAATCATTCGGAAAAATGGAAAATTTCACAGTAAAAAGAGTAAGATCTAAATTTGAACTGCATGAAGAAGAAGAGTTATTTAGCTCATTTATGCGGTATGAAATTTATGATTTTTTCAGATTCGGATTGTAGTTTACATATTAAATAATGTGACTTTTGTGTGTAATATATGCCTCAAAATCCTGGTTGTTAGATTGTTATCCTGAATCCTTAAGACAACCTTCAGACAACGTTTAAGCGCACAATCATCCACAGGTATCGAACACAGCTCTGAGAGTACTAAACGACATAAAATTCACATGCATAATAAAATGAGTTAAGAAAAATCTAAAATTAGCTTTTCTAGATGGATTCTTTCATTAGCAGCATCTTTAAGGAGGACATCTGTTTCGGAAATTTTTACAATAAGACGAGCAATATTTTCATCATTTTCTCCTGAATATACAAGTGCTTCGGCAAGTCCTTCAAGAATTTCAATACCCAAAAGCCCTTTTTCAACTATCATCTCGTCAATAAGTTGGCGCCCTCTTGTAAAATTTCCTGCGATAGCTGAATTGAGCAGTTCGTCTACAGTTTTATCCACAAATTGCATTATGGTTTCGTAAACCATTTCTTCAGTAATCTCGGAACCCTGTGGAAGCAGAGAAACAAGCTGGAGAGTTTGGACAGCTTTTGCAACGTTTCCTTTAGCAAAATAAAGGATTGCATCAAAAGCTCCATCTGAAAGATGTACATCTTCAGCACAAGCAATTTTCTCAAGATGGATTCTCATAATAGAATCAGAAATATATGTGAAAAATATTTGAAGACACCTTGAGCGGAGAGGAGAAATGAGTTTAAAAGAAGGCTTCGTAGTGGACAGGATAAATCTGCATGTTGCACTGTATTTTTCCATAATTCGCCGGAGTGCGTTTTGTGCATCTGAACTAAGGGATTCAGCACTATCGATGTAGATCAACTTATAATCAGCATCAATAGAAGCCATTCCAGCATAATCATTGATAATTTCCTTAAATATATCTATTACACTTTTGTAAATTTTCTTAGGTTCATCAATCCCCAGAAAACGCACAAAACGCTTATCTCTGACAAGATAGCGTTTTCCCTGGTCAAAAAAATCCAAAGCATTGAAGTATGTAAAATTGTTTTCCCATGTACTACCATATATTTTTCGGGCAAGAGCAACAGAAGCCGTCGTTTTTCCGGAATTTTCTGGGCTGTAAAATATAAGGTGGGTGAGATTGCCTGATTCAGCCAACTCGGAAAGCGTGATTATTGCATGTTCATTACCGAGGAACTCTTTCAGGGTACTTGGCCTATATTTCAAAGTCCAGAGATCCTGCATCTATTCCACCTTTTTTTTCATTTTTTGCCACCAATTTCAAGGACTTCCATTTTTATTTTTCCGGAATACTTAATCAGCTAAACCTTCATTTCCTCTAAGCTACTTCTACTCTTTTTTCAATTTCTCCTTTTTCTTCAAGCAGTTCCTTTATAACCACACCGTAAACGGGTCTTGCAACAATTACACCAATAAATACTCCAATTATAGTAGTAATGGCAAAACCTTTCAGAGTTCCGAAACCCATTACGACTAGTGGAGCCATTGCAATAATATTCGTGGAAGCTGCACCTCAGCGCCGCTGGTCGCCGACCTTTCCTTTGGGCCGAATTGGCGCGACCTGAAATAGGTCCCTCGTGCCTTTTGTAAACCCTGAGCCATCAAGTGGACCGCGATCCCTGTGTGCCGCCAGCCTCCCAGCCAGCTATCGAGCGGGGGCCTGCCCTGAGCAGAGTCGAAGGGTCCTCGCCCGCACATGAAGGCCCTCCACGAGTTAGACTGGTAAACGTTTGCCAGAGTCGGAGGAATCGCCATGAAAAAAGTCAGCCGCAGAGAGTTCGCCAAGAGTGTTGCCCTTGCCCCAGTCGGATTGGCGGCCGCATCGTCTCTACTTG
>CAWKGG010000067.1:0-46042 GCA_963848985.1 uncultured Methanosarcinaceae archaeon
AGTATTAAGCCATGTGTATTTGTTTAGTTATTTCTCATTACCAATATATAAATAAATATCAAGAGACTGAAAATGAAAAAAGCAATATATGATAAAGCAAATCAAAGGCGTACAATCATAATGGCTTTAGAAATCACTGTGCTTGAGTTTTTATCAGTGGGTATTGAAGCGCGGGAGAATCTTCAAATGCTTTGCAATCTTCAAATGATTGGGTCCATAAAGGAGACGAGCTACTGTGCTCAGCCAAGTTCATTGAAGCACTAGCAGCTTATGACAAAGCAATTGAAATCTTAACCCCTGAAAAATGCAAAGGCTTGGTTTCATAAAGCAGCCCATCTACTGAGCTCAGAAAAGTACAATGAAGCACTAGAAGCATATGACAAAGTAATTTAAATTAACTCGCAATTCAGAAGCTTGGCACAATAAAAGTACTTTATCTAAATAAAATAAATCTGATGATAGATGCATGGTACATAGAAGAATCCTATTTAAATAGATTAAATAAATCCTATTTGTGTGGACAGGGTAGCTAAAGATCTGTGAAATTTGACTGGCTTTTTATCTTTTTTTTCACAGCAAAAAGTAGGATTCAGAGCCAATAGTTTTTACTGACAAAACTTCTATTTTTATTATTTTCACTGATACATAGATTTTATAAAAAAAGCTATGCATTAATTGAACGAGAAAAAATAAACTTTGTCAGCAGAACCATTGATTTTACATCCTACTTTTTATGTGGGGGTCGCACGACAACAAATTATAGATTTTTTATTCTTTTCTGGATTGTTGATTGACTTTAGTCAATTGCAAGTGAATTAACTCGTATAGGTGCACTGAGCGGCGCTTTTTGGGGTCTACTATTTGGTATCCTTTTCTTTATTCCTTTGGTCGGTCTAGTCGCGGGGGCAGCGCTAGGTGCGCTAGTCGGTTCATTGACCCATATGGGAATCGATGAAGGTTTCATAAAATCGATCCGTAGCAGAGTGACTGAAGGGACTTCAGCTCTCTTTCTGATGACTAGCGATGCAGTTGAGGATAGGGTAGTAGAAGCTATGAAACAATCCAAGTTTGAAGTCATTGCTACTAACCTGTCCAAGGAAGAAGAAAGCAAACTGCATGCGGCTTTTGCAGAAGAATAAACTTCGCCGAAAAAGAAATCAGTTTCTATCAGAGAGAAAACTTTCTGGAAACATTTTAGTTTTTGCATAATTTATAATTAGACCTTTAAAATATAGAATTTGATCTGAAATTAGTATAAATTGCTTTTTTAAAAAATAAAATTCAAATTTAAATTTATGAAGATCTGGAACTAAAATAACATAATTAATATCAAATTATTATTTCAAAATCGAATGATTTTTTTAGTTTTATGCAATTACTTGATTTTGGGACTGAGTCCTGCGAGAAGGTAAGATTATTTATGAAAAACATAAATTTAATGACTTTTAGAAATCATATTTGTGCATGATTTTAGTAAGTAATACTAGAAACGATGAAAAATATTCAAGCATTTCTTGGTTTCTGTCTATGTTTCTATGAACTAGATTATTCTATCGCTTATAGAGATATTCAAGTTTTCACCGATCTCTACTCCAGTAAAAGTAAAAATCATACTGTAATGCATATATATAATCGAGTTTCAAATGTCAAGAAGCTTATTGAGAAAATAAATGGCACTTTTGTGGACTTAAGCGAAAACTGGGTTCAAAGTAAGTTTGATGATTCATGGAAAAGAATTAATTCGACCTAAAAAATTAAGCATAAGAAATGAAAATATTTTAATGCTCTATTGTTCATTATTTGTATCTATTCACAGTACTTCTGAAAAATACAAAAATTTATCTTTATTAACATTGGTTTATATAACCATAAATGATGTTCTCTTATTGGTATCTGAGTTAAACTCTTTTGCTTCCCTAATTAATACTACCCCCACTTTACAATCTCAAAAACAGATTCCCCTTTACTCTTTTGAACATTTTTTCTTATATTCATAGGGTTTATGCGGTTGAATTGAAAAACAACAACAATAAATATTTAACTGTATCAATCTTAATAATTTTGATTAATTTTCATGTACTTATTTTGTAAATCAAATGCGTAGCTCCTAATTCTGTAAAGTCTACAGAAGAAGGACAATTTTATAATTCTAAGCTTAGATGGAAAAACAACTCTAATCCTTAGCAGGCTTTACAGAATCATATTGCCTTAAAATATGAGACAACAGATTTTGGAACGAACCAGAAAAAGTGTTTTTGATATTCTTTTCTGATGATAGTTTTGTGGAGAAAACTATGTGTTTTTTAATTCTCAACTCGAAATTATAGGACAATGTTATCTGATTATGCAAAAAAGGCATATTTTTTATTAAAATATATGTTATGTCAACAAGCCAAAAAATTGCTTTATTTATTTCGTGAAGGATTGAAAATAAATGAAAATTAAGTAACATTTAACTACAAGTTTGATTTATTTAATCCATTTGATAAAATTTTTTTAGCTTCCAGGGAGATTGAATATCTCGGGTTAATTTCAATTGCTTTTTCATATGCTTTTATTGCTTCTTCATGCTTATTTAAACTATCAAGAGCAAGTCCTTTACCTTCCCAGGGTATTGAATCCAATGGATTAATTTCAATTGCTTTGTCAAATGATTTAATCGCTTCATAGGATTTATTTAAATCATTTAGAGCATCTCCTTTAGCGGCCCAGGCTATTGAATCCAGTGGGCTAATTTCAATTGTTTTTTCATATGTTTTTATTGCTTCATCATATCTGCCTGATAGGCTCTAAATCAATTCCTTTATTGTTCCAAGCCGTGAAATTCTGAGGGTTAATTTCAATTGCTTTGTCCTGGGTTTTTATGTCATTTTCAAGTGATTTGTTTAAATCAGAGATATTGTTGATGCCGGTGTTCTGAATATTTGCCAGTTGTGCCTCACCTGCGATATTCACTAGTATTATAAGTGCGACAAAATGATTCCTAATCTTCTATTTGCTTTATCATATGTCGCTTTTTTCATTTTCAGCTTCCGGATGTTTGTTTAAATATTAATGATGAAAAATAACTACAACTTACTATAGAAAATGTCAGTACAGACATGCACATGTTTTGACACATAAAATATTACTTATTTGTTAATTATACTCATGCTATCTAATAAATCGAAGAATTTAAAGATTCCTATCAATAGGAATAAACATGAGCATCAAGATTGAAATTACAGTTAAAATGTGATTGATTATATCATCTTTGAAAAACAAGTTAAAATACTAAAATAGCATTAACTATAGAAAATATATTTGTTAGAGTATTTGGAAAAGTCAGGAGTATATCTTGGAAGAGTTGTGTTTACTGTAAACCCAAATACAGTTACTTCGAATAAATATCGTCACCGGTATATTTAGTTCAAAATAATATCAACATCTTCCAAACAAATCTACTATACTATTTTGCAGTGCTGTGATACTCTACAAAAATCTACTATGTTATTTTGCAGTGCTGTGATACTCTACAAAAATCTACTATGTTATTTTGCAGTGCTGTGATACCCTACGATCTATAATTATTTTCATTCTTATTTTAAATTATTCGTATGAAAAATAGTTTCTAAGCAAAACTTATCCCCATATAAAATATTTTAAACTTAAACAATAATTTTGTATTAATAAAATTTAAGCTTATTTCTGCATGAAACAACTTCAAAAATAACAACAACACAGTTCTTGTGATAAAATCTATGGATCAAGGATACCTCAAAATCCTGTTTTTTACTGAAAAATATATATTGTAATCAAATTCGCTTTTTAGACGGTATCAGGTTTGAAGTTATTTATTTCTCCGTTCAACCGCGTAAATCCTTTCACTTTACTCAAGAGAGATAAAAATATGAAAGACATCTCACACATCAGAGAATTCATCTTTTACCTGGCTACATTATATCTCACTTATCATTTTACAATTCAAAAGACTCAGTGATTTAAATATACTTCACTTTACACTTAAGTGGTCTAGGTATATAATGGGCATAATTAAAACTTCCAGATATTTGTGACCTTACTTTTAAATCCAATATATGGACTCTACAATGAAATTACAAAAATACATTAGTTTATATAGCTAATATCACAATGTATATTGTAAGACGATTACTTAACTAAATCTGCATTAACTATACTGAAATATAAGGAGCTATATATTATGATAAAATCAGATTCGAAAGTATTACCTAAAAATGATAACGTTAATGTAGCAAAGTCAGCTGAACCGATCTTAAAAGCAGACTCTGCAAAAATAGACTCTTCTAGTAAGGCTGTTTAACTACAAAATTAATTACTTTTTTCTTTTGATAACTCTTACTTGATAACTCTTACTTTGTAAAGAATTTTCTCGATGAAAGGAGATATTAAAACATGCACGATTTAGCAGGAAATGGTACAATAATACAGACTGTGAAGACTCAGACGTGGGAACTTTTGAAAGAAGAACAGAAAAAGAAAGTTGCCGTAATGAGAATGGATAAAGCAATAAAATTTTTAGAAATGAAAATATTCGGTGCTGTAGGAATTATCTAAAATAACAGATTTCCATAACTATTCAAGTAACCTTTCGAATGCTACAATTTCTCTTTTTTGGGGAAAGATTGCTCATTAATCAAATTTATCTATTAAATGCTAACGAATTTTATGCGCAACGTCGTCTTCAAAAAAGTCAAAATTAAGGAGTTAATGACTCTATGGCAAAACAAATTCAAACGATGCTCGCTGTTTTGTTGTTAGTGGTTATAGCAACCTTGACAGCTTCGGTAGCAGTGACAGAAGCAGCAGCTATCAAGATGAAAGAATACTATGCTAGTTATAAAAAAAGACAAGAGTAAAAGGATGTAAGTTTTCCATACCTTTCCATATTTTAAACTTTATAGATTCTTAGTTATGTCCATGAGGTATTATAGTAGTATTACTATAAACCCCTAAATTTGCCATATTTTATGAATGTTATATAAATGACTCAATAAAATCAGCGGTTTATTGAAATTCTTCTCGATCTACACTTTTAAAGCATTATTTTTAAAATAGCATAATCTTATACACTGTGTTTGTCTTAAAATTCCAAAATTTCCCTGTTCCACATGAAATAAGAAAGGGGTATGGGTCTATGACTCATGGAGCTTATGGGACTCATAGAACACTTGTAACTAATTAACATAAATCTCACTCATAAATATAATTGTCAGAAAAATAACTAATGTATAGTACTCTAAGCAAAACTAAAAACATGAGTAAACTGAATCAGAAACTAAATTTTTCGATACCAAGTCTAACTTAATAAATTTCTAACCAATTTCTCTCTTTTTTACTTTAAATAGCAAAAAATATAATGTGTTTTGCCAAATTGTTTATGTTTTTATACATAGAGCTCAGTGGAATAGCAATATTTCATCCCGAAAGATTGCTGTCCTGGTTCATGATATCAGGATTACATGCATTTTATACCATTTAGTTGAAGTTGTTACTATTTGGATTGCTTAAAAAAAATATAACTCATGTCACGTTTGGCTAATATATCATGATCTGTAAAAGCGCTATAGTAAAGATTCTTAAATAAATATTTTAGTGTAGTTTTATATCTGAATTTAAATTTTGACCTTGTTACCTGAAATTTGTTGGGTTATCGTCTATAACGAAATAATCCGTATATATTAGTATATAATTTAAATTAATATATAATACTATATTGGAGAGTTGACGTAATGTATCCCATTTATCTGAGGAAAGTTGAGCAGTTTATTTTTATAACAAACCGTCAGAAATCATGAGAAGCTTAATTCCTTTACCGAAAGTATTGACTTGAAAATCGATACCATTTTATGTTCTCCAGAGATTTACGGAATTTTGATGAAATTTCATTGTTTTTTAAAATTGGTACAAAACCCAGGAAATAATAAAAAGTCTCGTTACCTTTAAGCCTTAAACTGTCCAAAAAGTGAAATTTAGCAACTAAAGTACGATGTATAGATTGACTTCAAAAAAGGAGAACGAACATGATAGTTAGGATCTAACTTACGTTACTGACAGCCTATATTGCTACGGATTATGCAGATCTCAAAAAGGCACAGGCAAAGAAAATTGCCCCTCTATTTAGTGACTTTCTGGGCCAAGCTCTTCAAAGCACTGGTATTGCTTCATTATATTTATTTAAATGATTCAGAGCAAGTCCTTTAAATTCCCAAGAGAATGAATCCTGTGGATTAATTTCAATTGCTTTGTCATATGCTTTTATTGCTTCACTGGATTGATTTAGATCAGCTAGAGCGTTTCCTTTAGAGATCCAAGCATCTGAAATCCTGCGTAGAGATTGCGATACTCACTAGGATCAAAAACGTCAGCATAGTGGTTCCTAAAACTGCTATGAAAGTATGCCTTCTACTTGCCGTATCATATCTTGCTTTTTTCATCATTCAATTTCCTGATGTTTGTTAAGATATAGCACATGACGATAATTAGGAGTTTATCAAAATTTTTTATATATATAATATAAAAATTTATAAGATCTTTTGCATATTATTTTTTTAAAGTATGTATAACACTTGCAGCTTTAAGAGTGAATACATAAATCACTACGCTACACGAATCCATGGTAACCATCATTGTTTATATATGACATGAATCACGATTTTTAAAATCGTCTCCACAGCCGACAAAAATCATTAGTCTACACACTCCATGTAAACCACTTTAGCGACAATGTCAAAGCAAAAAAGATGCAAAAACGTTGAGAAATAATATTCGCTTAGAACTATTAACAAAATTTTTATAGTGCTTTGAGTTTTCGCTAATAAGTTTGTTGGCTAGGAATTAAATCTTCATAAGTATTGAATAGAGTAAAATCTGGAATGTAAGTGCTTTGAACAAAAAGTAAGATGCTTTCTAAATGCCTTTTCCAATATCTCAGAATCAAAAATATATCAGTTAATAGAAGACTAGATCGTTTTTGGATTTTGATCTTCTCCCTGCTTCCGGGGGCTGTAGCTGTGGCCTCAGTGAGGGTTGGCTAGTGGTCCAGGCTCAAGAAAGTTGTGAACGGATATGAAAATCCGACAGGATTTTCTAATAAAATTTAAATTTAGAAAAACTATCCTTTTTTGGGAGCTATACTAAATGTTCCAAACTGAACCTATAATCTACCTCCAATCCCTTGGAAATCAATGGTTTACACATTTCATGATTCATATAACTAATATGGGGACGACCCAGTTCTTAGTTCCCATAATAGTTATAGCCATTTTTGGTGTTGATTTTAAAAAAGGTTTTCTTCTGTTCCAGCTATTTCTGTGGACAAACATGGCTACTGAAACTCTCAAGATATTAGTTGGATTTCCAAGGCCGGATTTTGTGGACAATAGGGTCATTAACCTAGAATTGGGAATAAAAAATACATCTCCTTTCCGTGGGAATGTGATGAAAAGCATTTTCGCTCTTCCTGACAAAAAGATTCTTAAAGTATTTCGTCTTCAAGAAGCTTGTAAACTTGGTTTTCCTTCAGGCCATGTGTCGCTTACGACCGCATTGTGGGGAGGAATTGCCATTGTTTTCAACAACCGGATAATCAGGATATTGACTCCTTTTGTGATAGGATTAATGGCTTTTTCAAGAGTATACCTAGGGAGACATTTCATTGGAGATGTATTGGGTGGAGCTATTGTAGGATTAATTTCCCTAGTCTTTTTTGCGCAGTTTCTCAAAAGCCCTATAAAACATGATTTTTTCAAAAAAGAGAATTTTGAATTAGTTTTCAGACGCCAAAATTTATTTTTTTACTGTTTTATTTTCATTATTCCTATTATGCTCATAGCATTGTCCCTGGTAAGTTCCAATACTGCAGGATCTTTCTTTGGCATGAATGTTTCACATCTCTTGATTGTACGAGAAGGGATACCTTCTGACACTGGAAGTCCAAAACAGCGGGCTACAAGGGCATTTATAGCACTTCTGATATTTGCTGTGTCCAAAATCATTCTAGATTGTTTGTTTGGAACAGCAGGGATGACTAATTGTCACCAATTCATGTTAATAGATTTCTTGAAAGCCTTCATTCCTGTATCTACAATCTGGGTTTCCGTAGTTATCTGTACAAAGCTTAATCTATACCAAAAAAATGAAGGAAGGTTATGAGCAATCCAGATAACTCAGCTTCAAAGTCCAGTAGAGAACGTAAAAAAGCAACACTGCAAATTTATTGTAAATTCGAAGTCAAATTTTTGTTTACTGCTTGTAATTTTGTAATTATTCTTCATCATTAATATTTAAATCCATATAAATAGGGTTAAAATGAAAAAAATATCATATGATGACGCATGTAGAGAGCTTATCCACATAAGGGCTTTAGTCATCACTGTGCTGGTGTTTTTAATGCTGGTGATTATCGCAAGCGTGGCTCCAATTGCAGATATTCAAAATTCTGGCAGTAACAATGGATCTAATTTTAATAAATTCGATAAAGCAATAAACGCATATGACAAAGCAACTGAAGTTAACCCGAAGGATTCACTTATTCGGTATGATCATGCATATGCTTATTCTCCCATCAACAAAAAGGGTGCTATAGAAGTCCAGATCCTGAATATCAATGATTTCCACGGCCAGCTTGAGCCGCCCAGAAGCCAGATACCTATAGGGCGCAACAATAAGACAGGTGCTTTTATATATGGCGATGTCGGAGGTGCTGAGTACCTAGCCACCCACATAAAAAGGCTCAAATCTGAGAACCCAAATACATTCGTAGTTTCGGCTGGAGACTCTATAGGTGCTACTCCCCTGCTCTCAGCCTACTTCCACGATGAACCAACAATAAAGGCTCTCAATCTGATGGGATTCGAGTTTTCAGCGTGGGTAACCACGAGCTGGATAAAGGACTAGATGAGCTTATACGCATTCAAAATGGCGGTTGCCATCCGAAAGGTGGCTGCCTTGGAAACTCATCTTTTGAAGGAGCACACTTCCAGTTTCTAGCTGCGAACATTGTCAATGAGAGCACTAACGCTACAGTATTCCCTGCTTACAATGTCACCTATGTCCAGGGAGTGCCCATAGGATTTATTGGAGTGGCTCTGATTGATACACCGGCCACAGTATGTCCTTCCGGAGTGAAAGGACTCAAGTTCCTGAATGAATCTGAGACCATTAACAAATATGTCAGGAAGCTGCAGTGTATGGGCGTAAAAATCATAGTGGTACTCATACATGATGGAGGCTATCAGGATGGGTTGTACAATGAGAGCCTGAATATGAGCGGCTCCATCTTAGATGTAGTCAAACACACCGATCGTGCAGTAGAGGTATTCATAACCGTTCACACCCATCAGGCCTATAACGCCCTGATTGACGGCCGCATAGTGACAGAGGCTTATGCACAGGGTAATATACTCACAGATATCGATCTAGTGATCAGCAGCGAGACTCATGCTGTGATCGAGAAAAGAGCCAGAAACATTATAGTGTCCAGAGATATTCCTAAAGATTCCGGAGTAGTTGAGTTGGTCAATGAATACAAATGTCTGGTTGCACCTACTGCAGACAAAGTGATCGGCAACATCACAGGTAATATTACAGTGGAACCTAATGATTCAGGCGAATCCGCCCTTTGCGATCTCATAGCCGATGCCCAGCTCTATAACACCTCTAACCCAAATTATGGCGGTGCTGTGGTAGCTTTCACAAATCCGGAAGGCATTCGCTCTAGCCTGAATTTGAGTAGTAGTAAACTGCCATGTAATGTTACGTATGGAGAGGCCTTCAGCGTCCAACCATTTGGAAACAACCTAGTCACAATGACCTAAGTGGCACTCAAATAGAAGCTTTGCTGGAGCAACAGTTCGAAAACACATCTTTTGGTAATAAAGGTGTACTACTACAGGTCTCAAAAGGCTCCAGCTATACCTGGAACAAAAGCGCCCCAGTTGGCAAGAAGGTCAATATCTCCAGCATAAAGATTAATGGCACTTCTATCGATCCGATCAGCCTTTACCGCGTAACAGTAGACAGCTTCATGGGCAATGGAGGCAATAATTTATCTGTCCTGAAGGATGGGGTCAATAGGACTTTAGGGTCTCTAGATGATATAAATATCACAGCCAATTACTTCACTGATTCCTCTCCGGTAGCTCCCGGACATTGGGATCGCATTACTGTGGTAAAATAAGAACATGGGAACTATTTACTCTTTAGGCAGGGAGAGCTACAAGTATATTTTTTAGTCGATTACTCCCTCCCTATCTTGATGAAGCTGTAGACAATTTCTAGAAGTAATAACTTAATCCTTTTTTTCCAATTTAAGGGTCTTAATCGCTTCGTGTACATCACGATGTTGTTGATACAGAAATCTTTGACTGTTGTCACAGTTGAACCTACAGCCATTCCCAGGTCTGCATGCTTAAACATACCATTTGGGCCTTTTAACTCTGCTTCTACCCTTTGCCGATTCAACATCTCTACAAATCTTTCAAATTCACAGGTTCGGCAATAAAGACATGCTGCACTGCTTATTTTAATGCCTATCAGGATCGAAACCCTGGCATTTCTGAGGTTTGCAGCATCCTTTTTCAGGAAATCGAAGCTATGCCCTTTCCATCTGCGAACTTTTCAATTGTCAGAGCAAGAACTTCAATATCATCTTTTTCAACAAAGGCAGTTACAATTCCGTTTAATCCTTTAGCTTTCTGAGCAGTCCTTGCAGCCAGGAGGATACTCTTTGCAAGTGTATCAAGGATCTCGGCTTCAGGATCATATCCAGAGAATTGAATTTCTTGAGGCTTAAAAGTCTCACAGATTTTTGAAATGACTGCATATTTTTCTGCTTTCTTTAAAAGTTAAAAGATTCCCCGTTTGAAGGTGCATATGCGTTTACGCCGATTTCTTCCGAAATCCACTGTGCGAAAATTTCAGTTTTTTCCCCATGCATTACAAAGACTCTGCTTGTATCTTTTTTGCAGAAATTTTTTACAAGCTTTTTGAGCTCACTATCTCCACTGTGGGCGGAAAAGTCGTACTGCTCTATTTTGGGCTTGAGTGTAAGGACATCTCCTTTTGTTTCAATAATTCTATGCTCAAGAGCCACCCGTCCATTTGTGCCTTCAACCTGGTAGCCGGTAAGTAGGATTTTTGATTTGGAATCTTTATAAAGTCGGCTTAGATAATAAAGAGCTGGTCCCCCGTCCAACATCCCAGCTGTAGTGACAATAACTGAAGGCTTTTTAAGGACTAAATCTCTCTGTTGGACTTTTACAGGAACTGCACGTTTGAAAGCCCTGTCAAGAAGCTCGGGATTTCTCAGGTATTCAGGATATTTTCTAAGTATTTTGTATACATCTAGGCCCATGCCTTCCACATAAGCCCTGATGTCGTGTGCGTCGAGGAGCATCAGGACCTATTGAGTCCGACCTATTGCAAAGGCTGGGATAAGGGCCGTTCCTCCTCTCTGCAGAGTATTTTGAACTGATTCTATAAAGCTTTCTTCGGTTTCCTTTCGTGGAATATGTTCTTTCTCGAAATACGTGCTCTCGAGCACAAGCGTGTCTGCTTCAGGAAATTTGGCTGCACCATGTACAAGCCTTGTTTCCTTCAGGCTGAAATCTACTGTATAGAACAGACTTTCTCCGTGTTCGGATTCCAGGTGGATTTCCGAAGCACCAGGTATATGACCTGCGCTGTAAAAGCAAACTCTGTACCCATTTGTTTTAAATGTATCCCCATAATCAATCTTTCGTGTCCTGCGGCTAAGTTGATGGAGATCTTCAGGATCAAAAGGGGATACACCCGAAAGTGTAGTCTTTGCGAGCTTGAGGGTATCTCTCCCTAGAAGGTTGGTAAACTCTGCAGTTGGTGGGGTCATATAGACCTCAGGATTCTGGTACATCAAGTTAGGCACTGCTCCAAAGTGATCAAGGTGCCCATGTGAAATAAGAACTGTCTTCGGTTCAATGTCGTTGAGAGGATATTCAATTATATCTCAGACTTTAATTCCATAATCAAGCAGGATTTCCCCATTTACGAGTAAACCAGAACTTCCGACTTCCCTACATCCACCTTTAAAGGCCAGCTCCAGAATAAAAACTCCTTAACTTTATATTATAAAATCTATATTCAACAGATGTACACAAATGTAAAATTTGTTCGCCTATTTGCCTACTATTAAGTCATTGAAAGTTAGATTAATTTTTAAGCTATTGCCATATTGAGAAAATATATGATATTTTGTGTACATCTGCTGAAGATGGGACTTTAAGCTACCTTTACACTATACTTTGGATTTATGCCATGCAAATCATTGTATCTATAAAATAAGATATCACGTGTTTTTTTGTATTAAGTATCGCAAAAATTTTTTCGAGACAATGGTATTATTAACTATTTGAAATATATATGCTTTTGAATTGCTTAAAGACACTGTTTGAGTTGATGTAATCTGTAATGATGGTAATCAAGTATATCTTTTCGTTGGAGCTGAAACAAAATATTATCCTTCAAGAGTGCTGCAGATTTTAAAGGAAACCAGAAAGAAAAAGAAGCATATAAGAAACTGAAAATACTTTTTATGAATAATCCCTTTATATCCAGAGGATGGCTTGAACATACCCATTTGTTTTCAAAAAGGTGTGAGATCGCAATATGATATAACTGTATGGTATGATCATTTTTTTGCTCTCTTTCGGTCAGTAAGCAAAAGCATCTATTGTTTCAAAATAGATCTCATTCCACTTCTTTTTGGTAGGTTTAATAGTTACCATAAGCTAAACATTTATTCAAGGAGTATAGGATTAAAATAATCTTAAACTATAATAACAAAGGATGAATGTTAAATAATAGTTATCCAGTAATATGAATTTTGGACAGGAAAATTAAAGAAATATTGAAGGTAATGTAGACAGAAGATTGTTTCAATGAACTTACGATTTCAACAAATTATTTAATAGGTTTTATATATATCCAGCCTAAAATTGGGATTTTTCGAAATCTTCCGACGATTAAAGAATATCTTGGGAATTGATAATTTGACACAGGAGTGCAGTTAATGGCTAAAATTTCCGTGATTGGTGCAGGAAACGTAGGAGCAACTACAGTCCAGCGACTAGCTGAGCTTGAACTTGGTGAAATTGTCATGGTGGATGTTGTAGATGGGTTGCCACAGGGAAAAGCCCTTGATCTAATGCAAGCGGGGGCGATAAAAGATTATGATACCCAAATATTGGGAAGTAATGATTACTCAAACATTGAAAACTCTGATCTTGCAATAATTACAGCTGGAATTGCCAGAAAGCCTGGAATGAGTCGGGAAGATTTGATTAAAACAAACTCCAAGATAGTTATGGAGATATCTAAAAATATTGCTAAGTATGCTCCCAAATCTATAGTAATAAATGTTACAAATCCCCTTGATATTATGACTTATGTAGCAATGAAGTCAACAGGATTTGAGGCAACAAAAGTATTTGGAATGAGTGGCGTTCTGGACGCGGGACGTTTTGCAAGCTTTATTGCAGAAGAACTCGAGTGTTCGAAAAAGGATGTACATGCAATGGTTATAGGGGGGCATGGTGATCTCATGATACCTCTTCCTAAATATTCTACTGTATCAGGAATTCCACTCATAGACTTGCTCCCAGGTGATAAGATTTCCAGGCTGGTAGAGAGAACAGTAAGTGGTGGAGCAGAAATTGTGGGACTCCTTAAACAGGGAAGTGCTTTTTATGCACCCTCTTCAGCTATCGTGTCTATGGCTGAAGCTGTGATTAAAGACTCAAAGAGAGTGCTTCCAGCTTGTGCTTATCTGGAAGGGCAATATGGCCTGGAGGGGATTTATTTCGGAGTACCCGTGAAGCTTGGGGCTTCTGGAGTCGAAGAAATTTTTGAACTTAAACTAGATCAAGGCCAAAATGAAATTCTCAGAAAATCATCAGAACACATTAGAAAGATAATTTCACAGTTTGAAGTAAATGAATAGATTTACCTGGTGTAAAGAAAACATGTGAGATTGAAAAGAAAAGTTATGACCATTAAGTCTACAGAAATCAATTGGATGATTCTATTTTGATGCAATATATACTTTGATTACTAACTAATGAAAAGATAAAAAACATTCTTCATTCCTCATATTTAAAGAAAATAAGCCAAATGATATTTGTTCGGTGAATCTTAGTAAAGCTGGATGTTGGTATTGTTCTGCCTAGAATGAATATTTAATAAAAGTTAATACCAAATTGCATGCTTTCACTACACAAAAAAAAATGTGAGAGGCTTCAAGATGGCAGATCAATTTGTCGAAATTCAGAAATCCTAGATTTTTGTTTGAACAATTTTTTTAATTTAGGCGATTTAAACTCAGCTTTCAGTTTCCTATGAGATTCCTGGAATAATGTTTTATTGTTTAAGCTTCAATATTCCCAATGGATAGATAAAATTTGCCACTTGAATATGTCTTCTCATAAAAATATTGTTATTTCAGTTCAGGATAAAGCTTGGAAAATTTGTAAGAACTACTTCCTTCAAAGTATCTAACAATCTCTAATTATAGAATTTGTTGGATGTAATTCCAGGAATAATTGAACTTGATCTTCTAATGCTCTATAACATGAATTTTGTAGCCTTGCTTAGTGTAAACAGTAATAAGTGAGGTACTCATTCCTTTTTAATTCACTTATTATAGAAGATTTCGATCTACCTCCAACTTTTACAAGTAATTTATATCTATTTATAAACATATGACAAAATTTCCGGCTTCATCAAATTCTCTAATGTTAAGGTGCTTAAACTCTCCAATGCTCAAATGAATAGATGTTTCTCGAAATCCTCTTAATTTAGTTTAAGACATGGCTATCTAATGAGGATGTATCCAGCTAGAATATACTGATATAAATAAAATTTTAATAATAAGAGGAACTTTAATACATCATTGTGACCATATCAGGTTGATTTTTTAAATTATTTCTTTTCAGGTTAATAAGTCAAAGGCAGTGTTTATACATGAGAGACTCAGTCAGAAAACTTGGGCTCATAGGAGTTGGCCTCTGGGCAATGACCGAAGAAAAAATAGATGAAATGGTAAAGGATCTGGTAGATAAGGGAACTATCAGTAAGGAAGAGGGCAAAAAAGTTATTCAGGATGTGTTTGAAGAAAGCAAAAAACAGAAGGTTGATCTCGAAAGAAAAATTTCTGACAAAATTCAGGATGCTATCTCAAAAAAAGACATGTTTACTAGAAAAGATATGCATGGACTTGAATCAAGAATACAAATACTTGAAGACGAGATTCAGAGAATGAAAAACAAAGAAAAGATATTTTTTAAATGAAAACAATCTATTGTATTGAGTTTTTACTTCCTTTCTATTTCACATTTCTTCAAGTACTATATCATTAAGGTTTGCAGATTTTGTAGATATCTCATTTCATAATCAAGCTCCTCAAGTACTGCTTGCTTGAGGCGCACTTCCAAATATTCAGATGATGCATCAATAAATTCCATGGTATCATTTGAGCCTTCCTTTCATTTTTTTTCCTTTAGATATATCATTCCCGATAACCCCTGATCTCGCAATTCAGATGATTGAAACTGATTGTATGAGCAAGTGAGCAAATTTTACAGAAAATTATGCATGATGTATCCAAGATCAATCTGAATTATTTTTATAAAAAAAATCTCAATGTTAAGTTTGTGAAGATCTCTGAAAATAATAAAAATATTATTAATATGAAATTATTGTGTGGTTTTAAAAAATTTTATTGGGAAATAAGTTTTATTCAACAAATATTTTGTTTATAATTAATTTAAAATAAATAAGTATTTAATTGCATATTGGAGTCTAAAGAGGATTTCAATAAACACCTAAATTTTATAAAATGCTTATAACTGCTGTATGGAAAACTCGTTAAAATCTGAGGTTTATCGAAATCCTCTAAAATATATTGTCAATAAAAAAAGTAAATCGTCCTTGAAATAGAATGGATCATGCCTAATTAATGTTGAAAATCGCAAGCATAAGGTTTTATCCACACTTCCCCAAAAATAGGAAATATACTAAGTTTTCAGATTCAATCAATGATTCAAGGACACCATCCTAAATTTTGTTTTGTGAATGTCACGAAGAGATATATTTAAACATGCACGATCCGCAAGGTTCTATTGCTTCATTCATGGAAATCACCGAGCTCAAAGAAGCAGAGGGAATTTTAAAAAAGGCATATGGTGAGTTAGAAAAACTAGTTGAAGAGCGAAAAAAGCAGCTTCAGAAATCTTAAAACTCTTTAAAGGAAAGTAAAAAAAGGTTTACTGAAGCTTAAAAAATATCTCCGCAAGCAGGTGGAAGACGTGGCACAAAATGAGCATGAGATATTGAGTATGGAGGAGCGCCAACAACGGACCGCATTGGAGAGCCGAGCAAGAACTCATCTCGCAAATGAGAGAACGTTTCTCGCTTGGCTTCGGACAGGAATTTCCTTAATCGGCCTTGGCCTGGCAGCAGCCAAGTTTCTAGATGTAGTCATACGCGGTCTGCCCCTGGTACGGGGCATGTCAATCATCATGGTTGTAACGGGAATCTTGATGACAATTGACGGTGCTAGACGATATATTCGCCATTCGAAGCAAATCGAAGCAGGAGAATTCCTGGTCACAACCCAAACCGCTAAGGCCGTAGCTGGGCTGGTAACTCTGCTGGGACTAATGTCAATAGTTTTCATCCTATTGCTTCGCCGGTAGTGTGACCTTCATTTTCCACTCCAATTCTCAACAGGAGCTCTACACCTTTTATCAAGTCGGAAGCGCTAGGTATAGCCCATCCGGATACTTGGTGGTGTCACTGTGGGGTGTCGTGGAATCAAAGGCGAGTGCTTGTGCTGAGGTAGAAATTAAACGAGGTCCATATCTGGCTTGGATCGTGGGAAAAGCTGCACATAATGACAGGAAAACGCAAAATGGTAACACTATGATCACAATGTTCTGTGAATAAGTATTTCAAAATCAGTGAGGAGGTACCAAACATGGCATCGACAACAAACAACGGACTCATCAACAAGCTGAGCAATCACTCGGTCGAGCAGACAGTGGAAAGGCTCAAGAATATTCTGCAATTTAAGGGAATCACTCTGTTTGCGCTGGTCGACCACAGGAGAAGCGGAAAAAATGGGAATGAGCATGTTTCCCACCAAATTGCTGATTTTTGGGATTTCGAAGGCGGGCACATATCTTATGCTGACTACTCCCAGTATTGCCATCGACCTGCCTTTGAAGATTCTTATTTGGGAAGATAGCAAGGGGAAAGTTTGGGTTTCGTATAATAGCCCTGACTACATAAAGGAGCGACACGGTTTGCCTCAGGAGTTGCTACAAAATATCGTCATCATAGAAACATTGGCGTCAAAGGCAGAGGAATAGTATTTAATCCCTTGCTTATTTTGAGGTCCTGAAATCAGAAGCTAATCTGAAGCCCCAATTAGAGCTTATCCAAAAAGTTTTGTGAATTACTTTGCAACTTTTATAATCGACAATATCACAACAAGAATGCATACTCGATATTATAGACTAATTATAACTTTTACAAAATGCCCTATGATTTTTCGAATAGGCTCTAAATTAGATAGTATTGCTGCCAGAGTTCATAATATATGCATATGGAACTGCATCTACGATATTCACCAACATTAAAATCATAGCTATTGAAATTAAGGCTATTTTATACAAAGTTTGTTTAATTATCATGTAACTTTTCCTTTTTAAATATGGGACTTCTCCTAAACTAAGCCAAGATCCAATTAAAAAACTAACTTCACATAAATTAACAATAAGTATTGTTATTTATATATGCCTTACTTATAAATAATCTTGTTATTGTACAGAATTTACTAGTTATTCTTCTATTTTGTGGAGCTAGGCCATCATTAAATTTATTTTTTATTCATATATACCATCTTCTTTTTTTCTAGTTTTTCAATCCGGATACGTTTAAAATTATAACAAATAAGATTATATCATTATGAACCTGAAAAAGATCCAAGAAAGCCTATTTTCAAAGGCATAGTTCCTGTACTGTATTGTGTTCTGAATCCTGTAATCGATACTTTGTTGTAGTGTACCCAATTACTATTATCAGTGACTGCTCCCACCGGGAAGATTACCTAAATAATGCATAGTAGCATCAAAAAATGATATTTTTATGTGGACAAATGTCAAAAAAGTTGCAAGCTAGTTCAATTATTGCCATGTAATTTGAATTTTATTAAAAATTTGAAAATTATAATAGTACCAGTTTCATTCTGACAGTCTCATATGATGGGGTAGAAGTACCTGAAAACCTTGATTTTGTAGATATTGAAAGTCTAGGATTCCAGCTGGTAGCTCCTCTTCTGGATA
Organism: uncultured Methanosarcinaceae archaeon; assembly: GCA_963848985.1. GTDB lineage: Archaea > Halobacteriota > Methanosarcinia > Methanosarcinales > Methanosarcinaceae > Methanosarcina. The sequence continues at coordinate 18,399 of CAWKGG010000067.1, forward strand.
AGTTAGATGGATAATTTGAACTTAAAAGGAACAACGGGGCTGAATTCACTATGAGGTTCACAGTAGCAGAAAAAACAAGCATAACTTAATTAGGGCTTAAGCAGTTGAATTGAAAAATCAACTGCATTAAGTCTATAATTGTTTAAAAAAGAGTTTGATTTCAATTCTATTGCGTTTGATTTTTTGCGCTATTAAAATGACATAATAAGTACATTCTATCTGATATTGAATAATCGATTTTATTGACACATAATCAATAATCTGGCTCTTCGCTATTTTGTGTGGGTTGAAAATAATTTTTCAGTTGAAAAGTAACTACACTAATAAATTAACATCTATAATGAATGTCATTTCCCTAAATAGCTGTTTCCAAATATCACATCTATTATGCAGCATTTAGAAAATGATTTTAAATTATCCACTTGAAATAGCGAAGAGCCTTATATTTCAGAATCCGATACCTCAAATCACTTCATCTGATATGACTAAGTTAGGTGGTTATTAGATGATTAGTTTCCTTATTTGGCTTACACAACAATTTATAGTTTACTTGCACTCAGCCCATGGCTTATACTTTTCCTTCATAACCATAACAGGAACTTTCGAGTGGCGGAGAATATTTTCTGTTACGCTACCCAGAATAAATCTATCTATTCCTGACTTTCCGAGAGTACCCATAATAACAATATCCATTTTATTCTCTTCAGCATACCTGATCAGCTCGTCTGCAGGATTTCCTTCAAGCATGACAGATTCTACATTAACTCCTTTAATATTTCCTAAATCTTTTACATGATCTAAAGCCTGCTGCCCATGTTTTTGAAACGCCTCCTCTATCGATTCCCAATACGGATTCGTACCAACAGCAGAATAGGCACTTCCATCCATAGCAGATAAGTAAGCTTTTGACAATACATGGACTGCATAAACCGTTCCACCACTCAATCTAGCAAATGCTATACCTTTGTCGGCAGCCAACTCGGAGCAGGCCGAACCGTCGGTAGCAATCATTATTTTCTTAAAATCAACAATTCCCATGTAAAACCCTCAATTTCCCCTTACAACAAGGACTGCTTTTTTAGAGTGTCTCACCACATTTTCGGCTACACTTCCGAGTAGGAACCTCTTTATCCCTGTTTTTCCAAGTGTACCCATAACGATAAGATCAATTTCATTTTTTTCTGCAAAATCGACAATCTCATCCGCAGGGTTTCCTTCAAGAATTACAGATTCTACCTCAATATTTGCAGCTTTTCCAACATTCTCGACATAAGCCGTAGCTTCCTTACCTTGTGTTGTAAGATGCTCTTTAATTTCCTTTTTCCATTCTGCATCTCTGGGCTCATTTTGAGTTATCGAAGCTTTGGGCTCATTTTGAGTTATCGCAAAATCTCCCGGAGCGACTACATGTACAGCATACAACTTTGCTTCGTTTAACTTTGTAATTTCAATTGCTGAATCAACTGCTTTTTTTGTTAGTTCTGAACCATCGGTTGCAACCATTATCTTCTTGAAAATACTACTATTCATACCTAACTCCTCTTTTTTCTTTTTCGTTTTTCTATATTATTTATGGGGCCGACTCTTTATATAGCAGCTGGTCTTTAATGTTTTATAGGTTCAGATCGCATTTGTATTTCCGCTTACATACGGAAATGTTATGATTGAATAAGCATATACTGATAAATCTCTTTTTTCACCCTGCTGGATACTGTAGTGATAGTGATCTTCATCTGGATCTGCTAGATAATAGCAAACTCTCTTTACAAGAAATTAGACTAATGAGCAATAACAACGGTATCTTCTGGTGAAGATATAAGAAATCTGATCATTTAACTTGAGTAGCATGTATGAAATATATCGATCTCGGTAAAACTTACTAGAAAGTATCGCTTGATAAAATTCTCTTGTATAGCAAGAAACCCATAATGTGTTTGTTGAGTTGGTACATAGTGGAAAAGAGTTGAGTAACAAATTAATGACAAAATTTGCTGTCTTTACGTGTAGGGAAATATATTATGTGCCTGTTTATTCGACAACTGCACATGCAAAGTATAAATGCTCATCCACTTGATATCCATCACTTCGTCCTTGTAAATAACGTCTTTCGATTTCTGTTGGGCTCAAATTCTCCTGGAGATGAAATCCCAAACTTGCGATATCTTCAGCTAACGTTGATGGATTGAAGCCAGTAATCATCGGTTCGCCTATCTTTCTCAAATATTCCAATGATTTTTGCATTTGTGGAGACGATTTCTCAAAGATAAATGCATCGGTATCTAGGTAATCAAAAACAATAGTGCTGTCCGCAGGAGCAATTTCTGTGATGGAATGCAATATTGTGAATACTTCATCTCTGGTCAAGAAGTAAGTGACACCAAGCCAATTAAAGAAGGTTTTAACTTTTGGATCATACGATGATGAGCTAGTTAGTGCTGTTACCAGACTTTCCTTCGTGAAATCTATAGGAATAAAATGTAATTTTGCTGGATGTTCCCATTCCAACTCAGCAAGTCGATGAAGCTTAAATTCTTGTGTAGCAGGATGGTCAACCTCAAACACTTCCAACTTTTTCATCATTTCAGGTTGCCTGAATGCAAAGGTATCCATTCCTGCCCCGAGAATCACATACTGTTTTACCCCTTGCTTGATAGCTTTTTCTAGGGTGTCTTCCGCATACCGCGAACGGCTGAAAAGTTGTGCTGCCCATTTCTGTTCATTAATAATATTATTAATTACTTGCATTAAGGATGATGATGTTGTATGAGTCGGAACGCAATTTAGCATGCTCAGTGTCGATTAATTGTTCATTCCACCCACTCAAGTATTGTTCAATTAGTGCTCGTTTGTCCTCCGGTATCAAACGGTAGGCAAGAAAATCATCAAAAATTTTAGGGTTATCATGCATTGCATGATAGGCACGCATGTAGGCTACCAACATTGCAGTAAAGCTAGCTTGGTCCTCTTTCATGAACTTAATAATACACAATTATGCTTATTCAATTTTACCTCCTAAAATACATACTCTTTGATTGATAGCAAAAAAAATATTTTTTGTGAATTACCATATTTTTAAATTATTAGAGAATGAGTTTGATTTGTAAGGTTATATTTAATATATTGAAGTATAAAAGTAGTAGCTTATTCAGTGGTAATGGATATTTCTTGAATCAAAACTAGAATTTAAAATTAAGGCGAATATGCATGTTAGAGATTATTGAATTTTTAGCCTTAGGATCATTTCTTGGCCTTGCTTCAGGAATATCTCCAGGTCCACTATTAACAATAACTATTTCTAGAGACTCTGCAACACGGCAATGGGAAGGAATAAAGGTTGCAATATTTCCTTTAAATTATTGACTTGCCAATAGTACTATCTATATTATTTGTTCTGTCATATTTGACTAGCTATAATTTTATTATCGGAATTATTACATTCGGTGCATCGTATCTCATATATTCAGGAATAAAATCTGTGAAAATCGAGCAAAAAGCGCTGAATTTAAGTTAAACGAAAAAAGCTGGCCTTAAAAGGGGAATTATTGTTAATTTTGTAAATCCACATCCATACATATTCTGGCTTTAGATAGGTGGGTCAATAATTTTCAAGAGTTTCAGTATTCATGTTTGGGCTACAATTTTATTTATTATTGGTTTCTATAGTTTTCTTGTAGGATCAAAGGTAATTGTAGCGTTAATTGTAGAGAACTCAAAATATTTCATTAACAGTAAATACTATTTTTTAATAATTCACATTTTGGGAATTGCACAGATTATATTTGGGTTAACTTTTACTAAAGTAGGCTTGAATTAGTTAGACATAATTTGATTCCTTATCATAGTGTCACTTTCAGAGTTTTGAGAATCACTGGAATATATAACTAACAAATAGAGGGAAAGGAATAATAAAAAGCTAAAAAGCGGAAGTCAGGTGGTTGTGTCATTCTTAAATCAAGAATCAATATTGAGACTATTTCTCGACACTTATTGACATTATAGTCATTAAAAATTAAAGGGGAAAACTAGATTTTAGGGTAAGATGACAACTTTATTATACTTAAAAAAATTGATTTTTATAAGATACTTTCCTCGTTTTTGCTTCAATCTGAAATCTACAGCATTAGGATTTACTAGATTTTTCCTATGCGTTTCGTACCATTTTTTTCATTTATATACATAAGTCGTTGAAAACTTGTATATTCCTATATAATGGAATGATTGAGTTAAGAAAAGCATAGGCAAAAATCGATAGATTAACAAATTTCAAATAGAACCATATCTTATGGAGATATACTTCTCATGAAATGTAGCTTGAGTGATCCTAAAATAGGTATAGTTTTCTGTATCAATACTTGTGCATTTACTCTATTTCACCCAAAAATTGAGAAAATTTTTATCTAAATATAGAGACAAGTAAACAGTTTTTACTAAAACATATACAACAACTGAAAAATCAAAACGTTGTTTTTATCCCTTAAAGGGGAGAAAACCAATCAAAAATTCTTGTACAATGATTTCTTGACATTAGTGATTTCGCAGCAAAATCAGCATACAGTCAATAAAGCCAATTATCATTATGGTATAATCTTTGTTAGTAGTAGAAAACTCACGAAATCGATCAACACAAGTTGAATAATAAAATGTTCATATAGATAATTAGTTAATCTATATAACATATGTTGAAAGCAATTATTTTCGATGTAGATGGGGTTCTTGTGGACTCCATGCGCTTTCATGCCGATGCATGGGCCAATGTTTTTTCTAAAGTTGGCATTCCTATTACTCGGGATGATATTTATGCGCTTAAAGGCTCAAACGAAAGAGCGATAATTAAAGCAATTTTTCAAAAAGCTGGAAAAGAGCCTGAGCCTTGGCATTTAGAGTATTTGGTTAATACGAAACGCGAAATATTTGAGTTTGATCAGATAAAACCCTTTAAAAGCATTCCAGATTGCATCAAGAAATTGAAACGTTATTTCAAGCTCGCTGCAGTTTCCGGGTCAAGCCGCAGCGTGGTTGAAAAAGTTTATGAATAAGTTTTTTTTAGGTTGTTTTGGAGTTATCATCACCGGAGAAGATTTGGAGTGCGGAAAACCTGATCCAGCCCCTTTCCTCAAAGCCCTTGCAAAACTTGATATTGCTAAAAATGAGTGCATTGTAATTGAGAATTCACCTATGGGTATCACTGCCGCTAAAAGAGCTGAAATCTATTGTGTTGCAGTTGCAAGCACACTTGAGCCTGATAAATTGCAACATGCAGATCTTGTGTTCAGAGATCATGCTGCTCTTATTGATTTTTTGGAAAACCTCCTCCTTAAATAAATTGTTAAGTTTTCAGAATTATTTTCTGCATTTAGTCCTAAAAACTACACCTCGCAGAAAATAAGATGTAAAGAGCAGTATGTGATTTTTCTGGATAAACATCAACTCATTATTGGTGGACCACCACATTTTTTGACAAAAAAGATATTTAACTCAGATTTGACAGAATCATACATGTCATAATACACAAATGGGCTTTATGTTCCTATTTTCTTCATATCCGCTTTCTTCAGATGTACACGAAAATGCCATCTATCATCTCAATATTACAGTAGCTTAAAAATTAATCTGACTCTGAATAAACAATTGTGGACAAATAGGTAAATAAATTCTACATCTGTGTACATTTGTGGAAAATAGGTATATAGCTCTATTCTGTTTAGATTTCACTCACCAAAATAAATTTTACATAAAAACTATGTAAAATCGGAAAAGATTCAAGATCCGGAAAATCACAAAACATATAACATGAAACAAGAAGGTTCTAACTATGGCCGAGATAAAAATTGACAGGTCTCTCTCATATATTGAAGGTACACAGCGAGTGTATGATGAAGCTACAACCCTGGAAAACACTAAAGATAAATAAAAAAGATAGGCGTTACCCGAATTGCAGACATTACAAACTTGGACAGGCTAGGAATTCCTATTTTTTTCGGCAATTCGCCCCAGTGCTGCTCAGGGAGCGATCAGTATATATTCAGGCAAGGGTTCGACCGAGCAGAGAGCTCGGATTTCGGCTATAATGGAGAGTTTTGAGCGCTGTCTAGCAGAAAAGCCGGGCCTGAATGAAAACATTGCAGAAGGCATTTCCGCCCCAGCTCTAGTCGAATCCTATGCCAAAGCCATAGAAAACTTCAATGTACTGGATCCAAAGACCCTCCTTCTGCCTCAGCCCTATATTCCTCAGTCCCTACTTGAATGGATTGGAGCGTACGATTTAATAAACAAGGAAGAAGTGTTCGTAAGCGCAAATGCGGTTTACCATCCCTACGATGCACCAGGTCAATGTCAGAAACTTTTTCTGAGTAATACCAATGGGTTAGCATCTGGGAACGTAATTGAAGAAGCTATCCTACATGGAATGCTTGAGGTCATAGAAAGAGATGCAATTAGTATAGCTCAGTTTACACGCAACCTTGGAAAAGAAATACTGTTGACTAAAGAAGATGGTCATCTCTACAAGATAAAAGAAAGTTCAAAGAAGCGGAAATAGAATTGAAGATCTGGCTTGTTCCCACAGATACTGGAATTCCAACAGTGATTGCAGCAACAGATGATGTAAAGTTGAAAGATCCAGCTCTTCTAGTCATGGGAGCAGGTTCCCACCTTAAAACCTGCAACTGCGGTTGTAAGGGCTATAACTGAAGCTGCTCAGTCGCGGGTAGTTCAGATCCAGGGAGCAAGGGAGGATACGGATAGAGAAGGTTTTATCAGAAGTGTAGGCTACGATCGGATGAAGCGCCTGAACTATTTCTGATAAAACCTTCTCTATCCGTATCCTCCCTTGCTCCCTGGATCTGAACTACCCGCGACTGAGCAGCTTCAGTTATAGCCCTTACAACCGCAGTTGCAGGTTTTAGGTGGGAACCTGCTCCCATGACTAGAAGAGCTGGATCTTTCAACTTTACATCATCTGTTGCTGCAATCACTGTTGGAATTCCAGTATCTGTGGGAACAAGCCAGATCTTCAATTCTATTTCCGCTTCTTTGAACTTTCTTGCAATCTCGTAGAGATGACCATCTTCTTTAGTCAACAGTATTTCTTTTTCCAAGGTTGCGTGTAAACTGAGCTATACTAATTGCATCTCTTTCTATGACCTCAAGCATTCCATGTAGGATAGCTGCTTCAATTACGTTCCCAGATGCTAACCCATTGGTATTACTCAGAAAAAGTTTCTGACATTGACCTGGTGCATCGTAGGGATGGTAAACCGCATTTGCGCTTACGAACACTTCTTCCTTGTTTATTAAATCGTACGCTCCAATCCATTCAAGTAGGGACTGAGGAATATAGGGCTGAGGCAGAAGGAGGGTCTTTGGATCCAGTACATTGAAGTTTTCTATGGCTTTGGCATAGGATTCGACTAGAGCTGGGGCGGAAATGCCTTCTGCAATGTTTTCATTCAGGCCCGGCTTTTCTCTAGACAGCGCTCAAAACTCTCCATTATAGCCGAAATCCGAGCTCTCTGCTCGGTCGAACCCTTGCCTGAATATATACTGATCGCTCCCTGAGCAGCACTGGGGCGAATTGCCGAAAAAATAGGAATTCCTAGCCTGTCCAAGTTTGTAATGTCTGCAATTCGGGTAACGCCTATCTTTTTTATTTTATCTTTAGTGTTTTCCAGGGTTGTAGCTTCATCATACACTCGCTGTGTACCTTCAATATATGAGAGAGACCTGTCAATTTTTATCTCGGCCATAGTTAGAACCTTCTTGTTTCATGTTATATGTTTTGTGATTTTCCGGATCTTGAATCTTTTCCGATTTTACATAGTTTTTATGTAAAATTTATTTTGGTGAGTGAAATCTAAACAGAATAGAGCTATATACCTATTTTCCACAAATGTACACAGATGTAGAATTTATTTACCTATTTGTCCACAATTGTTTATTCAGAGTCAGATTAATTTTTAAGCTACTGTAATATTGAGATGATAGATGGCATTTTCGTGTACATCTGAAGAAAGCGGATATGAAGAAAATAGGAACATAAAGCCCATTTGTGTATTATGACATGTATGATTCTGTCAAATCTGAGTTAAATATCTTTTTTGTCAAAAAATGTGGTGGTCCACCAATAATGAGTTGATGTTTATCCAGAAAAATCACATACTGCTCTTTACATCTATTCTGCGAGGTGTAGTTTTTAGGACTAAATGCAGAAAATAATTCTGAAAACTTAACAATTTATTTAAGGAGGAGGTTTTCCAAAAAATCAATAAGAGCAGCATGATCTCTGAACACAAGATCTGCATGTTGCAATTTATCAGGCTCAAGTGTGCTTGCAACTGCAACACAATAGATTTCAGCTCTTTTAGCGGCAGTGATACCCATAGGTGAATTCTCAATTACAATGCACTCATTTTTAGCAATATCAAGTTTTGCAAGGGCTTTGAGGAAAGGGGCTGGATCAGGTTTTCCGCACTCCAAATCTTCTCCGGTGATGATAACTCCAAAACAACCTAAAAAAAACTTATTCATAACTTTTTCAACCACGCTGCGGCTTGACCCGGAAACTGCAGCGAGCTTGAAATAACGTTTCAATTTCTTGATGCAATCTGGAATGCTTTTAAAGGGTTTTATCTGATCAAACTCAAATATTTCGCGTTTCGTATTAACCAAATACTCTAAATGCCAAGGCTCAGGCTCTTTTCCAGCTTTTTGAAAAATTGCTTTAATTATCGCTCTTTCGTTTGAGCCTTCAAGCGCATAAATATCATCCCGAGTAATAGGAATGCCAACTTTAGAAAAAACATTGGCCCATGCATCGGCATGAAAGCGCATGGAGTCCACAAGAACCCCATCTACATCGAAAATAATTGCTTTCAACATATGTTATATAGATTAACTAATTATCTATATGAACATTTTATTATTCAACTTGTGTTGATCGATTTCGTGAGTTTTCTACTACTAACAAAGATTATACCATAATGATAATTGGCTTTATTGACTGTATGCTGATTTTGCTGCGAAATCACTAATGTCAAGAAATCATTGTACAAGAATTTTTGATTGGTTTTCTCCCCTTTAAGGGATAAAAACAACGTTTTGATTTTTCAGTTGTTGTATATGTTTTAGTAAAAACTGTTTACTTGTCTCTATATTTAGATAAAAATTTTCTCAATTTTTGGGTGAAATAGAGTAAATGCACAAGTATTGATACAGAAAACTATACCTATTTTAGGATCACTCAAGCTACATTTCATGAGAAGTATATCTCCATAAGATATGGTTCTATTTGAAATTTGTTAATTCTATCGATTTTTGCCTATGCTTTTCTTAACTCAATCATTCCATTATATAGGAATATACAAGTTTTCAACGACTTATGTATATAAATGAAAAAAATGGTACGAAACGCATAGGAAAAATCTAGTAAATCCTAATGCTGTAGATTTCAGATTGAAGCAAAAACGAGGAAAGTATCTTATAAAAATCAATTTTTTTAAGTATAATAAAGTTGTCATCTTACCCTAAAATCTAGTTTTCCCCTCTAATTTTTAATGACTATAATGTCAATAAGTGTCGAGACTTAGTCTGAACATTGATTCTTGATTTAAGAATGACACAACCACCTGACTTCCGCTTTTTAGCTTTTTATTATTCCTTTCCCTCTATTTGTTAGTTATATATTCCAGTGATTCTCAAAACTCTGAAAGTGACACTATGATAAGGAATCAAATTATGTCTAACGAATTCAAGCCTACTTTAATAAAAGTTAACCCAAATATAATCTGTGCAATTCCCAAAATGCGAATGATTAAAAAATAGTATTTACTGTTAATGAAATATTTTGAGTTCTCTACAATTAACGCTACAATTACCTTTGATCCTACAAGAAAACTATAGAAACCAATAATAAATAAAATTGTAGCCCAAACATGAATACTGAAACTCTTGAAAATTATTGACCCACCTATCGAAAGCCAGAATATGTATGGATGTGGATTTACAAAATTAACAATAATTCCCCTTTTAAGGCCAGCTTTTTTGTTTAACTTAAATTCAGCGCTTTTTGCTTGATTTTCACAGATTTTATTCCTGAATATATGAGATACGATGCACCGAAAAACGCAATAATTCCGATAATAAAATTATAGCTAGTCAAATATGACAGAACAAATAATATAGATAATACTATTGGCAAGTCAGTAATCAAAGGAGATATCGCAACCTTTATTCCTTCCCATTTGCCGTGTTGTAGAGTCTCAGAAATAGTTATTGTTAATAGTGGACCTGGAGATATTCCTGAAGCAAGGCCAAGAAATGATCCTAAGGCTAAAAATTCAATAATCTCTAACATGCATATTCTGCCTTAATTTTAGATTCCAGTTTTGATTCAAGAAATATCCATTACCACTGAATAAGCTACTACTTTTATACTTCAATATATTAAATATAACCTTACAAATCAAACTCATTCTCTAATAATTTAAAAATATGGTAATTCACAAAAAATATTTTTTTTGCTATCAATCAAAGAGTATGTATTTTATGTAATAAAATTTAATAAGTATAATTGTGTATTATTAAATTGATGAAAGAGGACCAAGCTAGCTTTACTGCAATGTTGGTAGCCTACATGCGTGCCTATCATGCAATGCATGATAACCCTAAAATTTTTGATGATTTTCTTGCCTACCGTTTGATACCGGAGGACAAACGAGCACTAATTGAACAATACTTGAGTGGGTGGAATGAACAATTAAATGACACTGAGCATGCTAAATTGCGTTCCGACCATACAACATCATCATCCTTAATGCAAGTAATTAATAATATTATTAATGAACAGAAATGGGCAGCACAACTTTTCAGCCGTTCGCGGTATGCGGAAGACACCCTAGAAAAAGCTATCAAGCAAGGGGTAAAACAGTATGTGATTCTCGGGGCAGGAATGGATACCTTTGCATTCAGGCAACCTGAAATGATGAAAAAGTTGGAAGTGTTTGAGGTTGACCATCCTGCTACACAAGAATTTAAGCTTCATCGACTTGCTGAGTTGGAATGGGAACATCCAGCAAAATTACATTTTATTCCTATAGATTTCACGAAGGAAAGTCTGGTAACAGCACTAACTAGCTCATCATCGTATGATCCAAAAGTTAAAACCTTCTTTAATTGGCTTGGTGTCACTTACTTCTTGACCAGAGATGAAGTATTCACAATATTGCATTCCATCACAGAAATTGCTCCTGCGGACAGCACTATTGTTTTTGATTACCTAGATACCGATGCATTTATCTTTGAGAAATCGTCTCCACAAATGCAAAAATCATTGGAATATTTGAGAAAGATAGGCGAACCGATGATTACTGGCTTCAATCCATCAACGTTAGCTGAAGATATCGCAAGTTTGGGATTTCATCTCCAGGAGAATTTGAGCCCAACAGAAATCGAAAGACGTTATTTACAAGGACGAAGTGATGGATATCAAGTGGATGAGCATTTATACTTTGCATGTGCAGTTGTCGAATAAACAGGCACATAATATATTTCCCTACACGTAAAGACAGCAAATTTTGTCATTAATTTGTTACTCAACTCTTTTCCACTATGTACCAACTCAACAAACACATTATGGGTTTCTTGCTATACAAGAGAATTTTATCAAGCGATACTTTCTAGTAAGTTTTACCGAGATCGAATATTTCATACATGCTACTCAAGTTAAATGATCAGATTTCTTATATCTTCACCAGAAGATACCGTTGTTATTGCTCATTAGTCTAATTTCTGTTAAAGAGAGTTTGCTATTATCTAGCAGATCCAGATGAAGATCACTATCACTACAGTATCCAGCAGGGTGAAAAAAGAGATTTATCAGTATATGCTTATTCAATCATAACATTTCCGACTTGGAAAAACAGGGATAAAGAGGTTCCTACTCGGAAGTGTAGCCGAAAATGTGGTGAGGCACTCTAAAAAAGCAGTCCTTGTTGTAAGGGGAAATTGAGGGTTTTACATGGGAATTGTTGATTTTAAGAAAATAATGATTGCTACCGACGGTTCGGCCTGCTCCGAGTTGGCTGCCGACAAAGGTATAGCATTTGCTAGATTGAGTGGTGGAACGGTTTATGCAGTCCATGTATTGTCAAAAGCTTACTTATCTGCTATGGATGGAAGTGCCTATTCTGCTGTTGGTACGAATCCGTATTGGGAATCGATAGAGGAGGCGTTTCAAAAACATGGGCAGCAGGCTTTAGATCATGTAAAAGATTTAGGAAATATTAAAGGAGTTAATGTAGAATCTGTCATGCTTGAAGGAAATCCTGCAGACGAGCTGATCAGGTATGCTGAAGAGAATAAAATGGATATTGTTATTATGGGTACTCTCGGAAAGTCAGGAATAGATAGATTTCTTCTGGGTAGCGTAACAGAAAATCTCCTCCGCCACTCCAAAGTTCCTGTTATGGTTGTGAAGGAAAAGTATAAGCCATGGGCTGAGTGCAAGTAAACTATAAATTGTTGTGTAAGCCAAATAAGGAAACTAATCATCTAATAACCACCTAACTTAGTCATATCAGATGAAGTGATTTGAGGTATCGGATTCTGAAATATAAGGCTCTTCGCTATTTCAAGTGGATAATTTAAAATCATTTTCTAAATGCTGCATAATAGATGTGATATTTGGAAACAGCTATTTAGGGAAATGACATTCATTATAGATGTTAATTTATTAGTGTAGTTACTTTTCAACTGAAAAATTATTTTCAACCCACACAAAATAGCGAAGAGCCAGATTATTGATTATGTGTCAATAAAATCGATTATTCAATATCAGATAGAATGTACTTATTATGTCATTTTAATAGCGCAAAAAATCAAACGCAATAGAATTGAAATCAAACTCTTTTTTAAACAATTATAGACTTAATGCAGTTGATTTTTCAATTCAACTGCTTAAGCCCTAATTAAGTTATGCTTGTTTTTTCTGCTACTGTGAACCTCATAGTGAATTCAGCCCCGTTGTTCCTTTTAAGTTCAAATTATCCATCTAACTTATCCAGAAGAGGAGCTACCAGCTGGAATCCTAGACTTTCAATATCTACAAAATCAAGGTTTTCAGGTACTTCTACCCCATCATATGAGACTGTCAGAATGAAACTGGTACTATTATAATTTTCAAATTTTTAATAAAATTCAAATTACATGGCAATAATTGAACTAGCTTGCAACTTTTTTGACATTTGTCCACATAAAAATATCATTTTTTGATGCTACTATGCATTATTTTGGTAATCTTCCCGGTGGGAGCAGTCACTGATCATAGTGATTGGGTCCACTGCAACAAAGCAGCGATTACAGGGTTCAGAACGCGATAGCAGTAACAGGAACTATGCCTGTTGAAAATCGAGTTTCTTGGATCTGTTAATGATCATTATTGATATAATTTCATTTGTTATAATTTTAAACGTATTTTGATTGAAATAATTGAAAAAAAGAAAAGTATTGTGTATAAATCAAAAAAAGATTCACTAATGGATATAGATCTACAAAATAGAAGAATAACTGGCAAATTCTGTATGAAAATAAAACTATCTATATAGAGATCAGAGGTAAGAAATAATAATTAAGTTGATAAATTTATAAATATTCTATTTTAATTTAATGTTGTTATTAGCCTTATTTTAGGCAAATCATAATATCCAAAAAGGAAAAAGTTAAATTATATTTAAACAAAAATTGTATACAATGGCTTTAATTTAAACAGCTATAATTTTAATGTTGATGAATATATATTTAGATGTAGCGCTATATGTATATAATAATAACTCTGGCGGCAATATTATCTATTTAAGAAAGCCTATCCGAAAACTCATAGGGCATTTTGTAAAAGTTATAATGAGTCTATAGTGTCAAGTATCCATTCTGGTTGTAATATTGCCGTTTATAAAAGTTTCAAAGTAATCACAAAACTTATCTAATAGGCTCTAATTGGGACTTCAGATTCACTTATGATTTCAAGACCTCAAAGTAAACAATGGCTTCACCCCCTATTCCCCTGCCTTTGAAGCTAATGTTTCTATGATGGCGATATTTTGTAACAACTCCTGAGGCAAACCATGTCGTTCCTTTATGTAGGCAGACCTGTTGTACGAAACCCAAACTTTTCCCTTGCCATCTTTCCAAATTAGAATCTTTAAAGGTAGGTCGATGGCCGTACTGGGAGCAGCTATCATAAGAGGCGTCCCTGCATTGGGGCTGCCAAAAATCAGCAGTTTGGTGGGTAGCATGCTCATTCCCACCTTTTCCGGCTGTGGTTGACCAGCGCAAACAGAGTAATTCCCTTGAATTCCAGAATATTCTTGAGCCTTTCCACTGTCTGCTCCGATCCAAGCCAGATATGGACCTCGTTTAATTTCTACCTCAGCACAAGCACTCGCCTTTGATTCCACGACACCCCACAGTGACACCACCAAGTATCCGGATGGGCTATACCTAGCGCTTCCGACTTGATAAAAGGTGTAGAGCTCCTGTTGAGAATTGGAGTGGAAAATGAAGGTCACACTACCGGCGAAGCAATAGGATGAAAACTATTGACATTAGTCCCAGCAGAGTTACCAGCCCAGCTACGGCCTTAGCGGTTTGGGTTGTGACCAGGAATTCTCCTGCTTCGATTTGCTTCGAATGGCGAATATATCGTCTAGCACCGTCAATTGTCATCAAGATTCCCGTTACAACCATGATGATTGACATGCCCCGTACCAGGGGCAGACCGCGTATGACTACATCTAGAAACTTGGCTGCTGCCAGGCCAAGGCCGATTAAGGAAATTCCTGTCCGAAGCCAAGCGAGAAACGTTCTCTCATTTGCGAGATGAGTTCTTGCTCGGCTCTCCAATGCGGTCCGTTGTTGGCGCTCCTCCATACTCAATATCTCATGCTCATTTTGTGCCACGTCTTCCACCTGCTTGCGGAGATATTTTTTAAGCTTCAGTAAACCTTTTTTTACTTTCCTTTAAAGAGTTTTAAGATTTCTGAAGCTGCTTTTTTCGCTCTTCAACTAGTTTTTCTAACTCACCATATGCCTTTTTTAAAATTCCCTCTGCTTCTTTGAGCTCGGTGATTTCCATGAATGAAGCAATAGAACCTTGCGGATCGTGCATGTTTAAATATATCTCTTCGTGACATTCACAAAACAAAATTTAGGATGGTGTCCTTGAATCATTGATTGAATCTGAAAACTTAGTATATTTCCTATTTTTGGGGAAGTGTGGATAAAACCTTATGCTTGCGATTTTCAACATTAATTAGGCATGATCCATTCTATTTCAAGGACGATTTACTTTTTTTATTGACAATATATTTTAGAGGATTTCGATAAACCTCAGATTTTAACGAGTTTTCCATACAGCAGTTATAAGCATTTTATAAAATTTAGGTGTTTATTGAAATCCTCTTTAGACTCCAATATGCAATTAAATACTTATTTATTTTAAATTAATTATAAACAAAATATTTGTTGAATAAAACTTATTTCCCAATAAAATTTTTTAAAACCACACAATAATTTCATATTAATAATATTTTTATTATTTTCAGAGATCTTCACAAACTTAACATTGAGATTTTTTTTATAAAAATAATTCAGATTGATCTTGGATACATCATGCATAATTTTCTGTAAAATTTGCTGACTTGCTAACACAATTAGTTTCAATCATCTGAATTGCGAGATCAGGGGTTATCGGGAATTATATATCTAAAGGAAAAAAAATAAATGAAGGCTCAAATGATACCATGGAATTGATTGATGCATCATCTGAATATTTGGAAGTGCGCCTCAAGCAAGCAGAAATTGAGGAGCTTGATTATGAAATCAGATATCTACAAAATCTGCAAACCTTAATGATATAGTACTTGAAGAAATGTGAAATAGAAAGGAAGTAGAAACTCAATACAATAGATTATTTTCATTTAAAAAAATATTTTTTCTTTGTTTTTCATTCTCTGAATCTCGTCTTCAAGTATTTGTATTCTTGATTCAAGTCCATGCATATCTTTTCTAGTAAACATGTCTTTCTTTGAGATAGCATCCTGAATTTTGTCAGAAATTTTTCTTTCGAGATCAACCTTCTGTTTTTTGCTTTCTTCAAACACATCCTGAATAACTTTTTTGCCCTCTTCTTTGATAGATCCCTTATCTATCAAATCCTTTACCATTTCATCTATTTTTTCTTCGGTCATTGCCCAGAGGCCAACTCCTATGAGCCCAAGTTTTCTGACTGATTCTCTCATGCATATAACACTACCTTTGACTTGTTAACCTGAAAAGAAATAATTTAAAAATAATCAACCTGATATGATCACAATGCTGTATTAAAAGTTCTCTTGTTATTAAAATCTTATTTATATAAGTATACTCTAGTGGGATACATCCTAATTAGAGAGCCAGCTAAACTAAATAAAGAGAATTTAGATAAACATCTAAGCATTTGAACATTGGAGAGTTTAAATATTTTAACATTAGAGAATCTCGATAAATTCTTAAATTTGGTCATATGTTTATAAATAAGATATAAATTACTCGTGAAAATCAGAGGTCTATCGAAATCTTCTACAATAAGTGAATTAAAAAGGATTTAGTATCTATATTTACCACTATTTGCACCGAGCAAGGCTATAAAATTCATGTTATGGAAGTAGTAGAAGATCAAGTTCAATTATTCCTTAAATTCCATCCAAGTAACTCTATAATTGGAGATTGTTAGGCACCTGAAAGGAGGTAGGTCTTACAGATTTCTCAAGCTTAGTCCTCAATAAAATAATAATCTTGATGAGAGACTATGGCTAAGTGGCAAGCTTTATCTATCCATTGGAAACATGGCAGCTTAAACAATAAAACACCATATTCCAGGAATCTGATAGGAATCTGAAAGCCGAGTTTGAATTTCCCTAAATTAAAAAAACTGTTAAAACAAAAATCTTGAATTTCTGAATTTTGACGAACTGATCTGGCATCCTGAAGCATCTAACATCCTTTTAGGTGAGTGGGCGCATGCAATTTAATATTAACTTCTAGTGAAGATTCATCCTAGGCAGAACAATACCAACAATTAGCTTTACTAAGATTGATTGAACAAATTTCGGTTGGCTTATTTTCTGTAACTGTGGGTAATGGGTAATGTTTTTAGGCTGTCAATCATTTAGTAATCAAAGTATCATAATATTGCATCAAAATAGACATCCTCCAATTGATTTTTGATGGACTGAAAGTGCATAACTTTTCTTTTCAATCTCACATGTTTTCTTTGCATCAAGTAAATCTATTAATTGCTTCCATCTGTGAGATTATCTTTCGAATAGCTTCTGATGATTTTCTGAGAATTTCACATTGGCTTTGATCTAGTTTGAGTTCAAAACTTCTTCGTTACCCCCAGAAGCTCCAACTTTAACGGGTACTCCAAAGTAAATCCCCTCCTGGCCATATTGCCCTTCCCAGATAAGCACAAGCTGGAAGCACTCTACTTGAGTCTTTAATAACAGATTCAGTCATAGACACGATAGCTGAAGAGGGAGCATAAAAAAGCACTTCCCTGTCTGAGGAGTCCCACAATCTCGGCTCCACCATCTACTGTTCTCTCTACCAGCCTGGAGATCTTATCACCTGGAAGTAGGTCGATGAGTGGAATTCCCGATACAGCAGAATATTTTGGGAGAGGTATCATAAGATCACCGTGCCCCCTATAACCATTGCATGTACGTCCTTTTTCAAACATTCGAGTTCTTCTGCAATAAAACTTGCAAAACGTCCACCTTCCAGAACCCCACTCATTCCGAATACTTTTGTTGCCGCAAATCCTGTTGATTTCATTGCTACATAGGTCATAATATCAAGTGGATTTGTAACATTTATTACTATAGATTTGGGAGCATACTTAGCAATATTTTTAGATATATCCGCAACTATCTTGGAGTTTGTTTTAATCAAATCATCTCGATTGATTCCAGGCTTTCTGGCAATTCCGGCTGTAATTATTACAAGATCAGAGTTTTCAATGTTTGAGTAATCATTACTTCCCAATATTTGGGTATCATAACCTTTTATCGCCCCTGCTTGCATTAGGTCAAGAGCTTTTCCCTGTGGCAATCCATCTACAACATCCACCATGACAATTTCACCAAGTTCAAGCTCAGCTAGTCGCTGGACCGTAGTTGCTCCTACGTTTCCTGCACCAATCACTGAAATTTTAACCATTAACTGCACTCCTGTGTCAAATTATTAATCCCAAGATATTCTTAATCGTCGGAGGATTTAGATAAACCCAAGTTTTGGGCTGGGTATATTTAAAGCCTATATAAACAATCTGCTGAAATCGTAGGTTCATTGAAATAATCTTCTGTCTACATTAACTTCAATATCTCTTTAATTTTCCTGTCCAAGATTCATATTACTGGATCTATGATTTAATATTCATTCTTTGTTTTTATAATTTAAGATTATTTTAATCCTATCCTGCTTGAATAATTGTTTAGCTTTTGGTAACGATTAAGCCTACCAAAAATAAGTAAGATGATATCTATTTTGATGCAATAGACGCTTTTGATTACTGACCGAAAGAAAGCAGAAAAATGATAATACCATACATTTATATCATACTTGTGATATTATACTTGTGATCTCACAACTTTCTGGAAACAAATGAGTAGGTTCACGTCACTCTCTGATATTAAGAAATTACTCAAAAAAAGTATTTTCATTTGCTTATATGTTTCTTTTTCTTCCTGGTTTCGTTTATAACCTACACCATTCTTGAAGGATAATATTTTATTTCAACTCCAACGAAAAGATAAACTTGATCGCCATCATCACAGATTACATCAACTCAAAACAGTGTCTTTTACCAATTCAAAAGAATATATATTTCAAATAGTTAATGATACCATTGTCTCAAAGAAAATTTTTGCGATATTTAATGCAAAAAAATCATGTGATATCTTATTTATAGGCACAATTATTTGCATGGCATAAGTCCAACTCTATAGTATAAAGGCAGCTTAAAGTCACATCCTCAGCAGATGTACACAAAAATACCATCTAGTTTCTCAACATGAAAGTAGCTTAAAAATCAATCTAACTCCCAATGACTACTAGTAGGTAAACAGGAAACAAATTTTACATTTCTTACATATGTTGAATATTGGTTTTATAATATAAAGTTAAGGAGTTTTTATTCTGGATCTGGCCTTTAAAGGTGGATGTAAGGAAGTTGGACGTTCTGGTTTACTCGTAAATGGGGAAATACTGCTTGATTACGGAATAAAAGTAGGAGACATACCTGAATATCCTCTCAACGACATGGAACCGAAGACGGTTCTTGTTTCACATGGGCACCTTGACCACTGTGGGGCAGTGCCTAACTTGATGTACCAGAATCCGGAGGTCTACATGACCCCACCGACTGCAGAGTTTACCAACCTTTTAGGAAGAGATACCCTCAAACTCGCAAAGACTACACTTTCGGGTGTATCTCCTTTTGATCCTGAAGATCTCCTTCAACTTAACCGCAGGACACGAAAGATTGATTATGGGAATACATTAAAAATAAAAGGATACAGTGTTTGCTTTTACAACGCAGGTCATATCCCTGGTGCTTCTGGAATCCACCTGGAATCCGAACACGGAGAAAGTCTGTTTTATACAGGAGATTTCAGCCTGAAAGAAACAAGGCTTGTACCTGGTGCAGCCGAATTTCCTGAAGCAGATACGCTTGTGCTCGAGAGCACGTATTTCGAGGAAGACCATATTCCACGAAAGGAAACTGAAGAAAAGTTTATCGAATCAGTCCAAGATACTCTGGAAAAAGAAGGCACTGCCCTTATCCCTGCCTTTGCAATAGGTCGGACTCAGGAAGTCCTGATGCTCCTTGACGCACACGGGATCACGGCTTATGTAGACGGGATGGGCCTGGACGTCTACAAAATACTTAAAAAATACCCTGAATATCTGAGAAATCCCGAGCTTCTTGACAGGGCTTTCAGACATGCAGTTCCCGTAAAAGTCAACATAGGATTTGGTCCTTAAAGAACCTTCCGTAATTGTCACTACAGCTGGAATGCTCGACGGAGGACCAGCTCTTTATTATCTAAGCCGACTGTATAAAGATCCCAAATCAAAAATCCTACTTACCGGTTACCAGGTTGAAGGTACAAATGGTCGGCGGGCCCTTGAGCATAGGATTATTGAAACAAAAGAAGAGGTCCTGACACTCAAGCCCAAAATAGAGCAGTACGACTTTTCCGCCCACAGCGGGGACAGTGAGCTCAAAAAGCTTGTAAAAGATTTCTGCAAAAGAGACACAATCAGAGTCTTTGTAATGCATGGGGACAAAACTGAAGTTTTTTCGCAGTGGATTTCGGAGGAAATCGGCGTGGATTCATACGCACCTTCAAACGGAGAGTCTTTTACCTTTTAAGAAAAAATAAAAATATACAGCCTTTCAAAAAACCTGCGAGAATGCTTAAGCCTCAAATAATCCAATCACCTGGATATGATACTGAATCCGAGACCGGATACACTGCAAAGATAATCTTTCTGGTTCACAGACTGCCTAAAAATCAAAGGATTAGACTACACGTAACTGCCTTTGTTGAAAAAGATGATCTTGATGTCCTTACCCTGACAAAGGAAAAGTTAGCAGATGAAAAACGCGAAGGATCCGATTTCCTGAAAAGGGATGCTGCAAACCTCATAAATGCCGGGGTCGCGATCCTGCTAGGCATTAAAACAAGCAGTGCTGCAATTCTTGATTGCCTAGCCTGTGGATTTGAAACATATGTAGAGATGTTGAACCGACAAAAGGTAGAAGCAGAGTTTAAAGGCCCAAATTGAATGTTTAAGCATGCAGACCTGGAAATTGCTGTAGGGGAAGCATTGCAAAAGCCAAAGATTTTTGTATCGACAATAGAGTTAGGTACACGGTAAAAGCTCTTAAAACCTTTAAATTGAAAATATGGGTTAATTTATTACTGCTAAAAATTATCTAACAGATTCATCATGGTAGGAAGGGAGTTATCAGCTAAAAAAATATACTGGTAGGTTTCCCTTCCTAAAAAGTGGAGAAATACTCCTATGCTCTTATTACCCCACACCAATCCGATCCATGTGTCCAGGAGCCCCAGGATCCACCGGGGAAGAATGATTGAAGTAATTGGCTGTGACATTTACATCATCTAGAGAACTTTCATTTCTATTGACTCCGGCTTTCAGGACAGATAAATTATTGTTTCCCTCGGCTATGAAGCTGTCTACTGTTACGCTGTAAGAGCTTGTTGGATCAATAGAAGTTCTATTAATCTTTATGCTGGAGATATTGACCTTCTTGCCAACGGGGGCACTTTTGTTCCATGTATAACTGAAGCCGTTTGAGACCTGTAGTAATACGCCTTTGTTGCCA
This sequence comes from uncultured Methanosarcinaceae archaeon, assembly GCA_963848985.1. Lineage (GTDB taxonomy): Archaea > Halobacteriota > Methanosarcinia > Methanosarcinales > Methanosarcinaceae > Methanosarcina. The sequence goes on from CAWKGG010000067.1 coordinate 39,847, forward strand.
AAAGATGTATTAGGGAACTGTTGATCCAGCAAATCTTCTATTTGAGTGCCTTTCAAGGTCATTGTGACTCGGTTCTTCCCAAAGGGTTGGACGCTGAAGGCCTCACCATACGTGACATTACATGGCAGTTTACTACCATTCAAACAAATCAGGTTAGAACGAATGCCTTCCGGGTTTGCGAAAGCTACCACAGCACCGCCATAACTTAGGTTAGAGGTGTTATTGAACTGGGCATCGGCTATGAGATCACCAAGGGCGGATTCACCATGACCATAGATTCCTGTGTAATATTACCCGTGATGTTGCCGATCACCGTGTTTGCAGTAGATTCAACCCGACGTTGGTATTCCATGACCAACTCGGCTACTCTGGAATCTGTAGGAGCATTCCTAGACACTATAATGTTTCTGGCACTTTTTTTGATTACAGCATGTGTCTCATTGCTGATTACCAAATCGATGTCTGTGAGTACGCTACCCTGTGCATCGGCTTGTGCCACTATGCTATCGTTAATAAGGGCATTGTAGGCTTGATGGGTGTGGCTGTGATGAATACATCTACTGCATGATCGGTGTTGTTGAGTACATCGAAGATGGGACCAATTTTATTCTGGATCTCGTTGTACAATCCCTTTCTGATAGCCCCATTATGTATGAGCACCACTATGGTTTTCACGTCCTTTTCCTGTAACTCCCTGACGTATTTGTTAATGGTCTCGGATTCATTCAGGAACTTGAGTCCCTTCATTGCTGAAGGAAGTACCACATTAGGTGTATCTTCCAGGACAACTCCAATAAATCCTATTGGTACTCCCTGGACGTAGGTGACAGCGTCAGCAGGGAACACTGTGGCGTTTGTGCTCTAATTAACTATGTTCGGCAGCTAAAAACTGGAAGTGTGCTCCTTCAAAAGATGAGTTTCCAAGGCAGCCACCTTTCGGATGGCAACCGCCATTTTGAATGCGTATAAGCTCATCTAGTCCTTTATCCAGCTCGTGGTTACCCACGCTGAAGAACTCGAATCCCATCAGATTGAGAGCCTTTATTGTTGGTTCATCGTGGAAGTAGGCTGAGAGCAGGGGAGTAGCACCTATAGAGTCTCCAGCCGAAACTACGAATGTATTTGGGTTCTCAGATTTGAGCCTTTTTATGTGGGTGGCTAGGTACTCAGCACCTCCGACATCGCCATATATAAAAGCACCTGTCTTATTGTTGCGCCCTATAGGTATCTGGCTTCTGGGCGGCTCAAGCTGGCCGTGGAAATCATTGATATTCAGGATCTGGACTTCTATAGCACCCTTTTTGTTGATGGGAGAATAAGCATATGCATGATCATACCGAATAAGTGAATCCTTCGGGTTAACTTCAGTTGCTTTGTCATATGCGTTTATTGCTTTATCGAATTTATTAAAATTAGATCCATTGTTACTGCCAGAATTTTGAATATCTGCAATTGGAGCCACGCTTGCGATAATCACCAGCATTAAAAACACCAGCACAGTGATGACTAAAGCCCTTATGTGGATAAGCTCTCTACATGCGTCATCATATGATATTTTTTTCATTTTAACCCTATTTATATGGATTTAAATATTAATGATGAAGAATAATTACAAAATTACAAGCAGTAAACAAAAATTTGACTTCGAATTTACAATAAATTTGCAGTGTTGCTTTTTTACGTTCTCTACTGGACTTTGAAGCTGAGTTATCTGGATTGTCTCATAACCTTCCTTCCATTTTTTGAGGTATAAGATTAAGCTTTGTACAGATAACTACGGAAACCCAGATTGTAGATACAGGAATGAAGGCTTTCAAGAAATCTATCTAACATGAATTGGTGACAATTAGTCATCCCTGCTGTTCCAAACAAACAATCTAGAATGATTTTGGACACAGCAAATATCAGAAGTGCTATAAATGCCCTTGTAGCCCGCTGTTTTGGACTTCCAGTGTCAGAAGGTATCCCTTCTCGTACAATCAAGAGATGTGAAACATTCATGCCAAAGAAAGATCCTGCAGTATTGGAACTTACCAGGGACAATGCTATGAGCATAATAGGAATAATGAAAATAAAACAGTAAAAAAATAAATTTTGGCGTCTGAAAACTAATTCAAAATTCTCTTTTTTGAAAAAATCATGTTTTATAGGGCTTTTGAGAAACTGCGCAAAAAAGACTAGGGAAATTAATCCTACAATAGCTCCACCCAATACATCTCCAATGAAATGTCTCCCTAGGTATACTCTTGAAAAAGCCATTAATCCTATCACAAAAGGAGTCAATATCCTGATTATCCGGTTGTTGAAAACAATGGCAATTCCTCCCCACAATGCGGTCGTAAGCGACACATGGCCTGAAGGAAAACCAAGTTTACAAGCTTCTTGAAGACGAAATACTTTAAGAATCTTTTTGTCAGGAAGAGCGAAAATGCTTTTCATCACATTCCCACGGAAAGGAGATGTATTTTTTATTCCCAATTCTAGGTTAATGACCCTATTGTCCACAAAATCCGGCCTTGGAAATCGAACTAATATCTTGAGAGTTTCAGTAGCCATGTTTGTCCACAGAAATAGCTGGAACAGAAGAAAACCTTTTTTAAAATCAACACCAAAAATGGCTATAACTATTATGGGAACTAAGAACTGGGTCGTCCCCATATTAGTTATATGAATCATGAAATGTGTAAACCATTGATTTCCAAGGGATTGGAGGTAGATTATAGGTTCAGTTTGGAACATTTAGTATAGCTCCCAAAAAAGGATAGTTTTTCTAAATTTAAATTTTATTAGAAAATCCTGTCGGATTTTCATATCCGTTCACAACTTTCTTGAGCCTGGACCACTAGCCAACCCTCACTGAGGCCACAGCTACAGCCCCCGGAAGCAGGGAGAAGATCAAAATCCAAAAACGATCTAGTCTTCTATTAACTGATATATTTTTGATTCTGAGATACTGGAAAAGGCATTTAGAAAGCATATTACTTTTGTTCAAAGCACTTACATTCCAGATTTTACTCTATTCAATACTTATGAAGATTTAATTCCTAGCCAACAAACTTATTAGCGAAAACTCAAAGCACTATAAAAATTTTGTTAATAGTTCTAAGCGAATATTATTTCTCAACGTTTTTGCATCTTTTTTGCTTTGACATTGTCGCTAAAGTGGTTTACATGGAGTGTGTAGACTAATGATTTTTGTCGGCTGTGGAGACGATTTTAAAAATCGTGATTCATGTCATATATAAACAATGATGGTTACCATGGATTCGTGTAGCGTAGTGATTTATGTATTCACTCTTAAAGCTGCAAGTGTTATACATACTTTAAAAAAATAATATGCAAAAGATCTTATAAATTTTTATATTATATATATAAAAAATTTTGATAAACTCCTAATTATCGTCATGTGCTATATCTTAACAAACATCAGGAAATTGAATGATGAAAAAAGCAAGATATGATACGGCAAGTAGAAGGCATACTTTCATAGCAGTTTTAGGAACCACTATGCTGACGTTTTTGATCCTAGTGAGTATCGCAATCTCTACGCAGATTTCGGATACGGATATCTAAAGGAAACGCTCTAGCTGATCTAAATCAATCCAGTGAAGCAATAAAAGCATATGACAAAGCAATTGAAATTAATCCACAGGATTCATTCTCTTGGGAATTTAAAGGACTTGCTCTGAATCATTTAAATAAATATAATGAAGCAATACCAGTGCTTTGAAGAGCTTGGCCCAGAAAGTCACTAAATAGAGGGGCAATTTTCTTTGCCTGTGCCTTTTTGAGATCTGCATAATCCGTAGCAATATAGGCTGTCAGTAACGTAAGTTAGATCCTAACTATCATGTTCGTTCTCCTTTTTTGAAGTCAATCTATACATCGTACTTTAGTTGCTAAATTTCACTTTTTGGACAGTTTAAGGCTTAAAGGTAACGAGACTTTTTATTATTTCCTGGGTTTTGTACCAATTTTAAAAAAACAATGAAATTTCATCAAAATTCCGTAAATCTCTGGAGAACATAAAATGGTATCGATTTTCAAGTCAATACTTTCGGTAAAGGAATTAAGCTTCTCATGATTTCTGACGGTTTGTTATAAAAATAAACTGCTCAACTTTCCTCAGATAAATGGGATACATTACGTCAACTCTCCAATATAGTATTATATATTAATTTAAATTATATACTAATATATACGGATTATTTCGTTATAGACGATAACCCAACAAATTTCAGGTAACAAGGTCAAAATTTAAATTCAGATATAAAACTACACTAAAATATTTATTTAAGAATCTTTACTATAGCGCTTTTACAGATCATGATATATTAGCCAAACGTGACATGAGTTATATTTTTTTTAAGCAATCCAAATAGTAACAACTTCAACTAAATGGTATAAAATGCATGTAATCCTGATATCATGAACCAGGACAGCAATCTTTCGGGAAGAAATATTGCTATTCCACTGAGCTCTATGTATAAAAACATAAACAATTTGGCAAAACACATTATATTTTTTGCTATTTAAAGTAAAAAAGAGAGAAATTGGTTAGAAATTTATTAAGTTAGACTTGGTATCGAAAAATTTAGTTTCTGATTCAGTTTACTCATGTTTTTAGTTTTGCTTAGAGTACTATACATTAGTTATTTTTCTGACAATTATATTTATGAGTGAGATTTATGTTAATTAGTTACAAGTGTTCTATGAGTCCCATAAGCTCCATGAGTCATAGACCCATACCCCTTTCTTATTTCATGTGGAACAGGGAAATTTTGGAATTTTAAGACAAACACAGTGTATAAGATTATGCTATTTTAAAAATAATGCTTTAAAAGTGTAGATAGAGAAGAATTTCAATAAACCGCTGATTTTATTGAGTCATTTATATAACATTCATAAAATATGGCAAATTTAGGGGTTTATAGTAATACTACTATAATACCTCATGGACATAACTAAGAATCTATAAAGTTTAAAATATGGAAAGGTATGGAAAATCTACATCCTTTTACTCTTGTCTTTTTTTATAACTAGCATAGTATTCTTTCATCTTGATAGCTGCTGCTTCTGTCACTGCTACCGAAGCTGTCAAGGTTGCTATAACCACTAACAACAAAACAGCGAGCATCGTTTGAATTTGTTTTGCCATAGAGTCATTAACTCCTTAATTTTGACTTTTTTGAAGACGACGTTGCGCATAAAATTCGTTAGCATTTAATAGATAAATTTGATTAATGAGCAATCTTTCCCCAAAAAAGAGAAATTGTAGCATTCGAAAGGTTACTTGAATAGTTATGGAAATCTGTTATTTTAGATAATTCCTACAGCACCGAATATTTTCATTTCTAAAAATTTTATTGCTTTATCCATTCTCATTACGGCAACTTTCTTTTTCTGTTCTTCTTTCAAAAGTTCCCACGTCTGAGTCTTCACAGTCTGTATTATTGTACCATTTCCTGCTAAATCGTGCATGTTTTAATATCTCCTTTCATCGAGAAAATTCTTTACAAAGTAAGAGTTATCAAGTAAGAGTTATCAAAAGAAAAAAGTAATTAATTTTGTAGTTAAACAGCCTTACTAGAAGAGTCTATTTTTGCAGAGTCTGCTTTTAAGATCGGTTCAGCTGACTTTGCTACATTAACGTTATCATTTTTAGGTAATACTTTCGAATCTGATTTTATCATAATATATAGCTCCTTATATTTCAGTATAGTTAATGCAGATTTAGTTATAGTAATCGTCTTACAATATACATTGTGATATTAGCTATATAAACTAATGTATTTTTGTAATTTCATTGTAGAGTCCATATATTGGATTTAAAAGTAAGGTCACAAATATCTGGAAGTTTTAATTATGCCCATTATATACCTAGACCACTTAAGTGTAAAGTGAAGTATATTTAAATCACTGAGTCTTTTGAATTGTAAAATGATAAGTGAGATATAATGTAGCCAGGTAAAAGATGAATTCTCTGATGTGTGAGATGTCTTTCATATTTTTATCTCTCTTGAGTAAAGTGAAAGGATTTACGCGGTTGAACGGAGAAATAAATAACTTCAAACCTGATACCGTCTAAAAAGCGAATTTGATTACAATATATATTTTTCAGTAAAAAACAGGATTTTGAGGTATCCTTGATCCATAGATTTTATCACAAGAACTGTGTTGTTGTTATTTTTGAAGT
>CAWKGG010000068.1:0-7929 GCA_963848985.1 uncultured Methanosarcinaceae archaeon
GAAGAATTTTCATATAAGTATTCAGAAAAATCAGCGGCAAAAATAGCTGGTAGTAATTCTTTGATCCTATTCGGCTCAAATAATTCCACTTTGGAAATGTTAATGTTGTGTAGATGAAGCCACCTTCTGAAGCTTTCTGAAGCTCTGTTTAGGATTTCCCACGCGAATATAATTTGTCCAGAGCTCTCAAGAACGTTTATAATCTTTTCTAAAAATCCCCCTTTCTCAATCAAGGGATAATTTTGTTTTTGGAGTGGAATTTCGGGATGAGCTTTTTTCCAGTATATCGCATGAAAAGCATTAAAAAGGTAAAATTCTGCATCACATTTTTTCTGGATTTTGTTTCGTAAAGTTATTAGAAATGTACTTATGTCCCGAAAAGTACTTATGTCGAAATCGATAGAAACCCAAAATATATAGGGATATTCTTCATCCAGTATCTTTTTCAACTCTTCTTGCAATTTGCTTTTTCCGATGCCAGCGATACCATGGTAAAATAAAATATTGTATTTTCGAGTTCCTGAATTCTGGATGTTCTCTCTGAAAGCCTGAATACAGAGTTCCCTATCAACAAATACTCTTTCTTTTCCAAAGTTAATTGTAGGATCAATTGGCATGTATATCTCCATAGAGCAGTTTATGAGAATCCAGGACTCCGACTTATTACGCATCTTCAACTTGCACTATAGTATACTGCTTAAATATTTTAATTCATAAATCGGATGAAAAGTTAATATTATGCTGACAAAGTTTATGTTTTTCTTGTTTCATTGCTACATAGGTTCTCAAGTAAAATATATGTATATGCTCAATTTCAGCTTTCAACTATCATTTTTTGCACTATTACCCAACATAAAAACTGTGATTTAAAATTTTCTTTTATATGGCTCAAGGTTTGATGCTATTGATTCTCAAGTTCAACTGCGTAAGTCCTAAATTGGTTATTAGGTTTTCTATTGAACGTTTAAGATGTGGCTAGATTAATTAGAGTCACATATTAATTAATGGTATTTTTAAAAATCAATCATAGATGCGAACCTAATTATTGACGCATAAATTACTCGAAATTCTATAACCACGGGAAAAAAGTAGAGAAATATACCAAGGTTCTCTCACCCCCTTATGATCTTGTTTTCTATGTTTTCCGTAGCCCAACTTTGCATTTAAGTTTAGTAGAAAAATTTATGCACGTGATAATAAATCTATTTTTGCTCTTTATCGAGGAGTTTTCATGGGTGAACCCCCCCAATGACCCCTCCTCAAAAGTGCGTAGATATATCAAGCACCCCCTTAGTAAATCCCCTCCTCCAGATAGTTCCCGACATCCATCTGTTTGATTTGATCGAGTTGGACTTCGATTTCATTCGATGTGGTACTCTTCTCCCCCATTAGATGGCTCTTTCGTTGTAACATCTAATCGTCGTCCCTTTGGCTCCATGGTCATACTTATGAATATTTGACACTTCGGCATCGATGATTATTCGGTTCAGTTTGCTGATTATTGGTTCCATTTCGAGGAAAAAGATCAATGTGATCAGCTCTTCCGTATGCCTCATTTTGGCGATGGCTCACTTCTGGATCATTTCTTCCAGTTGCTTGTAATTTCAATTTTTGCACATATAGGCATGGCTAGTGTACTATTCGATAGCTTTCGGTTCATCGGTAAACGAGTGTTTAGATTTTCAACAATCGTCTCATTTTCTTTCATAAATAAAATTCCTATCGAATCTAAAAGGGTGCTTCTGCGAGGCCAACTCTCTGAATTATTTCACTTGTAGCGTCTACAAGTTTCTATGAATTACCTCCATAAGCGGGGGTGCTGACATTTCTGGTGTAACTATCCCGATATATGCACCTGTTTCATTGTTATCCAGTTCTGTCATGATCTTATCCAAGTCATCACAGGTGGTGGCCTTTCTAATCACCCAGCTCCCACAACCGAGCATCTCTGGCAATTTATGATAGTGTCACTGAGCAATGTAGTTGTAACAGTAATCTAACTTCTCAGATAGCATTTTTTTCTATCAGGTAGCCATTATTATTCAGAACGAAAATTATAGACTTTAGACCAAAGCGGTAAAACTGGCAGACTTCTTGGGCAGTCATCTGGTATACCCCTTCGCCTGTTGTGAGAATTACCCGCTTATCCGGTGCAGCCAGTGAGGCGCAAAAGGAAGCAGGAGTAGCCCAACCTATCGCCCCCCAGAGCGTCTGGCTATGGAACTTAGATTCTTTCGGTAAAAATATTGGCAATAACCCGTAAAAGGATGTGCCTAAATCTGCTATGATGATATCATCTGGCTTAAAAAAATTCGCGTAGCTCGCATATCAATAGTCAGCCGTTATTAGGTCGCCAACGTCTACCTTGGATATTGTGGGACGCTTAGCTAAAGGTCCCCTGATATCAGTACGTTTATGAAGCCTTTTGCTGAGCTCATTCAGTACATCTGACATTTTTAGATTCGGGTAATCAGCATGCTCGAGATGTACATCAGAAGGCATGATATTGATTACGCGGGATTTGTCCAGTCTTGCCGAGAATTTACCTACTACCCCCAAATTTATATCAGACAAGATAGTGCCTATGGCAAGTATACAGTCACATGATTCCACGAAATCCCTAATTTCAGGATTCACAAGATGTCCGCTGTATAATCCAAGGTAAGAAAGATTGGTATCTTCGAGTACTGACTTATCCATTGCCATGGTCACATAAGGTAAGCCTGAAGCATTAATCACTGCTGTGGTCAAGTCCTTGAGTCCAAAACGGTCTACAAAAATGCCGGGCATAATACCGGCTTTCTTCGAATTTGATAATTCATTTATAATGATCGAAACCACTTCTCCAACACTTCAGGATCACTTTTTACGTCACTTCTACTAATGCAGGGAAAAATGAGACATTCTCATTAACATAGTTTTTAGGTATGGCAATGTAGACGGGATGGCGATACTCCACAGCTGCAACGATGACGCGCTCGACTTCATGAATGCAGTTTTCTGGGGTTAGCACCGTTTTCGCACATACGCTAGGCTTAGCCATCTTCATAAATAAGTCGAACTCTCCGTTGCCAAGTGCGTGATGTACTATGGCATGTTTCTCCTGAACTTGCATGTTTTTGGCATTCCGACAATGTGAAATACCACAGTATGCTCCCCATAAGAGCCTGCTATATCACATAATGCCGACAGTTCACCCACTCCAAGGTAGTAGACAATGCTGACATGCCATTGGTACGAGCATAGCCATCGGCAGCATAGGCGACATTCAGCTCATTACAGCCCCCGATCCAGCGTAGCTCCCTATCATCACATATAGCATTTTTGATAGGAAAAGCATAGTCTCCTAGCACGCCGAAAATATCCCTGATGCCCAGATCTTTTAATCGCTTCAGAAGATATTGAATAACTGTCTTAGGCATAATAGTCCCCTCCAGTTTATGTTTGCCTGTCTCATAATTTTGGGCAAAGCTCAGTATTTATCACTTAACAAATATGTGCTTACTATGTAAAAGGTTGCTGTCCTTAAAGTCATGCAACTACTTGATTTATCAGGAATTGGCTTCAGGATCAGAATACGAAATGATTTTGAGAATGATTCTAACAGAGATATCTTGCCCTCTGGAATAAGTTATATGTTTTTTGTGTTCAGATATCAAAGACTTTGAATACCTAGGAATGCTATTAAAATATTTTCAATAGTTCTAATTAAATACTGATTTCAAACTACTGTTAACATCTATTGCAAAGTGTTAGTTGAAGCAAAAAGGAGAGTTTTAACATAAAAGCGATTAACTTGGAGCCTATCATAAAAGTATTACATCTGTCATTATTGACTTTTTGGCTAGGTTCTAAGTCAAAAATGAACGATTTTGGGGCTATTTAAGGCATTTTCTTGAGTCGTATAGGTTACTTACCGTCTGATAATCCAAAAAACTTACTGCAGGAGCTGTGATTAAACCATTTTTAGATCAAGTGGGGAAAAGCTTAACAATATCACCTAAGCTGATAAAATGAAATAAAAGAAATCTAATCAAATCTAAACCTTTCGATTTTTCGATAGCATAAGGCTCTTCATTTGTTTCTTCTATTGGGAAGAAAATATTTGGAGATCAATGGGTTTTCAGATTAATTATTCTTTACAAAGTAATGGTTGGCTACCTGGGAAGGTAAAATCGGGAGAATTAAATTGTATATTTAATACTTCTTTTTAGTTAAAATTTTCGAAAAAGTTACATATATTAATAACCCTTACTCATTGACAATTATTTGATTATTTAATATTTTTCAGAGTATTGATGTTTATCCAACTTATGCTAGGGTTTCACTAAATTCTGATATTTTCGATTAGAAATGAATGGATGAGTAGGAAGATAACAAATTTTATAATTATAACCACTCCACTAGTTGATTTGATATCAATAGCTGGCGTTGCTATAATACTAAAAAGCTGATTGATGAATATCTATGTTAAATAGAACATCTTCTAATTTTGGAGGATATACAGTATATGGAAAAGGGGAAAAATACATGGTAAATCAAAAGAAATCGTATTCGATAGCCTTAGTTTCAACAGCTATGGTTTTAATGCTGGCAAATACCACAGGTGCAGCACCATTTGCATATATTACGGATTTGATAGAAATGTCTATGTGATTGACACATCCACAAACAATGTTACAGCCATTATACCATTAAAAGACTATTCTGGTGGAGTTGCAGTCGCTACTGATGGAACAAATGTATGCGTGGCGAATAACAGCAACAAAGGAACTGTTGCTGTAATCAATACCGCAACAAACAATGTTTCATCCACGGTGAATGTAAAAGAAAATCCTATCGCATTTGAGCAATTTATAGCTCCTATACCAATTAATCCAACTCTGACAATAGCAACAGCATCTTCAACAAGTTACAACGTTGCAGGACAGAATATTTTTTTGATTTACATGTCATTCATGTCATTTTAGGTGTCTCTTTACTTTTTACTTTAGCGAAAAAGCTTCGAGTTCCTGGTTTACTTTTATTTTAGTGTATGGGATCTTTCCTGAACATGTCATTCATGTCATCCAAAGGGTCTTATATTTTAATATTTGCACTATGTCCCTATCCTTCAAAATTTTAAATCACATTTTTACAGGTTGTGGACAAAAATGGGTTCCGTTGCAAAAAATTCAAAAAATATGTAAATCTATAAGTAATGAATAAAAATCAAAATATTCAAGGAAAATGTACTAATATTATAAAACTATATCAAACAATTGATTGATGTATTTGACTTCATTAAGAACAGAGTAATTTAGATCATTTACTCGTCCTTTTTGATCATATTCCTGATTTTTCAATGAATTGCGTAAGTTTTACATTGTTTTAATCGTCTTGCTGATAGACTGTTGGCAGGAAGTCTTTAGATTAACAATCCGACATATGAACGTTTTTCTTCAAATAAATAATTTATAGAAGTTGGAATAGCAAAATAATCTTCCTTAATGGTTTAATTCCAGATACTACCTTTAAGTTGTGTAACATAAGAAACAATAGGTCGGATATCCATTAATAACTTAACGTGATCTCAGTTAGTACAGTAGGTTTTTATTTTTTCCTTCTTGTTTGTAAATCTGTCCTGCTTAAAAATGGCCTTTACTTTAACTCAAAATTTTAACATTTACATAAGGAGAATAAGAGCAAAAATATTAATCTTAAATAGAAATTCTTATCAGCTTAGGTGATCAGGCTAATCAAAATGTCAAAAAAGTTGAGCTTTGTGAGCTGTGAAGGGGTGAAATCCCCACAGCTCGGTCACTTATCTGCTTTGATATATGGGGTGATATACAATTACAATTAAATTTATTTAATTATATATTTTTGTGAATATATTATCCTAACTTGAACTAAGTAATACCAAAATCATGTAGTTCTTGTCTTTGGGCTGCCTAATGCCTTTGCACAAATATCCGTAGCAAACTCTTGCAGGATTCTATAAACACAACGGAAAAGGATTGATCGATTATATGCTCAAATTCCAGAATGATAGTCCGTTTACTTAATTCATTCAGGTTACCAGGCCGATCAAAAATGCTAAAAAAGTGGTTCCGTTGCAAAAAATCCTTTCTAATGATAAAATAGAATAAAAAGAAAATCAAAGATAGTAATATGCTATCTAATTCCTTTAAATGGAAGCATTATGAAGGAGAAATTATTTTACTAAATGTAAGATGGTATTTAAAATATTCATTGAGTTTCCGAAATTTAAAGGAAATTATGGCAGAAAGGAAAATATTTTTGCAACACAACTCTTTTCGGATAGACTCTTAGAGTAATTAGTCTAAAAACTCTATGGGCCAAAAAAGATTGAATCTTTGTTATATTCCATATTTCTTTATATTAATACTCTAAAAAACAATTAAACTTCGAATTAATTCTATCCATTCGTCTCTTGAAATTTCAGTGTCTTTTAATATTTTGTTTATTAAGTTAACTTTTAGATCCTTACTTAAATGTATAGGTAACACTGTCGTTCTCCCATCGGGATGTTCTAAGAATAAATGACTGCCTTTTTGCCGAATAGATTGAAAACCTACCTTTTCAAGCGCTTTTATAATTTTTTTGGCAGGAAGAGGCACTATTCTATTCATTAAACCTCAACTTTAACTTTCTCTACTCCAATAAAATTTGCAGGCTCACAGTCTATCATTTCTGGTTTAACTTCAAGATAAAGTTCAATTGCCTCTTTGATGTTATCTTTCACTTCTTCAATTGTATCTCCTTGAGTATGGCATCCTGGAAGATCAGGTACCGAAGCAATATAAGTTCCATCTTCATCTTGTTCTAAGATAACAAGAAATTCTCTTACTTTCATCTTTTATCACCTTCTTTGTTATCTGATTATATGGTTCCGTTGCAAAAAATCATATTAATAAGTAATAATTTAGTTTCACAGCAAAGAATAATAAAAAATATTCTCTCAGAGGACATTCAGATTTAGGTAGCTATTCCGAATAACTGGTTTATAAAATTGACTTCATCAAAAACACATCGATTTAGAGTGTCAATCGGTCCTTTTCTTATCATATTCATAATTTCAATTCCTTTTAAAGTCTTATTGGCCGTACAAAAAGACTGAAAACCTAACATTGGACGAATTATCCGTTTTATAGATCTATGATCCTGTTCAGTGATATCATTCAAATACTTGATTTGTCGAAGATTACCGTTTTTAGGTAATACCTTATCATTTTTAAGTTCATTTATGGCAGGTATATATGCTGGATTTTTATCAACAGTTATTACCTTAGGAATTTGATTATGATTAAAACTCAAAGCTTTCTTAAAAAATCGCTTTGCTGCTTTTCGGTTGCTTTTTGAACTTAACATAAAATCGATTGTGTCGCCAGTCTGAGTCAACTGCACGATAAAAATATTTCCATTCTACCTTTTACTTTGACATAGGTTTCATCTACCCTCCACGAATTATTTGTTGGTCTTAAATGTCTTCTTATCTTCTTTTCTATTTCAGGAGAATATTGATGTACCCATCTCATTATAGTACTGTGATCAACTTGAATTTCTCTTTCTATTCTCATTTTCTTTAAATTTCTATAGCTCTATGGATATTTTAAGTACCATCTTACATTCAATAAGATAATTTCTCCTTCATAATGCTTCCATTTAAAGGAATTAGATAGCATATTACTATCTTTGATTTTCTTTTTATTCTATTTTATCATTAAAAAGGATTTTTTGCAACGGAACCCAAAATGCAGAGCCAACAGTCATGCTGACAAAAGAATATTTCATTATTTTTGAAGTTTTTGCAACGGAATCAAAAAAGTTGATCTCGTGAGCTGCAGGTGAAGAAGAGTAAATGCCTGCAACTCGATAGTAGGTTTGCTTGAAAGCACTGAAAATGGTTGAATGATATATATAGAT
>CAWKGG010000069.1:0-14201 GCA_963848985.1 uncultured Methanosarcinaceae archaeon
CTTAAAACTCCGGGAATGGCTCCAATTTGATTTGACGTGTCAAACCTTGTCTGTATGTATACTATAACAAAGGAAATACAAAAATAGGATTTAATAGAGCTTTAAATGAGCTCAAGAATTCAAATGGGGGTTATTGTAGCCCCTTGTATTTTTATCTTTTTTGCCTATACTATTTTCTGCACTTGTGGAATCTGGTAAGTTCCATTTAATACATTGAGACCTGGTAGATACATTCTCGATATCATATAAAAATCTCCTTTGGGTGCAGGCAGCCAATTTGATTCCTTCCCAACAGGTTCTTCGTTCTGGATGTAGATGTCCAGAGAACCATCAGGGTTATACATAAACTTGTTCTTCTGCTCGCTAACTGAATAGCTGTTGATTGAATTCGGCACGAACATGTGTGTGGTCTTATTGTACATGCTCAATGACCAGAAGGTATTAACGGGTGGCAGATTCCCTTTATCAAAGTGCATTAAGTAATTATTGGCACCGCTCAGTGGCTGTCCGTCTGTGCCAGTTTGTGTCTTTGCGTAGATCGCTTCTTCAGGGACATTAGCTCCAAGTGAACCTTCAGTAATGGCTGCACGTAGCGGATAATCATATCCATATGTTCCGATGTTGGTATTGTACGTCCAACCGTTGATATAAAATCCTTTACGGTTCTTCCAAGAGCTCTTAACGATCGGATCTCCGTCCTTGATAGCTCGCGATAGCCCATCAGCGATAGCTGGATCTAAATTTGTTCCATAGGGAGTCTCTCATTCTTACCCAAGCCTATCCGATCGAAGACTGCCATGAGAGCTGCTTCTCCAGCTGCTGCCGGATTATTTTTCCGGGCAACTCGTAGTTCTTTGAAGAACCGTATGCTATCCTATGCATAAGGTGAAGCTACAGTTTCCTTAAATTCAGCAAGTGTCCCATTTTTCGCTGAAGCCGCTGAGAATGTCGGCATGAAGACGTTGTTTGACCTTCCGCCGGGCAAGATGCACAACGGTTGGATATGGTTGCATCTCTCGGTAGGAAACTTCCACACAGACTATCTAAATCGGGCGATGATCGCCCGCTGGGGTTTGACAGCGAACACGATCGAAGAAGCCTTCGATGCTATCTTATATTATGATAGTGATAACAAGCCGGTGATGGGTGAAAATAACTACACTCTGACATTTGACCGCCGTCGTTCAAGGAACCTGGATTCTGGTAGGCGACGATGTACGACTACAACAACACCTACACCGTCGAAAACCCGATAAATCGCTACTTCTTGGGCAGCGATACCCCGCTGGTCAAGAACACCGACGGAACGGTCACGATCTACATCTAGAGCACGATTCCGAGCAAGGACACAGAAGCAAATTGGCTACTTTTTCCAATTTCTGGCCGCTTGTATATCATCCTGCGTGCCTATGCACCGGAGCAGAGAACCATAGAGTCGGCGTATAATACAGACGTTTACTCTCCTGGTCCAGCTGTGAAAGTGAAATAGGGTTGATTGTAACCGCGCGGACTAGTACGATGAACTGAAAAATAAATATGAAAGCATTAAAGGAGACTGAGTAATGGTAACTTTAACAGTTCTGAAGTTTGAAACCGCTATAGGTGCAGAAAATGCACTTGAAGTGATCAAAGATTTAAGCAAGAAACAGCTGATAAAACTAAACGATGCAGCCATAGTCACATGGCCTGTGGAAAAAAAGAAACCACAAACAAAGCATTTGACTGATTTAACGGGCGCAGGTGCACTAAGTGGTGCTTTTTGGGGCATGTTATTTGGCCTGATATTTTTTATTCCATTATTAGGCTTGGTCGCTGGGGCTGCAATAGGTGCACTTTCCGGTTCCATGACCCATATTGGAATTAATGAAGATTTCATAAAATCGATTCGTAGCAAAGTTACTGAAGGAACTTCAGCTTTGTTTCTGATGACAACCGACGCCGTCGAAGATAAGGTAGTAGAAGCTATGAAACAAACAAAGTTCGAACTCATTGCTTCTAACCTGTCAAAGGAAGAAGAAGATAAGCTGCGTACAGCTTTTGTTGAAGAATGAAGTTAGCCGAGAACAAAATTAGGCTTTACTAGGGAGTAAACTCTCTGGTAAAACACTTTATTTTTTTTAAAATTACTAATAACAGCAAATACATCTTTTTCTGTGTTTAATAAATACAATAGGATAAAAATGATAAATTTATTTGATTCGGATACCTATTACAACGTTGATTTGAAATATAAACAATTTTATCCTAAGGAGATAAAGAAATGACGGAAAAAAAGCCTAACATATTGGTCATCTTTGGAGATGACATCGGCATTAGCAACCTCAGCTGCTACAGCGACGGTCTTATGGGTTATAGAACGCCAAATATTGATAGGATCGCCAATGAAGGTATAAGGTTTACAGACTCTTACGGGGAACAGAGCTGCACTGCTGGGCGATCATCTTTTATTACCGGACAAAGCCCCTTCCGTACCGGATTGACAAAAGTTGGAATGCCCGGGGCTAAGCTAGGGATCAAGGCAGAAGATCCAACTATCGCCGAACTTCTGAAACCGCTTGGTTATGCTACTGGGCATTTTGGGAAGAATCACCTTGGAGATCTGGACGAGCACCTACCCACAAACCACGGTTTTGATGAGTTCTTTGGTAACCTTTATCATCTTAATGCTGAAGAAGAACCGGAAAATCGTGACTATCCACCAGAGAAAGATTTTCCCAATTTCCGGAAGAACTATGGTCCAAGAGGTGTAATCCGCAGCTACGCAGATGGTCGCATTGAGGACACAGGTCCATTAACCAAGAAACGAATGGAAGATGTGGATACGGAGTTTTTGGAAGCAGCCATTGATTTTATTAAGCGTCAACACGACAGCGATAATCCATTCTTCGTTTGGTTCAATACCACTCGGATGCATTTCCGGAATCATATCCCTGATAGGATAACGGGACAATCTGGACGCTGGCAGTCTGAATATCATGACGCAATGATTGAGCACGATAAGCAGATAGGCATGTTGCTGAATTTTCTGGATGAACTTGGCATTGCAGAAGATACTATTGTCGTCTACAGCACAGATAATGGACCACACATGAACTCCTGGCCTGATGCAGCTATGACACCGTTCCGCAACGAAAAAAATTCCTGCTGGGAAGGAGCTTTCCGTGTTCCTGAGGTAGTACGCTGGCCTGGGAAGATTTCGGCAGGCACGATTTCTAATGAGATAGTGAGCCTACTTGACTGGCTACCTACTTTACTTGCAGCAGCAGGAGAGTCAGATATTAAGAACAAACTTAAAGAAGGCCAGAAAGTCGGTGACAAGACTTTCAAGGTGCATCTTGACGGATACAATTTACTCCCATACTTACTCGGGAAAGAGACAAAATCCCCACGTATTGAGTTATTTTACTTTTCCGATGATGGAGATCTTGTCGCTGTGCGTTATGATAACTGGAAGCTTGTCTTTATGGAGCAGCGCGTGAGAGGTACATTACAGATTTGGGCAGAACCTTTTGTCCATCTACGCGTACCTAAAATATTTAACCTACGCACCGATCCCTATGAACGAGCAGATCAGACCTCTAATACCTATTACGACTGGTTGCTCGATCACGCTTTCATGATGGTGCCAGCCCAGAGCATTGTAGGTGATTTTTTGGCAACGTTCAAAGAGTTCCCCCAAGACAGAAATCTGCATCCTTTAACCTCGACATAGTGATGGAGAAGCTCTTGCAGGGAATCGGGAGTACCTAATTTTGGAAGATACCTGACCGAGAATAATCAGATTTTAGGTGATAAGATCTCGAATCTGGTCCAAAATATCATTATTTTTGTATTTTTTGGATTGAACTACTTAATTTATAGAAAAAATGAATTCTTCAATGACAGTTAGAGAATTCCGATAAACCTATGATTTTTAGGAATCACTTATAAACCATTTATAAGCATAGGACGGAATTGAGAGTTTATCGAAATTCTCTTTATATTGATGTACTGATTCCTTAGCAGAAGAAATAATTTACCCTGTGTCTGAGTAAGTATAGTACCTGACTTCCCTTAAATTGGGAATAATAGGAATTGTCTACAACACGTCTTAAGTAACTATTCAACTATAAATCTAATTTATTTTATTTAGATAAATGACTTTTATTATGCCAAGCTTCTGAGGTGCGGATCGAGTTTAATTGCTTTGTCATAGGCTTTTATGGCTTCACCTGACTTACCTAAATCATCGAGGACATTTCCTTTATTATACCAAGCTTTTGAATTATGTGGGTTAATTTTAATTGCTTTGTCATATGCTTTTATGGCTTCATCTAATTTATTTAAATGGTATAGAGCTAGTCCTTTATTATACCAAGCTTTTGAATTATGTGGGTTAATTTTAATTGCTTTGTCGTAGGCTTTTATTGCTCCATTATAATTATTTAAAATAATTAGAGCGTTTCCTTTACCATTCCAAGCCATTGAATCCAGGGAGTTAAGTTCAATTGCTTTATCAAATGCTGCTATTGCTTCATCTGACTTGCCTAATTTCCCTAAAGCAACTCCTTTACCATACCAACTTCTTGAATTATGTGAGTTAAGTTCAATTGCCTTGTCATATGCTATTATTGCTTCACCTAATTTATTTAAATTATATAGAGCTAGTCCTTTATTATTCCAAGCTGTTAAATTCTGCGGGTTAATTTCAATTTCTTTGTCATAAGCTTTTAGTGCTTCATCATACTTATTTAAAATAGAAACATTGTTGCTGCCGAAGTTTGAAATACCTGCAAATGGCACGGAGCCTGAGATATTTACTAACATTAGAAACACCACCGCAGTGAATCCTAAAATCTTTATGAATGTATACCCTCGACTTACTTCATCACATTTAGTTTTGTTCAAATTTAATCTCCTTATATGTATATATATAGTTTAATGATTAAAAATAACTACATAAATGCACATAATTTAATACTTTATTTTATAAATTAAACATTTCCACTTAAATATTATATTTTACAATATATTAAATAACTTTGATATTATTTTTGTTTGTAGAATTTATCAGAATTATTAAAGCTCCATTAGTACAATAGCATTTTAAATTGCAAGGCAGTTATTCAAAAAAATTAGTCTGACTTTAGGCACAAGCCAATAAACACTATATTGTAAAATTATAAATAACTTGTAAAATTATAAACAACTATTTTTAAACAAGCATGAATATATCTTGACAGTCTACTGAAAGAACAACATACTGGACTAAAAAATATATTTAAATGAATATCCAGTAGGAAGAAAAAGATCCGGACACAGACAGCGTGACTATACTGTCAGCGATATGCCAGCTAATCCGATAATAAATGAATTTAAGTAAAAGCGAAATGACAACTTCAGGAGAAATTATATCCAATGACTGGCAGGAAGACCAAACCTGCACACCAAGGTGCAGGCCTACAACTTGATTTATTCGTAGATATATTTGTCCATGGATCTTTCATGGATTATATAACCTGCAATAATGACCCCAAATGTATCACTACGAGCTGGTGGAAGACGTGGCACAAAATGAGCCTGAAACATTAAGTGCGGAGGAGCGCCAACAGCGGACTGCGCTGGAGAGCCGAGCAAGGACCCATCTGGCAAATGAGAGAACGTTTCTCGCCTGGCTTCGGACAGGTATTTCCTTAATAGGCCTTGGCCTGGCAGCGGCCAAGTTTTTAGACGTAGTCATACGCGGTCTGCCGCTGGTGCGGGGCATGTCAACCATCATGGTTTTAACTGGAATATTGATGGCAGTCGACGGCGCTAGGCGATATATTCTCCATTCGGAGCAAATCGAAGACGGAGAATTCATGGTCAATACCCAAACAGCTAAGGTCGTAGCCGGGCTGGTGACTCTGTTGGGACTAATGTCAATCGTTTTCATCCTGTTGCTTCGCCGGTAGTGTGACCTCATTTTCACTTCATTCTCAACAGTCACTCACCTGTTATCAAGTGGAAAGAGCAAGGTATAGCTTATCCGTGTACTTGATGGTGCCACTATGGAGATGGCCGTGGAACCAGGAGGCGAGTACTTGCGCTGAGGTCGGAATTGTCCGAGAAGCCACCTCTGGCTCGGATCGAAGAAAGACCGCACTTGATGAAAGGTAAAACGAAAACGATGACGTAAAGGTCACAACGTATTCTGCGAATACGTATTTCAAAAGCAGTGAGATTCCAAATATGGCATCAACAACAGATAACGGAATCATCAACAAGCTAAGCAATCACTCGGTTGAGCAAACAGTGGAAAGGCTCAAGAATCTTCTGCAATCCAAAGGAGTCACTCTGTTTGCGTTGATCGATCACAGCGGAGAAGCGAAAAAGGTTGGAATGAGCATGCTTCCGACAAAGCTGCTAATTTTTTGAATTCCAAAAGCTGGTACATCTCTTATGCTGGCTGTTCCTAGTATTGCCATCGACCTGCCTTTGAAGATTCTTATTTGGGAAGATAGCAAGGGAAAAGTTTGGGTTTCTTACAACAGCCCTGACTACATAAAGGAGCGACACGGTCTGCCTCAAGAGTTGGCACAAAATATCGCTATCATAGAAACATTAGTGGCAAAGGCAGTGGAGTAGTATTGAAGCTTTTACTTACATTTAGGAAGTGAAAATGGTACAAAATCGCCCATCTCCACACATTCACATATCGTCAAAGCCAACAGGAGCGATCTGCAACCTGGCCTGTTCTTACCTTTTTTTAAACAAGGAATTTCTCTATCCAGGCAACAGTTTCCACATGTCATACGAAGTGTTGGAAAATTATATTCAACAACTTGTCAAGGATCACAGCAGCCTTCAGGTAACTGTTGCCTGGCAGGGGGTGAACCCAAGCTTATGGAAATTGGTTTTTATAGACGTGCCATCGAATTGCAGGAACGGCATAGAAAGGCGGGTATGACATTTGAAAACGCAATTCAAAACAATGACATATTGCTGAACGATGAATGATGCCAGTTCTTCAAAGAAAACAACTTTCTTATCTAAATCAGTATCTATGGCCCGTGAGGATTTCATGACACCTACCGGATGGACAAAAAAGGAAAGGGAACTTTTGATAGGGTAATGTGTGGACTAGCCTCCTGCAAAAACACGGTGTGGAGTACAACGTTCTGACCACAGTTAATTGGATAAACGCTGAGCATTCTCTTAAGATCTACGGTCTCTTTAGGGATGAACCAAAGATAAGCTGGATTCAATTTATTCCAGTTGTAGATCTAATTAATGAGGAGGGAAATACCCTTTACCAAAAAGGAAACAGGGTTTCAAATCGCTCAGTGTTGCCTAAACAACTTGGCAGTTTTTTAATCCATCTTTTCGATGAATGGGTGCGAAAATGAAAAAAGAAATTATCGGGCTTGCTGCTTCGGATAGGCAGTACAGGCTCGAACAGGACAAACTTGATATTTTGCCACAGATGTGTCACGAATGCGCTGTGCTTTTTGCTTGCCATGGGGAGTGTCACAAGAACCATTTCCTGATTACTTCTACTGGGGAATCAGGTATGAATTATCTATGTGAAGATTGGAAAGCTTTTTTCCATCGCATCAACTTTCCGATGAAGATCATTGTTTGGTTGACATGTGATCGTTATCTGGGTTCGGACGCTATGAGGATCATAAAATTAAATGAAAATTTACTAAGTAATGGACACAATGATTCTTGCCACCGCAGTAACGATCGAAAGTTCAAATTCTGGCAAGGTCACGGGAAGATAAACAGAAAGAGATGAATAAGATATAAGATATAATGGTAGTTAAACACCTTCGGGCCTTGGGCTACGGCTTGTCACTAGCGTTCGGGAACTGATAGAAGGTATTGCCTGATCACCAAAGATCAATTGAGGTATTATTATGGAACTGATAACATTGATGCTGTACTTATTAGAAGCTAGTGTTATGCTCACCATAGCTAGTGTCATACTTACCATATTCTCCCTAGGGCTCCGCGCTAGATTGCAGGACACGACATATCTATTCCACAGGCCGAAGCAGTTATTGATGTCACTTCTGTCGATGAACATCGTCATGCCGCTGTTCACGGCAGCTATGATTATAGTCTTTCATTTGCACCAGGTCGTGGAGATAACACTGATTGCTCTGGCAGTGTCTCCCATCCCGCCCCTGCTCCCGAAAAGAACGTTGAAAGCAGGCGGAGATGCATCTTACACAATAGGCCTGCTAGTTGCAGCTTCGTTGTTTTCGATCTTCTTCATACCGCTGGCTGTGGACCTACTGGGGATAGCCTTCGACAGCCCCGCGAAAATATCGCACGCAACGGTCACGTTGATTGTGGGAATTACCACACTTGCGCCGTTGGCGGCCGGTATGTTAGTCCGTTTGATAGCGCTTTCCTTCGCTGAGCAAATTCTGAAGCCGATTTCTCTGATCGCATCAGTACTCCTAATAAGCGTCGTACCTCTATTATTCATCAGTATGCCGACTGTCGTGTCGATGATAGGCAATGGTACGCTGGTCGCCATTGTGGCATTCATTCTCATGGGACTCGCAGTCGGCCATCTACTAGGGGGGCCTAAACTGGAGGATCGAACTGTGCTAGCGCTTATTACATCCTCAAGGCATCCCGGAATTGCGGTCGCTATTGCCAGCAATATTTACCCTGAGAAAAATCTCGTGATAGCCACTGTCCTTTTATATTTGCTCGTGAACATAATCATATCGTTCCCATACCTGAAATGGTCAAAGCACCGAAACACGAGATAGAGATTAATCCAAAAGTGAAAACTGAGATAATGAAACAGATATAGGATGAATATATCTCAAGGAAATAGATGATATATAGGAAATTTTTGCCGAATTTCACTATTCAGCTCTCATGGAGATGGTAGGGAGTTATTAAAATAGTTAGAAGGTCTGCTTTTGAATGCATCCTCTTCTTTTTTCAATTTAGCAGGCTCATTCCTTATCATATATGTAGGGCTACGAGCATTTTAGAGATCATCCTGTGTGAAGTTTGGAAGAAACCTTATAGTTACCAGCAAATTAGGAAAGAGCTTACGGATAAAATTGTATTCGGGCTTGAATTTTTTATTGTAGCCGATGTACTGGAAACCGCAAGAAATCCTACATAGGAAAAACTGATTATTCTGGACACTGTCGTGTTGATAAGAACAGTTCTTAGCTATTTTCTCAGTAAGGACGTTTTGGAATACCAGCTGAATTAAAAAAGGGTTAATAATAAATGACTGACTCGGATAAACGTAGAAAACAGGCGATTTGTATTGCATCACTACTCTGCTTACTCAGTTTTTTTTTACTAATATATGTAGGATATGAGTACAAAAGTAGCAAGACAAATGAAATAATTTTGGCAGAGGCAAAGGAAGATGCACTTCAAAAAGCCGATTTTGCCATAGAAAAAGTTAGCGTGGAGCTTAGTTCTACTAGCTCCCTTGCTGATGTAGTTGCAACGGATATTAGTTCCGGAAAACTGAAAAATGATTCCATGCTCAAGGGACATCTTCTAGCTGAAATGAAGAACAATCCAGACATTTCCAGCATCGTCGTTGCACATTCTCCTACTACGAATGCCGGGAAGCTTTATGCACCTCTTTTTAAAAGAAACGGTTCGGAAATCGTGTATGCTCCGCTCACATATGACTACACGGAGAATGGTGAACAAACAGCATGGTACAATGATTCCCTTAAAAAAGGATCCAAAGTATGGGTTTCACCCTATTTCGGGATTGCAGACAGCAATTATCAGGTAGATTATTCGGCTCCGTTTTATCTTACAGAATCTGGGAACTGGGACAAAGTTGCGGGAGTGGTAAGTGTACGTCACTCTCTTGAAGAAATCAAAGAGCAGTTAGGTAGCCTCAAAATAGGAAATACTGGTTATGGTTTCATCATCTCGGGGCAAGGGGCGATTATTTCTTACCCTATTAAAGAATATCTGACCAAAAATATTCACGACCTTGCAAAAAAAGATCTCAATCTTGACTTCATAAATAAGAATATAACAAAACAAGATTATTTGGCGACAAATTCCTTTACAGGGAAATCTTACTGGGTATTTCAACAAAAGATTCATTCTACAGACTGGATCCTGGGATTTGTCCTTCCACAGGAAGAAACTCTGCTGGATAGAAAAACAGAGCAAAATCACTCTATTATTCTTGTAGTGTTTTCAACTTTTGGATTTTTATTCTCACTGTGTCTGCTTTTTGTATCCATTTACAGGTATAACCATAAAGGGCTCTGGATGCTCGCAGTTATTTTCACATTATTTTGTATCTTGGGAATAGGCTTTATGTGGCACCTTACTATGAATAATTCCTCTCTTGATGGCAGGAATGGGGACTTTGTTGTTTTTGACAGGGAAGATGTTGAAACGGTGTTGCAACACGTCAATACGAGCCCGGTAACTCATAGGATTCCTACCGGATTTTTTCTCCAGTCAATGGAGTTCTTGAATGCTAATGACGTCTTAATAACCGGATATGTCTGGCAAAATATTTCAGGCCTAGTGGCTTTGAAGGATGTTCCTGACTTTAGTTTTCCGGATGCAAAAGAAACCTTAATTGAAAAAGCCTATGTGAATAAGGACAGCGATGTTATAGGCTGGCGTTTTAAGACTACTCTGCATCAGCAGTTAGATTATTCAAAATATCCTTTTGACAGGGAAGATATATGGATCAGAGTATTGAGTAATAATTCTACAGGAAACGTCTTGGTTCCGGACTTTGATTCATATAATAGCTTGATTCCAGAAAGCCTTCCAGGTTTGGGACGTTCTTTCGTACTTGATGGCTGGGATCCACAAAAAACCTTTTTCAGTTATAGAGTTAATTCTAATAATACCAATATTGGACTAGGGAATTTTGCAAATTCCAATGCACCCGAATTTCACTTCAATGTCGATGTCAAAAGGAACCTTGAAGCCACATTTAATTCCAATCTTCTACTCATAGCAGTAGTACTCATTCTTCTGTTTTCGATACTTACAATGATTACTAAGGGTGAAAGCAAAACTCACTTTGGATTCAGTTCACATGGAGTCCTGGGCTACTGTACATCTATTCTTTTCACTCTTATAATTGCTCACTCTTCTCTCCGAACAAGAATTCCCATTGGCGGGATCATGTATCTTGAATATTTCTACTTTGTAATGTACATTGCAATCTTGGTTATTTCCTTGAATTCAATAGCTTTTGCATCACATAAGAGTATCCTCTTCATTGACGCAAAAGACAACATGTACATGAAGGTCCTTTACTGGCCTGTAATAATGGGGATTCTGCTGTTCATCACTTTTTTGAAGTTTTATTGAAAGGTATATATTGTGTGGGATATTCAATCAGCCTCTTGTTCTTTAAAAATCGATTACAGATATGTATTTTAGTATAATTTTTCTGTTTAATGAACAGTTTTCGGTCATAAGTCGCATATTTTTATATGATGTAGAATGGCTAAGTTAAGAAAATAACAGTCTAAATAATAAGGGGGAAATAAATAAATTTTATGCAGGCTTATCGTATTCTCTGATCTGTAAAGATCGATGTATTTAAGGAGATTGCATATTCTATTTGGTTAAGATACAAAATGTCTAAAGGTTTTATTTTTAATGCTAAATATCTACTATTTAAGTTGGAAGATGTCTATCTATGGTACTCAAAATTGTGTATAATATTCGTTAATAAGTGTCAAAAGGGCGGTGAAATTAACAACGAAAATGAATATTAAAATAATTGATACAATCATAGTAAAGACCAGGGTAAAAATGCTATCAATAAAATATAATACACAGATAGAGATTAAAAAATTTCTTCTTTTATTTGCTTCTCCTCAAATTTACTTATTATAGTGCTCAAAAGGTATAATGTCATTATAGCCTGGATAGCCAGTTGAACCTTCTGTAATGCAAGCCATGTTGTTAGAATGATGGTTTCGGCCAGTAAACGTATGCAAGCGGCGAGTGAATATAGCGCAGCAGTATACATCTTGCTGTAAGCAAGGCCACCAGCATCCAAGTTGTCCAGATGAGGTGTTTCAATAGGGCTACCCATAGTACCCAAATTGTCTAAATTCTGTATCTCCAGCACAGTGAATAATATATTAGGTGCATTCTCTTAGAGCATAACGGTTTCAGCCAGACTGGATGCTCGTTGTATTAACATCAAAATAGGAAGTTATAGGCCTAAAGAGAGAAAGAAACTTGAGTAAAAATATGAGTTACATATACTTAATTCTATAGAATTTATGTGAAAATTTAGCAATGTTATACCACAAGGTTATGAATTTTTACCAGACAAACGAGTGTATTAATAGTCAAACATCGGTTGTTAATAGTCTCATACATTCTTTCGTAACACAGATCTTATATTCGATTACCACATTAATTGTAATTAACTATTTATACTAAATGCATAAGTCTGGTGTAGATCGAAATGGATGGGTAATTATCATAATTTTTAAGAGTTAAAAGTTTCCTCAGCTGAATGCAAATGGATTCGAATAATAAAACAGGAGAGTGAAATGAATGTTGAAACAATCAGTTAGTAGAATAAAAAAGGCATTGACTATTTCGTTAGTAGTTTTTTTTGTAGTATCATTAACAGTCACATCAGCGAGCGCAGCAGGCGATGACCAAAGATCATTACCAGCTGTTCACGTAGTAAGAGGGGATCCAGTTATGAACATGAATGGGGTGCTACGGATGGGTTAGTCATCCAACAGCTAGGTGTTGGTCCGCTTGTCATTGGTGGGTATGCTGCAAATCGGATGTTTGCACAAAACATAAACTTGGCATGGTAGTCTAATCTTAGGATAACCTTAGGAAGCTCTCAAAGAAAAATTTATTCATTGTAATGAATTATAGAGAATTTCGATAAACTTCCTATCTCAACAAATTGCTTATATAGGGTTTATAATCAACAAGTTAAAAACTAGGGTTTATCGAAATCCTCTATACTACTCAGCCAGAAAATGATGCTATATATGCAGTTGAGGTGGAGTAAAATATTTTGCAGAAAATCCATTCAATCTAATGACTATTATTTCATAAATATAAAATTAGAATGAATTTCGAATGTCTAGTAGATATATACTAAATCTAAGCGTAAGATCCATATGTAAACAGATAACGGTTTAGAGAATAATTGTTTGAATAAAAAATGAAAAGACTGAAAAGAAACACTAGTATTAGATGGAAGTAAACTCTTAAAT
Source organism: uncultured Methanosarcinaceae archaeon (assembly GCA_963848985.1). Lineage (GTDB taxonomy): Archaea > Halobacteriota > Methanosarcinia > Methanosarcinales > Methanosarcinaceae > Methanosarcina. The sequence continues at coordinate 13,215 of CAWKGG010000069.1, forward strand.
GATGAACAAGGGAGTTAATTTGTGGTTCGGTGGGGACTTATACAGTTAAACTGGAGAATCAATAGCATTAAACATCAAATTTAGAAATCTAGGTACTGGGTAATTTATGCACAATAAAATATGTAGACATTAAAATAGACCTTCAGACTATAGGCAAAAACATTACACCAGTTATGGGGTACAAAAAAAGACGAATATTAAATACTGCATGCATATGATACTATTATCATAAGAAAGGCAAAGGAGACCCTATATCACTGATATTCTATTGGCAATTATTTGAATTAGCACCATGAGTCTAAGTGAATACTTTGGAATACAAATAAAAATGAATGGAAAACTACTTAGGATAAATCCTAGATAAGTAGCACTAATTTTTTCAAGTTATTTTATCTACGCAGCTTTGCTAAGAGAACTAACTGTTGGCAATGTTCTTGATAATAAAAAAAGAGGTGTCAATGGCAATTATGAAATCTCCATTTTCGGTAGTTTAAAAATCCTTAATTATCAATTCTTGAAAAAAGTTCGAGGATTTTGAATAATGTTGAGAATTTAGAAAAGGCTATTGATACGAAATTCTAATTCACAGGATTCTGAGCAGCAGTGAACTCTCTAAAAGTCTAAGTACAACTTTTGAAATTCCGTCTTTTCTATGCCTTTTCCTTTAACACCTGCATCTATTTCATCTTTTTCTTAAAATATCACACATCTTCTGTCTTCTTTAAAGTAATTACCTTCCCTGTTTTCTACTTTAAAGTTCTACATTTCTATTTTACTACTTAAAGTAAGAATTTCCGTTATTGTTACTTAAAGTATGTTTCTTCCCATTTATCTCTTTTGAAGCCATAGATTTTCCTTTATTTTTATTTAAAGTAGATTTTCTCCCTTTTTTCTCATTTAAAGCAAAATAATTTCCTTTATTTTTATTTAAAATATTTTTTCCCCCGTTTTTCTCCTTTAAAGCAGGTGACGCCTCTTTTTGCCCAA
>CAWKGG010000070.1:0-4143 GCA_963848985.1 uncultured Methanosarcinaceae archaeon
GCCGCTTATAATGACTGCATTTTGAAGTGCCTAAGCTCATTGGTTTTGAAGCATGTATTATATAGAATATATCTGATGATGGTTTTGGAGAAAACAGGTTCAGGATTAATTGAAATGGATTTGTTGAAAATCTACATACTGGATCCATTAGCTTATCAAATATTAGCTCGTTTGGCACTCCGCTCATCACCCTTGTCCCCCTAGGGAATCTATTATCTTGTTTAGCTTCACAAACCAGTTTATCGCTGATATGTGAATTGGTTGCCCCAGTACGTTCTGCACTGTTACCTGGTTTGCATATTCGATAAATGCTTTATGATTTACTGCTCTTGTCGTCCATGTCTTCGATAGATTGCTCGTATTTCCTCTCACTTCTAATTGCTTTATGCTTCTCGGGTTTCTGCCTTTCTTTCTATCCATGATGAATGGACCCGACCTGTTCTTGCCCCACACTACCGACCCTGCCTTTTTCCTTATCTCATTCATCGCTGGCGACGGCGTAAACAATGCCGCTCCTATCCAGTGCACTAAATGTAATGTCCCAATCAAGGGTAGTAGATAAATCAATGTAACCCAAAAACGATTACACCCAACCATTCCATCGTAGAGACCTGGCATGCCCTGTCTCCCATTGTAGAGACTATGTCTGCAACGCTCCAACACCTCTTTAACTTACAAAATTTTTTAACTTTTTCATAATTTTAAAATTTTAAATATTAGTATATAATTAATTAATTTATCAATTAAACATTCATCATTCAACATTGTTTTAGTGTCCTTTCGTGTTTTAAACTTTGTGTACTCTGCGTGAACCTTTTACACCACAAATTTAATACCTTTTACTCAAATAATAGCTATTTTTCACATAAATTTTATCAATGGCTAATCGGTGGGTTATCGGTTGTAACTTGCAAATTTATTTTCATCATATTTTCGCAATTGATTTTCACCACTTTTATTTATAAATTGATATTCATTAGTAATGCCTAAGATTCATCAGCTTTTTAAAAGAACCTATCAAAGTTCTTTTAATAAAGCTGATGTTATTTTTTGTCAAGTATTTCTTTACGGTGTTCCATTCTGTAACTGTTGCCTTCGAGTTTTATAACTTCACAATGGTAAAGTATTCTGTCAAGCAAAGCAGTAGCAAGCACTTCATCTTCCAGGGTTTCTGCCCATTGTTTTGGAGACTTGTTGGTTGTGATTATAAGAGAGCATTGTTGGTGTAAATGATTTATAAGATTAAATAAAGCGACAGCTTCCGGTTTCTTTATAGGAAGAAGCATAATATCATCTATGGCTATCACGTGAGCTTTCAGGTAACGGTTGTAGGTGTTTAAAGCAGAAGATGTCATTTCTTTCATCTTCAGTACATTTACCAGGTCTTCCATGCTTGTAAAGTATGCTTTGTATCCTTTGTTAACTGCATCATGTACAAGCCCGGAAGCTATATAGGTTTTACCTGTTCCGCTTGGTCCCATTAGCACAATATTGTATGCCTGCTCCAGCCACAGAAGTTCTCTCAACTGCTGTAATTGATTTTTATTTATTCCTGAACTAAAATTATAATCATAAGAATCAAGATTATGATCTCTTGGCAAGTTTGCAAGCCTGAGACGACGTTCAAAATCTGTCTTCTGTCGTTTGAGAACTTCATGTTCCAATATGTCAAATGTATAGTCCATATACGTGGGCTTATCTATCTGAGCCTGGTGTATAAAATGTACTGCTTCATCACGCAGTAATGTTAATCGCAGATAGTCTGCATGCTGTTTTATCTGGTTAATTTTTTCCATAATTACATAATTATTTCATAGGTTGATAATTTACTTCTTTGGGGTATAAAATCAGTTTTGATTATTTCAGAGCTTATTTTAATATCAGGGATTATAATTTTTGTATTAGATATTTTTTGCTGTTGGGTTGTGTAATGATTGGCTATTTCTATGAGCTTTTTTGAGTTATATATATTGTTTTCAAGACAAAAATCAACAGACCGTTGCACTATATTTTTGTCAAGTTCCGGCAAGTGTTTTTTCAGTAATAACAAGTTATCACGAACATAACGGGGCTTATCCTTATAGACCTTGTTTATGAAAAAACTTCCCGTATCTTTATCCGGCATCATCTTTATTACTTCCTCCATCAATGGGGCGATGCTTTGACTCTTGTCCCTTGCATGGTCTGTATTGCGAACCGTTGTGCCACGATTATGACAAAGCGGGTGCGTGGTAATTAAATCTTCGTTTTCTGTGTAAAGTCTTATTTCTTCATTTTCTTCTTTTAATAATACCCATGTGTCTGCATTTTTATATGTTCCCAGTGGCAAAGTGTAAAAATTGCTTTTATAGTTAATCGTATTATCTTTACGTACTTTATACCTAATGAGATTTTTATTCTCCTGGTTATAGTTTGTGGTTTCAGTGGTAATAAATACTGCTTTTCTATTTGCCACTCCTGCATGGGTATCTTCTTTGTTCCTGCATGTTCTTTGCTGTTTGCCGTCCTGCCAAGCCATGATATTGCCGATTTGTTTAACTCTTCTTCACCTGTGAAGGTTCTCCCTCTTAGAAAATTATATTTTACATATTTTACCACATTTTCTATCTTACCTTTGCTCTCAGGGTCGGATTTACGGCAAAAAGTTACTTTAAAGTCCATTTGATTATGATAACTCCTAAACTCTTTTGTCAGTAATATATCTCCCATATTTTCATCTGTTATAAATACCCTGTCCTGGTCATAGATTATCTCCTTGGGCTGTCCTTCAAAATATGAAAACGCTTTTTCATGAGCAACTATCGCTGTCTCTGCCGTAAAGGGATGTGTCTGAAAATATAACATACTTCTGCCGGCTCCGCATAATACCATGTCAAAAAAATATACTTTCTTCCGGGCTGACTCTTTGGTCTGCATCATGTACTCCCCAAAGTCCACCTGTGCCTGATGACCATATTCTGTCTCCGCTAACTTCTCATATTGCCTCGGTAACTTTTCTGTTTCCTTTTTTATCCCATGCTTCTCTCTTATGCTCTGTACAAAATTGTAAACAGTTTTACTATGAACTTCCGGCAATACCACTGAAGTTCTCCTTTAACCTGTCTTCTACCTGCGCCGATGACAAATATGGATGAACGGTCAATAAATCCTTTACATATTCATAATACATATTCAGCTTCTTTGGTAAATGCCTTCCCTTTTCTATCCACCTGTGGAACTCTTCTTCATTCATGCTCAGGTATGTTCTAACTGTACCCCTGTCAATCCCAACTTCCTGGGATATTTGACTTTTATTCAAACCGGATGATTTTAATTCTTTAACTTTGTACCACATAAGTACTTTTCTTAAGTATTTACTTTTAGCCTTCATTTTATTATGGATTTTTCAAACCCCAAAATGAAGGCTTTTTCTTTTACCTAAACTGGTGAAATTTGATTGCGAAAACTTGAGGGTGCAAAATTGCTAATTACATCGGTGGGCTATCAATGGGCTATCGGTGGGCTATCGGTGGGCTATCAATGACCTGTATGTATCTTGCTGAAATTTAATGAATTACATACACGTTCTAATTAGTTACGAAAACAGATAGTAAATTGCTGGATAAAATATTGAAATATAGCCACTTAACCAGTAAAACTTAATATTAAATTGAATCCCTACGAGCGCATTTCCCGCTGCTTGCGGCGGGGTTAGCAAGCAATAAAATAAAATACACTTGGGGATCGGAAGAATTCCTCCAGCGAGCTGCGAGGAGCTTCAATTTCAATCAACGAACAACGAACAACGAACAACGAATTTTGAGTCCGCCGAGTTTTGAAGCGCATAGTCTTACTTTTCTGAATTTTATTTATTTAGAAGCATTAATTCACTTCCAAATTTTCAAAGAGGGAGTCTATATTAACTTTTTTCCCAAGGGTGTCTTTGAGAAGCATCCTTAAGGACTGACCTTTGAGTTTTACCTGAGCCTTGAGATTGTCGGCATCAGACTGGGAAATGTAGACTTTACGAAGCATCTTTTCCGAGACAAGCCTGTAAAATCCTTTGAGGTTATCCCTTAATTCACCATGAACATCGAAAGAATATTTGTACCATTTGGGGTGAGGAATGATTGAAAGCAAGAAATATGCTTTCAGCCAGGTGAG
>CAWKGG010000071.1:0-14678 GCA_963848985.1 uncultured Methanosarcinaceae archaeon
GAGTATCTATTATGATTACAGAACCACTTAGGCCACCGTGTTCTCTGTCCATCTGAACGTTCACTGCTAGCTGGTGAGCCAACTGGGTTTTTCCGGAACCGAATTCTCCATACAATTCTGTGATAGCCTGGGTTTCTATTCCCCCACCCATCATTTCATCAAATTCCGTACAACCTGTAGTCAGCTTGCCTACCAATTTTCGTCTTTCAAGCACTAAGTCCCCGGTCTCAAAACCTCCGATATCAGCAGCCTGCCTGGCTGCATTGATGATTTTCGCAGCAGTTGATTCTCCGATTTCGACTGTTGTTGCAAGTTCAGATGGAGAAGCTACAGCTACTGCTTCAATTGTGTTAAATCCGGCTTCTTTTAGTTTTTCTGCAGTTGCGGGGCCAACTCCAGGTAACTCTTCGAGTGACATTTCGCTCATTACAAATCCTCCTAGATGCACATGTTTAGATAAGGTGCATAACGGTTGTTTCACTTCGTTTTGCATGTATATATAACTAGAGGAGCCAGAGTGAAAGTATTAATAGAGAGCCTTTGAAAAGCAATGGAATGTCGAAAAACCTACAAACAGAAGTAATCTACCCTGTAGATGCACACAAGAATACCATTTATTTACTCAATTTGACAGTAGCTTCAAAATTAATCCAACTTTAAATAAATAACATTGGACAAATAGGCAAACAAATACCTATGTGCATATCTGCAGGATGTCTAAAGTAAAATGGGATGTCTTACTATTATACTTGCAATTTCAAGAGGAAAAAAAAAGTTCATTGTGCCTTAGATTGTTAAATCATAACCCCAAATAAGTTATTAAAGGGAACAATTCCAAATCATAAGACTTCATCATACTCAGTCTTCAAATATATAACTTTAAATTAACAGCAAATTTGTGATAATACAAAAAAGAATATCTTCAAAAAAACGTAACCAAAACCAAAACTTCTTTTTACTTAGTGGATTATCACACATCATGCCAAAGGTCGCAGTAGGCGGTACATTTCAGTATATTCACGATGGCCACGCCAAATTAATTAGAAAAGCATTTGAGATAGCAGGGAATGGAAAAGTTCATATAGGGCTTACCTCGGACGAAATGCTGCAAAAAATACACACTATCGAGAATTATGAAAATCGTAGGGCTCAACTGCTGCAGTATTTGATGGGAATTGGATTCCCTGAAGACACATATGAAGTTACAAAGCTTAATGATCCCTACGGCCCCAGTCTAGAAGAGGATTTTGATTATATAATTGTCTCTCCTGAGACTTATCCAGTTGCCCTTAAAATCAACCGTATAAGAGAACAAAATAAAAAAGAACCTCTTAAAATTGTATATGTTGAATATGTAATGGCTGAAGATGAAATCCCTATTTCTTCAACAAGAATTGCACAAGGAGAAATTGATAGGCACGGCAGACTAGTAAAAAAAAAAGAATCTTAAAAAATTCCAATACATGATTAGAATCTATAATTAGTTACACCACTTTCCATAGATGTACACAAAAATTCAGCTATTATTCCATTATGACAGTAGCTCCAAAATTAATCCAATTTCCAATGAATTAGAGTGGGGAAATCAGCAAACAAATTCTATATCGGTGGAATGTCACTAATTTATGATTCTCCAGATTTCAAGAGCTAGGTAATGGATTCTTTCATGGAATCTTCAAGGTTTGATATGCTGATAATTTCTTCATGCTTTAAATATTTGCCGTCTTTCTTGAGAATAAAGTTATCAATTAGCTTATATCTCCCCAAGCCTATCTATAAGTTTTAGATAGCCAAACCATTTCTGGTATGCTTACTTAAAATCCCACAAAAATTAAATTTTTCATAAAAAGATTAGCAGTAAGAATAGATCGGGGGAAACAGATATCTTTTTATTATTAAGTGATGAAATGTTCTTGATTTGTGTTTATACTTATTTGAAAGAAAAACAAAAACAAAGGACTTATTTTTACTCAATAATTAAAGTCACGGTTGAATTTTCAATAATTAATATGTGTTCTGCTTTCAAGGTTTCGTAACCATTTTGATTTGAAAAAGTCATAGTTTTTTTGTTTCCAAAGCCCGTTTAAAGCGTTTTGTAATATCTTCTGGACTAAAGGGAATATTTGGGGCTTTTGTGTTTCCTTGCTTAAGGATTACATGGATGAATGAAAGCTCTTGAATGGCCCGAAACCTTCTGAAGGCCTCTATTAGTCCTCCCCTGCTGTTTACTTTAGCCGTATTTTGGATTCCGCATGCTTTTGCAAAAATTTCTAGGTCAATATAGCGCAAAGCACATGTTTCCTGCGAACCTGTAGAGCCATAAGAACCATTATCAAGGCATATGATTATCAAGTTTTTAGTGGCTTCTTTTGCAGCTTCAAGAAGGGCATTAGGATTCATCAACAAGCTTCCATCCCCATCAAAAACCACTACTATCCTTTCGGTGCGTAGTGCAAGGCCAAGGCCAATCGAGGAAACAAGCCCCATTGAACCAAACATATAAAAATTGAGATCTCTGTCTTTGTAGGCATAAAGTTCCTTACAGGGGATTCCGAGATTTGTTACTGTAATTTCATCATCAAGTTGAGAGGCAACTGCGCAAATCGCCTCGTTCCTGATCACCAATGGCTTGAGATCTTCCATTTTAAGGTTAAACCTGCATGTTTTTTCCATAACCTTCGATTTTTCTAGAATTCTGGCAGCTTCCCAGCTGCAGCAGCCAGAATCTTCCCATACTTTAGGTGAGATCAGAGCAATGTGAGGCCGTAAATTTTCAAAGGCATCTTTAATTACATTTTCAAGGAGAGAGATCTTTTCAGCATCTTCAATTATTGTGTATTGCAGCTCTGCTCCTTTGAGAATGGCTGGAAGGTGGACCCCAAGAGGAACTTGCGCTTCAATAGATTCTCCATAAACTCCACGCCAGCTTGTAAGTACAGGTAATGGAATTTTGCATATTACATTTAAGGATTCTAGAGCATTAATCATATTCCCAAGCCCTGTGCTTTGAATCAGCATCATGGGTCTTCCACCTGCAAGGTAAGCCCCGGCACAAATACCCACTCCATTTTCTTCCCTAGTCAACCTGATTTCTGGAAAATTTTCCGAAACCAGAGGGAGCAGGTTTTTGATTCGGTCACAGGGCAAAGTTGCAGCAAGGTCTATACCTTCTTTTTTCATAATTGCTATAACTTCTTCTTCGGGACTTGCCAAGCACATACCTCTTCACCTTCTTTCTTATTCTATAGTCCTTGATTATATAGTGCTTGTTCTATAGTTCTCCACACTCAGATATTTAGATATTCTAAGGGGACATCTGGGTTTTTGGCATGATCTACCGGATAGATCTGAAAAAGTGTGAAGTCCTCTTTTAGCCGCATGTACCCCCCACCTGCAATATTTAGGAGAATGATATCCTCTGTCCCAACATTTCAGGTTTTTACAGCTTTTAACAGGGAAGCTATAGCAACAGCGGATGGAGGCAGTAAGTCTATTCTCTCCAGCGATTTGAAAAGGGCCTTAGCCTCAAGGGCTTCTTTTCTGGTAATTGCGTACATCACCCCATCAGTATCTACAAGTGCATCGTAGAGTCCTCCTTTTATGCCATAAGGTGAATTCCGATTTGTAAGAACCGATGCATAAGTTTCCTCTATCAGTTTCTTAGCATCCTTCATATCAATCTCAGGAATAATTTCTCTCCTTTTTGCCTGCCAGGCATTATATAAGGGTACAAAAGGAAGGTTCTGAGCGAGCTGTAATTTCGAACGTTTCTGCCCGAATCTCCCGTCGGCCCTCCAGCGTAATAAAGTTTCCCATGCTGAAATCCCACAGGTACCACTCCCTACTGCCTGAAAATAGTGATCAGGCATTTTTCCTAGGGTTACAGCTGCATCCAGCATCACAGTACCCATTCCATCTCTTCTGGCGACATTTCTCGCTCCGTTTTCAGGAACCATGCCAGGCAATTTTGCAATCCTTCCTGCAAGGTTGATAGCATCAGTGTAATCGTTTCATGGACTCATACTAATAAAATGAATAGATTCAGTTGGTTTTTCGGGCAGCTATGGACTTGAAATTCCTGAATATGGAACTACTATGTAGACATCTATCCCTGTTAAGACCGAGACATGAGAAAATGCAGGGATTTTCATACAAAAAAACTCTGCATCACTAAAAACGAGAAAGCTTGTTATTTGTGGTAAATTTTAAAGGAATTCTGCAGAACCCAAATATATTATTTTAATGAAAAAGGCAAAGGTGAATATAATTGTACAGGATACCGGTTATTCGATCAGTACAAGGCAAAAGATATTCATTGTGTCGTACAGGTCCTTCAATACTTCAATACGATAGCCGTTATTTCTAACCGTACTGTAAACGTCTATTCCGCAGCTTTCCACTGATGGCCTGGCGATCTTTGGATTCCTACAATCCTTCAGTGTGCATTCAAAACAAAGCTGACAGTGACCAGCGCCAAGCGCAAAAGCCTTATAATAACCGGCAAGGAAGATCTCTCTCTCAAGCGAGTTGATGACCTTTGTGATACCCCTTGTGATGACCTTTATTTTATCTAGCAGGTCTTCTGTCTCTCTGTCGACATTTGCTGTGAAATGCACTAATAGTGCGTATTCATAGCAATCTACCAGTTCTCTAGTCTCTTGATGTGTAGGTGAATTAGGCGGACAGCAAAGACTCTTGTTATACTCCAGACATCCATACCTACACTTCCATCTGGTCCACGCCGCTGTGATTATACTATCTGTTTTTATAATCTTAGCATCATTGGCACCCAGCTTGACAGCCATCTCAATGAATTCCTTATACTTTTCCAGATTATTCACTCCAAAAAAATATTACTTTTTATCACAATTGTTATTTTTAATTTCTTTCAGTGATTTTCTTTAATTGTTGTCCCACTCACTGATTAGCAGGCCCACACCCACTGGTTAGTGTTAGAGTTCCATGCCCAATCACAATTAGGGTAGTACTGGCCATGGTAGTAGTGGGCAGTTGGCCTGTTGTAATAACCTCCCCGCCGTGATGGACGTGGACCGCACCGTGATGGACCGCACCATGATGTCTACCGCCATGATGAACACCAACAGTTATCTTTTGAAACGAATTGTTATTAAAGTATTGTTCGATATTAAAACATATTATTGGAACTAAGTTTTATTCAGAAACTATTTTTTTTATAATTAATTTAAAATGAAGAAGTAGATAATTGCATATTGTAGTCCAAAGAGCATTTCACTAAACACCAACAGTTTGTCAGATGCTCATAAATACTATATGGAAAACTCATGAAAATCATAGATTTATCGAAATCCTTTTAAAAATCTATATGAAATAGAGTGGTAGAGTTGGTATAATTTTTTTATTCCTTAACTCATTGAATTTCTTCATAAAAGAGGATGGAAGGTTAATTAAAGGCGATTGAAAGCTATAACAAATCTTCCCTATGTATAGAAGGTGTTAGGGGTAGAGTTTGTATTTAGGATATTCCTTCTTGTACCATCAGGATAAACAAGTGTAAGGATATTAGGCTGTATATCGAATTTTCGGGATTCATGCAAGTAGAACTGATCACTTTTCCGGGAAATATTTGACACAAGAAGTGAAGCACTATTACTTCTTATCTTAAGGATCTTTACATCACTGAAATCAGCAAAAATTTCTTTCATCTTGGGCTCCAGGTGCTTACTCCCAAAAAGGAATATGTATGCTTCAGCGAAAGGGCTAAGATGGTATTCTACATGGACATCCGCATTAGACTTATTAAACTCGATTACCACACTATCGATATGGATATATTTACCTTCCCTGAACTGATTAGTGTTAACTTCTTGAAATAATCTTGTAGCCAATAAAATAGCTGAGATGATTAGAGCAATTGCGATTATCAGTTTTGTTTCCATGATACTTCCTTAGTTATAATTCTCTTTTCTAATATTTCTTTCCACAAATATTTTTCCCTGAAGACCCCCCTCCCATGCAAATTAAAAAGCGATATTATTTTTTCTGGTACATACTTATTTTTTTACGGGATATTTTACCTGAAAAGATTATTTCAGTCGGATACCCTACAGACTTCTGTATAGATCTAAACTTCCCTGAGAACTGTTGTTAACTAAGGTATTTATGATCTAAGCTACTTTTCACTATAAAATAGGACTATGGTATGAAAACTATTATATATAGAATAAGATAATAAATATTTTTTGTGAAAAAACTTATATATTTTCATATTTTCCAGCCTAAATCATAGGACATTTTTACCAAATTGTGCAGAAGATGCTTAGTTTTATAAAAACATATTTCATGTTCAAAAGCCAAATAATTTTGATATTTATCTTGCGACACATGACAAGCATATCATCTCTGGATTGAATCGTAGGTCTAGATAATCCGAAATTCTTCCAGCCATTATTCATCCGCTTTCCATGGTTTACGCTTTCGGGGTCGTCCACCTAGTCCCCTTACATGCAATAGTCCTGCAGATGTCCGCATTAATGTGGATGCAGGGAAATAGACCACCGAAGAGGATGAGGTTGTCGAGGTTGTGGATGTAGTGAGGATAGTAGTCATTTTCACGTACCGAGCGGAGATAAGCGTACTGACGGCTATCTTCTTGAACTCCTCTCTTGTCCAACCCAGTTCTTGGTCGATATTGCTGGCGGACACTAGGGGACAATTGGTGTAGTACACCTCTTTCCAATCTAGCGGTACCGTGCTGAATCTCTTGTCTTCTTGCTTGGATACATCTGGTTTACTCATTAGTACTCTCCTTTACTCAATTTGCAATTATATGTAGAATATGTTATTAAAAAAAAGAAGAAGAAACTCAGCACTTTCTCTATCAAGTGTTATAACAGTTTCATCAGTTACATCTTGAGCCTATCCGGGATTAACATTATGTCAAATCATAAATATACAATTATATCTACATTTATATACATATCCCCTTGAGATCGGTGATGCTATGGTAATCCATAGAACTTCATATCCTCCATATAAACCACAAACAGGAATATCTGTAACGATTTCAAACAATAAAATTAATGCAAATATATATATCAATCTAGATAATAGGTTATACAAGATAAGAACAACAAATGATTAAGCTACACGATGCGGCTATAGTCACCTGGCCTGAGGGAAAAAAGAAACCGAAAACAAAGCATTTGACTAGTTTAACCGGTGCAGGTGCACTTAGCGGCGCTTTTTGGGGCTTACTATTTGGTATTCTCTTCTTTATTCCTTTATTAGGTTTGGTCGCTGGGGCTGCAATAGGTGCACTTTCCGGTTCAATGACCCATATAGGAATTGATGAAGATTTCATAAAGTCTGTTCGTAGCAAAGTTACTGAAGGAACTTCAGCTCTCTTTCTTATGACTAGCGATGCTGTGGAGGATAGGGTCGTAGAAGCTATGAAAAAATCCAAGTTTGAAATCATTGCTACCAACCTGTCCAAGGAAGAAGAAGACAAACTGTGGGCAGCCTTTGCTGAAGAATAAAGTTCGCCGAAAAAAATCAGGTTTTATCGGGGAGTAAACTCTCTGGAAACCACTTTATTTTTTCCAAAGTTGATTATCAGGCAAGAAATTGTGGGTCAGTCCTTGAGTCAGTGATAAAATCTGAAAAACAAATATCTCTCATTTTTAGGGAAATGTAGAAAACGTCTTATGTTTATTCGTTTCAACAACTTATAGACAAGACCAAATTATGAAGTCTAAATAAAATGAACATCCGAAAGAGTAAAATCCTTTTTCCTATGTACCTTTGTTTTTCAGAGCTTTCCAAAAATATCGATTAACGATTGGAGGAAATAGATGTGCCATTAAAAGAATAGAAATCTGGAACCACTTTCCCAGGAATAATCGAGCACACAGTAGATCAATCAGAACCAGCGTGGCCGGAACCCCTACGAGCTAAAGGAATGCACCTAATTTACTGTTCATTGTGCTGGACGACACAGGAATTGGACAACTAGGATGCTATGGCAGCCCTACCGACACACCCAATCTGTATAGCTTGGCTGTTGATGGTCTTGCTTACAGCAATATGCATACTACTGCTCTTTGCTCTCCTAGCCATTAGTGCATGCTTACCTGCAGAAACCACCATTCTAACAACATGGCCTGCATCACCGAAGGCTCAACCGGTTATCCAGGCTATAACGGTTATATACCTTTTGAGAACGGCTTTTTGTCGGAGATGCTTCTACAGCATGGTTACAACACCTATGCTATCTGCAAATGGCACCTTACACCCGCATACCAAATATCGGCAGCAGGGCCTTATGACCGCTAAGCTTTGCGACAGGGTTTCGAGCGCTTCTACGGTTTTTTAGGAGCTGAAAAAACCAGTATTAACCTGAACTAGTCTATGATAATCACTCTATAGACCCTCCCAAAATTCCAGAAGAGGGCTACACATTGAATGAGGATATAGTAGACAGAGCTATCCAGTTCATTGCTGATTCAAAACAAGTCGCACCCAGCAAGCCTTTTTTCATGCACTTTTGTCCAGGAGCCATGCATGCCCCTCACCATGTCCCAAAAGAATGGGCAGACAAATACAAAGGAAAGTTCGGTGATGGTAGGGACGTTTACCGGGAGATAACATTATCTCGGCAGAAGGAACTTGGTATAGTTCCAAAAGAAACCGATCTATTTCGCCATGATCCAGATATCAAGCCCTGGAACCAATGGTCAGCTGAGGAGAAGATGCTCTATGGCCCGTATGATGGAGGTCTTTGCTGGGGTCCTAGAACACACAGACTACTACATTGGACGATTGTTGCAATTCTTGAAAGATATTAATGAATTTGATAATACGCTGATCATGGTGATTTCAGATAACGGAGCAAGTGCTGAGGGTGGTCCCACTTGATCAATTAACGAATCCAGGTTTTTCAATAATGTACCGGAATCTCTCGAGGAGAATCTCGCAGCCCTGGATAAACTTGGAGGTACAGAGACTTACAACCATTATGCTCGGGGCTGGACATTTGCTGGATTCCCATCGACGGGATCATTTACCTTGTATATTTCTACTTTGTAATGTACATTGCAATCTTGGTTGTTTCCTTGAATTCAATCATTTTTGCGTCAAATCAGAGTATCCCCTTTATTGACACAAAAGACAACATGTATGTGAAGGTACTGTACTGGCCTGTAATAATGGGGATTATGCTGTTAATCACATTCTTAAACTTCTATTGATAGGTATATGCCACGGTCTCTATCACGATCTCTGACATAAGTCCACGGTCACAAAATAATCTACCAAATAAACGGTCTAAACCACTTATCACACTAAGTCTACCTTTAATTTTTAGCTTTCGCTATTGCATTAGACATGATATAATTTAAGCCAGGGGGATGGCTCCTGAAATTTTAAGCATAAGCACCTTAATGCCAGATCCTCCAGGTTAAGGATGCAGATGTTGTAAAATTAATATTGAAACAAGCTGAAGTGCTTTCAAATACATGGACAAGTTAAAAGATGGTGAAACTTGAATCAATCATAGGGTATATTAGGAAAAAGTGAAGATTCCTTCGAGTTTTCGATCACTGAACTTTGTAACCAGGAATCAAATATCCATAAGTCTATTTAAAAAATTAAGCCATCTTCCAGCTTTACGGATATTTTCGGACCTACTGATAAAACCTTATCTATGTTAAGAATATCAAATTTTTGAAGAATTCAATTTTATAGCCTTATATTGCCTAAGACTCAGTTTTATAAGTAGAAAGAAGAAAAAAAGTAAATAAAGATTATTAATTGGAGGAGATAGATAAATGAAAGTTGTTGCATTTAACGGAAGCCCCAGAAAGGATGGAAATACAGTGACCCTGATCAAGCATGTCCTTTCTGAGCTTGAAAAGGAAGGAATCGAAACAGAAATTGTGCAGATCGGAGGAAAGAGTATCCATGGCTGCACAGCCTGTGGAAAATGTGTTGAAAACAAAGACCGAAAATGCATAATCGATAAAGACATTGTGAACGACTGCATAGAAAAGATGCTTGAAGCCGATGGTATTATTCTTGGCTCTCCTACCTACTTTGCAGACTTGACGCCGGAACTTAAAGCTCTTATAGATAGAACAGGCTTTGTTGCCGGAGCAAACGACGGGTTGCTCAGGCACAAAGTAGGAGCAGCCGTTGTTGCAGTGAGACGTGCAGGATCAATTCATGTCTTTGATTCTATCAACCATTTATTTACTATATCCCAGATGATTATCCCAGGATCTAGTTATTGGAATATAGGTATAGGCCTTGATGAAGGAAATGTGGAAAGAGATGAAGAAGGCATACAAACCATGCATACTCTGGGACAGAATATGGCCTGGCTTTTGAAAAAACTCAATCTATAAATTAAATATGCTTTATTTATTTCCACAAATCCTTTTTGCAAACTTTGCCACAAAGAAGAGGTAAACTTACTTTTTTATTCAAAAAATTTTCAGTGTACCAAAAATTCCACAAAATATGATGATCTTAATGTTTTTTTCTTTCATCATAACAAAATCTAATGCAGATTATTGGGGATTCTGTTTAAATTTTATTAGTTATTGTTTTCACTTATGCATAGTTTTTGTAGCAAAATCTAGTCACTATTTAACTCTAGAAAAGGTTCCGGAAAAATAATAATTGGCCACAATAAGAGAGGGGAAATTATTGCAATGAATTTCACCACAGAAAAGCCAATTGGGGGAATGAATGTTGTTTTTCTTACCGCACAGACTTCACAGGCGTTGGAGTTCAGGCATATTGTGCTTTTGATGAGAATAACGTCTGTGTTTCTGTAACCAATCAGGGAATGAATTACTTAAAAGTCCTGGAGAAGGTCATGTTGAGCCTGCATTTAAATCCATGCAAAATGGCATAGGAAAAGGCTCCATAAATGCCTTAGACCTAAAATCGAAAAGGTCAAGTGTGAGCATAAGTCTGATTTCCCGACACGGGTGTTCCCACTTTGTTACAAATGGAGTTGTAACTTTAGGTTCATTAAGCTATTTGTGATTGTATCCAATTTTGGACAATAATGTTACTGTCATATTTTCAAAATCGAGTAAAAAATATTCTGCGAATTTCGTCTCAGGAAAGCTAAAAATCAGTGTTTGGTTTTACTTCCCAAATTAATGAATGAATAAAATTAGAAACTTAGACAGTTTCCAAGATAAACATAGAAAAGTGTGATTTATTATGCATAAATATATCGAATTATAGTAGGTTAAAAAAATTTGCATGTTCTGGAAATTGGAAGGGATGGAGTTTTAAAAGATAGATCAAACTTTACAATTTGTAGATAAACTGGGCTTTCAAATAAGGTCATTAATGGCATGTTGTAGTATCCAGATAGGGAGCAGATATATACATAAACTTAATGAGCTCATTAGAAGCCCACAGTGAGATTTAAATGACGGAGTTGATACATTGAATTAACTCAATGAAATTTGTGCGTCAGAGGAATTATAAGAAGATAGTGTTATAATTCTCGTCAAATACCGTATTTTCAAAATATCAAAGATGAGATTTTTGGATGCCAATCAATAGTATTCTTGAGTCAAAAAATTATGTTCTCATTTAACCTACCTCTTTAATATGCAAAGTTAAATCAAAACTTGAAATTTTTTTCTTGTGTGTTTAAGTTAGTTTTTGAAAACCTGCGAGATTGAATGGTAACTTGAAGTAAAAAATTGAACCTTTGCCTAATTCTTATAGCGGGGATAGCTCTAACTGCCTTAGCCTACCAAGATGCTGTATACCATTTCAAAGTTTACGGGGTTCTGATCGATGAGCAGTGGGCAATTATAGTTTCTGTCTGTTCAAGGCTCTTCATCGGTCTATGCTTCAAATCTAGTGGTAGAGAAACAAATGTAGGATCATTTGACCAGCTGGTTATACCTAAATGAACAGGATAATTCTCTACCGTATACACATAATCAAGGGAAACCATGATTTTTATGCTCCGTTAACTGTAAATTCTGCCCAATAATAGGGATGCTGGAAAGGCTTATTTTCTGGAAATTCTCCTGCCATTTTGACGTAGCGTTTCCTTTACTGTTTATGAACTCCTCCTTCTCACTTTCCCATTCGCCTGCTTCATAGCATTTTTCTATATAATCCACCACCTGACTAGACGTAAGGTCTCTAACCCAGAGCTTCGCGTAAAGGTTGATCCTGATCTGTTATGCCGACTTTGTCAAGAGTCACCTTCATATCGAGAACATCCTGTTTTGTAGGTTCAAGCACTGCATACAAGCATCTCAGGACAATCATCGGCAAAATTACATCACGGTACTTACCACGAACATAGAGGTCCCGCAGCACCTCATCTGCAATTCCCCAAATGAAGTTCTTTATCCAGTTTAAGTTGTTTTCAATCATATTTTAGCCTTGAAGTGTGTGATCTATCCGGGTTCCAATGAGAAATTAAATAGATGCTAAATATTAAACTGCTACCGGAGAATAAAGATGAAAGTAAGCCATGGTGGCGATTAGGTATCCAACTGCAATTATACAACGAAATAAAATCAGAAGGAAAAGATATTCTATTAAAAATATACCAATTTCGGGTGAAAATCCAAATCAGCTGATAACTCTTGACTTTTTCAACCACGATCAAACTTCGCTAAAATTTGTTTTCTAATTTGGTCTCCTCCCTTGACTGTTAGTTCAACATTTTCATTTATATTCTCTGAAACAATGTTCATTTTGCGATATTGTCGTCTGGCGAAGTCTTCTGGAAAACGTCTCTCCAAAATCCACATGCAAACGTGACAGTTTCTGCGCCAGCTGCTTCATGAAGGCGTTCAAGGCATTTTTTAGCAGCATCAGCATTGCATTTTTGGATAGATTTATAGAACTGGAAATATTTCCCGGATTTATCTATCTCCCCCTTGTTCATATATTCATTTAAAGTTTTATGCGTGATTCCTGAAGCTTCGGCGCAGAGAAAAAGTGAGGCAAAAAGAAACATTGTCGCCGATTCGTTTGGTAATTTCAGGAGTCAATTTAGTTGTTCTGCCCATAAATTCACCGTTCCTACTTTATAAATAATATTTGTTAGTATTATATTTCCATATTTAGTTCGTTTCGTTCTGAATGAGACGAGCTTTAGGCTGGATTAAGCGAAATTGGAGGCATTCTTAGACGTTTAAAGACTTTTTCTGGGTAGGGCAGTGGTGTAATAAAAGTCTCTCTAATAAGCTCAAATGAAGTCATTCTTTCAACCAAATAAATCCCATGATTGTACTGCATAATACGGTAAGTACCTTCGAGACATTTTTCAAACATTTGTATTACTATAAAATAATACAAAATATGGCATAAAATATCTAAACTTAGTTTTTTAGATAAAAAGTACACTTTTAGATCTAGTTGGGTTAAAAAATGAAGGGCAGACTTTGGGGAGAACTGATTTGAGCTGAATTTTTGATATATAGTTTAGCGACCGGAGTGCCTATAACAGAGATCTACAGTATAATCATGATCTTGATAGAGCCCATGAAAGAGACTATGACTGTTTCAGTGGACTGTTTAGCTGTAGCAGTTTGTTCGGTTGCGGTGGTTTTGGTGATCTATGTTTATCTGGAATTAATTAAAAATAGTAAATAGCGAATTTATTTGATATTTATTTGATGATTTTCGCTAATTTGAAGAATTTTATTTGAATTATTTGATTCATTTTAGTAGTTTTGCCACTTTTATTTAATAATTGAAGTGATTTTAGAATTTATTTGTCAATTTATGCCTAACATCGGGGACGTCAAAAAAGTTTATATTTCCTTATAGCTCAGCTTTCCATTCATTAGCCTGGAATTGCTTCATCATATTCGCAGTCTCATCTGGCTTTACCGTACGGTAAAGATGATGGTCAGATGGAATCAGTTCGACTTATAATATCGATCATTTCTTGTGGATCGTTCTGATGAGTAAAAATATCTCTGAAGTCAGGGAGTTTTATCAAATTTTTATCAGGATCGTACCACTGATATACACTTTTCTGCTCCAGTATCATTAAAACCAGTTAGGAATGCGCCTGGATTAATAGTCGCGACTTTCACACCATAGGGCTCAAGCTCTTCTTTCATTGCCCAAGCAATGGCTTCGATGCATGTTAGTAGCGCAATAAGTTCCTACAAAAGGTACCTTAAAAATTCCAGCCACCGATGAAATCCAGATAACCTTACCATGGCCTTGTTTTATCATTTACGCCAAAACCCTGCGTCAGCTCTAGATGACTGAACACATTTGTCTCAAAGGATTCACGTACCCTTTCCATAGGTATATCGATCATTGCACCACTTCCATAATTCCGGCATTATTAACCAGAATATCGATGTCATAGGTCAGCACTGTGTTGATCGATATAATCTCGAATATCTCAGCTTAACTACTTCAAGATCATAGCTTTTTTTTGGTTTCCATATTTAAATCCCACACCTGAGGCCAGATTTGTGCAGCAGCAATAACTTTATGACCTGCCTTGGCCAAACCAAATGCTACCCCTTTTCCAAAACCATGCCCAACACCAGTAATGAGTATTGTCTTGCTCATAAGATCTGTCCTATTGCAAACTATTTTATTGACCAGGTCTTATCTATCTTCCAAAGGATTCGATTTATCTCTTCCAATGAGGCTTATATCCATAATGAAGCAATGAC
>CAWKGG010000072.1:0-6659 GCA_963848985.1 uncultured Methanosarcinaceae archaeon
TTTCAAGTCGATCAATGGTTGACCTTGATAGTCCAACTTTCTTTGATGTATCTCGGGATCAAGAGCTCGTCTTCCTTCTTCATGCATAAGTAATCACCTTTTATGAAATATGAACCATTTTCATGTTACAGGAATAAAATAAAAAAAGCGATCAAGATTGCTAGTTCCATGCCTTTTAAGCTAAATACTTCATTAAAATCAATAGGAAGTGAAAAAAGCGAAAAAAGCGATGTCTGGCGAAATTCATCGTTGCATCGCTTTTATATAGGTTTTATCCTTTTCATTGAAAATTTTTCTAATTCTTGCAGCGGTAATCGTCAAGCCTCTACCACTACACCTCTTAAAAATGCCGTTTATTTCATCATGTATTATCTTAGCTATATCATCTGAGGATGCTATTCAGATAATTTTAGATGTTTCTTTGCAAGTTTTTTTGTATACCGCAATAGACTTGGAAGATGAATATAATATAAAAGTAGATATTACATCCACATTAAAGAAATTAATAGAAACAGCAGAAGGCATAAAAATTAATTATCACTAAGGATAGTGGCATGAAAATAGACAATCCTATTATGGACAATGGGAAAACGAGAAAACCACCTTCTTATAGCGGTGAGGCTGGAATCCAAACTAAAGTAGTAGAATGGGCGAGATCAGAGGGATTATTTTTATTTAGTATTCCAAATCAAGGTGAAAGGACGGTATGGGGATCAATGAAAGAAAAGTCTATGGGACTGCTTCCTGGAGCGTGCGATCTATTGTTAGCTATGCCAAATGGAAGATTTCATGGTTTTTTTATTGAAATGAAATCGCCAAAACAGAAGCCAAGATTTAATCAACTTGCTTTCATGAATATGGCGAAAGAAAATGGCTATGCTGCAGACTGGTTTGATGATGCAGATGAAGCTATAGAAGCCATTAAAGAATATTTAGGTGAAAAATATGAAAGCAATTATGAGCGATGTCATGCGTGAGATCATATTAGATAAAAAGAAAGATAAAGCATTATGGAATGCGATTGATACGCTAAATAATAGCGGTAAGATGATTGGATATGTAAAATATGAAGATTGTACTTACAAAATTAAGTTTATGAAATATCCTAAATAAGTTATACGTGGAACATTAAATGGTTGTGTCTAGATGCTGTAGATCTAATATTTTTATATTAATAGATTATTATATATGCGAGAATTGCCATAGGCCTTGTGAAACTGTTTTACTAGATATAGAAGATAAAAGGGCGCTTGATTCGCGCCCTCTACCCCACGAATTATTTCTCTGTTAATTTCTTTTTCTTTTTTACTGTAACTGACGCTTCTTTATTCTCTTTGAATTGCTCTTTTATGTATTTTGCTACTTCTTTTTTATGATCTTCTAACATTTTTTTTGTTACATATACTGGTGGTCTTGCCATTTTCATTCATCCTGTAAATTTGTTAAAAATAAAACTGTACAAATATACCTTAAGGAATTGTTAAGGCATAATTATTTTGCTAGGCTGATCACCGGATGATAAAAATTATTTGAGGGATTAAATTTTATGGATTTGTGTATTTTGCTTGGTATCGCTTGTTTGTCATCGTTAACAGTTGGTTATGCTTTAAGTATGTTTTTAATTAGTAGATCTCATATAATTTATGATCTTAATATAATAAAAGAAGATATAATTTTGTTAAATGTAAATATGGAAAAGTTATTAAATTTGCGTAAATAAATGGATAGATAAATGATTAAAAAGATAGGATGTCTCATTATTTTGATGTCAATAAGCTCGGCTTGTAGGTCTCAAGAAGACATTATATTGTGCTGTGATAAAAATGATAACAATTGTATTAGTTGTAGTGACTTGATCCCTAATAACATGGATGACGATGATAATGGAAATGTGTCAGTCAAAAAAATTTGATAATGCTGTAAGTTATGTATTAATGAGAGAAGGTGGATTAGTTGAAAATCCTAATGATCCAGGTGGAATTACCAATCATGGTATTTCATTGAGATTCTTGAGATCTATACCAGTTGATACGTTAAAACAATATGGAGTTTATGTCGGGACTATCGCTGAATCTGATGATATATTGCAATTAACAGAGGATCAGGCAAAAGAAATTTATAGGGGTGAATTTTGGAATAAGGCATCGTTTTTATCCCTTAATAGGCAAGAAGTTATAAATTATATTTTTATTATGGCAGTAACTATGGGGATAAGTCCTGCCGTTAAATGCGCTCAACGTGCAGTTTGGGCTGTTCTAAAAAATAAAAAATGTTTGTCTGAAGATGGAGTGTTAAATGAACTCACTATAGATCTTATTAACCATTGCGAATATTTTATGTTACCCGCTATGAGATCTGAAAGAGCATCAACTTATAAGATTATTGTTGAAAGAAATCCAAAAGAAAAAGATTTTTTAGATGGATGGTTGTCTAGGGCTTATGATGGTTAAATTTTTATAGCTGTGTTATAATAGTACTATCATCATTATTAGAGATTTATTATGGCGCATCCAGGTGGAAGACCAGATTATTATGATCCTTCAATGTGTGAAAAAGCGATTAATCTTATGAGAGAAGGCGCTTCTCGTACAGAAGTAGCCGCAGAATTGGATATGGCTAGCCGTGAAACTATTATTAAATATTGCGAAAAATACCCAGAGTTCGATGACGCCATAAAAAAAGGCGAGACACTTTCTCAGGCATGGTGGGGAAAGAAAAGGCCGTAAAAACGTGGATAATAAAGAGTTTAATTCAACGCTCTGGTACATGAATATGAAGAATAGATTCAAGTGGCGTGATAAGCATGAAGTAGAACATGGAACAGCAGAAGGTTCGCTTATGCAAAAACTAATTGATAAGTTATAGAGATAGTATAATAATAGTTCTAACTTTTAACCTTTGGAAAGGATTCCGAAAATGGGTATAAATTATATAAAGCGCATTGAAGGAGCTACAAACGCGTTTGTTCAAGTTGATACAACAGATTCAACTTCTACAGCTACCGCATCAGGCTACATCACAGCACAATTAGTCAATATTACAGCAGCGAATAACGGAGCATGGACTTGGGAAACTAATGACATGATATTGTTGTGCGCGTCTGATGGAGATACATTTTGCACTATTAATGCAAGTTTCACGACTTTAGTTCCTTACGTTTCTCTCGCTCCAACTAATCAAGTTGTTACAGTAAGTTCAGCAACTCCAGGTACAGTAAGGGCTATTACTGGAAATTTAGTTGAGACAGCCACAACGATGACATCTGGAAATATCGTGGGTGTTAGAGGTGCTGTTAACATGGTTGGCGCATCAGGTGGTTATGCATATGGAGTTGAAGGAAAAGTTATTCCAACCGGAACGTTATCAGGATCAGTTTGGGTAGCACCTGTTTTCGGTCAGCTTGATATTAGCGCAGCAACAATTAACGCGGCTCAATTAGCACCAGTTTGGGCAGACTACGGAACATCATCAGGAACGCTTACCGATGTAACAGGACTTCGAATGTTTGCCGGTACTAATACGACAGCAGCAACTTTAAATTCCATGATCTATCTATATGGTAAAGCATCTAACTTGTTCGAGTTAAGCCTTAATGGATCTACATATATTAGCAGCGGTGGATCAGGCACTTTGAGCGGGACAATACAAAAGATTGCGATAACTATTGGTGGGGTACAATATTATATTCCCTGCGCTACAGTAATTAGCTAACTAATACATTAAGGAGATTGATATGAGCGATTTTGATGGAGAAGCGGGTGCTGTTGAGAACAAAAAAGATGAACATTACGTTGCGATGGGTAAGAGTTGGCAAGCTCGCAATAACAAAATGATGAATGAGGGTATGCAATTCAACGCGATGCAGGACTTAGCTAATACACCACACCCCGCCACTAAAATGGAAGGCGCCAAACGGAACTCCCAAATTATGGGCAATGGCAGTGGTGACGGCGATTATAACTACAACAGCGACAGGTAGGTATTAATTATCTCGCCGCTTTGTGGCGGCGAAGATATTTTATAGCCTCTTGAAGTATTTCATCGGAATCATTTGCCATTCCCAAAATGGTATTGCATTTTTGACACAATAATTCTCTGATTTTGCCCGTAACATGGCAATGATCTATGGAAAGTGGATTGGGTGCATCTAGCTTTTTATTGATGTATGTTTCTGGTCTATTGCATATAGCGCATTTGTTGCCTTGTTCAGATACTAAATTATCATATTCATGTCTTCTTATTTTGAAGCGCGTATATAGATTCTGATTTCTCATATATTCTGGATTTTTCTTGCAGTAGTTTCTCTGCTTAGTATTGCGACACAAGCGACACCAACTGGTGGAATAAGTTTTTCTTTTAATAGCGACTATATCTTCCTTTCTTAAGTTACCATGATGTCGACATATTTTAACTATTCCGCAAGGATATAACTTTTCTTTTAGTGATGGTTTTTCGTAAGAACCATAAACCCTTTTTCTCGTTCTATGGGTTGAACAAATACGATGTGATGAGGTCGTTATATTATTGCAATTTTCAAGAATACAAATATCGCCTTTAGCCATGCTTCACCTCTCTAGTGATCTCATTGAAGGACAAGTCGTGGGTCGGTGAGATGCCAACCCTTCGCTCCGTCGAGCTAGACTTGATAGGTTAATAATACTACAATGATAGCATCTAAAGAAACCAACATTTAGTTGGTGTCTATGTGTATTTAATTTTAAGGATGAAGTCATGACCGAAATAGCGAAAGAATCATTAACAGATCAACAAAAAGAAGAGACTGTAAAAGAATATCTATTTAAACAATTTGTCGATAAATATAAAGATGTAACGTCGTTCATTGCTAAAACTCCATTTAATGATGCTCATAAACATATCATTATTCAATATTTTGATACTGCTTTTCTTTGGGCAAAAGAAGCTTTTGTTGCGATGAAAATAGAAAAAAATACACCTGAAGTAATTGCAACTATGACGCCCGAAGAATTGGATGAAGCTATCAAAAAATCTAATTAATGATTACTGAAGATAAGCTTGATACAATTAGAGACTTCAAAAAGTTCGCCCCGAAGTTTTTAGTTATCCGGACTAAATCGGGGCAACCTAAACCTTTTGCCTTTAATCGAGCGCAAATTTATTTGCATGAAAGACTTGAGAATCAAAGACTAGAAACAGGGAAGGTGCGTGCCGTTATTTTGAAGGGAAGACAGGCTGGGTGCTCTACGTATATTCAAGCCAGATTTTTTCATCAAGTGATAACATCTCGTGGGAAGAAAGCTTTTATTTTAACGCATGATAAAGAAGCTACAAAAAATCTATTCAGCATGGCTCAGCGTTTCTATGAAAATATGGAACAGGGACTAATCCCAAAAGCTGATACAGAAAATGCAAAAGAACTTTATTTTAAAGAGTTTGATAGTGGCTATGCGGTAGGAACTGCTGGCAATAAATCTGTAGGTCGATCTCAAACTATTCAATTATTTCACGGAAGCGAATGTTCTTTTTGGCAATTTGCTGAAGAACATGCGAAAGGAATATTGCAAGCGATCAGTAATGAAAATGGCACCGAGGTTATTTTAGAAAGTACAGCAAATGGAATAGGAAATTATTTTCACTCTCGTTGGATGAATGCAGTAAGCGCAAATTCAGAGTATCAAGCTATTTTTCTTCCTTGGTATTGGCAAGCTGAATATACTTATAATGCAGATAATTTTAAGCTAACAGAAGAAGAGCATCATTTCATGGAGTTATATAAATCCAATGGACTGACACATGAACATCTTGCATGGCGTCGTATAAAAATAAATGATTTCTCAAAAGATTACGAAGCAGGAAAAGAACATTTTCAGGTGGAATACCCATTCTCAGCCACCGAAGCTTTTCGTAATCCAATACATAATGTATTTATCAATTCAAAATATGTAGAGTGCGCTCGTCGTGCAGATATTGAACCTCAAGGTGCATTAATTATCGGTGTCGACGTAGCAATTAGTGATAGAGACAGAACAGCAATTATTAGAAGAAAAGGACGTCATGCATATAATTTACAGCGTGTATCAAATTATAACACGATGGAAATCGTTGGTTTACTTAAGCGGATTATTAATACTGAGAATCCTAACAGGATGTATATTGATTGCATCGGGGTTGGTGCTGGTGTTGTTGATCGCCTTCAAGAAATGGGTTTTGATTGCGTTGAAGGTGTCAATGTGGCTAGAAGTGCTAATGACAAGGAGAAATTCAAGAACTTAAGAGCAGAATTATGGTCTGATATGAGAGATTGGTTTTATGGTGAATTACCAGTTCAAATACCAGATGAAGATGAATTACACGGTGAATTATGCTCCCTTGGATTTAAAGAAAATAGCAGTGGACAGATACAAATTGAGTCTAAAGATGACTTAAGATCGCGTGGAATGCCTTCTCCAGATGGAGCAGACGCGCTTAGTTTATCATTCTTCGGTGGATGTTATGGGCCAATAAATTCGCAAATAGAAGTTCCAAAGATATCACCGTGGGAAAAAGGAATGTTTAGATGAGAAACATTGAATAATACAATTGATTGGGATTTTTAAATAAAAGCGCGTAAAATAAACAAATATTAAGCAACTAATGGATTAGATGCTATGGATGTAAAAAAAGATCCTGGAAGATGTTCT
>CAWKGG010000073.1:0-45209 GCA_963848985.1 uncultured Methanosarcinaceae archaeon
CAACACTATAAGTTGTTGAAGATGGTACCTTTGTTATTGTCAGACCTTGACTTTTAACTGGTGTTACTGTCACGATAGCTGTGCCTGCCAATACTCCTTGGGTATCTGTTACACTTGCTGAATTGCTTAAAGTAACAGCATTATAAATGTCTGACTGTTTTATTGTGTAGGTAGCTGTTCCTATAGCTTGAGCACCTGGTGCAAGAGTAGTTGAGCCAAGCGCAATTTTACCAAGCGATGTATCTGTAACCACAATACCTGTGATATCCGAATTTCCTGTGTTAGTCACCAGGTAAGTGTAAGCGATAGTCTGCCCTGCAACACTATAAGTTGTTGAAGATGGTACCTTTGTTATTGTCAGACCTTGATTCTTAACTGGAGTTACTGTCACGATACCAGTGCCTGCCAATACTCCTTGGGTATCTGTTACACTTACTGAATTGCTTAAAGTAACAGCATTATCAAGGTCTGACTGTTTTATTGTGTAGGTAGCTGTTCCTATAGCTTGAGCACCTGGTGCAAGAGTCGTTGAGCCAAGCGCAATTTTACCAAGCGATGTATCTGTAACCACAATACCTGTGATATCCGAATTTCCTGTGTTAGTCACTAGGTAAGTGTAAGCGATAGTCTGCCCTGCAACACTATAAGTTGTTGAAGATGGTACCTTTGTTATTGTCAGACCTTGATTCTTAACTGGAGTTACTGTCACGATACCAGTGCCTGCCAATACTCCTTGGGTATCTGTTACACTTGCTGAATTGCTTAAAGTAACAGCATTATCAACGTCTGACTGTTTTATTGTGTAGGTAGCTGTTCCTATAGCTTGAGCACCTGGTGCAAGAGTCGTAGAGCCAAGCGCAATTTTACCAAGCGATGTATCTGTAACCACAATACCTGTGATATCCGAAGTTCCTGTGTTAGTCACCAGGTAAGTGTAAGCGATAGTCTGCCCTGCAACACTATAAGTTGTTGAAGATGGTACCTTTGTTATTGTCAGACCTTGATTCTTAACTGGAGTTACTGTCACGATACCAGTGCCTGCCAATACTCCTTGGGTATCTGTTACACTTGCTGAATTGCTTAAAGTAACAGCATTATCAACGTCTGACTGTTTTATTGTGTAGGTAGCTGTTCCTATAGCTTGAGCACCTGGTGCAAGACTGGTAACTGGTGAACTGGGTGAACCAAGCGTGATTGTGCCAAGTGATGTATCTGTAACCACAATACCTGTGATATCCGAAGTTCCTGTGTTAGTCACCAGGTAAGTGTAAGCGATAGTCTGCCCTGCAACACTATAAGTTGTTGAAGATGGTACCTTTGTTATTGTTAGACCTTGATTCTTAACTGGAGTTACTATCACGATACCAGTGCCTGCCAATACTCCTTGGGTATCTGTTACACTTGCTGAATTGCTTAAAGTAACAGCATTATCAACGTCTGACTGTTTTATTGTGTAGGTAGCTGTTCCTATAGCTTGAGCACCTGGTGCAAGAGTAGTTGAGCCAAGCGCAATTTTACCAAGCGATGTATCTGTAACCACAATACCTGTGATATCCGAAGTTCCTGTGTTAGTCACCAGGTAAGTATAAGCGATAGTCTGCCCTGCAACACTATAAGTTGTTGAAGATGGTACCTTTGTTATTGTCAGACCTTGATTCTTAATTGGTGTTACTGTCACGATAGCCGTGCCTGCCAATACTCCTTGGGTATCTGTTACACTTGCTGAATTGCTTAAAGTAACAGCATTATCAACGTCTGACTGTTTTATTGTGTAGGTAGCTGTTCCTATAGCTTGAGCACCTGGTGCAAGAGTCGTAGAGCCAAGCGCAATTTTACCAAGCGATGTATCTGTAACCACAATACCTGTGATATCCGAAGTTCCTGTGTTAGTCACCAGGTAAGTGTAAGCGATAGTCTGCCCTGCAACACTATAAGTTGTTGAAGATGGTACCTTTGTTATTGTCAGACCTTGATTCTTAACTGGAGTTACTGTCACGATACCAGTGCCTGCCAATACTCCTTGGGTATCTGTTACACTTGCTGAATTGCTTAAAGTAACAGCATTATCAACGTCTGACTGTTTTATTGTGTAGGTAGCTGTTCCTATAGCTTGAGCACCTGGTGCAAGACTGGTAACTGGTGAACTGGGTGAACCAAGCGTGATTGTGCCAAGTGATGTATCTGTAACCACAATACCTGTGATATCCGAAGTTCCTGTGTTAGTCACCAGGTAAGTGTAAGCGATGGTCTGCCCTGCAACACTATAAGTTGTTGAAGATGGTACCTTTGTTATTGTCAGACCTTGATTCTTAACTGGAGTTACTGTCACGATACCAGTGCCTGCCAATACTCCTTGGGTATCTGTTACACTTGCTGAATTGCTTAAAGTAACAGCATTATCAACGTCTGACTGTTTTATTGTGTAGGTAGCTGTTCCTATAGCTTGAGCACCTGGTGCAAGAGTAGTTGAGCCAAGCGCAATTTTACCAAGCGATGTATCTGTAACCACAATACCTGTGATATCCGAAGTTCCTGTGTTAGTCACCAGGTAAGTGTAAGCGATAGTCTGCCCTGCAACACTATAAGTTGTTGAAGATGGTACCTTTGTTATTGTCAGACCTTGACTTTTAACTGGTGTTACTGTCACGATAACCGTACTTGCAGATACTCCTTGGGTATCTGTTACACTTGCTGAATTGCTTAAAGTAACAGCATTATCAACGTCTGACTGTTTTATTGTGTAGGTAGCTGTTCCTATAGCTTGAGCACCTGGTGCAAGAGTCGTAGAGCCAAGCGCAATTTTACCAAGCGATGTATCTGTAACCACAATACCTGTGATATCCGAAGTTCCTGTGTTAGTCACCAGGTAAGTGTAAGCGATAGTCTGCCCTGCAACACTATAAGTTGTTGAAGATGGTACCTTTGTTATTGTCAGACCTTGACTTTTAACTGATGTTACTGTCACGATAGCCGTACTTGCAGATACTCCTTGGGTATCTGTTACACTTGCTGAATTGCTTAAAGTAACAGCATTATCAACGTCTGACTGTTTTATTGTGTAGGTAGCTGTTCCTATAGCTTGAGCACCTGGTGCAAGAACAGTAGAGTTCAGAGCGATATTACCAAGTGATGTGTCTGTAACCACAATACCTGTGATACCCAAATTTCCTGTGTTAGTCACCAGGTAAGTGTAGGCGATAGTCTGCCCTGCAGCATTATAAGTTGATACATTTGCTACCTTTGTTAGTTGTAGAGAAAGGGGTTTGCAAGAACCGGCAAATTTCTGAATGCGATTATTGGTCGTATCGGCAACATAAACATTGCAAAATGGGCCTACAGCAACACCATATGGATTATAAAATAGTCCGTCAGTGGAGCCCAGAGAACCCCATTGGGTAATGTAGTTGCCGTTGCTGTCAAACTTCTGAATGCGATTATTGGACGTATCGGCAACATAAACATTGCCCAATGAATCTACAGCAACACCATATGGACTATAAAATTGTCCATCAGCGATACTTGGCCCAGAACCCCATTGGGTAATGTAGTTGCCGTTGCTGTCAAACTTCTGAATGCGCTCGTTGACTGTCTCTGCAGTATAAACATTGCCCGATGAATCTGCAGCAACACGATATAGACCAGAAAATTGTCCTGGACCACTACCAGGAATACCAAATTTACTAATGAATACTCCGTTGCTGTTAAACTTCTGAATGCGCTCGTTGACTGTATCAGCAACATAAACATTGCCCGACGAATCTACAGCAACACCATGTGGACCATTAAATAGTCCATCAGCGGAGCCTCCACCACCCCATTGGAGAAGGTAGTTGCCGCTGCTGTCAAACTTCTGAATGCGCTCGTTGGTTGTGTCAACAACATAAACATTGCCCGATGAATCTACAGCAACATCCCATGGAGCATTAAATTGTCCATTTCCGGAGCCTCCACCACCCCATTGAGTAATGTAGTTGCCGTTGCTGTCAAACTTCTGAATGAGATTATTGAACGTATCAGCAACATAAACATTGCCAAATGAATCTACAGCAACAGCATGTGGACCATCAAAGGTTCCGGAACCAGAGCCACCAGACCCCCAAGCAGTAACAAAAGTATAAGCTTGAGCATGCGTAACAGAAGCGCTCATCAATCCAAGAAATAATAAAATCGAGCATAATAACATAATCTTAAAAACATTAGCTTGTTGATGCTTCACCTTTGGATTCTCCCTTATTTTATAAAACTTGTTCCTGTTTTCGAAAGACTCTATTTAAAAATCACTAGATTTTGGAACTAAGTCCTTCTAAAGTAAACTTAATAAATAAACATTATAGAAGCTACAT
This sequence comes from uncultured Methanosarcinaceae archaeon, assembly GCA_963848985.1. Taxonomy (GTDB): domain Archaea; phylum Halobacteriota; class Methanosarcinia; order Methanosarcinales; family Methanosarcinaceae; genus Methanosarcina. The sequence continues at coordinate 4,344 of CAWKGG010000073.1, forward strand.
ATTAAATATTTAACTATAGTGTGAACTAAATATAAAAGTCGGGGAAAAGTAGCAATATTTAGTATCAGATTTGTAATCAGAAAAGCAAATTAGACTTGAAAAGAACTTATTTGTTTAAAATTAAATAAATCTGCGTTTTCCTAAACCCTTAAACTTGTGAGTTAGGGTTAATAGTACAAAAAATTGTAATGGAAAGTTGAAATTGAAAATATACATAGATTTTACCTTAAAATCTCTGGATTTCCTAAATGCCATCAGTGATATCATCAAAAGCCAGTTATGCCAATTGGAGATTTTGGTAAACTCGGCTGCAATTATACTACATAATCAAATAAGCAGGAAGGATAATTGTAGTAAAAATATGTTAAGTGAAACTAAAATCTTAACCAGCTGATAACTCATTATTTTCTGCAATCAGATCAAAATTCTCTAGAATTTGTTTTCTAATTTGATCTCCTTCCTTGACTGTTAGTTCAACATTTTCATTTATATTCTCTGAAATAATGTTCATTTTACGATATTGTCGTCTGGCGAAGTCTTCTGGAAAACGTCTTTCCAATATAAACATGCATATCCGAGTGTCTCCGGCCTTTGCAGCCAAGTTTAGGCGTTCCAAAAGATATTTAGCGGCTTCTGCATTGCATTTTTGAATATGCTGTGTAAACTCAAAATATTTTCCGGATTTCTCTGTCTTACCTTTAGACACCCATTGATTGAAACTTTGGTATGTTACGCCGGCTGAATTAGCAGCTAGAGCATAAGTCAATCCAAGAGTTATACCATCACCTATTTTCTGTTGTATGTCAGGAGTTAACTTAGTAGGTCGAGCCATCATCACACCGTTTTTTCACTCTTAAAAATAAATATATATGAATCTTGTATTTATCGTTTTCTTAGTTTCTTGCTCTAAGCAGGCTGGATTCACACATACCAACTAAAATGAAACCCATTCTCAGGCCCACAGAGCGATTGTTTTGAGAAGGGGAATGGGATTCATCGAACTTTGAATAAAAGTCCCACCAGTGGTCTCAGAATAAGTCGTTTTTTGACCATTTTGATTCCCCATGATTTGGCAGCCTGATAACTTTAGTAGTTTCTCGGAATTTTTCGTATTATTTACTACTTTGAAATAATATAAATTAAATAAATGAGAACAATTATTTAGGTTTTTAGATAAGAAGTACAGATTTAGGCCTAGTTAAGTTAAAAAATGAAGGGGCTAAAATAATCCTATGATCAATGTTATATGCCTTTTTTTAAAGCTTTTTTTAACGGCATAAACTAAGCTGTCGCTATATAATTTAATGAGATCTAAAATAAAATGAGGGAAAAATAAATGAAGTTTAAAAAGACAATAACTATTTTGTTAGCAGCATTGGTTGTAGCTTTATCGGCAGTTACAGCAGTAAGCATAAACTACAGCGACGGTAAAAGCTACCACTGGTGGCAGAGGTGCTAGAGCCAGTCCTGGTGGCAGCTTTTACATTTCACCATATTATTTAATAGCCGTTTTCCAATTTCTGATACACCAACCAAATATCATATGGTTAGTAATTAATTTATATTTAATTGGCATCAAAATATACAAAATACATTTTGGTACCCTCAATAAAGATGCACCTGAATAATCTATGAAGTTATGACAAGAATTTTAAAAATAAAGCAAATAGGTGTAAAAGCGTGAACAAGGTTAGGAATGAGAAGGAAGACAATCCTGAAAATCCTAAAAAATCTGAAGATCTAGAAATGGAAGAGATAAATGATATAAGGGGAAAACTTTCCGAAATGCACAGTGATATTAAAAAAGTAATGGAATATTGCAACAGGCTGCATTTCGAAACTGCTCTTGAAAGTTCAAGGCAGGAATATTCACACGCTCTTCAAAATTACCTTTTTGAAGATATAGGGACTGGACTTGAACGAAACATGGTGAAAAAATGTCCTGAAAAAGAAAATTGTACTTCTGCGTTTACAACCGTTCTACAGTACAATGCAGGGCTTATAAAATATAATAAAGTAGATGAAGCCCTTATTTCGGACAACAGAAAAAAGCTGGATGAACTGAAATGTGGAGCCCCGTATAGGAAATGCGAGCGGTGCTTTTCCGAAGTTTCGAGTCTCTTCATAAAACAAATAAACCTCATGCGTTCGATGAATATTTATGAAAATAATCAAGGACAGAAGCCAGATATTTCAGCCCTCAAAACTAGCATTTTTATGAGCGAAATCCTTGAGCCGGTCTCAAATAAACAGCGCCTGGAAATTCTAAAAGCTGTAGCCTTCGAACCGAAAAGTTTCTCTGCCTTTTCAAAACTTACGGGCCTTATAGCAGGAAACTTATTTTTTCATCTCCAGAAACTCATGGACTGCGAGCTGATTATGCAGCAACATGAAAGAGGAGATTATATGATTACTGAAAAAGGGTTCAAAATCCTGCAGGGTTTGAACGAAATATATTTATCATGTCAATATTTCCCACAGCAGATATACCATTCTAATTTGCTTGAAAAATCGAAAAAGGAAAAATTAATCGACGAATCGACTATAGTAGAGCTGACCAAAACTCTAAAAGAAATGGCTCTGACCCTTGGGGCCTTCAAAGTGGGCATTGCAACGACAAAAACCCTTTTAGGTGGCCCTCCTTCTGCTGACCTGACTTATGTACTACCAGAAGCAAAATCTGCTGTCTGTATTGCTCTAGCTTTTGATCAGAGTCTTATAGATCCTTTTTTTAGAAAAGTGGATCATGAATCCCTTGAAACTAATAAGGTACAGATCACTACCCTTGCCACTGGCATAGTCCTTGAGATGGCAAATTTCTTGCAGCATTCTGGATACAAAGCTGTCCCTCAGGCTGCAAATTTCGTTTACCGGAGGGATACAGAAAATTTGCTGTTAGATCTACATCCTCCTATTTCCCACAGGTATCTGGCAGTACGCTCTGGGATAGGGCATTTCGGATATTCAGGGAATATTATTACAAAGAAATATGGATCCGCGATTGTCTTGGTCTCAGTAGTTACGGATGCGGAACTTATCTCAACAGACTCTTTACCAGAAGAAGAAAACTATTGTGACGAATGCAAGCTTTGCCTTTCTGTATGTTCTTCTGGATACGTGGACCCTGTTGAGAAAGTCACTGTAACCCTTGGAGGAAAGGAGTTTAGTTACGGAAAGCGAAGAAGCAATTGTCGCTGTTTATTTGTATGTGGAGGACTTACAGGTCTAGACGCCACAAGAAAATGGTCAACCTGGTCCCCAGGACGCTTTAAAATCCCCGAAAAAGATGAAGATTTCATTTCTGCAATATCTGCTGCATCACAAGCATATCTCGAAAGGCCAAAGTTCAAAGGGGGATTTTTTGTACCCATAATACCAGGATTCAAGATGGAACATACCTGTGCTAACTGCCAATTAGTCTGTCACCCTGACAAAGAAGTTCGAACTGCAAGATACAAGACGCTCATAGAAAGCGGAGTGGTTATACAGGAAGTTGATGGAACCCGTAGAGCCGTATCTCCGGAAGAAGCAAAAGAGTACCTCAATTCCATGCCTCTGGAAAGAAGAAAACTGTATGAATCTATTCAAAAGGGGAGTGCGTAAATATATACTTGTAAATGATAGTAGGCAAATAGGCAAACAAGTTCTTAATTTAACATTTATAAGGATCAGGCAAAGATTAGTGTTTATTGAAATCCTTTCAGATTAGATTATGTAATTACCTTCGTAGTTATTTCTCAACTACCATAAGTACCTATACTGTTATAACTATATTTTGCTGTTACTTAATAATTAAGTAATATTTATCTATTCAAATAATAAATATGTTATTCCTTCTGTGACCCTACAAGATCTCATGGCAATTTGCTGTTGCCCAATAAGGTCAAAGGCGATAGTTTAGTCTCTAGCCTCACAGGAATTATGCGTTCAAATCCTATATCTCGTACTAAGAGCCTATTCGAAAAATCATTTAATGGCAGATTGTAAAGTATTGAGACAGGGAAAGGAAAATACACATAAACGTTATGAGCTCATTAGAAGTCTATGGTGAAGTTTAAATCACTGTGCTAATAGATTATACCATCAAATTATTGAAAATCATGCTTTAGGAGAATTATAAGTATATAGTTTTATAATTTCCATCTTATACTGTATTTTCAAAATATAATAGTTGAGATTTTCGGATGCCAAAAGTAGTATTCTTGAGCCAGTCGTTGAACGTCTTATACGTAATTCCAGCTACTTTGGCAGCAAGAACATATGAAAGCCACAACGCAACATTATCGCCGATTTTCTGTTGCATTTCATGAGTTAGCTTTGTGGGTCTGGCCATAAATTCACCGTTTTTTACTCTTAAAAATAAATATATATGAATCTTGTATTTATCATTTTCTTAGTTTCTTGCTATGCACAGGCTGGATTCACACATACCAACTAAAATGAGACCCATTCTCAGGCCCGCAGAGCGATTATTTGGATAAGAGGATGAGTTTTCATCGAACTTTGAATAAAAGTCCCATCAGTGGTCTCAGAATAAGTCGTTTTTTGACCATTTTGATTCCCCATGCTTTTACTGACACTGCACGGTAACTACCAACAAGATATTTTTCATGTACTTATATTACTTTAAAAATATATAACTTATATTATGTGTATATATAGTTACTTCAATTTTAGGATAATGTTTCGCCTAAAATGATATATTTATTAGTTAAGGGTGTATCTATTTAGAGTATATCAAAAAACTATATAATTCTTTGAATCTTGTTATATCATATAGGTATTCCAGTACCTTGCAATAATACAGTGATCTGGAAGAGACGAAAAAAGCAATTGAGTATTATGAACAGGCACTTAAAATTGCTCAAGAAATTGAAGATCCCAGAAAAATTGATTTATGTGAGAGAAATCTTGAGAAATTGAAAAATTCGAAAAAGTAAATTTTGGTGATTTTTTGGTGCAAAAATTCTTACTATGTTACAAAATCTGGTAGACCATCACAATTCGGAAAGTTAAATAATCTAATAACCTAGAAAAACGGTTCTGAGTATTTGATTTAATGGTAAAGGCTTTTTGATATATATAGGGAGATTACAGACTTTAAAGCTCAAATAACATCTTCAAAGACACTGGACTTAATAACCTTAATAAAAAATCTGAGACCTTAATAACTTGATGAAATGTTAATCTCAAAAATAAAAGCTGAAGTAAATCAACTCAAAAATTTAATTATACCCCACCACAAGCCCTTTAAATTTTTATCGTGACTTTTGGACTCTTTCCTGCATGCCTTTCAACATTAATCATCTCTAGGCTTTCTAATTCTTGAAGAGCCCTAATGAAAGTTCGCTTATCCATTTTATAAAACTGGTTTAGTCCACTACTTGAGATAACAAGATTTTTCGTAGTCCCTTTCACGCCCTTCTGGAACCAAATATAATGGGCTACCCTGAAACTGGCTCCCCCTTTAGGGGCCTGGAGTTTCTGGATCCAGCTCCAGGGCATAGAAGGGATAAAGAGACTGCCTAACTTTTCTTTTGACATTGAACCTTTTGTTTTCTTACCCTTGCTTTCTTCTATATACATAATATACTCCAATAAATACAATATATTGTACGGTATAGGCATTCTTGTCACCAGTTTATTTTTTAGGATGAGAATCCTATAGATACCGTTTTTCAATGAAACTAGTGTCAAGAATGTCTACTCCGTAGGTGGTGACAAATCTGTCACCAGTTAGGTGTCTAATTTGTCATCAGTTTGCAACTAATACTTGACAAAATTGGCCATAATTTAGCCTTTTAACTCTTTCAAAATATTCAGTATTATGTTCCAGGTTTCTAACCCTCTCTTGTCTATGTATCTGTTAGGGTATCGGATTATTTCCGCTTCCGTTCGTATGGGATTCTCAGGGCCTAATACTTCAGTGGACGCTAGAGTCATCAGTTCTTGGGCTCTTTTGATAGTTTCTTCTGCACCGTCTTCATCACACTCAATTAGGATAGCATCGTGCACAGAAGCTATGATTTTTATCCCATTTTCCACTAAAAGAATACAGGCCACTCGTAGGATTTCCGCTCCTGTTGCTTGGCAGGGGAAGTTTTTGATTGTCCTGGCTTCCTTCCTTTCAGCCCCGATAACTTTCAATTGCCAGCCATAGCAAGTCGTGATTCTTCTTTCGAATAGAGTCGTATTAAGCACATGCTCACTCCAACTCCAATATTTGCTGTAAACTCGTTTGTGGTGCTGAAGGAGTTCTACCGCATACGGCCTTGACTTCCCTAATCTCACAGCCAAACTGTCCGCACCCATGCCATATTGCACGCCAAGAACGCATTGTTTGAAGCAGTCTCTCTCAGCCTTATGAGTTTCTTTGGTCGCTTCCTGGGGGACTGATTCCGCCTGCTTGCCAAATGCTAAGTAAGGATCGCCAGTCGCATACGCTGCCTTCATTCCTTTATCCTTTGAGAGCGCTGCGGCAATTGCAAATTCTTGCTGTTCAAAATCAATATACGCTAAAACATTCCCCTTTTCTGGTTTAATTAGACTCCGAAGCCAGACTGCAGGTCCAAATATGAATTTACTTGTGCTCGGTTGATTCCTACCAGTTTTAGAAGCAAAAGGAGACAGTAGACACCGATTTCTTCCGTCAGCTCCCACTGGAATATTCGAGAGTCTGAGCTGCCACAAAATGTACCTAAGATCTCGTAGTCTCTGGAGCTGAGGGTACCAAATGCACATCTCTTTGAAAGTGTCATCCTTAAGTTCTAGATTTCCTCTCTCAGTCCTAGGCCAAACAATGTTGTTTTTAAAAAGATATTCCTCAAATTTAGCAACTTTAAATGAAGTCCCCTCATAGACCCCGTAATCTTCATCGATTTCTGAGATCAATCTCTCTTGAATTTGATCCCAGTTTTCTTTTAGAGCTATAAAAGTTTCTACATCAATGGGGGTTCCATTATGTTCCATCGTAGCGATGGTCTCCATAAATCTACCTCGAATTAAAGCTCTAGGGATATCAATATAAGGGAGCATTCTTCGAAACAGCTCTGCAGTCTCCAAAACATCACTCTCACAGTAATCTAGGATCTCTGTTTTCTCTTCCTCGGTAAACGGAGGACCCTGTAAGATCCGAAGTCTTGCATTTTCCTTGTCGGATGTAGAAATAGTATTGATACCAAATCGCTGACATGCTCCAAGTAAGCTATTGGAGATACCTGGCAAGCCATTAGTTAAAACCCGAAATTCTGCAAATAAGTCTACCACATTTATGGGTAAAGTCCAATTTAGCGCTAGATAGCATCCCCATTCAGCGGAACTATAGTAGGCCACAAAAAGATCTTCTTCCCTAAAATGTAAAAAAGGTTTAAAAGAAGGGGTTTGCCCTTCTAACCATATTTTGTAGGTTTTGCTTGATTTAATTTCATAGGTCACTAGGCAGACAGGTTTAGGCTTTTCACCTGGATCCGCCATAAACTCAAAATCAATCACGTAAATCCGATTAAAATGGGGAAACATCAGAGTTCCCCCCTTAACTTCTTCAGCACAGGATGATCAATGGAATCTATCAGTCTGTCCTTAAAGCAGATCTCTAAGGCTTTAATGATATCTGATGGCTCCTCCTGCCAAATAGGCTCAGGGAGATTGCTCTTTGCTTCTACGATTTCATACGCTTTAAGCGCCTTGTTGACCTGAAGCTTAACCCATTTGTATTTTGCCATTTCATATGCCATGGCACGGGTTCTATTGTATTCATTTTCTTTCCCATCTGAATCGGGGAGTGAAACGTCAGATAGAAAGAGATTACCGGCTAAAGTGATTCCAGTATAAAGTCTGACCCGCCTCAGTCTTCCAGTATCAATGACTTCGGGCACGATATGCGGGGCAACAGCGTATTTCTCCTCTTCGTTTCCAAGGTCCAGAAGGAAGATTTCAGTTGTCCATTCTGGCTCCTCTCTTATCCTAAAAAATTCAAGGCCAGACCTAGGTTTTTTGAGAAGAATAGTCGTGACTAGTTTATTTATGACCGAACCTTGCTCAAAAGTGGTCGGTAGGCACAAAGATCTGAAGTCAAAGCTCATAATCTTCACTCCCGAGCTGTACTCCAGCTATTGTAAAAATGGTAAGAGCAAAGGCTCGCTCAACCTGATTTCCAAAACGAGCTTTGAATTCAATACTATCCTTGAACTCATTGTAAATTTTGCTGACTTCAGCAACAGTCTCTGGTTTAAAAGTAGTTTTTGCCTGCATTAAACCACGCTCCTGCAAGCAGATGGAGCAGTATTGCGACTCATATTCCTGACTGTGTTCGTCCGCCGATATTTACCACGATAGCAACCTAAAATCCACCTGAAAATGGCATCATCGCTTTCAATCCTAACTACAAACCGGATAGCATAAGGAATCTCTGCATAATCGAGCAAATCGAGAATATTCTCACTGAAAGCTCCTTTGTGCGCCGCTTCGTAGAATCGATTTCGAATAAACCTTCTGAACGGTTTGTGATATGATTTTAGGCTTTTGAGAAAACTGGTTATCCAAGTTTGGGGGATGTCTTTTAATTGACTCCATTTTTTTTCCATTATCACGTTAAAAAAATGCTTCAATAAAGGATCCTCAAAATAAAAATTTCCATCATCATCGATTCTAAGCCCTGAATCTTCTTCATATGGCTCGCATTCTTCTATGTCAGCTAACATATTTAGTTCGTAGAAAACTTTTTTCATTGTAGGTTTCGATACAGTAGTGTCTGTCATTATTCGTTCCTCTGAATTTTAGCTGAAAATTCAGCTGACAGTATAAAGAAAGAACGTCATAATAAACATTTTTCAAATCAATTTTGATAACAAAAGGAAAACAAAAAGGAAACAAAAGAAAAATCTATTATCAGTTCTGCATACAAAAGAAAATAATACTGTATTATTATAAACTACTGATTTTCATTTAAGAATTTTCTTAATTGCTCCAATACCATTGGATCTTTAAAGTTGAGAATCTTCTGTTGGAACTCGGCTGGGTCTTCATTAATTTTTTTTATTCTTTCAATTTCTGCCCTGAGTTCTTGCAGTTCGGATCTTTCGTCTTTTCTCTCCTGGGTCATAATATCAGTAATTCGCTTGTATGCATCTTTATCGTCCTTCATTTGAATGAAAGCGGGGTGCTCAGTAGGATCTATTGACTTTTCAATAGTTAGATATGAGATATATTTTGCATACTCTTTTTTCAACTTCTCAGGGGATGCTCTATAATATGCTTCATGTGTCGCGTCCAATTGATGTCCTAGTAAGAAATCCACAAAAAATATACTGGCACGTTCATTGAGTAACGTGGTATTAAAGAATCTCCTCATATTATGTGATCTGTTTATATTGTATTCACCACTATCTGAACTTGTCTGAGCTTCTTCATTCAGTCTCTGATAAATGAATATTATCGCTCTTTTGCTTAGCTTTCTGAGATCTTCTTTATTCTTTGTTTTCTTAGCTGTTAGATATTCGGAAGGCACAGTCCTGGTGACAAACAGATATCCTTCTTTAGTAGTGACATGTTGTTTTTCAAGTTGTTTCTCTCTTACTACGCTTTTATAATTAGGCTCCCTATTTCGCCAGTTAAGATAATCCTTAATTGCTTTTGAAGCTTCGGGAGATAAAAAAGTGTAGAACTCATAGTTTTTCTTTTCCCTGACTAGATGGAGCGTTGTTATGCCTGTTTGGGGATCATAACCATCTACGAAATCACTGACTCTCAGATTGGAGATGTCCACAGCACTTAATCCACTACTAACACCCACTAGCACAAGAGCACGCTCAAGGGGATCACAAACATTAAGAATTTTTCTTATATCATCTTTAGTTGGTATTTTCTTTCGTTTCAATTCTGGTCTTGCATTTGTTGTGCCTTTTGGGAGTACTGGCAACTGAATATTATACAATCTATAAAACGAGCATACTCCTGTCATCCTGCCTTTAATAGTCAGTGGAGCGACATCTTTTCTCTCTAATTGTTCTCTAAACTCTCGGAGATAACTGGTTATATTTCTCTCACGCATCAGGAGTCCAGCCCGAATCTCTGTTTCAGCTTCTTCTATAAGCTGCAATGGAGTTTTATGGGTGAACTCAGTAAATTGCTGCATGGATTGCAGATACCCTTTTCTTGTATCATCAGCTGCTTTGATTCCGGAAAGCCAATCCTTAATTATTTTGTCGTCCTTTAACTCATTAACTTTCATTTATCGTCGCATCCTAAAATAAATACATATGCAAATAAGTAAATGTATTCTTCAATATCTTCTTCGGTGAACGCAGCTGGATTGTATGATTGAGAGCAATAGAAGATCCGGTAATAAGTCTCATACTTTTCTCAATTTCATTACTCATTCTCTCCCTCAGAATCTTTCCATGTAACCGTAACTCTAGAACTTTTACCACATTCATGGATCGATGTTGTTATCATTCCCAAATCTACCAACTCTTGTAATCCCCGTGTGAAGGATCTTTTATTGACACCAAAAATATCCTTTTTTGTAGAACTGGAAACAACAAGATCTGTTTTTGTTTGCTTTTAAACCTTTAAGATACCAGATATACAAAGCTAATCTGGTAACATTTACATTACCTTATATCAGCAAATCTTTCTGAATCCAAGGAAGTGGAGTATTGGGGATAAAAGGATGTTTGAATTTTTTTCATAATTGTCACAGTATCTACCCATATAATACTAAATAATAGATAAATCTAAAAAATGCTAAAAATATCTAAAAATAATTAATAAGACGGAGTAGAATCCATGTCTATTCAAATAGTCACAGATTCTTATTTCTTATTTATCAAGAATCAAAATTCCCAGCTTTAATTTCTTTTACAATTCTTAGGACTTTATTCCAAGTCCAAATTCCCCTAGAGTCAGAATATCTATCAGGGTATTTGATGACAAAAGCTTCCGTTTCGATATAATTACCGGTCCCGAAAACAATGGAAGAAGCTCCTGTCATTAACTTTTGAGCTTTCAAAATAATCTCATCTGTCTCATTCTCTTCGCACTCTATAAGAATCGCATCATGAATGGAAGCTAAGATTTTAATTCCGTTTTTAATATAAGGCACTCTTAAAATTTCCGCCCTGTTGCTTGACAAGGGAAATTTTTAGTTGTCCTTAGTTCTTTTTTTCTCCTGACCAATAACTTGATACTACAGCCGTAGCAAGTTGTAATTTTCTTTTTGAGTAGTGTAGAGTTCAAAACGTGATTCTCCCAATCCCAATACTTTTTATACACTCGTTTGTGGTGGTGGAGCAATCCATTACGTAAGGTTTTGACTTGCCTATTCTTAAGGCTAGACTATCTAGCCCCATCCTAATTGGACACCAAAAACACATTGTTTGAAAAGTATCTCGGACGGGTTTGTGAGATGCCCTTGTAGATTCCTGTCCAGACTGCTCCAAGCCCCACAGCATAAGCTGCAAGTAGAAGATCTGGGTTTCCGCCGAACAGTCCTGCACCCAGTATCCAGGAACTTTTTCCTGAGTCTTATCCTCGCAACAAGGATTGCAAAAGGAGCTTACTTCACATGCTTGCATATGGGCTGATTGTGGGAATCTCCTCAAGCAATTTTTGTTCATCAATAACAATGAAGGAACCAGGAATTGGCATTAACTGTAGATAGAACGATCATTGCAGCCTTGAGCAATTCAGTAACAAGTTCCTAAGAGGTTGATTTTTCGGTGTATTTTCGAATGCTTCTCCTAGTGTAAATTGCTTTAAGAGTATCCATGTTAAAACTTACGTTATCCATTCCCGAAAGATCTAATTGAGGAAACGTCTCGCAGGCTGCTTCTAAACATTTTTCACTTTGCCATTACTTGAACAGGTCCAGACCTGCATCCTTTGCTTTTTTCATAAGCTCTGCATCATTCTTTACTTCTCCTGGAGTATGGTATCCAGCTGCAACAAGAGTATTCTTTACATCCATTCCCATAAAGCGGGAAATTTGGCCTCCGAATTCCTCATAGACCCCTTTATATGCAGCAGGATAAGACATACCCTGAGCTACTACAATTATAGCTTTTTTTCCACACGGAAGGCGGGTAGAATGATCTGTATTTACCAGAGAATAGCAGCGATCCAGGAAGAGCTTCATCTGGCCTGAAAACTGACCAAAATAAATAGGAGCACCGAAAATAACGCCATCAGCTTCTGCTAATTCTTCGAAAAGCTCTGCAAGGTCATCTTCAAGTTTGCACTTCTCATGAGACTTACAGTAGTCACAGGCCTGACAGCCACTGTACTTCATTTCGTTGAGGAGAAAAGTCCTAGTCTCTGCCCCAGATTCGACTACTCCTTCAAGGACCTGCTGGACAAGAGTGTTAGTGTTTCCATTTTTGCGGGGACTTCCAACAATACCTATAACTTTCATTCCATTATACCTCTCATTCTTTAAACTGAATATATCTATAAAAATATTAGTAATAGTCCTAAATAATACTGATTTAAAACTACTGTTAATATTTAGCCACATAGTGCTAGTTGAAACAAAAAGATGGATTGGGATATAAAAGTGATTTAATTTAATACAAATGAAACTTTAAATGGATAGTTAAAAATTTGGATATTTGTTCTTTGGTCCAAATACGTCAAGAAGACAAGAAATCTAGCTTCAAAATATATTCACTATCAGACCCAGCTATAATTTTATGCTCCATTAACTATGAACGCTGCCTAAAAATATGGATGCTAGAAAGGCTTCGTATCTGGGAACTTCCCTGCCATTTTAGAGTAGCTTTTCCTATAATAGCCTATAAAATCCTTTCTCTTGCCGTTCCATTCGACAGAATAGTTCCATTTTTCGATATAGTCGCCACTTGTCAAAAATAAGGTCTCGGACACAGAGCTGATCTTCCTGTAATGCCAGAGAATATCAATTCCGCTAACAGCGTGATTGGAAATAGAACCGCTCCATCAGTATGGCTGGAGATATCCGGAACCGAACAGAGACTGCTTATAAAGCCTGTAACGAGCATAAAAACTGCAGGTAATTACGAACTCATCGTCTCGACGACTCCCTTCAAAGGGAGCATCACGCTCACCCACAATTGACCCTCAGTTTGAAGTGATTGTGCAATGAAATCATATAACGCTATGTCGAATTGTTCATTAAATCCAGATTGACCGTGTGCTTAGTGAAAAAGATAGCAAGCCCATTTATTTTTTCCAATTAACTCGGGTTATTCATGACCTCTCCAAATATACATACATCTGAACTGGTCTGAGATTATGGCAACTTGAGTATCTCTGGTAAAGCAGCACAAATTTTTCACTAAACTCAAGCCATGCTCGGGGATCTAATGCAGATGCCCTCAACAGAAGTGTGAATGCGGGTATCCGCCATAGACAGCCACAGGAGACCAGGGGGGCTGACTGGCAATGGTGACGGCGCGAGCCGTTCGAACTCCCCGCTTCCATATACTACCTTGCCCCCCACAAGGGTGAGTACTGATTCGATCTGCTTTACCGCTTCCTCCGGAAACGTGAAATAATCTGCAGATAAGACTGCAAGGTCGGCAAATTTCCCCACTTCTATCGTTCCCTTCCTATCATCCTCATTTGAGAACCAGGCGCTTCCCTGACTATAAAGCCTGAGCGCCGATACACGCCCAATTCGACCCGACTCCGAGAAGTTGGGTGCACCTCCAACTGACTTGCCAGTAATGAGCCAATACAGCGAAAGCCACGGATTGTAGCTTGATACTCTCGTCGCATCTGTTCCTGCACCCACGGGGATACCCATATCCATCATTCTGCGCACAGGCGGTGCCCGAGTAGCTGCCTCTTCTCCATATCGGGCTACGAAGTGTTCGCACTGGAAAGCCATACGGTTTTGGACAGCTATGCCCCCATTTAAGTTACGAACACGTTGAATATTATGCTCAGAGATCGTTTCCGCGTGGTCGAAGAACCAGTGGATCCCATTGAATGGGGTCTCATCGTTCACTTCTTCGAAGACGTTCAGGAAACGGGTGATTGACTCATCATAGGTTGCATGGATACGGAAAGGCCAACGGTTCCGGACAAGGAGCTCCACCACATCCTTCAGCTCATTCTCCATCGCATTCGCAAGCTCAGGACGGGGTTCAGCAAAATTTTCAAAATCTGCTGCTGAGAAGACTAACATTTCTCCTGCACCGTTCATCCTGTAGAAATCATCACCTTGACCCGGCTTCGTCATATTCACCCAGCTCGGAAAGTCCTCCAGCTCATGCTTAGGACGTTGAGTGAACAGATTGTAGGCTACTCGGACAGTAAGCAGACCTCGCTTTGCCAGATCACCCACAACGGTGTAATCCTCAGGAAAGTTCTGGGAGCTACCACCTGCATCTATGACACTAGTGATCCCAAAACGATTGAGCTCCTGTAAAAACTGCCGGGTGGAATTTAATTGATCGCTATAGCTGAGCTTAGGTCCTTTGGCAAGTGTCGAGTACAGAATGTTCGCGTTCGGTTAGCGAAAAGAAGACTCGTGGGATTGCCTTCTTCGTCACGTTCAATCACACCACCTGGAGGATCAGGCGTATCTCGATTATAGCCCACATCTTCCACTCCTAACCGGTTGAGCATGGTACTATGATAAAGATGCAAGACGAAGGCCGGATTGTCAGGCACCGCCTCGTTGATCTCTTCCAACGTCGGCATCCTACGCTCAGCGAATTGGAATTCAGACCAACCTCCTACAACACGGACCCACTCTTTCGGAGGCGTCCGCTTGGCCTGGTCGCACAACCTCTGCAGAGCCTCAGCCAAAGTCGGCATGCTGTCCCATCGAAGTTCCATGTTGTAATTGAGACCTGCACGAACTACGTGAACGTGCGAGTCGTTAAGGCCAGGGACGACTGTTCTTCCATGAACATCAATAACTCTGGTGTCTTGGGACCAATTTTCCTTCGTATCCCCTTCATCACCGACAGTGATGATATGACCATCATGAATGGCCACAGATGAAACAAACCTATTGCGTTTGTCCAGTGTGGCAATTCGGCCATTTGTGAGAATTACATCAGCTTTAGTGCCTTCATTTGCCTGCCTTCCAGATTTATTACTCATGCTCAGCTCTCCATTAATAATCTTGACCCTGGAATACCTGATAAAGACAGGCCTTGGATGCACCAGTGTGCCATTATATAAACTGACATTATCAGTATCAGGCAAGTTTAACTAGGTTAAAACATCTTTGACTCTCATACTTTTTTAAAACATAGGTACCAGTCTTTGCATTCGTATCCTTCGTCTAATCGCTTGTCCATCTCGGCTGCGGTCTTTGGCGGGGCCACGACAACTTTGTCGCCCGCCTGCCAGTTAGCAGGAGTCGATACCTTGTATTTGTCAGTCGTCTGGAGCGCTTTTACGAGCCTGATGATTTCGGGCATGAACCGCCCATTCTGAAGCGGGTAGTAAATCATCGCTCGCATAATTCCCTTGTCATCGATGAAGAATACGCACCTGACTGCCGCAGTCGAGTTCTGCGCCGGGTGGATCATGCCGTACTTCTTTGCCACTTTCATGTTCAGATCGGCAATTACCGGGAACTGGATAGTGACATTCATTTTTTCCTTGATGTTACGTACCCAGGCAAGATGAGATGAAATGCTATCTACAGACAGGCCGATTAACTTCACGTTGAGAGCTGCAAGTTCATCGTGAATCTCGGCAAATGCCATGAATTCCGTTGTACAAACCGGAGTGAAATCTGCGGGATGCGAAAAAAGTACTACCCATTTCCCTTTCAGGTCCGAGAGTTTTATTGGACCTTGAGTGGTCTCGCCTTCAAAGTCCGGTGCAGGTTCACCCAACATCGGAAAACTAATACATTCCTCTTCAGCCATTGGTAAAATCTCCTTTAATAACATTGCAAGAATTAATGAGAATTCCGATTTACTTCTGATTTTTTCTCACGAGAATCTTGTTTGAATTTTTTCTGCGAATTTCGCCTTTGACGGTTATGTGCGCATCGCCATGCTCCACTGCATCCTGAAGCTCATCTGCATTTGTAACAATTTGAGTATGATGCTCCATATAGTTCTCCTCGTAGACTTAAAACCTATCCGAAAAGTCATTAATGAGCGGTTGTAAAAAAATCGGAAGTTTATCAAAATTATTTACTTCCTACCGACCCTCCCTCCATCTTTAACTCTTTATCTATTCACTTTAAACTGCAATGCGTTTTTATCCCCTTAGTTTTTAAAATTAATTAAACAAAAAATAGTTTCTAAATAAAAATTACTTCCCCATGAAATGTTTTAACATCAAAAAATAATTTTATATTAATCATGTGTTTATTTTTCCGGGAATCTTCACAAATTTAACATTGAGATTTTGATTCCCTAAAAATAAATGCAGATTAATCTTATATCAAATTCTATATTTTGAAGGTCTGATAAGAATGATTATCAACACCCCATAAGTAAGCTAAAATATTTTAAAGATGTGATCATGTCCTTAAGTCATAGAACAAATCTGAAAACTGATTATAATTTAGATTTCAGTGAGATTATTAAAGAAAACGTTATATAGCCTCCTTCAAAATACTCAAAATAACACAACTACTGTGTTATAACTTTATTTTATGGGGAATCTTAGATGAACTGGCCGGCTAAGAGGATAATTGTAGGACCCACACACTGGGATCCTTTTGAAGAGATTAGGAAAACGCAGGAACGTCTGAACCTGCTGTTTGAAGACTTCATGCCTATGAAAAAATGGGGAGATGGGAATGTATTTATCCCTTCCATTGACATCAAGGAAGAAGAAAACAAGCTTTTGGTTACTACCGACTTACCAGGAATCAATAAAGAGGATATTGAGATAAATCTTAAAGAAGACATGCTTGAGATAAGTGCAAAGAGCGGAAAGAAACAAGAAACAGAAGAGGAAGGATATATTCGTAAAGAAAGAGCATATACTCACTTTTACCGAGCCGTCCACTTGCCCACGAGTGTTAGAGAGGAGGGAAGTACTGCAAAAATTGAAAATGGTGTCCTTACGATAACACTTCAGAAAATGGAGCTAAAAGAGCCAGCAAAAAAAATACAGATTGAATAATCTCCGAGAGCTGAATGGATAATTTTCGATATAATAGGATGTTTATTTATGAAAGGAAATGAGAAGATTATTGAACATTTAAACGCTCGTTTGGCCGATGAACTAACTGCTATCAACCAGTATATTGTCCATGCTGAGATGTGTGAAAACTGGAATTACAAGCAACTGGAAGAGATGATCCAGAAGCGAGCCATCGCCGAGATGAAGCACGCTGAGAAACTAATCTCCCGAATCCTTTTTCTTGAAGGGAAGCCAATCGTCAGCAAGCTGAACCAAATAATCATCGGCGCCCAAGTACCAAATATGCATGAATATGACCATGGAGCCGAAGAGACGGCTATCCGAGGTTACAACGAAAGCATCCATCTTGCAGCTGAGGTGGGGGATAATAACACCAAAGTGCTTCTCGAGTCGATCCTGAAGGACGAAGAGGACCACATAGACTGGATCGAAGCCCAACTCGATCAAATCAAACAAATGGGTGTTGAGAACTATCTGGCGGAGCAGATTTACTGAGAGAGTGCAGGCTATATCTAATGCATTTTTGAGGATGTGTCATTGGGGATTTATCTATGAAAACTCCCTGATAAAGAACGTAACATGGATTTATCGTCAAGTAAAGATATTTTCTACTGAATTTAAATATAAAGTTGAACTAAGAAAAGCATAGAAAACAAGATGTAAGGGAATGAGAGAACCACTTTTCGGTGTCTCTCCGTTTTTTTTCGTGGTTAATGAACTTGATCTAAGATTAATCAGTTTGCTTTTTTAGGAAAAAGCTCAATGTTAAATTTGTGAAGGTTTCCGGACAAAATATAAACATAATTAATATAAAATTAAAACATAATTAATATAAAATTATTTCTTAGCTTTAAAGATTCTATAGTCAAGTAAATTTTATTTAGAAACTCTTTTTTGTATAATTAATTTAAAATAATTAGTGGGTAATTGCGCATTATACTTAAAGATATCAGATAAAGAGTGAGGGATGAACGGTTGGATGTGGGAGTATATGGGTAATTGCAGCAAATTTCGATAAATTTTCGATTTTAACAAATTGCTTATATTCGTTTTATAGTCAATCAACCAAAAATTAGGGTTCATTGAAATTCTCTATATATAGATACTAAAAAGAATTAAAATGATGCATTTCTTTCACAATGAAATTTTGTTAAATAAATCAATTGTTCATGAGACAGAATTGCTCGTGTTTATATATTGTTGAGAATCGTAAATGAAAATTTACTCTACATTTCCCCAAAATGGGATATATACCTCTTTTTCATATTTGATCATTGATTCAAGGACCTGATCTAAAATTATGTTTTGTGAACATACATGAAAGGTGCGGTTAAATATGTGCGAAGAAAATTCAATTATGCATGCTGGCCCAATACATGAGTTTTATGTACTTCTGAATGAAGAACAGAAAAGGAAAGTTGCAATAATGAGAATGGATATGAAAATACAATGTGTGAAAGCAAAAATCCATAATATGGAAAAGCTGATACTCTGGTAGTACTTGATTCAAATCTGGAAATATGCTGGCAAAACAAATTGAAACTTAGAGAATGAACGGCTCACCGGAGTAGGATTCAGCGCTAAGGTTCCGGTAATCTTAACAAGCCGTTTCGACGATCCGCTGGTTGTGTCCTGTGCAATTGCTGCTCATGGGTCGACTATAAACAACAGACTGACTCAGCTAACTGAGCTCTAGGAACTCGATAGGTCATGGAGGGCGTGCAGCCGTTTATTGGGTTAGCATCAATTTCGGAGTCGATCCTGATATCTTCTCGTCGGATACCTTGCACCAAACGATGTATAAGTAGGAGATTTGAATCTCATGGAACATAGTGAAGAGATTTTTGCAGGAAAGAATGGTATCAAGCTCCCCATGAATGCCGCACAATTTTTTGTAAGGTGTTTGGAAAACGAGGGCGTAAAATACGTTTTTGGTATACCCGGAGAGGAAAATATCCACATGATTGATGCATTTAACGGATCGTCCATTCGCTTCATCCTTGTCCGTCACGAACAGGCCGCTTCTTTCATGGCCGATATATATGGCCGTCTCACTGGTCTGCCAGGAGTGTGCATCGCAACGCTCGGACCGGGAGCGATCAATCTTGTGCTCGGCACGGCTGATGCCAATACCGACAGCGTGCCACTCGTCGCAATCAGCGCACAGGTAGGCCTGAATCGCATCTACAAAGAATCTCACCAAATCGTTGACCTAGTAAGCATGTTCAAACCGCTCACAAAGTGGGCCGCCCTGATCCAATCCACAGAGGCGATACCAGAAATGGTGCGAAGCGCCTTCAAGCAAGCTCAGACAGAGCGACTTGGAGCCGTGTATCTAGCCTTCCCACAGGATATCGAATGCTTGCCAGCCCCCGAAGGATACCATCCGCTCAAGATTAATATCGTCCACGATTCCTCTCCATCCGCCACTCAGATAGCAAGAGCTGTAAAAGTCTTAGGATCTGTAAAAAAACCAATTGTGCTGGCAGGACACGGCGCAGTGCGTGATCATGCCAGTGAAGCACTAATCCATTTCTCAGAGCGCCTCAAAATACCGGTGGCTACGACCTTTATGGGTAAAGGCGTATTTCCGGACAATCATCCTAATTCTCTGGGCGCTGCAGGATTTATGCTCCATGACTACGTCGATTTTGGCTTCGACCAGGCTGACGTAGTTATATGCGTCGGCTACGATCTGCAGGAATTTGATCCTGTGAGAATCAATCCAAAAGGGGATAAGCAGATTATTCATATTCATCGCTATCCAGCAGGAGTCGACGCTCACTATCACGTTATGGTCGGTATCGAAGGTAATATTTCGGAGTCCCTCGAAGCCCTGTCTCAAGAAGTTAAGGGGACACCGGGATTGAGCCCAATAGATACCAAGATCATTCACCTCATAAGGGAAGACTTGGAGAGGGGAAGAAAAGATAACTCATATCCCCTCAAGCCCCAGAGAATCGTCGCAGATATCAGAACTGCATTGGGTGAGGAAGATATCGTACTCGTTGACACAGGTGCAGTCAAGATGTGGATGGCCCGTCTTTATCCCACGTACCGGCCAAACACGTGCCTTATTTCCAACGGTCTTTCAACCATGGCCTTTGCGTTTCCGGGTGCAATTAGTGCGAAACTTGCCTTCCCTGAGCGAAAAGTTCTCGCAGCCGTTGGAGACGCCGGGTTTCTCATGAACTCGCAGGAACTAGAAACAGCAGTGCGCGAAAAAATACCTGTTGTCGTGCTGGTATGGGTGGATGGGAGCTACGGCCTGATCAAGTGGAAAATGGATATTGAATTAGGGCACCACTCGCACGTCGACTTCGGAAACCCAGACTTCGTCAAGTTAGCTGAAAGCTACGGCGCTGAAGGGTACGCCATAAAACGAACAGAAGACTTGCTTCCCTCGCTGCAGCGCGCCTTGATGGATAACACAGTCTCGGTCATCGCTTGCCCTGTGGACTACGAACAAAATATGGTACTGACCGAAAAGCTAGGAGAACTCAAGCAACCTCTCTAGACGACGGACAGCAGAAACAAATTCAGAGGTATGACAAGTATGAACGCTATCACTGAAATTTTTGAAATCATAGTACCTGTTTTCTGTGTCTTTTTGATTGGGTATATTTCCGAACGACCAAAAAAAATGACAATTATCAGGTACAAGGAATATACGAGCTTGTTCTCGGTTTTGCCCTCCATGCTACCCTGTTTGTTGGAACGGTTCTACATGCCACTACTTGCTCCTATAACATGCCCCTTTTTCCTTGCACTGGTAGGAAGTATGGGCGGCATATACGTTGTAGCCATTCTGCTCGAATGGGTTATCTTTCACCTTAATTTTGGATCTCACACACTCTAGGCAATCGTAGCTTCTTTTCCTTCTGCTTCTTTCTATGGAACTGCCATTCTGAGCTCCTTGTATGGATGAGCAGTGCTACTGTAATCGCGATCGTAGCAATAATCGGCAGTCTGCTCATCATGAAAGAAATGTAAAAGCATGTTAACGATGCAGGATCCTATACTCCGATTACAATTCTAGTGGATCAGCGACCAGAAGGTATGTATTTGTGTATGACGAGATAACCAATTTCTGGCCCCCTACAGAACCCCGTAGCTCTCGATGTAGCAGGGATCTGGACTCGAAAATAGAGTCACTTCTCCGAGAGTCTGCAATTTGAAGATCCAAAAAAATATTAAAAAGTTTCATATTTTTAAAGACAAGATTGCCAAATTATACCAAAAATTTTGATAGTTATTTTGAACTCTCCTTATAGTACGCACTTGATGTATAAAATCAAATGTAATAGGCATTGCGGTCAAACTTAATTGACGATTGCTTTTTTCATTTACTGGGAAGTTCATAGTAAATTCAGTCCCATATTTCCTTTTAAGTTCAAGTTCCCCATCTAACTCTAACTGATCCATAAGGGAAGCTACCAGCTGGAATCCTAGCCTTTATATCTCCAATTCCAAGGTTTTCAGGTACACCTACCCCATCATCTGAAACTATCAGAATGAAACTGTTACTTTTATAATTTTCAATTTTGCTTTCTTCTCTGTGATTTATACATTCTCCTATTTTTTCACGGCGAAATTTGATTTGAATTTCTCCTTTTATCTCTGCCTGGAAATGCATTTTTAAGGGAGTTCGAAATTAGTTCATTAATAATCATTCCTAATGGGATTGCAGTATCCATATCAAAGAAAAGGTTATCTTCCAGATCCATATTTAAGCTTATAGTGATATTACAAACTTATAAGTCTGGAAAAGATTTTAAATGAGCTTCTCAAGGTATGGTGCAAAATCCAGAATGCGAACTTTCCACCTTTGTATAATTCTTCATGATAAGAGCCATAGATAGTACTCTATCCTGACTTTTCTTGAAAAATCTATGATTTCTGAACTCGTAACTCCTATTTGCTTTTGAATTTATCAGCCTGAAGGTCAAGAAGTGAATATATTACCTGTAAATTATTCTTAATCCTGTAGTGAATTTCCATTTTACAGGCAATCTCTATAGTTGCTAACAATGTTTCTATCTTTTTGCGTTCAATAGAATATTGGATAGAAAATTTCAATAATATACAGTCTGTTTGCCCTTTGACTGAATAGGACTATTCACTAAAGGAACAAAATCAAATACATTTGACCTTATGATCAACTTTATGTTTCATCAGTTAAATGTTTAACACTATTGTTTCTTTAGTTCAACTTATAAGTCCTAATAAAACTACACAGGGTTTCTAAAAATGTATAATTAAATAAATTTAGTTTGGAAAATAAGTCAGTAAGTATTCATTTGCATTTTTAGATCAAATACTTCCAAAATTATTGTAGTATGAAAATTATCAATAATCAGTCCTACTTTTTCGAGTAGATTTCAATATTTTATTATTTTATAGTGGATCATTATATTTTTTGGGTCAGCTTTCAGAGAAGATGAAAAGGTTATGATGCAGTAATGAAAAGACCAGTAAAAGAACATCTTCTGGGTATAAAGGATATATTAAGAAACAAGAGAATCAGCGCAAAAAGACTCCATAGAACGAGTATTTGCAGTAATTAAAAAATATTCAGATAGGGTAATATCTGACTCAGCATCCGAAGACTCATTGATCCTCATTTTACCAACAATATGACAAATTTAATCTATGTGTCCTTATGATATTATGGAATTTTTCATAAACCAAATACTATCGGAAACATTCGCAGAAAAAGATTATATATCCAAAGATTCAAACAGTGTTTAGTAAAGAATTTATGAGGTGATTTTAATATCCGACATGAGAAATTTTGTTTTACGAGACAAAGATGGCAATGAACAGGGAATTTTCACTGGAAAACAGCCTCGACAGGCTGCTCTGAAAGCTGCAAACCGGGGCAAAGGAACAAAGTCAAAACCTGAGATTATCCGCCTCAGGGAACGCGGAACAAAGAAAGTACATGTTTTCAAGGCATGGAAGCAAATTGTCGAAGCCCCCAAAAATAGACCTAGCTGGATGCCAGAAAAAATCAACAAGCCCTTTGTCAAGAAAGAGAAAATAGAAACGATTGAATAAATGTAGTTTCCTGTATATGCCCTGAAAATCGGGGTTCTTTCATTTCTTTTTGATATTCATAAACGAAATTAGCTTGGAAGCGTCCTTAATCTTTAGGACTGTTTGATTGAACAACACTTCTCTCCTGCAAATTCAGTGTTTCAGGCCATATATCCAAAAATCACTAGATTTTGAACCAGAGTCCATAAGGTGGATTTTTATTTTATCAATTCTTTCTGGAAATACCAATCATAATCATGGACAAAGCGCTACTTATTGAATTTAGTCAGCTGGCAAAAATATTTTTTCGCTGACTAGGTATTTCATCCTGGTCGGTACATTTGATTTCTCCGCGGATTGACTTTATCAACTTCTTCGCAAGATCTTGTGCAGGCACTATATAATTTTCAAGTGCAGAGCAGTCTCTCCAAATTACAATTCCAATGCTTCCAACAACTGTAACGCCAAGATTTATGAGAACGCAATTCATTTCACGCATTTCAAGACTTTATAATCACCGCTTCCCTCTTCTGTGCATACCGAAAACCCAATTTTTTCAGTCAGCATCTGGCAGAATAGCATCTGAAAGTCTATCGAAAAGGTCTTTCATTGGAGCCAGAACGGAATAAATGTATTTTGGAGCCACAAGAACAACTCCATCAGCGTTCATATCTTTCCAAAAAGCACCACAAAATCATCAAATAAAGAACATTCACCTGTAGAATAAAAGGCTCCGCATCAGTACAATATTCGATATTCAGTTTATAGAGATCTATAAGCTCAGTTCCTGCTTCTTCAGATCAGCACCTTTGAGACAGAATTTACCAGTTCCAAAGTGTTACTTGCATTGCCCTTTGAACTTGCACTGATTCCAATGATTTTCATTTAGCTTCTTCAAGAAATATTTCAAAATAAAAAGTATTCCGATAGACCTCTGATTTTCACGAGTCATTTATATAAAATTTTTATGCATTTGACGAAATTAAGGGTTGATTGAAATCCTCTCATACCAATTGATTTAAGTATCAAAAAATGTACTTGAGTTGATACGTATATGCAAGCAATTGAAGTATCCCATCTCATCAAAAAATTCGGTTCTCTCACCGCAGTCAATGATATTAGTTTCTCAGTTGGCGAAGGAGAAACCTTTGGTTTTTTGGGTCCCAATGGTGCCGGTAAAACTACTACCATTCGTATTTTGACCGGAGTATCAAGACCAACTTCTGGAACAGCAACCATTTTTGGTCATGATATTGAGCATGATACCATTAATGCACGGCAATCCATGGGGATTGTATCCGAAAATTCCAATGTTTACGATGATCTGACAGCATGGCAGAACATGATGTTCTCCGCTGAACTCTATCATGTAGGACGAAATGAGAGAGAAAAAAAGGCTACAAAATTGCTCCAGAAGTTCGAGTTATACGAACGTCGTAATGACAAAGCACACGGTTTTTCAAAGGGGATGAAAAGGCGTCTGACCCTTGCAATGGGGCTGGTCAACAAGCCACGTCTACTGTTCCTGGATGAACCAACATCAGGGCTCGATGTACAGAGTAACCTCATCATTCGTGAAGTGATATCGGACCTCATTCTCAATGGAGTCACTGTTTTTTTAACGACGCACAATATTGAGGAGGCAAATGTCATGTGTGATCGGGTGGCTATCATCAATAAAGGAAATATTATTGCAATCGATGCACCGGAATCTCTAAAAAAGACGTTCAAAGGTTCACAATCGATTGAGGTATCTTTTGACCATAATTCTGCAGATCACTTGAGCGAGTTAATCCATCTCTCAATGGTTAACGACGCACAAAAGGCAGGTGACAAGTTTAAGCTCTATACTGAAGATCCAGCTGAAGTTATTGATTCCATAGTAGCTTATGCTCACATGCATAATCTTAAAATTATCAGTATCACTACACTTGGCCCTAGCCTCGAGGATGTATTTGTAAAGTTGACTGGTCTACAGCGTGCAGGTGATGGAATACATGCAATCGATTAATCATGATGGATGTGTAAAACGTTTTTCCTGTGAGATCTCTGCTGCGTGGGCAATTGCCAAAAAAGACATGCGTATTTATTACCTCAAGCCAAATATCATCGTTTCCGGTATATTTTTCCCGCTTTTTATGTTTCTAGCCTTTGCCATTGGAAAGAACACCGCGCCAGGAACCCTGATCCCGGGGCTGATCTCGATTACTCTTCTATTTTCGGCTTCATCAATAGAACCGGTTTCGATACCTATCGAAAGGCGGGTAAAAACTTTTGAACGCTTGCTCTCGGCACCTATTTCATTGTATTCGCTTGTAACGGGTGAGAGCCTGAGTGGATTTTTTTATAGTCTCGGTATCGCATGTCTTCCTCTTACCATTGGTGTGATCATCTTCAATACAACAATTATACATGCAACTGTCCTTGTGATTTCCATGATCCTCACAGCATTCTGTTTTGCCACGCTTGGGACACTGTTTGCTGCATATCCTACAGAGAATGGGGGTGAAGTAATGTCTATGCTTAATACAGTAAGGCTACCGCTCATCTTTATCTCGGGTGTTTTTGTCCCGATATCTTCTATGCCTCAGATAGGTCAAAAAATCGCACTTATATCACCACTTACATATGGAAGTGATCTGATCGAGTATGCATATACCGATAAATCGCTATTCTCCCCACTTATGGATATGGTGATGCTGTCGATCTTCATCCTAATATTTCAGATAATCGCAAACTATCTCTACAAGACATTTAACGAATGAGGGATCAAAACGAATTCAACTGGTTAAGACATCAGAAATTTGAGAAAAAAACACTTCATATTAGAATACTATTTTTGCCAAAAATGATCTTGTTTCGTAGAATTCATCCTAAGCCTATATTACTTAACTAGGACCTCTTTCATCATGGACTCAATAAATATTTATCTCCATGCGACATGGGAGAGTTTGTGAAACAGGAAAATGATTTCATAGTTTTTCATGGTAATCTACAACAGTTAATGGAAAAAGTGGAAACTGGAGAAATGATCCCCAAGCTTCAGGCTTCGCACTCTCCAATGTGTAAATTTTTTACTGCGTATTACGTCATTAGCGGGATCCGTCATGTGGTTCCCCTAGTCCACGGTCCGACCGGATGTCCGCTTTACATGTCAGATTTTGTCAGGACACGTGAGTGCTGCGAGATCCGTGGAGTTCCGTTAGAACCCACAGCCTGCACCTCCCTTGACGAAAGCCATGTCATCTACGGGGGGGAGGGAAAACTCCTGGAAGCAGTAAAGGAAGCATACGCGAAGTATCACCCGGATCTCATCGTCATCCTCTCTTGTTGCTGCTCCGGAATCATCGGTGATGACGTAGAAAGTATTGCTCGTGAGGCAGAGAAGTTGGTTGGCTGCAGGGTGCTAGCGCTCCGCAGCGAAGGGTTTGGTGGAGATTTTCGAAGCGGCTATGAGGATGCTTTCAAACTCATCATGGAGTTGATGGAGTCCCCGAAAACGAAAATGAAAGGGACGATCAACATACTCGGAGCTCGCTGGGGCCCGTCGCCCACAGAATTCAACTGGGACATGGATGAAATAGAGAGGCTCCTTGGTGAAATTGGAATAAAGATAAATGCCATTATCGCGGGAGGATGCACCGTCGAGCAGATCAGGCATGCCCGAGAGGTCGAACTTAATGCTTCATGGTGCTTTGACTGGGGGCAGAAGCTGGGCGACCTTATGCAAGAAAGATTCGGAATTCCTTACAGCCGGACCGGGCAACCCTATGGCCCTGAAGCCACAAAGGAATGGCTACTCGACGTGGCAACACCTCTTGGCATGGAGGCAGTGGCTATTAAAGTGATTGAACGAGAGATGCAGGCAGTAGAACCGGAAATAGCATATCTAAGGCAAGCTCTCTCCGGAAAAACAGCCATTGTAGAGATATCAGAATTTCCTGGGCCAATACGAGCGCTTTCCATTGGACAGATGGCAGCAGAGTTTGGTGCCCATCCTGTCGTTATCAACGTCCATCCATATACAATCAAGGAACGTATGCCCAGCATCAAGTTTCTCCTGGAAACCGGAGTTAACCCGGAGATTATCCTGACAAAAGGACTCTTCCGGCTAGGAAGCTTTCGGTCGTCCAAAGAGACCGAGGACGAGCTAGAAGCGATTGTTAAGGAATATGATAACCCGATCTTCTTCGGGAACTCCGGTCGGTTTCCTCCCTGTCCAGTGGTGAACTTAACACTCATGAACCCGTCGTTTCAGCCCCAGTACGGCTTCCATGGGATCAGGAACATCGCCGCTCTAGTCAGACAGGCACTTGAGAACAAAGACCTACCGCGCTCGAGATTGTTTAAGGGGATGCTCTATGGAACAAGGAAATTTTAAGGAAACTGCTGGGTCATCAGCGTCTTCCTCGGAGACGTGCACTGACCCCTACCTTCGCTGCGCTTTCAACGGTGCCGCCCTGACGGCACTTGGAGTCTCTCGTTCTGCCCTGCTTGCTCATTCTCCGCAAGGATGCGAGTATCTTGTCAAGAATGCCTTTGCCTCTCAAGAGTGTGACTATATGGAGACAATGACCCTCTGTACTAAGCTCTGTGTGGATGAAATCGTGTATGGTGGAGAGGACATCCTTGCCCGAACAATTCGGGAGGTAAAAGATCTCCCAATATCTGCCCTTTTCGTGCTTAGTGCATGCGGCCCCGAAATCGTAGGCGACGATATTGTAGCGGTATGCGAAACTCTGCAGCTAGAAGTGAAGTTCCGACTTGTTCCTATTGAATGTGCAGGATTCCGAGGATCGCAATACGATGGTATCGACATCGCACTGGATACGATACTAAAGGAGCTGGTAAAAGATGACGTCGAGAAAGTACCTGGTTCTGTCTGTCTTGTTGCTCCCCACGCCAATGCCAACCCGACATGGCCAGCAGATCTTGCATGGGTGAAACAGGTTCTTTCTAGGATGGGCATTAAGGTTGTAGCCACGCTCACACACCAGACTCCGATTTCTGAAATCGAGAACATTGCATCTGCTGAGACATCTCTCCTACTAAGCCACGATGCTGGGCAGAAAGCAGCAGATTACCTTTTTGCGGAGTATGGCATCGAGCAAATATGTAAAGGGATACCACTGCCAATAGGAATGACAAACACGCAGCGTTGGCTGACCATACTTGGAGAGCGATTCGATGCGCTGAAAAAGGCGGAGGAGATAGTTGCTGAAGGCGAACGGATGGTGATGGCAACGTGCCGACGTAAATGGCCGATGGCGAGGTTCCTGTATCGGACTCCGACAGCGATTGTTGCCGATGCAACGGTCGGAATCCCTCTAGTCAGGTTTGTCACCGAGGAGATGGAGATGACCCCAGAGCTCGTTGCCTTGTACACCTCGCAACGACCGATGCGGGAACTGCTGGAGCGGGAACTCCAGAGCCTCGGGCTCAATCCAAAGGTCGTGTACGGAACAGATGTATATAAAACACGGAAGAGTCTACTTGATGTCAGGCCACGTGTTGTGTTCGGTAGCACCATCGAAAGGCATGCCAGTGAGGGACTTTCTGTGGCCTATGTTGTAGAGGTAGTTAGGATGATTCGCCACTTTAGGATGATCAATCGAGAATACTTCGGATACACAGGCATATTGAACCTATTCGAGTGCGTTCAGAACGAGTGGACTATGGGATGGCGTTCGAAAGAAAGGAGATACGAGGCAAAGTGGTGAAAAAAGTATGAGACAGATCGCTATCTATGGCAAAGGAGGAATCGGGAAGAGCACGATTGCCTCAAACCTATCGGCTGCATTACATGCGATGGGACACACTGTAATGCAGGTTGGATGTGATCCAAAGAGAGATTCGACGAGGATCCTTGCAGGGGGAAAGTTTATTCCCGCGGTGCTGGAAGAGCATCGAGAACAGCTTAGGTTAGGAAAAGACGAATATGCGATCAATCTGGACCACGTAGTCTTCCGATCACCTAGTGGGATCTACCTTGTCGAGGCTGGAGGACCGGAACCGGGGATTGGATGTGCTGGTCGGGGCGTGTTAACCGCGCTGCAGATCCTAAAAGACCTCAATGCGTTTTCGACCTACAACATAGACGTAGCAATTTACGATGTGCTAGGTGATGTCGTCTGCGGTGGATTTTCGATGCCTATCCGCGAAGGATTTGCAGAAGAGATCTATCTCATCTGTTCTGGTGGTTTTATGAGTATCTATGCTGCAAACAACATTGCTAGGGCTGTGCAACGCCTAGCAAAGCGGGGGGATACCGGCCTCGCAGGGATTATCTGCAACAGCAATGGCAATGAAGCATTTGAGCATGCAGTCATCCCAGCTTTTGCAAAAAAGCTGGGGACCCCGTTTGTACAGTTTGTCCCCCGGAGTCCCGTGATCCAGGCATGTGAACTAGAAGGGAGGCCTGTGGTGGAGTATGCCCCCGATTCATTGGAAGCAGAAATATTTCGGAACCTTGCAAAAGCGATAATGGAAAATGATTCACGGATGATCCCAACGCCAGTGAGCGACCTTGCCGAGCTTGAAATGATGTACAGGCAGCATCTGGTGAAGATTTAAAGAAATCAAGATATCAGATCATTTCATAGGGGTATTATGTATGAAATACGTCGATATCGATAAAATTTACCAGACAGTACCGTTTGATAAAATTCCCTGGAATAGTGAGGAACCCCCAGATAAACTTGTTGAGCTGGTGCAAAGTGGAAAAGTTCGGCCCTGCAAGACCATTGATCTCGGTTGTGGCGCTGGTAACTATGCAATATACCTGGCAGAGAGGGGATTTGAGGTAATAGGTGTCGATAGTTCCCCCACCGTAATAAAGATCGCTACTGAAAATGCACAAAAACGAGGAGTCAGATGCAAGTTTATTGTCGCTGATCTTCTAGGTGACCTGCATGATATAAAAGAGACATTTGATTTCGGCTACGACTGGGATTTTTTGCACCATATATTTCCAGAAGACCGGGAAAAATATGTACAAAATGTGTATAATATTCTGAAACCAGGAGCACAGTACTTATCAGTCTGTTTTTCTGAGAAGGATCAACAGTTTGAAGGTGTGGGGAAATTCCGAAAAACCAATCTGGGAACAATACTGTATTTCTCTTCGGAATCCGAAATACAGGATCTTTTTTCACCTTATTTTGACATACAAGAACTGAAAACGATAGAAATCAACACTAAATTTGTGTCACATTATGCAATTTATGCATTTTCTAAACGGCACTGATTATTAGAATAATGGCATTTCTGAGACTTAGTACAAAAATCATTTATGAACGTAAAATTAAGCTTCACATTTGGCGAAGGAGAAAACTTTGGGTTTTTGGGTCCCAATGGTGCTGGAAAAACCATTATCATTTGTATTTTGACCGGAAGAGCCATGGTTGCCCATGTTTCTGTGAATGGCTTGGCATTTGCAACGGTTAATACAATGCATTCGGTGATGCAGGTGTAGAATTCTGTCCGCATTCTTTGTGAAGTGTGTAGAAAGCAGCCAGAATCCTGAAGCGTATTGCACGACCATGCAGCATATTCCAGAGCAGGAGCGAAAAAGTTCCTGCACTGTGCCTTACAGAAATACGGATAAAGCAAAGTGGTTCATGACCGCAGACCTGCCGATCACAGACATTGCTGAAAAGTATGTGATCTTCGCACCCTTAAGAAAAGTGAAACCTTAGGAATACCTCGTATAAACATATTTGAATCAATCTCAATTTTATATGATTTGCAAAGGATTGCTTTGGTTTTTGTGATAATTGGATTCATTGCAATGATAATGAGACTAGATAAATTAGATAAATACAAATCAAAAATACATATATAATATCCATATTTGCATATTTATTAATAACTTATCTCTTCAACACATGATAAATTTTGCATACTTCGCCATAATTTCTCACATCATTTCTTCTTTGATTTTAATCCACAGCTTAATAGAAATTTTAGTTTTAGTTATGAGATTTGTATTTGCAATAAATAAGGAAACTTGGAAATCAAAGGAGAATGGAAAACTAAAAGAGATATCCAAATTCTTGAAGCCTTGGGATTATGAACTTTATAGCAGACACTATTATTTATTGTCTAGCTTGTTCCGTCACTAGGTTCGCTGTCAATATAATAACATTAAACTGAATACTCATGAGCAGATTTAGGATTCCACATGACTACGTACAATAGGTATTATTCCACGTCCGGGATCTTTTCAAATTTCACTGGTGCAAATCCCTTTTCTTTATCTGCAACTCTTATGGCAGAAATGCCTTCTACCTCGAGAACAAACGCCTCAACGACCATAAAAACCTCACTTTGACCCCTCAAACATCCCAATTTAACACTATCTCCCCGGCCTGCTCCTACATGCAGGTGGATCTTCGGTTTCCCGTCTTCAAGAAAGATATTCCCAATTCCAAGAATCTCATGTACATCATTAAAGCCAGACCAGAGAGGTTCCGGAGGTAGAACACTTTCTTTCGGGCCTGTAACAAGTTTTCCCTCTCTTGATGCACCTAGCAGTGTGAAAAAAGCTGACTCAATATGTTCCAGTTCTGCAAACTTGATCAGTTCCATAATCAGGTCATCCGTATGGTCAATCCTGACTGTAAAGACCCTGCCTATTCTACCTTTTGCATAGTCCATATTTTTTCCTCATTGATCAACAATTTTTCAGCCAAGAAGCTTAATAATTCTGTAAGCTTTTGAGGCCATTTCCTCATAATAAGTAACTACAGTAAATACTGGATTAGATTATTTGTTCAGTAGCTTGAGCAATTTGTATATCGAATCATCCGTTTTTGTATCAAGCTTGTCCCTAGATTAATCCCCGAACATAATTGCAAAGGAAAGGCTCAGTTACCTTGCTACTGCAGCACTGTGGTTATGTCCTCCAGAAAGTTTACCAGGCCTGTAGTCAACCTGGTCTTCGAAACCCTAACTTTCTTTAGAATTTTTTCGCAATTTCTTTTGCTTTCTTCCGATTTTTTCCCGCAACTAAGAGTTGCATTCTTGTATTTTTCAGGGCTTTTAAATCCGGAAGTAAATTATGATACTGGAAAGCGAAGCCCAGCATTCTGTTCCACATTTCGGAAAGTTTTTATTCGGCATTTTGGTTACATCAATATTATATATCAACTGAGTGTTTAAACTCGGAGTATCCAGTTGCCCTATAGGTGGATAAGAATACTCTGCCTGAATCCGATAAATCAACAATTGCCTTGAATCACTTTTTTAATTATCGGATCCACATCGTCAAGCACGCTAAATTCCATTCAATATTTATAAATTAGTACATAGTCTTTAAGCTCGATAATTGAACTTTCTTTTGGCATGTTTTTCTCATGTTTTCAAAACCATTGTATTAAAAATAGAGGGTTTCTTAAGTAAAGAGCTTTTGGCCAGGATATTCATACGAAACTCTCTTATTTCAAGGCAGACCTCTTACTTTTTGAATATTGAATCTATTATTCATTACTCTTATCCTTTCTGCTTACAATATAAGCTGCTATGATAATTAAACAGCAACCCAGAAGAGTTGATATATACAGTGAGTTTTTCAGAATAGTAATGTCAAAGAAAATTCCTGAGACTGGTTCTAAAAGGGCAAGAATACTACCTGTTTGTGCATTTATTCTTGAAATTCCTCTGACATAGATAACAGCAGCGAATGTAATAATGAGACTAAACATTATCAGAATATTAAGGTTTTCAATGAAAAGGGGTAGAGGAGTGAAAAATGCAGATGGAAGCATAATGAGGAGACTTATAGCAGTAATCCAGAAAGTCTGACTTATCCCTGTGTAATCGTGCCTCAGATAACGGACCAGAAGTATAGTTATACCAAATGATAGCCCTGCCAGCATACCAAAAATAAGGCCTTTCGGGAAATTAGATCCTGTATCCACGCTCATCAGAATTTCTCCAGGGCGGGCAATAAGTAACACTCCTGTAACGGCAAGGAGAAGTGGTAAAAGGCTTTTTCTACTATTTTTTTCCCCGAGAATCTTAGGAGCAAGCAGATTAACATACACAGGGGCAGTATAAAGCAGAAGGACTGCAACGGACATCCCACTATATTTGATTGAAGAGAAGTAGCATATTCCTGTAATTGTATTCAGGAGACCGAGTAGAATTAGGTATCTTCTATTTTTCCTAAATCTAAGCTGGCCCAGCCCTCTACGAAACAACAGGTAAATAAAAATCATGCAGAGGCCAAAAAAAGATATTGAAAAAAGGATGGATTCAATAGACATGTCCTGAACCTTATTTAGGAAAACGCCTATTGAACCGTAAATTATACTGCTAATTACAACTTCTGAATAGGGCTTGTAAGAACCTTCCTTTACAGACATATTCGAGGATTAAAGGACTGCAGATTTATATTTTTTGGACGCGATATAGAATCATAATTAACACGCATTTTGGCAATCGAAGAATCTGGAAAGAAGAGATCGTTACAAATATGAAAATTGAAAACATATATTTTACTACAAAGACTATGCATCAGTTAAACCGAAAAATTCTATTTTTTGTGGCAAAGAAAAGTGTATAGAGTCAATCAGAGTTATACAGAACTTTCTGTACACTGCCTAATTATTTACCGATTTATGAGTTTTTTGACTTAGAGGACTATTTTCTCCAAAATATTTAGGTAGACATTGGAAACTTCTAATAAGGAAAAATCTAGTTTTTCTGCATCTTTTGCTAGTTTTAGGTCGGTTGCTTGATAGAGAACCACTGGATAGGCGTTTATTCATTACCATTACCCTATCAAAACAATAGCTCACAGAGCCTGAGAATAACTCATATTGGATTTGAAGCGTATAAACCCCGCTTGCGTACAGAAAAAATAACTAAATATTAAATACAAGATTCGCTGATATTAATTATAAAAAATAAAAAACGGTGTTCTCACAATGGCACGTCCTTCAAAGCTAACTCATGAAATACAACAACGAATCGGTGATAATATTGCGCTTGGGTTGACTTATCATTTGGTTGCCGAATCTGCTGGTGTGAAATACAAAACCTTCAATATCTGGATCTTTGAGGGCAGTGCACCCCAGGGCCTATAAAAAGTAATTGATTCAGGATCCTTTTCTTAGTTGAAAAATTGAATAAATTTTATGGCAAAAAGGAGAGGTAATTTCAAATTTTTTAAGATAGGAAATCCTTAACTGTTATTTATAAAGCACGCTAGTCCGGTAACTGTAACCTTTTAAGATCGAATATCAAGAATAGATAGTAATTTTTTTATTTAGAAGAACCATTCGGATAGTATGAACGATAGAAGCTTTTTTTTGAAATTCACTATTGTATTGGTTGGATTTGCAAGCGGTGTAATTTTTGCATTGACGATTGATCCAATGGCATTTCTGTTTCACTCAGCAAATAATATAAATCAGCAAGGTGGGCTTATAACTCTGATTCCGACTGCACTTCTCCTTTTTTCATTATATAAAGCAAATGCAGATAAGGGAATCATTGGAGTAGGTAGTGCATTACTTGCTCTTTTTAGTGGTCTAATGATTCTACAAATACCTATATTGGGCATTATATTACTTGTTGCTAGTGCTTTAACCTTGCTATATAAAGGGGAAATACTATAATGAAGACAACATAATAAAAGAGCAAGGGTAGATACAATTACCAAATCAGTGAGAATGCTGATAAAGATTCCGTTTTCATTTTACCATCAATACACAGGTTTTGTCTTAAAGCCTATGAATTCCCTAAATTTCATCCAAAATAAGAAAAGTTTGCTAATCTATAACTCATGGAGCTTATGGAACTCCTAGAACATCTGAAGCTAAGGGAACATTTTGGAACTAATTAAACTGAACCACAAGTATAAATATAAACATTAGTAAAATAAATAAAAATAAAGTGCTTAAACAAAACTAAAGTATAGAGAATTCAATAACTCAGAAACTCAATTTTTCAATACCTTCGTCTCATTTAATAAATTTCTAACAAATTTTTCCATCTTTTTAATTTCAATAAACATTAACTTTTTAATATGCTTTACCGTGGATACTACAAATAAGACTGCAAACAAAATAGATAGTACTGTTTTTATTCCACGAACTAGTTGTTTCAACATACAATCACTCCTTTGTCATTCGAATAGATATTTCACTCCTTTACGGTTAAAATTAAAAATTATAATTGAATTGGGGAGTGTAACTACTCAAGCTTCAAAAACTAGTTGATTGATATCTATTACCATTTCTAAAATTTTTATTTACCATCTTCGGTCTTCATAGCCCTTACTTTTCCACAGCTACATCTTTACCATCGTCGGTCTTCATAGCCGCTACTTGTTTTATAGCTATAACTTTACCATCATCGGTCTTCATAGCCACTACTTTTTTCATAGAGATTATTTTACCTTCGTCGGTCTTTATAGCCACTACTTTTCCCATAGCTATAGCATTACCACCTTCAGTATCCATAGCTGCTACTTTTCCCATAGCTATTTCTTTACCATCGTCGGTCGTCATAGCCACTACTTTTCCCATAGCTATATCTTTACCATCGTCGGTCTTCATAGCCACTACTTTTTTTATAGCTATTTCGTTGGCAACTATCATATTGCTATCCATTCCGCTACTCGTAGTAATATTTGTAGATGTTTCGTTAAACATTGTCGTGTTCTTACTAATTTCGCTCTCCGTGGATATCGTTTCTGCACTTACTGTTGCAACTGTTACGGACATTAAAAAACAAATTGCTAGCAAAATAGCAAGTGTCTTTTTCATTTGTTTTAACATTTTTTATCACCTTTTTATTCATTTAATGAATGTCATTATACGTCAATCAAAATTATTTAAAATAATTTATAAGAAAAATTGTTTTTAAACAAAAAATATTTCACCATGGAATATTTTGGCATTGAACAATAATTATATATAAATTGTATATTATTATGATTTGTGAATAATACTCCCTTTTTCATTACTCACTTTTCCATAAAATACTTTAAAATCTAACATCAATTACTATTAACCGAGTACTTATATTTTAAAGAATATATAATTAAACCACTCTAAACAGTGGAGGTATCCTAATATAAGATGCAAAGTTTTTTTTGTGATTAAATCGGTGTATTTTTTACCATGTTAGCCTAAAATTGAGAGCATTTTTCACTCAAATAAATGCAAAAAAAAATCTGCTTTATTATTGACCTATGTATCAAGACAGTCAAAATGGTACTATCTGATTAGATTGATTCCAGCTTGATATTGAAAAAAAAGATTTTAGATTGTAACTTCATACCTTCAAGCTAGAAAAATTACGTTCTAATTATAAGACTTCTTTAATAGAGGAATTTCAATTAAAATTTGAAAATATTTTCACTATCTTTATGTAAAAGATTCAATACAATTAATTTTACCAGATCCACGCCATGTCAAAATATATGCTCCACTCTCATCTAAATATATAAAAGAATTAACATAACGCATTTTTCCATTCAATTTTGTATCTGTACCAACCCAGCATCCGCTATTAAGAAATAATTTTTTCCCCGCTTCTGATGAGCGACTGGAACACTATTGAGAATTTCGATAAACCTCCAATTTCAACAAATTGCATCTATAGGCTTTATAAACAAAAGGGATCGAAAAAGGCCATAATAAGGAAAAAAGGAAATAATGAGGGAAAAGAACTGGTAAAAATGACAATGATTGAAGCTCTTGAAAAGCTCGCATAACTCAACAATTATGATGAGATCCTTGTGCAAACCAGCGCAGGAGAACTAAAAGCAATTGATTTTGCGATTGATGATATTAGGAGCTACGCAGATAACGAGGATGAAATTTTTGATCTGGAAGTCACGGAAGAGACCATAAGGGAATTTGATGAAAATGGATATGTGAAACGTGGAGAGCCT
Source organism: uncultured Methanosarcinaceae archaeon (assembly GCA_963848985.1). Classification (GTDB taxonomy): domain Archaea; phylum Halobacteriota; class Methanosarcinia; order Methanosarcinales; family Methanosarcinaceae; genus Methanosarcina. The sequence goes on from CAWKGG010000073.1 coordinate 41,398, forward strand.
TTGTATAGAGTAGTGAGAGAGGAGCAATAATGTCTCGCCCATCAAAAACCAAAGAATGGCCCAACAATAACAAAATTGCAATATACCTAAAAGAAAGCCACTTTTTGCTCTTTTTTAAGCCAAGTATTACTCCAATAAAAGAAACTATAACTTCACGACCTTCAATACAATGTCCTATATCCCACTCATTATCAAGCTTTTCAATTTTTTTGCTGATTTCGTAGTCTGTTTTGCCCCCATAAAACTGATCATGTAGCTTTCTCTATATCAATTGCCTGATTAATCTCTGGAGGAGTTTTAGCTTTGACCTTATCTCCCTGAAGAAGTTCACTATAATTATATATTATCATAAAGCTCTAATCTGGTTGATTATTTTCAATGTGTCTGCTAAACCTAAACCCACTCTTCTTAAAAGTAGGTAAACATATTCATATAAATAATTATCACAATATAAGACTTATATAGTTAAACTGAAAAATCAATGGCATTAAACCTAAATGGAAATTCAAATATAATCCATTAAATGGTACACTATAATGCATTGGAAAATATCTAACTTGTAGCTGGATTGATCTAAGTTAAAATACAAGTAGCAAAAAAGCATACTTAAAGAATCGGAGAAGAAGAAGAAGAATTATGGTCATTTTATTGTAAGGTCTTGAATTATAAGTAAAATCTATTTTTATTGAATATAGACCCAAGCTTATAGGAAAATAAGAATATAACCATCAATTCAAGGCAGCTTCACAGGAATTTATTCTCAATGCCTTGAAAATGGCTACGATGCTTTTTCATTTCATACTCAATAGCTCTCAGACTTAGTGACTGTTCTTATGGCTCCATCAGTGATGACGGCGTTCATGGTCTTCATGGTGGTTACCGTAGTGACGGTGGCCCCCGTATCCATCTCCATAGTATCCGTCGCTATATCCGCCTACTACAACGGGTGTTTCTACAATGGGTGTTTCTACAACGGGTGTTTCTACTACAACTGGTTCTTCATAATAACCACCATAATAACCATCCCCCCGATATCCGTGGTGATCACCATGGTGTTCACCGTGGTGCTCGCGGTGTTCCCTCCCATCTGCGGCGCCTACTGCAGTAGCTGTTACTGATGCTACAAAAAAAACTACTAGCAAAACACATAGTATTTTTTTCATTTGTTTTAACATTTAGTTCACTCCTATGGCTACAATTAATAATTATACTGAATTTTATTTTTGGTAACTATTCAAGCTACGAAAAATTAGTTGGCTGAGATCTATTTTATTACATCAAAAATTTCGATGTACTACATTACTTACAAAGCTTGTTAGTTATTTTAAATTAATTATTAAAAAAATAGTTTCTGAATAAAATTTCTCTTGCGATAAAATATTTTAATACTGAACAATAATTAAATATTAATATCAAAGTATAATTTTTATTTCTGAATGAAACTTCTGTTTTTGTTCTTATTATTTATGCATAGGTTTTATAGCAAAACCGATGTATTTACAGAGCTGGATTTATTCATAATTTAATGATCAGAAAAATAATTCATTTTGGTTCTTCAAAAAGAGCAGGATACTTCTTCTTTAAAGGTATGAGGAGCTCTTAGTCTAATTTTGTATCATAAAGTGTTTTTACCCTAGAAAGCTGGTCAAATGATAAATTGCGAGCTCCTTCAAGGTTAGCCTTCTGAAGGTTAGCTCTCCCAAGATTAGCTTCTTTAAGGTCAGACATGCCATAACTCCTCCTCTTTACCACAAATTTTGTGTCCTTTATCAATTGGGTCGTCCACTAATATACTATTGATGTTTAAAATTTATAAATATGAATGTACGATAACTAACAAACTTACTCAAAATAAGTTTATTGATATCTATTTAATATCTTCTGGGACCACATAAAATTTACAATTAATTTCACTAACAATTGATTACAATCAATCAAAAATCAGAAAATAATAAAAGTCACGCAATTTAAAAATCAATTCACATAAATTTTTCTCACTAAATCTTAGTAAAGATGGGGAATGATTTTGTGAGAATAGGATCGTAGAAACTATTTAACCATCAAAGTTTGAAATTATTGCTAGCAACCTGTCAAAGGAAGAAGCAGGCAAATTGCGTGCAGCCTTTGCTGGAGAATAAAGTTCTCTGAAAAAATCAGGTTTTATCAAGGAGTAAACTCTCTGGAAACCACTTTAATTTTTTCAGAATCGGTAATCAATGACAGAAGAACTTGAGACCTATTGTGTGAAAGTCGCGACTATTAACTCCGGCGCATTACGAACTGGTTTTAATGACAATGGAGCAGAAAGTGTATATCAGTGTACGATCCTGATAAAAATTTAATAAAACTACCTGACTTCAGAGATGTTTTTTCCCATCAGAACGATCCACAAGAAATGATCAATATTATGGTTGAAGTGATTTCATCTTACCCTCATCTTTACAGTGGTGTAAAGCCAGATGAGAATGCGGATCTGATGAAGAAATTTCAGGATAAAGAATAGAAGGCTGAGTTATAAGGGAATATAAACGTTTAATTAAAATAAATATCAAATAAATTCGCTATTTTACTATTTTTTTTAATTAATTTCAAATAAACATAGCTCACCAAAACTACAGCAACTAAACAAACTGCTACTGCCAACAAATCAACATAAACCGTTATTGTCTATGTAATGGTCTCTATTAAGATTTTTAACACTGTCACCAAAAATGTCTACAAGTATGCGGTCTAAAACCCTTTAATCCATAACTTTCGCATTAAATCATTGTAGGGATTCCAGAAACGATTTTGTGATGGTTAGCTTAATCTCTTTGGGTAAAGAATGAGAATATTACTTTGAGCTAATCAGTGGCCTATACTTTGGTGATATTTGCAAATATAAGCTTTGATACCCACATCTGAATTTATGTTCCTAAGAAAATAGCCGGAGATATATTCCTCACCTGGAGATTAAAATGAAATCGATCCTATAATTTTGCCATCAGAAACTGCAACTAAACTTAACCAGTTACTTACGGTCAACATAAATCCACAAATCAGAGAGATATAGAATGGGGATATTCTACTTGCTATCTTGCAAAGTCACAGAACAAATATATGGATATTATTTTACTGAAGAAATATTAATTAGTTTCCAATTAATAATTAACCAAGGCTGTAAAAAATATAGCTATTTATGTTTGTATTCATTCAACAGAGTAGCACAAAAAATAAAATTTTTTTACCTAACTGCCAAAGTTGGAATGTGATTATCCTATCTTCTGTATCAATCTTCACATGATACATGTCCCGAGTCGGCGTATTCTCCTACTATGGGAATATTCTCTCCGCATGTGGGACATGTCTTTTCAGGTGTAATCTCGTATTTTTCTATCGTGAATAAACCACGTGATATCAACATTTTCCCGCAATGAGGACAGAATGTATTATTTCGCTCACTCCCCGGAACGTTGCCCAGGTAGACATAATTCAATCCTTCCTCGGTTGCTATTTGACAAGCTTCCTGCATGGTTTTTACAGGTGTCGGAAAAAGATCTTGCATCTGATACTGGGGATGGAAACGTGTAAAGTGTAGGGGAGTTTCAGGTCCCATATTCTTGTACACCCACCGTGAAAGCTCCCTGAGCTCTTCTAAGGAATCATTGATTCCAGGAATAATAAGAGTCGTAATTTCGATATGGATCCCCAAATTTTTTGCAAAAGCAGAAGCCTCAAGTACAGGCCCTAGTTTTGCGCTGGCAACGTCGCGATAAAACTTTTCATTGAATGCTTTGATATCTATATTAGCCGCATCTAGATAGGGCCCTATA
>CAWKGG010000074.1:0-44359 GCA_963848985.1 uncultured Methanosarcinaceae archaeon
AAGAATATCTTCCATTTATGATCTAACATTTTAGAGTTCAATTACTTCCTACACTAAGCTCTTGAGCTTGGCCCTTAAAGAGTAATCAAGCCCAATACCCCATTTTTGCCCCTGAATTTATGAAGGGGGGTTTTATTTTTACGATTACTTACTATATTTGATTTGTTTTATGTAGCTCCTTCAGAAAAGTTTTTGCTTTTGCTTCCAACTGCATCTTCTGAAAAGATTCATCGAAATTCTGTAGATATACGCGAATGTACAATTTGTTTGCCTATTTGCTTACTATCGTTCAAGAAAGTTGAGTGATTTTTAAGCTATTGTCATATTGAAAAAATAGATGAAATTCTTGTGTATATCTGAAGGAAGTGGGAAAGATTGAGTAAATGTTAAAAAACCTGGAAGATGCCATTTTCATTTATTTGAGCCCATTATTCGAAGAATTTCATGTTTGTTTTTAATTTTTTTGATATTCAAGGAGCCTTTTTAGATGTTTGTGATATATGGGTCATTTCCCCCTTCAGCATTCTGTTATACATCGCAAAGCGATGTACTTTTTATACTATACTATTTTTGCTTATCATTTTTATACACTCTTCGCTTAAAAGTTATGATACTCATCACTTGAAGCACAAAACCAATCCCAATAGAGGCAGTAATCAAATTCACTTTTTGTATAGTATAAAGGCTTAAAGCTTATTTATTTCGTAGTTCAACCTCGTAAGTTCGATGCTATCATCATTTGTATTCTAGAGATACTAAACACATAGTGATTGTCATTTTTGTATCAATAATTAATAATTATGTAGGAAAATAGTACACTTGGTAGCCTAATTGTGCATGAAACTCGTTAACCCATTAAAAATTGAATTGTTTAGATCTTGTTTCCTTGACGTTTGTATTTGGGGATACTATTGCGTCCGACTTGGTATCCAGCACTTTTCCCTTGCAAGTATCCGTTATTGAATCCGTCAGTATATCCTAGATCAAAGGTAGAATTACTCTCTAATACCAAGTTGATTTTCCCACTAATTCCAATTTTATTGTCTAGTCCTTTTTGACAGTTGCTACATCCATCTTTCATTCCAGCAGTGTATCCTACGGTGGATCCATCATGGAATCCTCTACTATACCCATCAAGATACATTTTTTTAGAAATTAGCCCAAATTTACTGATGTCGGTATTTGCGCTTACTGCGGCACATGCGGCTGATATTATAAAAAGAATTAACTAAGAGAAGATTCAGTGCCTTTCCTGCTCTAACAACTGTTTGCTTTTCCATTTATCGGCCCCCAATTTCTGCTCATTTTTATATATATTTAAATAATTACATTTTCTTACTCAATATGTCCTTGTCCTCCAGCTTCTTAGTGGTAAATATTTGTCGATATTTAATTTTAAGCTTTGATGTTCATTGTTTCGGTGACCTGTATCGCTCTCTCATCACTTTGAATTCCACAGCATGAATATGCTTGGTGTTCCATTTCTGATATATTCACGACCATACTTTTCTGAGTTTCTAGGTCTCTTGGTAATGGTCATTCTCTGATATTTCAGTAGTTTCTTTGATTTTTCACTAAGATAGATAATTGATTTTTCCGGATCGCGATCATCTACATAAAGATTAAGAAGATAGTAATTCTGTCTCGAGCTTTATCATCAATCGTCTGAATACATTGTCCACGTCTTAACCAAAACATAATTTTGCCTTTTTTGGAATAAGCCTGACACTCCAATTGTTTATGGTTTCAAAGACTTTTTTGACTCGGTTTTTCAGCAAGAATTGTAGGCTACACATCTTTATTCCATCGAAAGAAGTGGTACATACTTGAGCTACAATTCCTTCCAATATGTTTATCTGTGTATTTCTCATACCGACCGATCTGTTTTTGGCTCAAATATCACTTTGGATAACTTCTTCAACACTCCTCTCCTTTATTATCAAAAGTATATTTCTACAAAACTTAATGTTTTGCCTCAAATTTCCCTCCTTTTTTCTGGTTTGCCGGTACTAATATACCTGCTCATTAGTGCGTTTTTATTTTCATATCCATTTTTCACAAAGTCCATTCGAAAATTTACCCCCTTATCTTAAGTCTAATTGAACAATAGAGAGCAAAGGGATTCGGAGCTTATTAAAATGACGAATAATTTTATGTTCTAAATACTATGAAATTTTGATAAACCTATGATTCCCACAAGTCATTTATATCCACTTATAAGCATATAATACAATTAGAGAGTTTATCGAAATCTGAAATGTTATCAATGATTTCGGACTGATGTTGCCTTCATTTGATGTACTATAGTCTTAAGGAAGGAAGTTAACACATGAAAAATATTATATATTATACTTTGTATTATAAAAAAATAGTGTTCTTGCAAAGGTGACTTGTTTATGCTCATATCTTAAAATAGTTTTCACTCTATATCCAGTTTCTATATCCATCGTTTTCAGCATCTATCCTATTTTTTCCTGTAAAATCTGTCTATTAGATCCACATTTTTATTTGTTGCAAATAAGATCTTATTCTTTGTTTTGATTCAACATTTATATCATATTGTAAATTGGTCTACCATCTTTAAACTTGTATTAAAATACAATAGAAGTATTTCTATTCCTATCTTGTATTTTCCAATAATTTACTTTATTCTGTTGTTGGATTTAACTGCGGTTACAAATCCCAGCTTGTCATCATCCATTTCTGAGACTACTTCTCTTTGAAAACTCTATATCCATGCATAAGATTCCAACTTTTACTTCCATTATTTCAATCTTTATGGCTAAGCATTCATGAAGATCGAATATTCTTTGCTTAATCAATTTATGCGAAAACACTGAGTGTTAGCTTGAGCTTTCACTTATATATAAGATCGAAAATAAATATCCCCAGGAAATCCCATTCTTCGGTTTTAAAGCTCCATATATAAATCTCTATACTTCCATAATAATGAATGTCATGGAAGTCAACAGCAATGTATTAAACGCTGGTTTTAAAAGATATTATCTTAAAGATTTCACCATTTATTTTCCCAAAGAAAGAATTCGGCATTCTGCAGATGTACACATATACAGAATTTGTGTATCTATTTGCCTACAATATACCATTTATAAGCATATGACAAAATTATGGAGGTTATTGAAATCCTCTAAGCATTAAGAAATTCTTGATAGCTATAATTTGCTTTATCAAGTAAAAGTATTATATCAATGATACTACGTAATTCATAAGTAAGACAATAAACTGGCTGTGTTTATACTATGCTTCTTCATCATTCTCGATGGCTACATTACCTTAAATAATTGGCATGATATTTTTTTTGATTTGTAGGCCTGGTTTCGGAACTGACGAGCTCACAAAATAGTATTTCAACCTACGGCTATAGGTAAATAGCTAGTCTATTAATAATATAATTAATTGTTGATGTGCTAGTAAGAGTACATATAAAAGATGTTACAAATTGATTAACTGTCTTAAAAGTGGTGAAACTAACCTTCAATCGATTTATGTACTGTGGCAGGTTGTCTGGGTCATGTGTATGAGATCGAGCTTGCACAAATTTGTTTATATTTCAGGATGCAGTTATAATAAAGATGGTTGAATATGAAATTGGATAATATAATACGTTGCTTCATAATAGCATGTCTCATATTAATTATAGCAGTACTTATAGAGGCAGCTTATTTTGGATTAAATCAAAAGAACACTTATTACACCAATAACACAATTTATTCTATTACTGCTCCATTTGTCTATAATTTTTCAGATATCAGCAGCCTACAAAATCTAATAATACTTATTATGATATTTGTCATTAGTTTCATGATAGCCTTAAATCTGATCTCAAAGAAAGAATAATCTCAAAAACGCGTGGGTAAAAACAAGTTTATAAATTGCAGTCATGATTTGACAACTATGATTTTTAGACATCAATCTTCAAATTATTAAATTTCTAGAGGTATTCAGTCTTACGTATGGCACAAAATTAAAATTCATTACTATTTTTTCATTGAGTTAGTCTTGCAAAGGGCAATCTTTATCCGTACCATAACCCCAAACTTTTTTTTGTAATAATTCACAAAAAAAGATAGTACATGATCCAGTAATTATAGATTGTTCGCAGGTAAAACAATCTTTAGGCTGCATATTCCCCCAATCGACAAGATTAGATTTATAATTCCATGTTTAACTTTTGTATCAATAATTCAAATATTTCACCAGTTTAAACTCCAATTCTTATTTAGTGACTTTTGCTTGCGAAGCCGTTTTGTATCCTTGCAGATTTATTATTCAATATATATACCAACATAAAGATACAAACCTAGCTATATATATCTATTTATGCTTGTATATAAACACATCTACATTTGGATATCATCGACACCCATCATACAATAAAAAAGAGAATATCCATAGATCTACAATTTCAGCACATTGAATACGTATGTACTATACACGACCTTCCTAAAGTGGAGTTTATCTAAATTTTGATAGAGAAACTGTCATTGATATGTTTGTAGTCCCCATAAGCTCTAAAATTTGTCGCCAAACTGTTGAAGTTGATTACTGATGTTGATAATTTTTCATAATTTTCAAGACGGACTTCGTAAAAATATAAGTTAAGTATACTTCCTGAAGCTAGTCAATTCTTTGTCTTAAAGCAGTATCTTTAAGGTTAGCTTAAATTATTTGAGGACTAACAAGTCTTTCAATTGCAAAGGGATCAAAGTACTGGGGATATATGTGGAAGTAGCTGTTAGTGGAACTTAAACAATTGAAAAAGAATCGTTTATGGGCTCTGTAGAAATACTCTGAGATATAGAGTCTACATTATTGTTTTTACTTACCTGTTTTCAGCTTTTTGCAACTTATTTAGGAAGGGTCTCTACAAAGCCCATATATGTGTTATTATATACAATTTATATGATTATTACAAAATTTAGGGGTCTATCGAGATCCTCTGTAATCTCTATCTTTTAATGACATTGAAAATAAAAAAAGTAATTATAAGGATATCAGAAGCTATCCTTAAAATCAAAGAACCGTGGGTCCAAAAAAGGAAAAATTGGGCAAAATATGGGCATTGTCAAGACAAATATGAATCAGAATTCCGCGGAAAAAAGAAATCAATCGAAATCCTCTATAATTAAAAATAGGATTCTCTGAAAAAAAATTTTATTTTTGGTATATTTTTACCTTAGATCGTTGGTTGCATATTCAAGAGAATTGGTGGAAGATGTTGCAACATGAAATAAAACAGTATGATCTTTTTGATAGTGATAGGTTGCTTCATCAGATAAAGTAATTATATCAACTATAATGCATAATTTCGAAGATACATAAGTAAATTGGCTATGTTTATACAAGAAGTAAAGTCATTCTTCGTTATGCTAATCAATGACTTAATTACCTTATTAATTTTCTTGATATTTCTCTCCGATTGTAGAAATGGTTTCGGAACTGATAAATATTTGAAAACACTGATACTCTTCTGTTTTATTGAACTGATTCCAGAACTAACTAAATTCTGAAATGCTATAATTGCATGGAAACACTGGGAAAGCCAGATGATATCCTGAAAAGTCCACTAAATAAGAAAAATCGAATATAAGCTTAGGGATCAGACAATAGTGTCAAAGAGCCCTGCTACGAATTCTGCAAGTTTTTTGCTTTTCTCAGTTGAGGTCATAAGGGTGTCGGCACGGTATGCACGGCATCCAAGCTTTTCAAATGCGAATTCATCTTTCAGGTCCCTTTCATCGAAAACAATAATGTCAAGAAAATCTTGATAATACTCCACAACTCCCATAGAGAGACCTCGAGCCCACAGGCTTGCATCAGCTTTCCAGCAGGTCCGCTTACTGGGGAATTACCAATAATGGGGCTGACTGCCACAACTTTCTTCTTTTTCAGTAAGTTTTTCATTCCGGGCAACGAAATAATCGGACCTATACTCGTAATTGGGTTACTTGGCCCTATGAGGACATTATCATCATTTTCAAGGGCTTCAAGTACTTTTGGAGAAATTGAAGCTTCTGAGACTCCCCTTATATCGACTCCCATTACATTGGGTTCCCCATGTTTCCCAACCCAGAAGTCCTGAAAATGCATAATTCCTTCAAAAGTTTCGACATAAGTTGAGACAGGATCATCAGACATAGACAAAATATGTGCATTAATTCCAAAAATGGAAGCGAGTTTTAGAGTTGCCTCTGTGAGGGATACTCCATTCCTTACAAGATTCGAGCGAATAATATGAGTCGCTCGATCTCTATCACCAAGTTTCATTCTTTCTGTGACTCCGAGTTCTCTCATTCGCTCATAAGTCTCAAATGAGTCGTTATTTATTCCCCACCATTTTTTTCGGTCAATCTGATCTGAGAATAGGTAGAGCACAGTATCCACATCAGGGGATATTAAGTTTCCCGAAACCCATAGGTCTTCGCCAGTATTTACAACAATGGTCAGTTCCTCCGGTGGGAGGATTTCCTTAAGTCCATCAAGGAGTTTTGGGGTTCCAGTGCCGCCTGAAAATATGATCACTATGGTACCTTTTTCTGTTTTTTTCCCAATTTCGGGTAGAAGGTATTTCTGCAAATTTTGCAGTAACATAGTGATAGTAACAGCGATATATAATGACATCTGTCTAAATAATAATGAAGGTTGTCCTTGACCCGATACACGGTTACATCGAACTGGACGATTTTGTTCAGGAACTTCTTTCTACTCCCCAGATGCAGCGCCTAAGAAGAGTCAGGCAGCTCGGCTTTTCAAACCTTGTCTATCCCGGAGCTAATCATAACCGCTTTGAACATTCCCTTGGAACAATGAACCTTGCTTCTATGCTAACCAAGAATCTTGACTCAATTGAAGATGACAAAAAAACTGAGATAAAAATCGCATCACTTTTGCATGATATTGGACATGGACCTTTTTCCCATGTTACAGAAAATATTATTGACAAGTATACACGACATAGGCATGATGATATAAAGGAAGTACTGGTAAAGGGAGAAATCGGAGAAATAGTGAAACAATGTGGGTTTTCTCCAAGAAACCTTGCAAAACATGTCAAAGGGGAAACCTCTCTAGGCCAGATTATTAGCAGCGAGATCGATGTAGACAAAATGGATTATCTTGTCCGAGATGCTCATTACACAGGCGTCGCTTTCGGAGTGGTAGATTACCACCGTCTGATTAATCAGATGGATTTTTACGAAGACAGGCTCGTTGTAGAACATGGAGGTTTGAAAGCTGCTGAATCTCTCCTTGTTTCACGTTTTTGGATGAACGCATCTGTTTACTATCACCATGTAACCAGAATCTCGGAATCAATGTGTTCTAAAGCAGTTGAGTACATGATAGAAAACCAGGAGCTTGATCCTTCGAGACTTGGACAGATGGATGACATAGATCTTGTTGCAACTATGAGAAATGCCACAGGATATGCAGGAGAAATTTCCAGATTGCTGGATGCCCGGCAACTTTATAAAAGGGCACTATATGTGGGGCTGGATGATGTAGAAAAAGGTGTACTTAAACACCGCAACAAAATTCAGAGAGCAGAACACGAAATTGCAGAACATGCAGGGGTTGATCCTCAATACGTGCTTGTGGATATCCCAAAAACACCTGAAATGTTAGAAATGCGGGCGATGATAAAGACTGACCACAGAATGATCCCACTTAATGAGGCATCCCATTTCGTATCAATTCTTCAAGAAGCCCATATGGAAAACTGGAGAATGGGGGTATATAGTCCTAAAGAACACTCTAAGGTTGTGGGGAAGGCCGCAAAAGATTACTTTGAGGTTAAGAAATCCACAAAACAATTTAAACTGACTGATCTATGAGAAAAATCAATTTGTATGCTCCACCTCAACTTAAAGGATGGGGTATTTTTCAGGCAACCTGTTCAGTTTGTCGAAACTCCGAAATCGTAGATTCTTTTTGGACCACTTTTCATTAGAGAATTTCGACCAACCCCTAAATTTCGTTCTGTTTTTATACATGATATATATTTAACTCCTGAAAATCAGAGGTTTATCTAGATCTTCTTTAATCTAGATCATCCAAACTCTGCTGTTCGCTTCCTCCTAGATTTTTGGTATATTCTTTATTATGCTAGCTGTTACAGTTCCAACGGAGAGATAAAAATTGCTACTTGATTATAGACTCCCATACAAATGTCGTTTTTTCAGTCAAGGATGAAGTTTGAAAAGTCTGTAAGAACTACATTCTTTCAAGTATTGAACTACAGTTGATATAAGTTTTCGTGGATCGAATTCCAAAAGATAAGTGAGCATATCTTCCAACATTTCCAAAGCATGAATTTTGTATATTTGCTTCATAAAAAGGATGATATAAATGGCAATCATTTTTAGTTCGACTATTGTAGAGTATGTTTTCTCGATATTAGGTACCAAAACTATATGGTAGGTGATCTGATCATAGCCATTTCTAAAGTTGTTTAATTCCAAAGCTGTCATATTCCGGTAAGAGGGGTGACACATTTCTGACAATGTTCTAAAAAAACTCAGTTTAAGAAGAGGCAATGATTTAGAGGGTTATATATTACAAAAAAGGGTGAAGAGTCACTTCGTTCCCTTACCTAAAGGAAGGGATATTTGAGATTCTTCGCATTCCATAAGTAATTACAAAAAATAGGAATTTCAAGGAGATTTCAAGATTTTAAGAGACGTAGCTTAATTTGCTTCTAACCAAAGATATAATAAATATAATTAAGCATGGAATCAAAAGCTTTAGATCTGGGGTAGGAATTTTGTTTTGGATTACACGTAATGTAGGAAGCATTGAACTAGTACTTAATGCAAAGAAAATTGGGAATGACTACATTGTGACTCTTACTGGAGGGAGGGAACACGTCGGAGCAGTTGCCGTAGGTTTTTTTGATGAAAAAAGCCAAAGAGCAAGCTCTTCGGTGATAACAATACCTGGCCATAGGGAAGAGCAGCTCGCCCTGAAAGGTGCAAGACAGGTTAGCATAGCAACGAAGAAAACAACTATATTTATTGCCGGCATTCATAAGGATAATATCCACCATGAGGAGATAACAAATATCGTTTCGGTCTCATGTGAAATGGTAGATGATTTGATCACTTTTGTGAAAAGACAAAACTAAAAGGAAGAAGCTGATGATAGAAATAACGGTGGGAATCAGTGGAGCTTCAGGTGTTCGATATGGAATCCGTCTTCTTGAGGTATTAGCGGAAAAAGGGATTAAAACTCACCTGATTTTGACCGATGCTGCAAATCAGATAATAAAGCTCGAAACTGATTATACTCCCTCAGCAGTGTTAAGGCTTGCAACCTGGAATTATTCCCCAAAAGATTTTTCAGCGCCGATAGCAAGCGGCTCTTATAGGGTAGCAGGAATGATTATTGCTCCCTGCAGTATGAAAACTCTTGGTGCAGTAGCAAACGGGGTCTCTGATACTCTTCTTACGAGGGCTGCAGAGGTCTGTCTTAAAGAGGAGAGAAACCTTATTTTAATGACTAGAGAAACCCCACTTAGTCTCCCACATCTCGAAAATATGCTTCAGGCTAAAAGGGCAGGAGCAAGCATTCTTCCAGCTTGCCCTGGCTTCTATTCAAAGCCGAAAACCCTCGAGGATCTAATAGATATAATGGTGGGAAGAGCTCTTGACCTGCTGGGGATCGAAAACAGTATTTATCAGCGGTGGGGCGAAGGCAAATAAATTATGGGGAAAATAACTTCTGAAAAAATCTAGAAACTGAAGCACTTCACCAACTCGTAATCGATGATTTCACAAGTAAATTTTCTCCTATAGCCTAATTAAATGATGATTGAAAATATATACTTATTTTTTAAATGTGTACTTCGTCTCTCCGTTTTTGATTCATTTTCTTGAGGTTTATCCACTTTTGCATTCCTATTTCTGAATGAATAAAAGTAGCTTCTTGAATTTTTCTCTTTTTTATTTTTAAACTAAATAAATTAAATAAGTTCTGCAAATGTCTCCATATTTTATCTTCGTTGTAGCTATCAATAATTTTTTTTTGAAGGATAGACTGCGATACTCTCTGGTATGTACTTAGGAAAACCAAAAAATTTTCTGAAATAAATTCAATAAATACATTGTTTCTCAAGTTCAAAGTCGAAAATACATGCAATTTCTGTAGAACAAAAATTTTAAGCATAAATATGACCCAAGTTTCAGTTTTGCCTCCTAAATTTGTTTTGTCCAAGTTCATGGATGCAAAAATGATATGAAAGGATTTCCAATAGATTAAGAAGTGAATTTCAGTAAATCTGTATCATACTGACTGAATATATTTGTATTCTTCCTTAAGAACAAAATCAGTGATAGTTTTCATGAGTAAAAATTGATGTTAAGTATTTAAATTAGCCAATATTCAAATGTATAGATTTCTCGAACTTCTCTCTAACTGTCAAGTAGTGAAAGCGAGTAATAGATATTTAAATCAAAATCGGATTGGAGAATCTTAAATTATAAATACAGTCTATGGAAAAATATATATACAACTATCTCATATGGGCTCCTGCTATGGAGCTGACTATTCATGAAAAATATTTATTACTTCTACAGATATCACAGGTTCATAGAATGGTTGAGTTTATACTGGGCACTTGCAGGTTCAGGCATGTTGTAATGGTGGTGGACAATGTATGACTATGAGAAATATTCCCTTTAAAAAGCTCTATACTGCATTGGTAAACTCTTCATAGTAATAGTCGAGCCTTCTGCAGAACCAGCATTGTACACTGCTTTTCAAGCCAGGCAAAACAGATAAAGAAAGCGCTTCTGCTGTAAATATAATTATTGGCAGTTATTTGGTTGTTTGTTCTGGTTTTCCCATAGGACTCTTAGATGCCAATTTAAAGCTATAGATATCACTGGCAAGCTAATAACCAATGAGAGAACCATTTAAATGGCTGATTTCATCAATAACAAACCTTAAGAAGTAGCGTTTTTTCAGGAAAGGTTTCAATACTAGAGTAAAGTTGTTGACAACAATATAAGATTACATTGATGCATGTATGAGAAGGGACAGATCAGCTATATTGCAAGAAGGTGTAGAGAAAAAGTAAACAATATAGCAAGAAATACAGCAAGAAATGCCTGAAGATGACACCTTTTGCAAGGGTTGCAATTCTTGCTCTTAAACTTTATCTAATAAATGTCGGTAACAATCTTGATATATACATTCTAAAAGCTTGTAAAGTAAATAGGAGGTGGAAATCTGGAGAACGAATCCAAAAAAAACCTAAATGAAAGAACCTTTTTTTTGAGCGAAATGGTGAGGACAAAAATAACTCTCAACGGCAAAAAAATAGGTAAATTATTAGACCTCATTATAATTGAAAAAGACAAGGTAGCAGAGGCCACTCACATCGTGGTAAGTAGACCGTTTGGCTATCCCTCATTAATGGTACCTTGGGATAATGTCAGTTCATTCGATGAAATGAATATCAATATAAGCCTCGATAATGTGGAAAAATTTGCCTGCAAAATCCCCGAGGGATTTATACTTCTTAAGGATTATGTTCTAGATAAGAAAATTCAAGATATCGAGGGTATAGATGTTAAAGTTGTATACGATATCAAGATGGTAATAAGGAGGAGCAAACTCTATATTACTGATGTGGATCCATCTGAAAATGCGCTATTTCGTAGGTTAGGTCTTGAAAAATTTTTGAATTTGATCTACAGGAAATACGACAAAAGTAAGAACATGCTTATCCCCTGGTTCTATGTTCAAGCCCTGCCTCCAAATATTGGAAGTTTTACCGGCGATGTAAAGTTAAATATATTGAAGGAGAAACTGAATTATCTTCCACCTGTGGACATTGCAGAAATTCTGGAATAGCTGGGTCATGATCAAAGGTTGGCCGTTACTAATTAGCTAGATGAAGAAAATGCTTCTGATACCTTGAAGAAATTGGATTTCATCTGCAAAGTGAGATTTTCATCAGTATTGGAGTGAAAATGCAGTCAGTTTTCATAATTCCGAATGTAGTGATTATGGACTGTTTTGCTCTTTCTTGCAGTCACTACTTCAATTTAATGGAAATGAATATTCAACTATTTTTTATTTATTTTACACTTGGTGGTTTTTTTTCTGCTTTATGGTGTTTTGAGTGGTTTTTTTTGTTTATGTTTACTCAAAGAGGCTTTGGTTTTTGCCCCCTCAATTTAGCCTTGGAACCTTTAGAAGAAGAAATCTTTGCGTTGCTGTCATCAGTATATAGAATATGGTACTTCTGTTGTGCCAGAGGTTCACTGCCATAGCAATAAGGTTTGCTGCGATACATCGGTACAGGTACAAAAACTATTCATATGTCATTTTCTAAATCCAGATATGCCGAATTATGCACAAATGGGATTAGGAAGTTTTTCAATCAAAATCAAACTTAGAACATCAGTCTGTATTGTCATCCGATATTTTCTGTAGTCCAAGGTCATATTAAGAGCTATGATAGAATAACCCAGGATAATAGTCGTCTATACTGTCCTATCATTGGCATTGATAATATCATTATCAAAATTCCAATTATGACTAATTTTTTAACCATATTTTATCAGCTCCACCAACTATAATACCAGGAGTCATAGCCATAGCGATTGTGTCACCAAAGCATATTCAAATGGAAATGGGGCTGATAGTTTGTGTATGATTATAATGATGATGTTAATGGGAATAGAGATGATAATTGGAATTTCTAATGTAGTTTCTGGTATATATTGAGTGCATATGTTGCATAGTTTCGCTAAAGCTCTAGATCAATCTAATCTATAAATATATTTTAAGATGACCCACTGTAACCCTGTGAGACTGATAAATCCTGGTTTTTGTGGTGAAGAAAAGCGCACTCTCAATAATCATCACCAATAATCCTTTCATATAAGGTAATTGATCGGTAATACTATATTCATAGAATAACATTTGGGAAGTATGAAAGCATGCATCATGTGTGGTGGTACAGGAACAAGGCTTAGACCACTGACTTTTAAATATCCTAAACCGAGCATACCGATCATAAATATACCATCCGTTTTACATTTGATAGAGCATCTATCGCGAGAAGGGTTCAATGAAATAATTATTACACTTGGGTATATGGGCGAGCACATAGAAGAACAGCTTGGGGATGGGCATATATTAGGGGTACATATAGATTACGTTTATGAGAAAGAAAAGCTTGGAACTGCAGGCGGGGTTAAAAATGCAGAAAAATATTTAAAAAATGAACCATTTATCGTGGTTGGTGGGGATCACGTCCTTAACCTTAATCTTAGAGAGATGTACCGTTCTCATGAAGCGAACGATGCTCAAGTGACCATCGGCCTTCTGTCGATTGACGACCCAAGAGAGTTTGGAATTGTAGATATGGATATTAATAACCGTATCCACCGTTTCTTGGAAAAGCCGACGGCAGGTCAGATATTTAGCAACCTTGCGAGCACAGGCATCTATATTTGTACCCCTTCTATTTTTGAATGGATACCTGAAAACAAAAAGTACGACTTTGCCAAAGATCTCTTTCCCTCCATGCTTGCAGCCAATGTAAAAATTCACGGAATGCTTGTTCGGGGAAAATGGACTGATGTGGGAAGTTCAGCAGCTTATAGGCAGGCACAGCGCTGGATGCTTGATGATCTTCCAGGAACAACAATTGAAGGGAATTTCACAACCAGAAATGCTAGAATACGAGGTCCTCTCTCTATTGGACATAATGTATCGGTAGGTTCGAATTCTTTACTTGTAGGGCCAATAGCCATCGGGAAAAATACAACAATAGGAGATAATGTACTTATTGGACCTTACAGTGTTATAGGTTCAAATTGCACTATTAATAACAATGCAAAGATTTTTTCATCTTCTCTTTTTGATGATGTGAACATAGGAAAATATTCAAATATTTCGGGAGCTGTTGTGGCAGATGAAACAATTGTAGGAGAAAATTGTTACCTTGAAAATGGAACCTTAATTGGGCATAAAGTTATTGTAGGGAACAATTCTATCATCCATTCGGGAGTCAAAGTCTGGCCGGAAATAAAGATAGATCAGAACTCAAGCATAAAAGAAACTTTAGTCAACTCTGATTATGACATTAATTGTGAAAGTTCCTGAAATATAGGCCTTAACGAATTGAAACCGGAATAAAGGTCAAAGTTAATATCAAACGAAGTATATATTAATTATATAAAAAAGTAATCACAAGATTATATGTGGGAATTATCCCGGACACAAATGTGAGCCAATTTCGGACTCATAAATTGGATTTCCAGAACAAGATACACTTTTAAGAATCCAGATTAATTTTTTCATATTCTGCGGCTTTTATAGACTTTGAATATTTTTTAAATTATTAAATAAACTCGTACCCTCAAACTTTTTTTGAGATTATTTTTTTATTTTCTTGATATACAACTAATTGAATGAAAAGTTTTTAAAAATGAGTTTGAAATAATTTTTTTGTAGAGTAACCCATACACTGAGATGGTAGATTTATCCGGGTTCTAGCTCCAATTTATTCTTTCTTTTGTGATAGTCTCAATGTAGAAAGTGACGCATACCTGTGAAAATCATGGCAACTCCCAGAAGATTTGCAGTAACAATAACTTCGCGGTCTCGGATTGATCCTCCAGGAGAGATTATATAGCGAATGTCATTTTCTGCTGCATGGATTATGCTATCATCAAATGGGAAAAAAGCATCCGAGGCCATAACACACTCTGACATCTTCTTCTTGCGATACTCCTCAAAGGGGATATCCGGTTTATTTCGTCCATAGATAGCCCTAAGATTTTCTACAGCCTTTGTTGCTGCGAGTTTGCGAATTGAGTCAACCCTATTCGGCTGGCCTGCACCTACAGACAGTACCATGAAAAATCCTGGATTATATTCTTGAGCGAGGACCACTGCATTGGATTTGGTTGCTTTACAGGCTTTAAGGCAAAATTTTGAGAGAGAAGTTTTGGATTCAGGATAAGGAATGTCGGTTACTGACTCCCATTTTTCATAGAGTCCTATGTCACGACTTTGCTTGAGCATGCCACCGATTATATATTTATAAGTATACTTAGTCCCTAAATCTTTTCTGAGCTCAGGCAGTTTTAGGAGTCTCAAATTTTCACTTTTGTTCTTAAGGTATTCAAGGGCTTCTGGCTTAAAGTCAGGAGCAAGAATAATTTCCACAAATTTTTCATTCAAAAAAGCAGCACCTTCCAGGTCAAAAATCTCATTCGTGCAGATTATGCTCCCATAAGCTGAAATTGGGTCTCCATCCCAGGCAGCATTAAGAGCTTGAATAAGCGTGCTTCCAGTAGCAAGTCCGCATGGATTATTATGTTTCACGATTGATACTGTTGGGGAGGTATTCCCAATTTCTATAACGGTCTGAAGGGCATTGTCGGCATCCACATAATTGTTATAGGATAGTTCCTTTCCATGTAGCTGAATGGCTTTTGCCAGGCTAGGACCTTCAATTTCTGGTTCCTTGTAGAAGTAGGCTTCCTGATGCCAATTTTCTCCATAGCGAAGTTTCACACCGTCAGTAAACTTCAGGTGGAGTATTTCTTCTCCGAGTAATGTACTGCTCAGGTAAGTATCGATAGCTGTATCATAATCCGCGGTGTGCCTAAAGGCCTTGACTGCAAGGGTGGCTCGGATCGAATCAGAGACTATCCCACTTGAGCGTAATTCTTTAAGGATGTGCCCGTAATCTGCTGGGTCGGAGAGTACAGTCACAGAACGGTAGTTTTTGGCTGCAGAACGAAGAAGCGCTGGACCTCCAATGTCTATATTTTCGATGGCTTCTTCCGGTTCCACACCTATTTTTGATACTGTTCTCTCAAATGGATAAAGGTTTACAGCTATCAGATCAATAAGTGCGATGTTTTCGTTTACAGCTTCTGCTATCTGTTCCTTGCTATCTCGTAGACATAAAAGCCCGCCATGAATTTTTGGATGAAGAGTCTTGACTCTCCCTCCCATCATTTCTGGATAGCCTGTTACTTCCGAAACATCGATAACTCCAATGCCTGCGCCGCGTAGAATTTTTGCTGTTCCGCCTGTTGAAATGATCTTCACACCAAGTGATTCAAGTCCGCGTGCGAATTCTACAATTCCTGTTTTATTTGAGACGCTGAGCAATGCTCTTTTTACCAAAAAATCACCAATATAAATGATTTAAAAATTATTAGCTATAAAACTTGTGGTTTACACTTTATTTAATCATAAGTAAATTTTTTCCTGAGAAAATTGGACTTTGGAACACCATATTTGGTTTTTTTTAGTTAGATTTGATCAGCTCTGTAGAAATCCTTAATTTAATTCAAATTATTTTTACTATCTTTTATATTTACATTATAGACTGTCAGTTTAAATTTTACTTATTTGATTTGATTATGGAACTTTCTATTTCGAAGTACTCTCCAAACTTCCTTTTGAAAACAAAGAACTTTGTCTTCGTAATATTTATTTGATTGTATTTTAATTTTATCAAAGATTAAATCTAGTATGTCTTCTATATTTTTCCAAAATTTTCGTTTCCCTTTCTTTTTTTACAGGTCTGAAGAGTTTGCTTTTTCTGAATCATATCCTTTATCTATCACACACTATTAAAATTTTCTTTTATCCTATTTGACTCGTCTTATCAGAGCATTTGTATGTTTAATTTCGATATAATGTTTTTTGACTAATTTTCCATTCTTAATTATTACCTTTTTAGCTTTTCGGATTGATATTGAAATTTTCAAGGAACTCCTTCGTAGCTTCCCTGTTTTGCGGGAATAATAATAACTTGTATCGGAACTTATAATTCCTGTTGCATTAATTGCCGTAAATAGATATAATTTATACATGTGAGTAAAAAACATTGGAGTTTTTGATAAAAGAAGGTTAAACAGAGACGGGGTACCCTGAATATAATTTTGTAAAGTTAGCAAATTGGGAGTCTTATTAAGATCGAGTTTTTCTTTTATTATCGTTCATTAGATCAATAAATTATACAACTCAGTATATATGTACAATATACTCTTAAATAAAACCAGAACAAGAAGTTGATGCTGGGTATAACCACGTTTGGAATATTTGTAGGAATAGATGTTCATTCTAGAAGACTGAAAAGTTTTATTGTTGGTATCAACAAATTTAATTTACTTATTCGATTTCAATATTGTGTGTTCCTTTTTTTTTGTAGGAAAATATAGGGGTATTTTATGCTACAATTCTTATAAAAATATGGGTAAAATGCACACCTTAGAATATTTCTACAGAGCTATTTGATACACTTAATTAATATCTCACTTTTAACTTAATTTAAATTTGAATTTTTAGAGACTAATTATTACTTACTCTCTTTTTGTAATGAGTGTAGCCCCCATGTGTGAATTACTAATTAAATTTTATGACAGATAAAGTATTAAAAGCCTTCTTTTTTAAGTTTTTGATTCTTTTTATCTATAAATTTTCTCTATTTTTAAGTAGTGCCGAGTTTTGGAGAGTTTAAGTCACTAAATATTGATTTTTTTCTCATGAAAACACTAATGATTTTACTCTTTGAAATTCTCTATAATAACTTCAGTTTTTTTGTTAACTCAACAATTAATTTCTAAAATAATTGTTCATTATAATCACTGGATTTTTGTACTCTAATGCTAGAATAAAGGAAAAACTAATAAAGGAGTAAAAGTTCAATTTGATATAAATCCCATTAATAAAAAACCAGATAAAGGTAAGAATATGGTTTCAAAGGACCTTCCCTTCACCAAAGAGAGAATTCTTGAAATAATTAAAAAGTATCCTACTCCTTTTCATATCTATGATGAAAAAGCTATTCTGGAAAATGCCAGAAAAATGAAAGCAGCCTTCGGAAAAGTCCCAGGCTTCAAGGAGTTTTTTGCCATAAAAGCTCTCCCAAACCCCTTTATTCTCAAAATTCTCAAAAAAGAAGGTTTCGGTGTGGATTGCAGTTCCCTGCCGGAGTTAATCCTTGCTGAAAAAGTGGGACTAATTGGTGAAGATATTATGTTCAGCTCAAACGACACTCCTTTCGAAGAGTTCATAAAGGCAAGAGAGATCGGGGCATACATTAACCTTGATGATATAAGCCATGTTGATTATCTTGGAAAAATATGCAGGACTTCCGGAAGTTATCTGCTTCAGGTACAATCCAGGTCCTCTTAAAGGAGGAAATATTATCATAGGAAAGCCGGAAGAAGCAAAGTATGGACTTACGAGAGACCAGCTTTTTGAAGGCTACCGCATACTCAGAGATAGAGGAATTATGCGTTTTGGAATGCATACGATGGTTGCCTCGAACGAGCTGGACCCTGATTACTTTGTAGAAACCGCAAGAATACTTTTTGAACTCATAGTTGAAATCTCAAAGGAACTGGATATAACTTTTGAATTTGTGAACCTTGGTGGAGGTATAGGAATTCCCTATCTGCCAAATCAGGATCCAGTTTCCTTTGAAACTATGGCAGAAGGTGTAAACGAATCCTATGCTTCCATAATCACTGCAAAAGGACTCCCACCACTCAAAGTCTTCCTGGAATGTGGCCGAGTAATCACAGGTCCTTATGGCTATCTTATTTCCCAGGTAAGGCATATCAAACATACTTATAAGGATTATGTCGGAATGGACTCCTGTATGGCCAACCTGATGCGACCTGGAATATATGGAGCCTATCATCATATAACCGTTCTAGGTAAAGAAAAGGAAGATGCTATCCATAAGTATGATGTAACTGGTTCCCTATGCGAAAATAATGATAAGTTCGCTGTCGGTAGGCTCCTCCCTGAATCAAAATTGGTGACGTCCTTGTAATTCACGATACTGGAGCTCATGGGCACTCCATGGGTTTCAATTACAACGGAAAACTCCGTTCTGCTGAACTTCTTTTAAGAGGAGATGGAAGCGTTGTGCAGATAAGGAGACCCGAAACTATTGACGATTATTTTGCAACTCTCGATTTCGAAGCCCTGAAAGATTTCAATGTAGATGTTGGTTTGTAAGAGTAGGATAAAATATAGAAAATTAGTTATTAAATATATTTTTATAGATATCCCAACTCCTAAATACTAATACAGGTAATCGGGGTTAAAAATTCACTAATGAACCTTAATCAATTAGTCTTTTTGGCAAAATTTAGGATTAGTTAGTCCCAGTGAGTTGCTGAAAAACTTTAGCAAAAGTTCTCTTTATATTTTATCAAAAAGCAAGAAAAGTACTCGTTTTCATAATGCTGGTCAATAATTAATGGACAAGAACACAAGTACAAAAATTACTTTTAATTTCTGAATTATTACTTTTAATTCCTAAATTTTTCATGTGGATTTGTAGTCCAAAAAATGTTTTTTCACTTTAATGCTTAAGGGATATCCATGGCTACATCTGCATCTATAATTTTTAAGCAAAAAGCTGAAGCTACTGCAGAATAAAGAATGAGGTTCTCGATGCAGAGGTTTTTTTGCTGTTGCCGCGGATTCTACGAAAATACTGGGTCACATACTTTTTATTATATTACTTGCGAATTTGACGTTCCTAAAGATTAAAATCGTTTATAAAGAAAATTCTTTAAAAAAGTTATAAAAATGGATAAAGTTTTGTCGATAAATCTGCCCACATGTACTTGTTTGATAATACCATTTTAATTATTGCTGAATCTATCGTTTTTTAGCTTTCACGGAAGCTTATACTATTCCACTTCCACAATCAATGCTCATCACCATTATTGTTTTACTCGTATCATCCGAAAGTAACTCTTATATATAGACCCTTTATTCCTGTTATAATATCGATGAATGCGATCAAATTTGCTTGTTGCCTCGGATGCAAGAAAATGGTATTTGTGTGCCATTTTCTAGATATAAAAAAATTATTCAAATTTAAATATTTTCATTTGCTGCTATTATTATTTTTCTTCATGGTTTCCTTTCTTTTCAACATACTTTTTAATCACATTGGAAGTTGTTCCATTACAATGGTTCCAATATAACCTCCATAATTCCACAGTTCACCACCATAATCGTTTTTTTACTTCAGAGTGTTTTTTAAAGATTTTGTTTGCTGTAATACTTTGTATAATCTCCATCAATGTTGATAGGAAATATTTTAATTCAACCAACTAAAAGATGTGCTTAATAACCATTATACCTATTGTAGATAAATCAAAAATATACTTTTTGTCAATTTTGAAGCAGATATATTTCAAATAGCTTATGATGCTACTATCCCAATGAAATTTTTCTCGATACTTCACGCAAAGCTATTTGGTATCTTATTCTCTGTACAAAATGTTTTTTATGACATAGTTTCAGTTTTATAATTTAAAGGTATAAAATATACATAAGCTGTTTAATAAAAGTTCTTGGGGAAGTTTCTGTTCCCTCAGCAAGTTGTTTGGTATTTAATTAAAATAAGTTTGGAACTTGATGTCTTGAACAGTCATAGAAGCGGATTAAAATATAGAAATATATCATAATGTAATCAGTAATTATCTACGTGGTATGGATCTTATACTTCAAGAGAGTAAAAGAAAGTAGAATTATATGGTGTCGGATGTGAGTTTGAATGTAACAGGTCTACTGTGCATATTTAGTGGAATGAGAACTCCTTCTAGGCTTGTAAGTCAGTGCCATTCTTGATTACTCAAGGATAATTGTTCCTGGTAGAGAATATGTTAATTACAACAAGCAAAGCATAGTTTTGGTGATATCTCTAATTTTTCAGAGAGCATTGGGGATATATCAATGGAGGAATTAATAATGGATCAGGAAAGGAATTAGGTACATACAGGATTAAATAAAAATGATCCATTGGACAGCAAGTTAAAGAAACACAATTGAAAAATTTTAGATTAGCTGATAATTGCAAGGTAAAGACATCATCAGAAAGTAAAATAATTGAGAAATGGTCCCACACACTGAGTCTTGGAGACTAAAAGAACTTAAATCACTAGAAAATGTTTATTGAATAGATTGCTAGTAAGAGTAAAATCTCGAATCTGAATTATGTATTTTTGTTTGTGAGAACATGGAGAAATTAAAAAGAGTTTCGAAGCAAAATTGTTTTAGGATTAAAACATCACTTACATTCTCTAAATCCTCTATTATATCTTATAATTTTTGACTTTTCATTCCTAAATACAGAAAACGTATATAGAGGTGGAAAAAGTAGGAAATTTCAAAACCGTTTGATCGCAAAGTTCTTATATGATTCAATTTGTATTGATAAGTCCATAGCAAATATGCCAGTTAAGTATCCCAGTTAATGCATTAATTTATAATAAGGGCAATTAAGCTACTTTTAAGTGTGCTTTTGCTTTGATAAATTCAAATGATCATGATCTCCATGATTTTAAAATTTCAATATAAGGATGAGGTTTTAATATGAGATGGCAAGGTAGCTCCAGGACGAAAAGTGACCGGTGGGAAAGTTATTGTTGCTCGTGGGAAGCGTAAGTTTGAAATGGGTCGCGAGTCTGCGGATACCCGCATAAGTGAAATTAAAAGAAAAAATGTTCCGGTAATGGGAGGCAATAGGAAGGTTAGGCTTCTCCAATGTAATGTTGCAAACATAACCAATCAAAAAAACGGAAAGACAGTTTCTGCTACTATTGAAACTGTTGTCGATAACACTGCAAACAAACACTATGTAAGGCGTAACATCCTAACAAAAGGCTCTGTCATCAGGACTCCTATCGGAACTGCGAGAGTTACGAGCAGACCAGGGCAAGATGGAGTTGTAAATGCTGTATTGATTGAGTGATTTTGTAGAACTCAACATTGAAGGCGAGAATTTTTTGGTGAATTTTTTCACCGTTGTGCCGGGGATCAACATGGAAGAACAGATTAGACATATACTGGAGATTCTCGAAAATGATGCTCGAGCAAGTCCGGAAGAAATTGCAGCCCTGATAGATATGTCTCCGGAGGAAGTTTCCCAGACGATAGCAAAACTTGAGGAAACAGGAGTTATCCGGCACTACAAAACCATCGTTAATTGGGACATTGTTGGGGAAAATTATGTTTATGCCGTTATTGAGCTGAAAGTTACCCTCGAGCGTAGCCAGGGTTATCAGGCAATTGCAGAAAGGATTTATAAGTTTCCGGAAGTAAGGTCTGTCAGGCTCTTATCTGGGGACTATGATATATCTCTTACTGTCCGAGGAAAGTCGATGAAGGATGTTGCTTTTTTCGTGGCAGAGAAAATTGCAACTCTTGATCAGGTAAAGAGTACTTCAACTCACTTTGTACTGAAGACATATAAAGAAGATGGGGTTATCCTCCATGAACCAGAGGCAATAAAAAGGCTTCCAGTATCATTTTAATAAGAAACATCTTAAAGCCTATACTCTCCAGCTTTACATTTACATCCTGCTAATATAATTTTTCACAGGGGTGCTTGATTGAGACTTCCATGCGATTCGTCAAAATTTATTGCGGAAGCTGTTAAGAATATCCCACCTTCAGGAATAAGGCGTTTTTTTGATCTG
This sequence comes from uncultured Methanosarcinaceae archaeon, assembly GCA_963848985.1. Lineage (GTDB taxonomy): Archaea > Halobacteriota > Methanosarcinia > Methanosarcinales > Methanosarcinaceae > Methanosarcina. Next base: position 22,515 of record CAWKGG010000074.1, read on the forward strand.
GTTTCCGGACTCGAAGACATAATCTCCCTTGGTGTAGGAGAGCCTGATTTCGTCACTCCTTGGCACATTCGTGAGATGTGCATCCATTCTCTGGAAAAGGGGCAGACTTCTTATACATCAAACTATGGTCTTCCGGAACTCAGAGAAGAACTTACCAGGACCTATTACAAACGTTACGGCTTGGATTATGATCCTTCATCAGAGATACTGATTACTTCAGGTGTGAGTGAAGCCCTGGATATTGCGATCAGGGCAGTAGTGAATCCGGGGGATGAGGTTATTGTGGTCCAGCCCTCTTATGTAGCATATGTCCCATCGGTTATTCTGGCAGGCGGCAGGCCTGAAATCGTTCGAACTTATATGGATGATGATTTTAGCCTGACTGCAGAAGCACTCAAACCTGCAATAACGAATAAGACTAAAGCAATAATCCTCAACTTTCCTAATAACCCTACAGGAGCAATCATGACACAGGAAGGACTCGAGGATGTTGCTGATCTAGTTGTTGATAATGATCTTTTTGTTATTTCGGATGAGGTATACGAGTGCCTGACTTATGAAGGAAATCACATTCCTGTCTCCTCTTTGGAGGGTATGAAAGACAGGACTGTTATGCTGAATGGATTGTCCAAATCTCATGCAATGACAGGGTTCAGGTTAGGTTTTGCAATGGGCTCCTCGGAGATTATACGTTCAATGATGATGATTCACCAGTACTGCATGCTTTGCGCTCCCATAACTGCTCAAGTGGGAGCTATCGAAGCTCTTCGAAATGGTAAAGAGGAGATGGAGAGGATGGTTCGGGAATATGATCGGCGCAGACACTTTATCGTCACGGGATTTAATAGTATAGGACTTAAGTGCCTTAAACCCAAAGGTGCATTCTACGCTTTTCCTTATATGGGGGATACCGGACTTTCTTCTTCCGAGTTTGCTGAGCGCCTTCTGGACAAAAAGAAGGTGGTCACGATTCCAGGCGATGTTTTTGGTGAAGCAGGGGAAGGTTTCCTTCGATGCGCTTATGCAGCATCAATGGATGATCTTAAAAAAGCAATTGAGCGAATGGGAAATTTTGTAGACGGATTAAAAAAGTGATTTATTTAAGTTTCTATTAGTCTGCTTTTGTTATCTTCAACTTTTAGAATCATTTTCTCCTCATCCATTCACATATGGGGTTACTTACTTAATCATCTATTATTTTAATCAGATCGCTCATCAGATTCTACCATGCATCAAATATTTTTCTTCGTCATCTGATGGTCGTTCTTTCAATGGATCGATAATAATTGACACTTATCCATAAACTCCCCTCTAAATATATTTTCCAGTTCAAGATGAAGCTTGAAGAGTCTGTAAAGCTTATCTTTTTTCAAGAATTGGACTACCTTTGATAGAGATTGCTTGATGAAATTCTAGAATGAGTGAACGTGATATATTACTATTTCCATAGTATGAATTTTGTATCTTTGTATGTGCAAAATAGTATAAAGATAGACATACAAATCCTTTCAATTCGCTCATTGCAGAATGTATTACTGATACTTAGGCACCTACACTATAGGTGATCATACCAAGGTAGAATGGAGCCATTTAACCCCAATACGTATCCAATTCTTGTCATATGGGACAATACCTCTTATATTAAAATGGATTCCAGTCTTTATTTCAATTCCCTTGCTAATAATAACTCAGTTCTAGTAGATGAAAGATCGCACTCCGTATCATGTTCATGAATATGTTTGCCCTTGTGGGTGTGCAAATGTTCATGAACAAGCTTGCTGTGAATGTGCATGTGCTCATGTATCAGATTTGAGTCAAGAAGAAGTTCAAAGTTATTGAGAACCTTTTCCACATCATCGTCCATCACAATTTGATGGTCTTCGCCCATGACTATGGCTCTTTTGCTGATCTGCTCTACAAATTCCAAGTCATGGGTAGCAGTAATTATCGTCTTGCCTGCATCCTCTAACTCTCGTAATAACTCTGTCAGCCAGAGTTGGGTTCTAGGATCCAGTCCGGCTGTGGGTTCATCCAATAGAAGAATATCTGGGTTACTAGCCAAAACAGTGGCAATGCACACCTTTTTTTTCTCTCCACCACTTAGAGTGTGAGGCGATCTATCTTTAAGCTTAGTGATTCCTATCATTTCCATGACTTCCAAAACTCTGGTTTTTACTTCTTCCGGAGTTAGGTTAAGCTGCAGGGGTCCAAATGCAATCTCCTCAAAGACCGTAGGTGAGAAGAGTTGCACATCTGAGTTCTGAAAGACAAGTCCTACTCTTGTCCGAAAATAGGATCTGAATTCGTTATCATCAATAGTATTGAAAACCTCTTCAGATATCTTATTATCAAAGGCGTAGAATTCTCCAACTGTTGGATATATGAGCCCATCTAAAATGGCTAGCAGAGTAGATTTGCCACTTCCGTTTGAGCCAATTATAGATATCTGCTCTTTTTGATTCACTTTGAAGCAGATATCTTTTAAGGCGATTATCCTTCCTACATATGAATATGATACATTCCTTAAGTCAAAGATCATTCCCATATTTTTATCACCTAATAATGTTATGGGATATCAACACCATTGTTATGCTTAGAGATATCGCCGTTGCACCTGCGATATAATCTCTTTTATGCATTCTGAATTCCTTCATTACCTTAACATCCCCATTGAAGCCTCTGGATATCATAGCCATATGAACTTTTTCGCTAATATCCATAGATCGTATCAGCGTGTAGCCTATGCGTCCGCCAACCCATTTCTGCTCATCGAACATGCCTCCAGCCTTTATGGTCCTGGCTTTCTTGGCAAAATGCATCTCCCGGACTAAATCCATCAAAAGGAAGATGTACCTTTTGGTCATCTCCAGTGTGAAAACATATATCTTTGGAACACCCACCGTTCGCAAGGACTTATAAAGGATCTGCTGTGGTGTGGTAAGAAAGAGCAAGACTACGGCAGAAACACACGTTGCAACACGCATGATAAATATACTTGCTGCATAGACACCTTGTCTGGTAATATATATGCTTTCTGGAAGTGTAAGTGATCCTACGTGGGCAGCAGGGCCTAAATAAGCTAATCTAATTAATGGATCCCCTGGGAAGAAAATGTTGAAAATCATAGGTATAATGATGATGCCTGCAAAGATGGGAATAAAGAGCCAAACCCGTTTGATGAAGAACAAGACATTGATTTTACTGAGATATGCAAGTAACAACGTGAATATATAAATCAAAACCAGTAATTTTAGGTCTTTGATCAAACTTATTGCGAATATTGCGGTTATAATGGAAAGCAACTTGACCCTAGGGTCCAAACTCTGCAGAAAACCTTTTCTTCTGGAGAATCCCTCCGATATAAAAGCTTCCTCAAAAAAACCTAAGATCCCACTAATTGTGTTTCCAATGAATCCTTTCTTGCCATTATGCACAGCAAAGCACCTGCAAGGTTCTACTGTCACTTCTTTCATCCAGTCCTGGATCATAATACCTCAAGTAAAAATAACTAATGAACATCAGTTTGTAGTCGTTGACTGCTCTCTTGCCAATGAAGTATAAGGTCTCTATGCACACATAGTAAGCTTACTACAGCTGTTATACTATATCCGATAACTTTATGGAAACCAGGAATAAAGTGGTCTAAGAATAACACATTCAAGAGATTTGAAAGATTATCCAATCTAGCTGGCATAAAACCTACATTGTCTCGCTCTTTCTTACACATCTTTCATGCACAATACCTGTACGCAAATACAGATACCAGAACAAGTAAGGAGCTATTTTAGATTCCATAGTTTTCATTTTCCTTCCAAATAAATCTTAATTTTTATCATAGTGATCCTGAATGCGATAGATGCTCTAGTTTCTGACCACCTTCTTTCCTATGAAATACAAGAGACTACCACCCACTATTACACCTACTAATGCAGACAGGATGTATCTGCTGAAGATACGATCCTCGAATCCCGTCGCCAGAAAAGGAATAATCCTGCATTGGAGCATTCCACAATTCTGAGAGCTCCTTCAACCCATGAGGCACAAATCCAATCCTATCCTTAATTTCATTTGGCCCCGCTTGACCATAGGCAGTCCCGCAGCAAGCAGACCTAGAGGCACAAAAATTATTAGTAATGCCAGGCCAATGATAAATTCCTTATTTATTCTCACCTTAGATTGTGACTCAAGTATCATTTTATCCATCTCCTCCTTAGATTTCTCTCCATAAAATACAGATGTGTCTGTTCTCTGGATATAGGCAAAAATAATTACTGTAATCAGTGCCTAAGGATGCCAAATACAAAAACGTGTTCTATTTTGACGCATATTTTTGACAGTTAAATATTTGATGCTATTGATTCTCTAGTTCAACTGCATATAAGTTCTTGATATTCTTACAAATCTAGACTATCAAGTATTACATATGCATCAGTTTATATTACTTTTTTGGATAAATTTTAATTTTATTCTTAAGTAATGCTTTATTCACATCTTACTTGGGTCCATAGGTGCTTTGTATTATGGAGTCGAAATCTAAATTGCAGCGGTAATCAAGTCCATGAAGAAGAACAAGAGGCTTTTACAGATTCCTGAGTAAAGTAATTCTTAAAAGGATAGATTAGTAATATCAGATTAGAAGGAAAGTATTTGATAATACGAATTTGGTTCAATCGAACATAAGTTAAAAGTTAGGTTTCTCAATTCCTTGATAGTGACATCTGCGTTTCCAAAACAAACGTTACTGCATGTTACTGCAAAATTACATATTGAGAATATTAGCAAAGTGATATAATTTATAATATAGCTTCTTATCACAAGTGTTTGAAGTAGGTGTTATATGAAGATATTTTAGATAGAATACTTTGAGGTGTTCTTATAAAATGAACGTGATATTCTTCGAATAACAGACACAAATTGTTCTCATCCAATTTTGGTATAGCTTTCCTATTAAAAAACTATCTATTTATTTTACATTACCACTTTATCCTTACATTATTTCGATCTTTTTAAATAAATACTACATACTTATAGACTGTTCTTTGCTTTTAACCTTTTATGTCAACAACATCAAGTGTTAACTTAAAGTTTTTAATTATATATAAGGTGTCAAACATATAAGAACGGATCCAGACCTATAGGCTGAACCACAAAACAAGGATGTCCTCATGAAAACTAATAGCTTCAGATTCAACTGAAATGCATCATGTGAGACATTGAGAAAACAGCGAAGATCCATCAAAAAACAAAAGGGCTATAATTCCTTTTTTTGTAACTGTCACAAATTGATATTCCAAACTACATCCCATGCCATTACCAACTCTCAAAACCACCTTAAACTTCATTATTTTTGTAAATTGATGAGATGGATTCGTTAAAGTGGAAGTGGCATCATCCCCAAATACATGTTTTTCAGATGTAATTGTGCCCCTGCTCTTGTTTGTGAGATAAATAGTTAAGGGGGCTTTCCCACTGATTTTGACATTGCAAAATAATCAACTGGTGGGTTATTTTTTGATGAGATTTGAATCTTCCATCCCCTACTAGTCAAATTATTTGCATGTGCTATTCCTATAATCGATGGTGCAGCATTTCCAGTTAAATCTAAATGACCATTTTTAGTTTTATAGGAATCTAAAGTTTGAAGTGTTCTGTCAATAGTCTCTTGATTCAAAAAGTTATTATGAACATCTAGATTAGTCAGTCCAGGATCGTTAGAAATATCTAAACTCGTGAGATTGTTATCATAAATATTTACAACAGCATTTCTACCAGCAGGAAAACAACCAGGAAAAACAGCAGCAATATAATGATTATTGGATGATTCAACATCTTTTAAGTGTGTTGAAATTGGGTGCAGAGTACCTTTTTGATTATCGTTCCAATTGTAAAACTGTCTCAAGAGTGGAAACTGACTTAATGGGAATGTGCTGGTCATCTGTGTGTTATCTCTGACACATATATGCCATATATCAGTTCCTGTAGTACCCCAATTTATTTTATATGTTGAGCTTCCCTGACGTGCTCCACGAAAGTCAGCCAGAGAAGGAATCTCTGATAGATCGAGATAAGAAATATTGCAATGTTCAAGGCAAAGTCTAATCAGAGATGGAACGTTATGGAGTCCGATGGTAGCTAATGACGTACAATAAAAACACTCAATTGTATTCAGCGCCGTGAAATTACTGAATTCTAGAGCAGTTATTTGATTCTGACTCGATGCCCATACTTGGAGGTATGGTGCAACATTTTCTAAACCACTAACAGCTATTACATTCTGTTTTGCGAGATATGCTATTGTATTCAAATTTGGGTTTACACCACCATCTGAACCATCATAACCTATATTGATTTTGGTTACTGAACTCCACGGTGTTACTACCAAAGTGTTTACTCTGGTCCTGGCTGAACCAAAATTTACAGTTGGAGACGTAGAATTAGATGTTGAACCATCACCAAATATCCATTGAATTGTAGGATTACCTGTGACTGCAATAATCGGTGAAAATAATGAACCATTAGTAACAAAAGTAATATTTGCAGATGGTGTTGCACCTGCGATACTCACCAGCATTAAAAGTGCTAGAGTTGTTATTCCTAAAACTTTTATGAGGTCATGCCCTCGAAGTGCATCATTATATGCTGCTTTTTTCATTAATATTCCACAACATACATCAATTATAGAACTTAATATTATGATAGCAACGTAAATCTACTATTTAATTATTTTTTTTTATTTTTAAACTTTATAACTATGTATCCTATAAGATAATATAGCAGGATCAATAGTTAAATTATACTCAAATAGGATCTTAGAATATAATGTTTTAAGTACAAAAAAGAAAAGGAACAATATTAAAAAATTCGAAGGAAGATAAAACAAAGAACTTGATAAATAAAGCTATGATAAAGAAAACCTCTGGAAATGCACAACATTTACATGCTGGAGATAGAGACTTTGATAAATCAAACAGCAATTGAAGCGTCATAAACTAAAAAGTCAGCATAGATATTTTTGTGACTCGTTTGTCCATATTTTTCAGAACCTATTTTTTATTAACTATCTCATAACTCCTTATTTTATCAGATAATATCCCACCTTCATTTTTAAGAAAAAAGATTCATCAGGCAAAATTTGCCTCGTTAAATATCCAGAAGTATCAAAAGCTGAAAGTTCATTCTCATTTGCTATTCAAAAAACATGTATTTGATTTCTCGGATTTTTTCTTTTTCTGTGATCGTGGTATTATACATTAAGTTAACAGTCTCAAAATAATTTGGTTAAAACACCGGGAGCTAAAAATCCACGGTGGCGTTTTTGGTAAAAATAATCCTAGTCCAAGATCATAATGATGTTTCATATATACATATGTAAATCAACAGGCTGATCAACTGGATGCCGTTCAAAACTATGATATGTCTGTAAAGATACAAAAATGCAAACAGAACTTATAACAACTTCGAAAACTTTAACGAAAATACCTATTTAAAAAGCTTTTTATACAAACCAATTACTATGTTGCTAAAAGAACCTTATACTTAAAATGTTAAATATTCACTAACTCTCCAATCCAAAATTTCGTCCCTATTTTAATACTATAACATATAATACAAAAAAACAAACGGAAATAAGGATAAAAAGCCACCAAAGAATGTTTTGTTTGTGAAAATAAAACAGGACTTATTCGTACAATTGGAGTACTAGACAAGTTCGTAACATTTTGAATAGCTTATATTTCACTTCCGTGTAAATACCATCAACAAAGCAAGTACTGCAACATATATAAAAACAATTGTCTCTCTTTTTTGCATTTCTTGATTCTGTGCAAATTTTCCAAGCTCCAAAATTGTTTAAAATAAATTTTTACGATACTTCATATATCAAAAACTATGAGAGATATTGTTTTAGAGGCAAATAATTTGCATTATATAGTTAATTTCTATAGTCCAGAGGTAGCTTAAAATCCATTTTCTACCGCAATTAATAATATTAGGTGAATGGATAAGCGAATTATATTTATTTGCATATTAGACAGAATTATTTTTTTTGCAACTTAGGCACATTGCATGTGACCCATAAATTTTGAATTATAGCTCTCGAAGTAAAAAAGAGACACTTTGTAAAATGCAAATAATGCATTTCTAGTCAAGTATTTAAATTTCTTCATCAATCTTAAGCTTAAAGGTAAGCCAGGGAAATCATGGAAAAAATGGAAGTAAATAAATACTAAAATATTTCTCCCTTTTCTTTCATCTTTTCCCATGGTTATAATATTATAGAGTTACTTAAGCATAAATAATTACTTTAGAAACCAGAATTGTTTTTTAAGATGGGATTCATTCTGTATTTATTCGAAAAATACGTATGATATCCTTCGAATAATAGGCTCAAATACATAAAAATGATTCCCACCCGTACTATTTTTACTAGTGATTTCATGATTACTGTAGCAAGGAATTTTGTTATAATTTTGGTTTTCAACAATATCGAACGAATGATCAGTGAATTGCCCTCGAAGGCTCAAATTCGATTTTTTTTACGAATGTTAAATTGCCTTAAAGGCAATGGCCTTGTCCAATTAATTGGTGATCTAAATTGACAGAAGCGGTAGCAGTCTTTTGGTTTAGACCTTCTCAAACGTTTTCCCATCGCTATCTCACTCTGTATATCCGATGAAAAGCAACAACAACTTTTTGGTACAGATGATAATAGAATTTTGGCTCCTAAAAGTTGGGCTATATCAGAAAAATGTAATGTTGATGAATGTGAAACAATAAGTTACTTTTGGATCCCTATTCTTAAATTTATGGAACAAATTTGGTGGGCTCAGATTATATGATGGTGGGATATTGATCATACTTTTTATTTTCCCATAATTCAAAAAACAATCAGTGATTATAAGTATGTATTGTAAAAAAATGGATATTACAAATTGATTTTTGATAGCTTGGAACATTATGGTTTTTTATCCATTAAAGTTAATTGTTATTGAAATTAATGGTAAATTTTGGTGGACCAGAAGATATTAAAAAGTCTCAAAAACAGCAATAACTATGCTCATTGTGATAGATCAAAAGTACTAGGCAGATCTCAAAATCTGCCTATCTTCGAAGCCAGTAGATTCAGCGAAACTCTGAATTTAAGCTTTCAAGCTTCTCCTTTATTGCAGAAATATATAATCGTTTTTGAGTTCTCTAATTCATAGCTATCCCAGACAGGACAGGTATAGCAAATGCATTGCCTATTAAAGTTCAAATCTTTACAGGTAGCAATACCTGTAGAACAGTAGATTCCTGGAACTTTTTGAGGCTCAAGAGCTGCAACTCTTCCTAAACTTTCGAATTCATTTTTTAATCCACTATACTTCTTCTTTACACATTCACTGTCAGCCTGGACTAAACACTGAGGACACCTACACCTTTTGATATTTGATACGGTATACGGAACTTTCTTCTTTTTGCTTGTTGTCATTTAATTCCCCTAAATGATATTAATGAAACACTATTCATTCCGCATTTTGGATTTAGCGAAGAAAAACCTTGTAAATCTGTTGGAGTGGGATCTCTGAGTGTTAGTAGTAAGGTGGCAAAGGTGTAAGACTTTTACAATTTACTGATTTTTTTTATTTATTGCAGTTGCAAATTACTGGAAATAATAATAAAGTTTTGCGATTAGATTCTCTAGATTGTTATGTTCTCGCTCATGACTTGTTGAAATTTGTAATTTTAATTCGAAATCGGTATATTGCTGTTAATAATCTTAAAATTTGTTTGCTAATCTATGGCAGAAGGAATTTCATAAGGTGGTTTCTATCTATATATATGGTTAATTTATATAATACAAATAAAATATTGTTAAACAACCCCTATTTTTATCAGTACTCAGATCTTGTGGTCGCTCCTAATCTATAGTGTAGGACTACGATAAACTTCTAATTTTCGTGAATCATTAATTTGCACATAAACTAATAAGGATAACTATTAGATACAGAAAACGATAATTCCAAAGATATTGGATTCATATTCAAATTTAAAATAAAGGGTAAAAAGATAAAAAACTACAGTTTTAATTATCTTTAACCCTATCTATTCACTGATTCCATTTCCTCTGTTTGTATTATACTATAAATACTCATCAACATATATATATTTATTCAAAAGTTCTAAATCATGATCCATATTAGTAATTGCTTTGTGGAGATTTGGTTGATTCCCTGAGTTATTCGCTGTTTCCGAGTAATAAAAGGAATTAAAACATTCAAAGCTGCACGAGCAAATCATTCGAAGTATCTCCAATCGCAACATTAGTTCAGCCAGTAAATTGTAACAGGGTTTAGAAGAAAGATTGCTGCTTTAGGAGATTAATAAGAGTTGAGGTGTACTCACTCACTGCAAACAATGGGTATGTTAGCATCAACATCCTGAATATAAGGAAATATTCTAAATCAATATTTTAACTTGCTCATATGATTTGTTTCTTCGAATTTCCCTGATTTTCAACACAGTTTTAACTTACATATGGAGTTAGCCCAAAACCCAACTTTCCAATGTGACCTCAAACTCCAAAGTTCACAAGCTAAAGCTTTCTCTAACATTAAAGTATTCTTTAAAGATTTACTCTAATATAATTTTTTTACCATCTGCATAATTCTTTAACTTTCTTTTTTAATTACTGTACATCATTATCCATTTGTTTCTTGTTATCGGTCTTCATTTAGGATGATTCTGATAAACCCCAAAATTTTGTCCTATGCTTATAAATGGCATATATTTTTCTCGTGAAAATCATCATTTTATTGAAATCCTCTTTAGTTTTGTTGGGAACTGTTGAAATATAATGAGAGTTTTGACAAGTTGATAGTTCGATTATCATTTCTTATTTGGTTGATGTTATTCCCAAAATACTCTAAATACTTTTTCCAACCTTCTTCATCAATCCGGTGAAGCCAAATCATCCTTTCTTCAATTGACGAATTGCCGTAGCGGGGACTTAAGAATGAAAGCATTAACCTTGTAATTGTGTACTGTCAATAGGTTTGGAACAATGAGTAAAAATATCTTATTTAAAACCATACTTGATATTTGTTTCGAAATTCGGTATCATTATATGATCTGAATTTGACATCAATGCAGGTAGCATAATATTTAAATTGACTCTATGCTTATGTTTTCTCTTACAAATCTAATGTCTATATTGTATTTTTTGTTTTCGACTTTTCTCATTCTTTTTATAAATATAATATCAATACAATGCTCTTTTAGCAAAAATATACGGTATTCATCAGTAGAATTTTTCAAACCTTGGATACAATCGAGATTAGTATTTTATCATAAGAATCGAACTTATGCACCTTGGATACAAAATCAAATACATTTGCATTAGGGTTTTAACATGTGTTTATTTTTATGATGAATTATTTAATTATTGAGATGCTAAAGTGTGTGGAATTGAGACATTGCATTAAATTCCAGTAAAATTACTCTTGAATTACTTAATTAAATTTGAAAGATACATAACTCCAGGGCTTTGTGATCGATTAGCATATATCTAAGCAAAAAATATATTAAAAGAAAAAAATAATCAAACCATCATTTAGTTGAAAATATACATAATTCCTACTTAAGGAATCTACAATATTAAATTTCGAGAGGCTATTACAAAAAAATGGAATTACTACGTATGTATGAGGTTTTTTCTTGTGAACTATCAAGGGAAAAATTGTAAAATAATGAGAATATTCATTCGAAACTACAGTAACTCGAGACTACTGAATAATTTCACTAAAATGTAGCATCAAAAAGAGTCTAATCAATAAAAAAATCCCCAAAAACCTTAGGAGATAAGTTTTTAGAGAATAAATATCAGTTGGTCGGATGAAAGAGTCAAATCGCACATCAGAGAAATCACTTTATTAAGTTTTGACAATCATCCCTATAAGATCAGAAGCCATTACCAGGCCCAAAGAACCCTTTTTAACTGACTCCTCATCAAAAGCTTCTGTTTCATCAGGATCATTTTCATCGGTCCTATAGATCGCAAAGGGAATAGGATCCTTTGTATGGGTCTTTAGGGAAATTGGGGTCGGATGGTCAGGCATTACGAGAATTATGAAGGGTTCACCTGAATCATCGGCATGTTTAAGGATGGGGGCTACTATTCGCCTATCGAAATCTTCAACAGCCTGTATTTTTTTTTCAATGCTTCCTTCGTGTCCAGCCTCGTCCGGAGCTTCGACGTGAACGAAAACAAGATCTTTAGTTCTTAGAATTTCAAGGGCAGCACGGGCCTTTCCGTCATAATTCGTATCCATGTAGCCTGTTGCTCCCGGAACTTCAATTACTTCCATGCCTGCACAAATTCCAATGCCTTTAAGAAGATCGACTGCCGAGACAATTGCTCCGCTTTTCCCGTAAAGCTTTCGAAATGGAGTAAACTTTGGGGCAGGGCCCTGACCCCATACCCATATTGAATTTGCGGGGTTTTTACCCTCCGCAATCCTTTTAAGGTTAACTGGATGCATCTCAAGAACGATCATAGATGCTTCAATTAATCCGGAAAAAAACTTACCATCTATTCCACTCGGCAGATACTTCTTCACTTTCTGGCCTATAATATCATGAGGTGGAGTGCATTTTGTTTCAGCTCCTAGGTTCCTTCTGGCAACCAAGAGGTGTCTATAGCTGATTCCTGGATAAAAGTGTAGTTCTTCGGTGCTGAGTTCTGTATCAAGTGTCTTGATGAGGATTTTTGCTTCATCGCTATTTATATGCCCTGCACTATAATCCTTTATTCTCCCAGACTCAACGGTTATGAGATTGCATCTGAAAGCCACATCATCTGCAGTAAGTTGCACACCCATACTGGCAGCTTCCAAAGGTGCCCGTCCTGAGTAATAGATTACCGGGTCATATCCGAGAATAGACATATTTGCGACATCGCTGCCTGGGGAAAAACCATCAGGTATAGTTTTTGCAAACCCGGTTTTCCCGTGTGTTGCGATATAATCCATAGCAGGGATTCGAGCTGCTTGGAGAATGGTCTTGTCATCCAGTTCCTTTATAGGGTAATCAGCCATTCCGTCTCCTATAAGTACAGCATACTTCATTGCTTCACCTGTTTTCACTATTTTCATTTTTCGTCTCAGGAATGAAATAGATCACTTTCTGGCAGATACTAGCCGCCGAGGTTTGATTGGATATTTGTCAGAAAGTTTTTCCTGCTGGTCCAAAATTTTAAATCCATACATTTATTTTACCAATATTTCCGAATTTCATCAGTTCCTAAACCATTTCTACAAATCAGGAGAATATTAAAAAAATCAAGGTAATGAAATCGTTGAGTATACAAATAAAAATGGATCCATTTATGGTATAGACAGAACCAGTTTACTGTCTATATCTGCTGAATTATGTTATATCGTTGATATAATAACTTTGTTTGATGTTATCTTCAGAGTACTTTTAATTTCGTTTTTCTCAGCTTTTTTGTTCCTCGTTTAAGTGAGATAGGAACATATATTTTTCGTGGAATTTGAGCACAATCTTTTGTTACACTGGGAACTTAAGGATTTCTATAAATCCCACTATTTGGTATTTAGATATAAGTCCATATTAGCAATTTGTTGAAACCTGAGATTTGTCATAATTCTTTCTACTATGTCAGTACTTCCCAAGTTTAGATTCAAGTGTCAGAATAACTACACTTGTCCAATCTAAATTTTTATCATTTTATTCAAAATAACAGCAATAAACAGACTGATAGAATATCAAATAGTATTTTTCATTTGTTACTCCATAATATTTAAAGAATTATGTAAAGGTATCTTTCATGGAATCTGTTGTGTTTAATATATCGATAATTTCTCTCTAATTTAACTATTTGCCAGCTTCCTTGATGCTAAATAATCGTTGAGTTTAAGCTAATCAAGCCTATGGCAAGTTATTGAAATTCAAACCATTTTTTATGCTTGCTAAAAATTTCACAAAAATTAGGGAAGGTATCTCTTTTAATAGTCAAAGTAGATTTTCTTCTGATGAAGTTTAACGGGCTTTCAAATGGTATTTTGAATCTATATTTTCGAATTGAGTGTATAGATAAACCTTTTGAGAGTCATTGATGCTTGAACCTTGGAAAAAAGCTCATGGTTCAGCTTTGATCGAATTTAAATTGGAATATTTTTGGCGAGAGTTGTTATAACAGGGTTTTTATCATTTAACTCTACTCAATATACATACACGAAGATTTAGCGAATTGTGGTTAATTTAGGGTATAAATATGAAATGTATTTATATATTATTATATTTAATTTGACTGTATACTTTATTTGTCCTCTTTTTTTGTGGGGGAACAGAAATATATGTGCTTAGAAATCATCGATTACAAGTTAGTGAAGTACTCCAATTAGTGAAGCAATAAGGTAATAGTGGAGTGTATGGGTAATTGATAGGATAAAAGTGGGGATATATTTTAGCGAACCTATATTCCACAGATGTACACTGATGTAGAATTTGTTTGCCTATTTGTCAACTATTCATTAAAAGTTAGATTAATTTTTAAGCTACTTTCATGATTGAGAGAATATCTGGCATTAAAGTTGTAAATTGCGTAAAGTAGGATCTAAGTGCTTAATTTATAAATGTATAGGTACAATTTTCCTGTCTTTCCACTGTTTAAGAACCAGGGGGTTAGTTTTTGATTTGTATCTATGTGTTTCCGGAGTTATATAATCGGAACTGGTTTATTTAGAAGCAGGCTTTTACTTTTAGTACCTATACTTTTCTATTTTTTTGCTTGCCTTGTTTTATTACATAAATTTATTTACAGGCACAGGTATTTTTAGAGGAGGAGGGGAATTATCCCAAAAACAAAGACATTTATGAAGCCATGAATCATCGTAACCAGAGGGAAGGCTGCGTGTTTTGTAAAACAGGTAACCTATAAATATGCCTACAAAGGATGCGTACAGAACTTCACCCCTGCTCCCATATCCTGTATGCATAAGTCCGAATAAAATACTTGTAATTACCAGCCCTGATCGATTACCGAGTGCTATCTGCAGCCGATTTTGAAGGATTGATCTGAAAATGATCTCTTCCACAAGGCCTACGAAAAAGATCATAACTATGCTGAGCATCAGGAGGTTAAAGGTTGAGAGATCTGAAATTAGAGAATTTGTCCTGATTATTAGATATTCCCCTCCTCCAAGAAGGAGGCCTAACAATATTGAAAGTGGAGAATAGAGCCATATTTTCTTGAAGGTCATTCCGAGCTGCGTACGAGTGAGTCCCTGATTGGTTAGTGCAATACTTACAGGAATTGCCAGGATACCGTATAGGAGAATAAAGGAATAAAGCGTTTTCTCATAATAAGCTGGCATTGAAAGGTTTATTAGTCTCAAAACTGGGAGAAGTATCAGTGACTGATGCATTTTATGGATTTCGGAGTCTTTTATAAATATACTAGAAAGGGTTAGCGAAATCAGGAGCCCAATATGTATCCAGATACCTGTCTCCATTCTGCCAGAAAAGATCAGAAATTCCGCAAGGGCTATGAACAGGACTGGAATTGTAGTACAGATTCTTAGTTTTTTAGCTTTTGATTTTTCCTCATCTATTTTCTCCAGGGTTTCAACAGATATTTGGTCTAGAATACTTCCAGTCTCTGGAATAAATGAACACTCCATGTTGCTAACGGGTTCATCTGTAGGGGGAATTACTAACAAACCCCTAATCAGAACTGAAGTGATCAAAGAGTTCAGTTTTTTTCTTTTTTTAAGGAAATTAATTACTATTTTGCACGGAAATTACTCCTTCTAAAAATAGGGGCTATCTTAGATTTAATTTGTACATGGTAAATATTTTTTACTCAGTTTATGCACTAAATTATCAGGTGTATTATGAATCTTGATACTCTGTTAATCCTCTATAATGAGGAACATATCAATTTATGAGGATTGCTATAAACATCTGATTTTTTACGAGTCATTTGTATACAATTAATAAGCATGTGACAAAAATTCGGGTTCATCGAAGTTTTTTTATATTAATGATCTATGAATTTGATGTAAATTTTAATTTTTTGAATATATTCAATGCTGAAAGAATAGACTTAATCCTTCCTATTGGAATGATAAATTCTTTTATTGAAAATTGTAAATAAAACAGATTCTAACTTTGAATAGAAAATACTTATACACATGCTTTTCTGAGAGAGAAGGCTACACATCTTTTACTCTAGACATAATTTATTTGGAAACTATAAGTCCATTCGCAATTAGTTACACTCGTTTATTCCAGTCGAATACCCCTCAGTTTTCTGTGGGGATGAAAACTTTCTGATAACTGTTATTGACTAATCGATTTATCTTTCAAGCTACATTTGCACATAAAAAGTAACTATGTAATGCAAACCATTGTGTCTCCAAAATAAGATATAACTGCTTTTTTTGTACGAAATCGGGATTATTTCAAGACAATGATATCATCAACTATTTGAAATATATATGCTTTGAAGTTGGTCAAAGAAATTGTTTTGAGTCTGATGTAATTTGTACTTCTGTTGATCGTGTACTTCCTTTCGTTATTTCGGAACCAAAATATTGTCCTTCTAGGGTGATGCTGATTGTATAAAATATCACAGCAAGAAAAATTTTTAAAAATACAATGAGATTGAAAAATAGTTGTGTGTGATAAGCTGTGGAGTTATAGAACCTACATTTGACCTGTGGGTTATGATAAAAATTTCGATGAGATTAAAAACTATCTTAAATATCAGGGAAATCTAAAGTAAATAAATCATGTAAGTAAATTAAAATATTTTATTTTGAATAATTATTCCCAGCCTATCCAGGTAAAACAAATATATCCAATTGCTTGCACTGTTTACATCACAACGACTTTGATTAAAAAAATTGGTATAAAGTATAATATCTCTTATTGCCGAGTTATGGGAGAACAGAAAATATGGAAGGGATTTTAAAAAACTTGGAAAAAGAAACAAAATCAAACTCATCATCCCATCAGTATTATGTCGTAGGCTCCCTTGATGAATCTTCGCCACGCATGGTAATAAGTGCACTAACATTCTGATATTTGTTAAAAAACTTAAGCTATTCAAAAACACACAGACAACTAAAGCAAATGCTAACGCTTTCTATGCATAAATGGTAACAAAGTCATCGATTTTAAGGAAAGCTCCAGGGTAAAAAATGTTTTTGAATTTTTGGAAGAAATCAAATTGCATTCTGCCACCCACCCTTAATGATTTTATGCTTCGTGTCCCTCGTTCTGTTTGTTGAAATTCATGAACCATCTATTCTTGTTTGACCTCATTTCCCTAATTTGTCTGATTTAAACTCTGCTTTCTGCTTCCTCTAAGATTCCTTAATATAGTTTTTTATTGTGGCAGCTGTTACATATTTAAAGTATGACAAAGTTGTCACTTGACCATAGATTTTTCATAAATATTTTTTTAGTTCGGTATGAAGGTTTAAAAATCTCTAATACTCGCTTCTTTTTAAGTATTGAACTATTCCTGATAGAGAGTTGTTTGGATGGAATTCCAGGAATAAGTGAACTTGATCTTCTATCACTTCCATAATATGGATTTTGTAGACTTTCGTCTTATAAATGCTGGTAAGTAGAGGCACACAATCTTTTTTATTCTTTTTTTGTAAACTATATTTTTTAGATACTTAGATACCAATACTACATGGTAGATGATCTTATCATATTCATGGCTAAAGCGGTTTGATTCCATTGTATAAGATTCAGGTCATGTGTAGATGACATCAACTATGAAAATAGTGACAAAAACAAACTTATTTTACAAAGAAGTGACGAGTTTGATGGTTAAACGAAAATGGACGAAGTGAGGGTTCACTTAATCACAAACCTATGGAGGGGGTATTCATAGGTTTACGTACTCCATAAGTAATAAACGAAGAAAATTATTTTGGTAAATATCTTTTTTTGTTATTTGGGTTTTAATTGATTGCAGTCAATTTCCATTGTAATTGATGGTAAATTTTGTCAAATACCAGACGATATTAAAAGTCTCTAATTAATATCAAAGTAAGAACAAAAATGTTTCCACATCCAACCTCCATTTTAAGATAAATCCAAATTATAAGAAAGTAAATGGCTGAATATGATATGGACAAGGATTAAAGCCTTCAAAATCGATAAGTTTTCCTGTAAGAAATCCACTACTTATACCCAATGACATGTACGATTTGAATTTAATAAGTCTAACAATAGGGTTGTGTCTTAGAGTCATTGATCAAATCTGGAAAAAGATTATTCCCCCAGTTTTTTGAAAAAAGTAGAGAGTCTTATGTTCACTATTTTTAACAACTCATGGAAAAGACTTACGATCGCACCAGATATAATACATGAGTAATTATTACGAAAATTATCTGAAATGCAATAGGTGCCTACGTCGGAATGATACTATTAACTGAGTAAGGAGCAATACATTGCAAGAATAATTCATCGGAGCAGCCTATAAACCATTTTCCAGATGAAAAATCAATTGAGTGCACTAATTACCCAGTTCAAAGCTATGGAACCCATTGCAACAATGACTGCAGCATCTCCTAAATATATTTTTACGCTGGATAAGTAAATAACAACATACTACAGGCCTAAAGAGCATTAATAATAAGTGCGGATGGGATTAAGGCCTCCCAAAATCTGCTGCTACTAATATAAATAAAGAGATAAGTTTTTAAAGAGCATCATTTCCGGTTTCGTTCGTGCGAATTCTTATAACATTCTCTAGTGGTAGCACGAATATCTTTCCACTCCCAACATAACCGTCTTTATCTCTCGATCCATTTTTTATTGCTGCAACTGTAGCTTGCAGAAAATCATCTTTCACTGCAATTTCAATTCTAACTTTCTCAAGTAGATTTGCTTCGCATTTTTTAGCTTTAGACCTATCAATTTCAAGGTGTCCTCTTTGGGCACCATACCCAGAAACAGATGACACTGTCAATCCATTTACTTCTACTTTCTGAAGTTCATTTTTAACAGCATCAAGTTTTTCAGGTCTTATCATCGCAATTACATATTTCATTGATATCACCACTAGGTATTTTATATCCTACTTAATCATATTTAAATTCACTAGTCAATATATTTAATTTTTTTAATTATTATATTTTGGATTTACTGAGTTCCAAATGACTAGTTTCATTAGTTTATTGGAGATAAGGAAACTATTTTTATAGGAAAGGTGCATAACTAGAATCATGCTTCAAGAAGATATTCTTGATCTCGTTTACTGGAACGATCGACTAAAAATTGCAGAAACCGAAATATTACCGGAGAATTTCAAAACTCTCAAAAAGCACATCAAAAGGTTGCAGGATGAAGAAAGGAAACACAGAACGATAATTAATCATCTGATGATATTAATACGTTTCTCAAAGTGGTTAGAAAAACCATATGAAAACGTTACCGAGGATGACTTTAATGACTATTTGGATACCATGGAGACGCTGAAAAATTCAACGCTCAAGCTTCACAAGATTATCATCAGGGCATTCATAGGTAAAATCAACCCCAAGCTCGCAGGATGCATTAAAACGAAACAGGCACAACACAGCAGTCTAACCCCAGATCAGCTTCTAACAGATGAAGAAATTGATTGTTTAATCCGTCATGCTCCCACAGCAAGGGATAAAGCACTACTAGCTTGTTTAACAGACTCCGGAGCAAGGATTGGAGAGTTATTAAGTACAACCATTGCAGATGCAAAGTTCGATGAATATGGATGCCTTTTATGGCTTCGTGAAGGGAATACAGGTGCTAGACCTGCGAGATTGATTTTTGCGTCTTCTTACCTTCGACAATGGTTAGAAATTCATCCTAGGAAAGAAGAGCCTGATGCTCCAATTTTCTGTTCATTCCGAACGCCTTATAATTTGATATCTCGATCAGGTCTATATCAGCAAATTGCGATCATAGGAAAGAAAGCAGGAATCAAGAAGAGAATCAATCCGCATTCATTCAGACATGCAAGAGCTACAGATTTGGCTAAGAAACTTAAAAGTGAACAAAAGCTTAAAGCTGTTTTAGGATGGAAAGCTAACTCTCAGATGGCTAATATTTACATTCATCTATCAGCGAACGATATTAATGTAGTAATGTTCGAAGCTTCAGGTCTCAAATTACCTGAAGAAGGAGAAGAGAAGCCCAGAGTTTTAAAATGTCCCCGGTGTAAGAGAGATTATAGACAAAAAAGCACAATTTTGTTTTAGATGTGGTCTACCGTTAACTACAGAATCTAGCGAAACCATAGAAACCGAAAAAACTGTAATTTCAGAACTTGTTTTGCAACTTCAAAAAGTCGATCCTGCAATTTTAAATGCCCTTATAAATGCAGTTAAAAGCAACAAAGTTTAACGTTTTACTTTTTTATTTTATATTCCTAATTTTTAGTTATATTACTGATATTAAATTGATTATTTTTGAATAAGTGCTGTGATTAAAAATGCTAAAAAATTTTGTATTTAGCAAAGTAAGTATAATAAAATATAATTGCATATGTTTTAGTCATATTTTGAACCTATAAAAATAGCGGTAGCCTTCTAAAGAAAAAGCTTATAGTATAAATTAATTCTATTATATTATGTTAATTAAGTAATGTTGGAAGATTGATAGAATGATACAAATGGGTAAAAAAGTTCTTGTGAATGTATATTTGAAGCCGGAAGTTTATTCCAGAATAGAAGTAACTAGGGGAGAAATTGCAAGAAGCACATATCTTTCCAAAGTCATTGAAAAACCCATTAAGCTAATCATAAAAAGTACATGGGAAAAGAGTAAATGGAAAAAATAACCCTAATCTATGACTCAGGAAAGGAATTCAAAAATGTTAGACGATGCAATTTTTCGACCTGAAACTATTGCGGCATTTAGACAAGTTTGCTCTGAAAAAAAGGACACTCTCGAGTACATGCAAAAGTTTGGCGCCCCTATCGAAAAGAGCGATGGCAAAAATTATTTTTTCAGTAGCATGAAGGGAGCGGGTTTAAATGATAGTATCTTTTAACTCGCTAGAAGTGGCTTGTCATCTCGTTATATAATTAATTGAATGGAGGTCAAAGTAGTATGAATCAGAAAACTTATGATTTCGCGCATTTTCATATGCTGTTGACAGAATACATTACTAGAACGAATTCCAAAAATGAAGAAAATTATATTTTATTGGAGGCACCATATGAACCCTTAAATACACCCTATGGCTTTTCGATATATCAGCGCATGTTCCCGGTTCCAAATGAAGCTGCTAGAAATGCAATTGAATCGTATACACATACTGATCCAACCCGAAGTCTATGAAAGACTCATTCTGCTATCTAATAAGGTGTTAAAATTATGAAACTCCAGACAGATGGCGATGTCTCTAAAAAAAATTTTAAAATGGATTTTAGAATCAAATTTTGGCAGGGAATCGACCACATCATAACATTTAAATAAAATCAAATAAATCTCAAAAAACATGAAGAAAAACCCAAGACTGTTACCGCAATCTCGGGCTACTATCACCAAAAGTTTAGATACTCTTGGCAACTTGGTACTTTCTCCAATGGTACTATTTGTTTTCGAGAATTTAAATCTTGTGCTATAAGATAACCTAAATGTAACTAAATTTTGATATTTTTACGAATATGCTACAAATGGTTATAGCTATAGTGCCGGTGCCTTTCTGTTCACTGCACGCAGGCTAACATATGGCAAATTCGAAAAATATCCAAAATATACTCCCATTAGTATCAATGATTTTGGGGTATGGAGTCAACTTTGACTCTCTGGATACGTATTTATTCTGAGCGCAGAAG
>CAWKGG010000075.1:0-19451 GCA_963848985.1 uncultured Methanosarcinaceae archaeon
CGAAGGAAAACAAAATCATTTGGCAGAAGTGATGTGTTTGTAAACAAAACTTTAAGGCAAGACTGTAAGAGACCTTGAGAACTTGAAATTAAACATGTATACTATACATTGCAAACAAATAGCCTTATGGTATGCGCCATACAATGCATACCAGTTTATTCGCGCAATGGAACCTTCTGACTAATGCATAATTTTTTGCAGTAAAATCTATGCATTTTTTCCAATTTCAGCGCCCGAGTGCCTAATGTTTATCTGATAATGCATAAAGTCTAAAACCTTCTACCCTGCAAGCAACTTTTGAGAACGATTCCAGAAAATTGCTTATTTATACCAAAAGTGTGCTATTTTGTTATCATAACTATCAGCATAGCTTTTTAACCGAGTTGCTATAAATGCTATAACTGTCCATAATATCTATAATGTCTGAAACAACAACTATCCAGATAACAAAACAAATTCGCGAAGAGTTACGGAAAATTGGAACAGATGGGAGACGATTATAATAAGGTTATTAATGACCTGATAGTCGAACACAATAGGAATAAATTAGCAGAGCGCAGTGAGAAATTTATAAAAGTGCATAAAAATGAGTTTGTGAGTATCGATGACCTTTAAAGTTTTTGTGCATCCCACTCTTTTTGTTAAGGCTCCCGCAGAACGAAAAGAACATATAAAATCTGCAATTAAAGAGCTTACAGATCCATTCCCAGATAGTAACGGAAACAAAAAAAAACTCAAAGGAACTCGATTAGTTACATATCGTCTGAGAGTTGGAGACTATCGAGTTTTCTATCAAATTGATGAAGAAGAGAAAAAAGTATACGTTTTCGATATTCGACCGCTGAACAAGCGCATAAAAAATATGGGGAAATTTGATATTAATTAGCAAAACTTCCACTAGGGCTTTTTTATTTTTAGATTTTCAGGAAGCAGTTTAATGTTCCCCATCTGTTCTCCTGGAGCAATTTTTGAATGTGAATTCCTTGATTATGCATAGTTTATACTATAAAACCTATGTATCCGTGATGCCAATATTTACCCAATACCGGAATACTAAATCTGTCTATAAAATGGCACACTCCTCCGTTGGACATAAATCTGGCTTCGCACCTTCACCTGTAGACCTTAGTCATCTCAAACATACTTCAGTCCCAGACATATATGCTTCCGCAAACACATCTATTCCAACTTTCTATGACTTACGAACTCTGAACAGGGTAACTCCTGTGAAAAATCAGGGTTCTGCAGGTTCTTGTTGGACATTTGCAACTGACGGATCCCTTGAATCATATTTAATGCCAGGAGAAACCTGGAGTTTTTCAGAAAATAATATTAAAAACGTGCTTTCTTCTGCAAATAGCCCGCAAGGTTTTGATCGCGGTTCCAGTGACGGGGGAGACTTTATGATGTCAACTGCTTACTAAACTCGTTGGAGTGGACCTGTAAACACCAGCAATGATCCTTATAGTGCGACATCAAGGTTTTCGTCCAGCGAGCTCGGACTTCCTGTACATAAACATGTACAAAACGTAACTTTCCTCCCGAACAGAAGTGGTCCGACGGACAATCAGGACATAAAAGAAGCAATTATGAATTATGGAGCAGTAGCTACTGCCCTGTATTTTGACCCCACCGATACTACTAGTTATAACCAAAACACATACAGTTATTACTATAGTGGAACAACGGCTTCTGACCATGCAGTGACCATTGTTGGCTGGAATGATGATTATAGTGCAAGCAACTTCTCAACAACGCCACCTGGAAACGGGGCATTTATTATAAAAAATAGCTGGGGTACAACTGCAGCAGATTGGGGGAATGTAAATAATGATAATGGATATTTCTATGTTTCCTATTATGATTCTAATGTAGGATACGATATGAATACACAATTCACGGCTGAAAAACCTAAAGATTATACAAACATCTACCAATACGATCCACTTGGATGGACCCAGCAAATTAACACATTGCAAACTAATCCCACAACTGGCTGGGGTGCAAACATCTTTACTGCAAATTCTAATGAAGTTCTCAAAGCAATAAGTTTCTATACAACAGACCTAAACTGTAATTATGTAATTAATATCTACATTAATATAGGATCCAACCCCATTAGTCAAAGTGGTCCTGCTCTTACCCAGAGTGGAACAATTTCAAGTGCAGGTTATCATACAGTTCCCCTGAATTCAGGAGTTCAGCTCAAAGCCGGCCAAAAATTCTCAGTAGTACTAGAGCTTACAAACCCTACATACCAATACCCTATTCCTGTGGAAATGCCTATCAGTGGCCATAGTAGTCAGGCAACAGCAAACGCATCAGAAAGTTTTGTAAGTTCTGATGGAAATACATGGACCGATATAACAACAGAGCCAGGCTACTCAAATACTAATGTGTGCATCAAGGCATTTACTGATCCAGAAAGTCGTTCTGGAAAAGGTTTTCCTACAGCGAATTTCAATGCCAACGTTACCAATGGTAATGTTCCCCTTACGGTTCAATTTACAGACATCTCGACAAATGCCACAGGACGGATGTGGAACTTTGGAGACGAAGCTACTTCAACTGAGCTTAATCCAACGCATACTTACCTTGCAGCAGGAGCCTATACAGTTAACGAGACTGTAAGCAACACAAACGGCACAGATTCAATGCTCGCTACAATAAATGTTTTGACAACAACTCCTCAAAATACCACTCCTACAATTACCTGGAGTAACCCTGCTGACATATTCTATGGTACACCATTGAGTAACGTTTAGCTGGATGCATCTGCTTCAGTGCCCGGAACCTTTGTCTACACTCCACCATCAGGAACTATATTGAGGCCAGGTATACATACATTGTCTGTTTCTTTTACACCAGATGATACTACAACCTATACTACAGCATCAAAGACTGTTACAATCAAAGTAACTGCTCAAGCTAGTAACTTGTACCCTTACCCTGGTAACTTGTATCCTCATGGGGCACCACTAGTGAATGGCTATTTATGGCACCATCATCACTGATGGAACTAATAAGAACAGTCACTGAGTCTAAGAGCTATTGAGAGTGGGATAAAACAGCATCATGGCCATTTTCAAGGCATTGAGAATAAATACCTGAGAAGCTGCCTTGAATTGATGGCTATATTTTTATTTTCCTGTAATTTAGGGTCCATATGCAATAAAAAATAGAATTTACTGATAATCCAAAGCCTTATGATAAGAAGAAGCAGCACTCTTCAGTATTTTCTCCGATCTATTTCAACGAAAATTACATGCTTTTTTTTCGACGGATATTTTAATTTAGATCATATCCATCACAGCTTAGAAATTTACCAGCGCATTTTAGTGTACCATTTATTGGATTATATTTGAATTATCGTTGATATCGTTCACAATAAAAATCAACACGTTCTCAAATGAAGGAAATGCATTGGATTTCAGCATAATTTCTTTCTGCTTTGTTGATTCTTACTCTCTTTCTATTTTGCATAATTCTATGCACAGTTTTTGTGCGCCAAGCAATGTATACCAAATATTCACTCAATATAATACAATACTTTTCCCTATGTAAACTGGTATAGTTATATATAAACAGCCAACTAGTGAATTATGGCGGTATATTAGTCCTTTGTGGTGGTAGTTCCATATGAACTTCCAATTCACGAATTAATTAGATAATTTAGAAAAAGAAAGAATGGGATCTTGGAAGAGTTGTGTTTAATGTAGACCCAAATACAGTTACTTCGAATAGATACTGGAAAAGGTATATTTAATTCGAAATAAGACCAACGTCTTCTAAGTAATTCTTTACTCGAATATATACTGATGCAAGTATATTTAATTCGAAATAAAACCAACTTCTTCCAAGTAATTCTGTATTTATATATCTGCCAGCCATTTATTATTTCTTTTGATTTATGGTATGAACTGGTGTTTACATCAGTTTTGTGTAGTGGTATGTACACTACATTATCCAATTACCTTTATCGGTATTTTAAATTAATTCTATAAAAATTTGCTTCTAAACAAAAAATAATCCCGCATAAAATTTTTCGTAGTCAAAAAACAAAATTATTAGGCAGAAGTGATATGGTCATGAACGTAATTTCAGGACAAAACCGTAAGAGACCGTAAGAGCTTACATACAATAATATGAAAATAAAAATATGGATATATAAATTAAAAAGATTTGTATATTCATATTAAAAAGACAACCGTTATTTTACTGGTAGTTGCTTTCTGACTATCAGTGACATCTACGACAACAGACACCACAGATTGCGAAAATGGCGAAATCTCCACAGGAGACAGACTTAGTAGGGATTCAAATTTCGGAAAAAAGAGTATATCTCAGGTGTCCTATACATAATATTATTTATGAATATATAAACAAATGTTAATAACGATAAATTATTATATTTTTAGGAAGTACTGTGAATAAACGCATATTCAAAACAGTACTCCTATATCTTTTTCGTCAGAATTAATATAGGTTATTTTGAGTCAAATTTAGGACAGTGATACATAGATTTTATCAAAATATCTGTATTAACTAGCTGATTTTCTACAGATATTCTGTTAATTTTGACATTTGCTTCTGTACTGCAAACATATTTGGGTAGCCATCATTGACTATATATTACCAAGAATAGTTATTGATAAACTTCATTAACTATAAACTTTTTTACGTTATGTTATTTAATTATATTTGTTTATTTAGAGAAGGGTGAATAAATGATCAATAAATAAAAGTTTTATTCTATAACTCTAGTGTCAGCAGCGATTATTTTAATGCTGATAAATATAGCCGGTGCCACGGTTACTCCTGCAATTTCCTGGAAGCCCGCTGACGTTACCTATGGAAAAGGATAAATGAAACTCAGCTAAATGCAGCTGCTTATGATCCAAACTGGAAATCCAGTTAGTGGGACTTATATATTTAATCCACCAGCAGGAACCTTATTGTCTGCAGGTACACATACATTGACTGTTACATTTACACCAACATATACTACCAATTATACTAGTGGTGGAACAGTTCAAAATTCAATAACTGTAGCACAGGCAACGCCAAAAATTGTACTTACTCCTACACAGCAAATCCAACAAATGACTGCATTTATACAAGGTATAAACCACTTCTGGTGATCTTGATGAAGGATCATCCTATGAGCTGATAGCTATACTCAACGCTGCAGAGACAAATATGGCCAGGATAGAAGGTGATCCAAGTGTGGAAAATCCCTTTGCAGAACCGGCTGAACTTAGATGTTTTATCAGCCAGGTAAAAGATAAAATCTAACCGAGAATACTTCTATCGACAAACGGCCAGATACTGATTGATGGAGCAAAGTATATAATGAATTCTTTAAGCAATCAAGTTAGGTGGGTAGGGATTATTTTAATTCAATCGTAGTGAAGCTCAAATTGATTATATAAATATTTGAAATAAAATATAGTCAAATGTATTGGAGTTATAAAAATTTCATAAAATCGATATATAAGGAATTAGCTATATTGTATATCAAGATTATGAGATAGGGTATCCACATCTAAAGCATGTACCGACATTGTAATCGTGAAAGAAGCCCATTCAGAGGCTGCTGAAACGATTTTATATGGCTAACTCCCCCTAAGCCAACGAATGGGGACATTACCTTGGGCCTATCAGTGGCTTATCACCTATTTACATTTACGACTATAATATTTATGCACCTATCTTTATTAACTCATAATATGTAGAATAACTAAGTTAGGTGATTTATGAGATGATTAGTTTCCTTATTTTGCTTATACTTTGAGCACAAGATTTCAGTATATTTTTGTCCAAACATTTGAAATGTACTCTTTTAATTTCGATCAATAAAGTGCATACATACCCCTGATTACTAGGGCTTATTTCTATATCTTATTTTCACAACTCACTTTCTGTAACTTACTTTAACTCACCTTCAGCGTACTAATTGGTTATTTCGAATTTGCTCCTCCTTCCGCAGTCAATTTTACAATAATATCTGAGAACGGGTTTGAAAAATAGGATAACAACTAAATATTTGCTGCTTTGAAAGATCTGCTTATTTTTTCGATCCTCTGGCTGCATTCGGGAGAGTATAGTCAAGTTGCCTTTTTACGGGATTATAGAGACTTTACTTAAGCCGTTAGGTGTTTGCTTTTTCCGTAATACTCAGTATTTAAATATTAAAAATAAGGAACATTAATCCTAATTCAGCTTTCAAGGTTTGATTCCAAGTAAATCCTCTACATATGCCCTTAAAATCTCTGCGACACTCCAGGCTTGGGAAATGCAGCCACCTGGAGAGTAAGGATAGTCCCCGTCAAAAACTTCGGAAATTGTGCCGATACCTGCGATTTTAAGGTGCATCTCAAATCCGTGTAGAAGAGTCATCATCTCTTCGAAACTATTTTTTGAATAATTGTGTACTTTCCTATAGGCTTTCACATAGGCACCTAGGAGCCAAGGCCAGACGGTCCCATTGTGGTAGGCTGTATCTCTAGTTACGGCATCTCCGTTATAGCGTCCTA
Organism: uncultured Methanosarcinaceae archaeon; assembly: GCA_963848985.1. Classification (GTDB taxonomy): domain Archaea; phylum Halobacteriota; class Methanosarcinia; order Methanosarcinales; family Methanosarcinaceae; genus Methanosarcina. Next base: position 6,537 of record CAWKGG010000075.1, read on the forward strand.
CATAAGATGGGTGGTCACTAGAAAGCGTTCTGAGCCCAAAGGGGGTCAACAGATCTTTTTTGACTCTGTCCACAATAGCTTTTTCTTTCTCCGGAGAAAGCATAGTGTAAGGGAGTGCTACAGCAAAGATCTGATTAGGCCGGATAGCAAGATCTTTAACCTGCTTTCCTCCTTCGTCCTTATATACGAGGTCAAAGAGGCAGTTAGTTTCCAAGTTCCAGAAAAGATCTTCAAAGTTCGAAGCTACCCCAACTGCAAGAGCCTCATAAGAAGAAATATTTTTGCCGAGGAGAGTTCCCAGATTGGAAGCTGTTTTCAGGGCATTATACCAAAGCGCATTGATTTCACAGGTTTTACCTGCTCTGGGAGTTACTGCCAGTTCTCCGATTTTGGCATCCATCCAAGTTAGTTGAGGCCCTTGACGGATAAGATAATCAGAATCCATGCTAATTCCAAAGTCTGTGCCGTTAAGGTAATTATCAATGATACTATCTATGGTATTCCAGAGATCTGCTAGAAGCAGGAAATCCTTTGTATATTCGAAATAGCGTCCAACTGCATGAATAAACCAGAGAGAAGCATCCACTGTATTGTAGATTGGTTCCCCTCCAAGATTCAGGAAAGCGTTCTGGATCAAGCCTTTTCTACAATGTCTAGAAAAATTTTGGAGAATGTACTTGGCCTCATCGAAGCGGTGAGGAATTAAAAGCAGGCCAGGCAGAGAAATCATGGTATCTCTCCCCCAATCAGAGTACCAGTGATACCCCGCAATAACTGTACTCTCACCTGAGGAAGTTTTTTTTATTATAAATGAGTCAGTTGCCCTCAAAAGCTTGAGGGCAAAGGTTTCATTAATTTTTGAATTAAATGTGAGAAGCTTATTTCGATGCGTTTCTCTACTATAAAGTTCATCAACTTTATCAAGAGTAAAAAAGGAAATATCCCCGGTTGAAGCAGCAATAAAAAATCTTGAAGTTCCCATTTTGATTTTGCTTTCAAAATAGCCGGGATTGAAATTATCTTCCTGGAAGTTGCATTTTCGTTGTTTTTCAGCATCGTAAACAAAATTGTAGTACCACTTAGGATCAGGATGATACTGAAGATTGGATGATAGCGATAAAGTAAAACCTTTAGAGCTGTCTAGTTTCACTCCTGTAGAATCAGCTTTCTGGGAAAAAGCCATGTCTTCTGAACGGGTAGTGCAATGGAAATTTCTGGAGTTTACCAGAGGAAAAATTCTTAGCAAAGCTCCCTCTTTCTGGAATTTATATCATAGAGAATACAGGTTGTATTACTGTCATGAATCATGAATACCTTTTTTTTTACGGTAAAAATGTCTGACTGATAAACCCAGAGTGGAAATGGGGCAAGAATGAATTTGGAAAGATAATTGAAGCCCGTTGGAAAAATAGTATCCTTATATTTATGAGTTGCAAGTCGATAAATTTCTTTATTGGAAGAAACTTCTTCATCAAGGGATGAGAGGAGCAAAAACCTTCCTGGCAAATTTTCTGGAGCTGCTACAAGTAGTCCGTGATAAGTCCTCGTTCCTACCCCAATAACTGTAGAGGAAGCATATCCTCCGAGTCCGTTTCCTATAACCCATTCTCTCTTTATTCCTTCTTCATATGTTGAAAACGAGTCTGCTCCAAGCTTGATCCCACTCATAATATAAATGATTATGATTTGATTTCTTAAATAGTTGTATGCTTGGAAAAATAATAAAAATGGATTAAAAGAGATAACTTTGACGTATAAATAGGTTATAAAATTTTTATAGAGTATTTTGATAAACTTCTGGTTTTTGCGAGTCATTCATATACAATCTATGAGCATATGAAGAAATTAAGGGGTTTATCAAAGTCTTCTATATTTATTAAGTGTAAAACATAAACTATTTTAGCTGTGTAAGATATAGAAGGGTGAGAATAATGGAGCAAGACCTTTTAAAAATTCTTGTAGATATCTTCAAATCATCTGGATACGATGTTACAATATCCAGTCGGTGTGACATCAGTGTGGAGAAAAAACGACATCATGCTCATATTAGGTGTGCTTCAAGACCAGGTTATGAAGAAATAAAAGCCTTTTACGAAAAGTTAGAAGGCTGTACAGGAATATATGTGATGACCCAGAAAACTTCTGGAGAATTAAGTAACTATGCAGCTGAATTTGGGATCCATTTGTGGGACAGAGATGATCTGGCCCTTCAGATAGGAAGGACGGTTCTCTTAAATATAGAACGGAAAACAAAAAATTCGCATTTTGAACCAGAAGCTCCATCAACAAATAATACACTGGATTCATCCACCGCAGCAACTTTTGAATTGAATTCAGAAGGCTTGAAAGAAGATGTATTCAGGCAGGGATCTGACTATAGCGAAGAGCTTTTACCACTCCAGAGCCAGCCATTGGGAGCAAATAATGCCGTTTTTGAAGCCAAATCTCTGTTAAGGTCTTATGAGGAAATGAATAATCCAAACAAACTGGAAAGTGGGGAGATTCCCAAAGTTGATTCATATGGAATGCTTAATATACGATCAGTGGAACCAAATTTTTCTAAAAATCAGGCTATAGACATTGCAAAATCCTATCTCAGCAATCCTGAGGATGCAATTTTGAAATTTGTACCTTTTTGGAAATACCTGTATAATGTTGAGGTAGAAAAGCGATTTCGATCAAAAGTATTAAGTATTGCTGGCAAAGGGAAAGGGTTTCTTAACGCGCTGAATAAATCGAACGAGGAGATGGAAATTGAAGGTCTTAAAATGCCGATCAGAATCCCGGCAGTACAGCATGAGATAAGAAGGCCGAATGTTAACAGGAAACAGGCTGAGAAGATCATTCTAGATTTAATTATTGAGGAAAATACACGTGAAATGCGCTTTAACAATATGGACGACCAGACAATTATATATGAACATAGAAGCATCGGCCCAAGAGCTGAAGATATAGATCTCGACATGGAGCTTGTGCATATTCCGATATGGGAAGTGAGGGGAAAGCGTAATTCTGTGGAAATAAATGCTTATAACGCAAAAGTCCTGGAACAGCCTATGGATGAAGATGCTGAATTTCTGTGAATTAAAAATTGTGGCAAACTAGCCGGAAAAGTATGTAATCTATATATATATATATTCTATATTTGTATATTAGTAAAATAATAACATTTATTCAGAAGGAATAAGTGTTCTGCTCTCCCAGATGTTCCATCAAAAAAGTATCTTTCGAGAGAATAAAATCCCAATTCGAAATAAACGTTAATTCTAAATAAACGTTATATGTATCAGATGCAAAGAATATATACCATTTGGAAATTATCTGTAAGCTGTAACGGATGAATAGTATCAAAATTAAAGAAGGCATCCTTTTAGAAAACGTTCAAAGTATAAAAGAGGTATCTAAATGATAGAAATAACAGATAAAGCTGCTTCAGAACTTAAAACACTGATTGAACAGGAAGAAAATCCCGAAATTGCTCTCAGAATATTTGTTGCCGGAGTTTCATGTGGTGGAATTCAATATGGACTTTCCTTTGATGGTGAAGTAAAGGAAGAAGATGTAACGATGGAAAGTAACGGGATCAAACTCGTGATGGCAAAAGATATTGAAAGAAGCTTTTCTGAGGGCAGCATTGACTTTATTGAAGATGAAAATGGGAAAGGATTCCTTATTAGCAACCCCACAGCCGGTGGATGCGGCACATGTGGGGGAGGATGTCATTAAAGGTAAATAAAACCATGAAAAAGTATGTGAACTATAACCTAAAAGAGCAAACAAAAACTATCAACAAAGGAGAAGCAAATCCATGTTTCCAGGAATTGGAGGAGTGGGAGGTCGGGGAGTGAACCCGGCTAAAATGAAGCAAATGATGAAGCAGATGGGGATTAACGTCAAAGAGCTCAAGGATGTTCAGGAAGTAATAATAAAGACTGCAGACTCAAATATCGTCATCGAAAATGCAAATGTCACTATCATGAATGTTCAGGGCTCAGAAACATACCAGATTGTAGGTGATGCAAAGGAAATTCCGAAAGAACTAGAAATTCCCACAGATGATATAAAACTCGTAATGGAACAGACAGGCGTTTCTGAAAAAGAGGCACGTGAAGCTCTAATAAAGTCAAACGGGAATCTGGCAGAAGCCATCGTAGAACTTTCTTCTGCTTGATTTTTTTCCTTTCGACCTTTAGATAATGCCACTTAAATGCCTTATCTGAGCACTTTACTATAGATTACCTACTCTAAATATTTTTATTCTCCTACCATATTATAATTCTTGTTTTAGTGCTTTATTCTTAGCATGCAGTTTTATAAAGATTTTGATTCGTAGTTAGCATTTCCAATTTGGAGCTTTTCTACTTTTTTTGAAGTTTTTAATTTATTGTAGTCACTTATTAGTCTATTAATGGTAAAATTTAGGCAATCTGATAAGGAATAAAAAATTCTCTTAATCATCTTTTAGGGTTTTGAACCAATTTGAAAGCATATATATATTTGAAATAATTATTTCTGTCATTATCTAAATGAAATTTTTTGATACTCAATAAAAAACATTGATATCTTGTTTTATAGGTACAATGGATTGCATTAAATAGTTCCATTTTTATAGTGCAGGTACATAAAATATAAATCCGCTAGATTATAATGGTTCTTGGGAAAGTTCCCATCTCCTCAAAAAGCTGCAGGGTATTCGTCGAGAATAACGATTTAATACAAATCTAGTTTTACTCATCCGATCGCTATCCTTTAATATAGCTTCGTACATTTGTGTGTTGAAGGCCCGGATAGCCTAGTCGGTTGGGGCGCCAGACTCATAGGGACTTTTAAATGAGGCGTCTTTAATCTCCTGAGAGATCTGGAGGTCGCGTGTTCGAGTCACGCTCCGGGCATCTAAACTTTTGTTCAAAGCACTTTTAATCTATTTTGTCCTAACTTTGTCTTAATTTCTCTTTATATTTCTATGGCTCTTATAATTACGAAATTCAGAAAGTTTGGAAGTCCTCAGGGATCTTGCAATTTTGATATTTAATTCCGATCTTCGTTCCCACCTTCGAAGTTGTTAGGGAAATTGATTAAAATCCATCTCTGATAATATGCATTATCCTTTTCCTTCAGGTAAGCTATTTGCAGAAAAAAGTAGTTTAGCAGCGTTTCGGAAAACGGAAGGGTTGATCCAGTTTGAACCATTTTAGGAAAAAACGAATTTTATTTATTCCGTTGAAACGAAACTTTAAAGGATGACTTCAAAAGGGAATACTTTAACGTGATCCTTCCAATCACAGACTTAAGGTGTATTTTATTGAGATTTAGATAATTAAGTATCGGGTTCTGTTTTTCATTTTCAATGAACTTAGGTGTAATTTAGATCTATTTTAGAACCCCTGTCAAATTCGTGAGTTATGACTTATCTGTTGTTTTACTAAGAAAAACAGTGGGAGGGCGGCAAATTCTGTAACCAAGCAGAACGCGATCAACAATGGCAGCGATACGTTATAGAGGTTGCCAATCAATACGTTCCCCAGAAACCAGAAAATTCCATAGCTAGCCGTGAAGAGACCATAAGCTGAAGCAAGTCGCTGAACTGGCACAATCAAGGCTACTGAAGCAGGAATTCTCGACTCATAGACTCCCTGCCAAGACCCCATAGTGCAATTCCGATGAGTGCTTCCCAGAAGCCTCCTAAAAACACTAATGTAGCAAACAGGGCAGATAAAATCGTTAGGGGAACTAGGATGATAATTCCAACACTGTCAAAGAGGCGTCCAAAGAGTACATATCCTAATCCGCTCATACCCATAGCCACTGCGTAGAAAATTGGAATCATTGAAGTGGAGACAATATACATCTTTTCTAAGTGATACGCCATGAAAGGAAAATCGGCAAATCCAATGGAGACAAACATAGCTCCCACAAGATAAAGCCAAAAAGCATAAGGAAGGCCCTTTGCCTCGAAATTTGGGGGTATGTCGTTCATCTCTTCTGGATGGGGATAAGTTAAGCGTGCAACAGCTAGTAGAGAGAGCAGGATGAGAGCTGGAATGAGTAACATGGCAAAAGCGAGCCGGTAGTCACCACGCCAAGCAAGGATACCGGCTGCAGCTAACGGACCGAATAATGCTCCGAATTGTTCAAGTGCTTCATGGACGCCAAAGGCCCAGCCATATCCCCGCATCTCTTTGGCAGCATAAGAAAGCATAACATCGCGCGGAGGGTTACGAGTCGTCCGGCCAAATCGCTCCAGAATAATGAGCACTGTTGCCATCTGCCAGCTTCCAACCAAAGCAAGCAACGATAATGAAGCCATCTGAATAACATAACCAAAGATTGTAATAAGCCAAAATTTACCAGTTTTATCGCTGAGACTTCCCGAAATAAGGCGCCAAGCGTACCCTATGAATTCACCAAATCCGGTAACTGCGGAAACAGTAAATGCACTTGCTTCGAGTAATGCCAGATAAGGACCGATTATTCCTCGCGAACCTTCGTACACAAAGTCTGCAAAAAAGCTCATCACGCCGATCAGCAGGACAAACTTTAGGGTGGATTGTGAGGATGATGAGTTTATTAATTCCCTTACTTTCCTAATGATAGATGCTTTAGAGCTTAAGGACACTATTTATTCTCCCTCACTACCGAAAATTTAAAGTCAACAGTTGAAGGTCATTAGAGGGAGAGGGTTAGATTATCTTTTTAACCCTAATTTTAGATTAAAATTCATAGAGAGCTCCAAAAGTTTCTAATTCTTCTTTTTCGCATTTTTAACCAATGTATAATTAATAATACTTCATTTGGATTCGGTTAAGTCACTAAACGTAAAAATGTATTGTTCTGCAGTCAGAACTTCTCACATCTCAACCATAACAGTTTCCTTCATTGGATCCTCTTCTACCAAAGAATGTTCTTCCTACATGTTTTAATATCTCTTTTCATCGATAATATTCTTTAAATTCACACTTCAAGAACGGATCGAATATTTTGGTACTTTTTGATTTCCGATTTCAACAAATCGTTTACAAAACTGATATAAGTAATTTGTTTCAACCAGATGTTTAAATTGATCTCGTGAGTTGCAGGGGAAGAGATGACTTCAGCCCTTCAGAAAGTCTACTGCAGGGTATAGAATATTTATAAATTATAATTAAATTTAATTTTCAATATGTTTTTTGCATATATTCTAAATATCACTAACTTAAACTAATCATAATTTATAGGTATCACTCGTACCTTACAGTATACTTTCCGGCAGCTGTAGAGTCTCTTCCCCTGCAGTGAACAAATCAACTTTTTTGACATTTTAGATCAGCCTGGTCACCTAAACTAATAAAAAAATATGATTTTTAAATCAACACCATTATTTTTTGCAATATGACCTACTGTGTCAATTAATAAGAATCAATTCATATCCAGCCATCTTTCGGCTCTTCTAAGTTATACTAGACAAATATCCATTTATGTGATTTTTTGTGCTACAATCCATATCTTTCCCCCTTACTTCGTTGGATATCATCTCATCTTGGAATTAAAGAATATAATCAGCAATATTGTATCTTTGTATTTATTTTCGTTTCTTGTGTTTTATTATTTAGAGAGGATATCTGGAATTAAACCATTAAAAGTAGTTATTTTCTGATTCCTACTTATTTAAATTCTGTATTTGAAGAACAAAGTTTATATGTGGGATAGTTAATCTAAAAACTCCCTGCCAACAGTCTGTCGGCAAGACAATTAGAACAATATGAACTTACGCAATTCATTGAAAAATCATATGCTTAAAACTTCAAATTATTTAGATCATAATACTTATGATTGACTTGCTAATGTTTTTTGCATATCAAATGCGTTAGTCCTAAGGAGAATTCGATATGAGGAAATATTTTTTACCGATGGTTTTATTGATACTGCTTTTAATGCCAGCATCTTTAGCAGCAGGCAATATAAAAATTAATGATTTTTCTGCTAACGTTACAAATGGGACTATTCCTTTACATACGCGGTTTACTGGTGAAGTCACCGGTAATGTTACTTCTTGGCGCTGGATATTTGAGAATGAAGGAACTGGAGCCACTACCTATAGTGGTTCAAATATAACGACTCATCATAATTTTGGGAAACCTGGAATTTATAATGTCACATTGAATGTATGGGGACCTGAGGGCAATGATACACTTATAAAGCCAGCATATATAACTGTCATGACAGTGAGCACCGAAACTACAATCAAAAAAGAAACTATTGAACCAGTAAGCATAAATACAAAACCCATAAATGGAACTAGTGAATCAGTAATAAACATCAATAAGATGGCAAAAAAAGAAACTAGTAAGTTAATAAACACAAATACAAAACCTAAAAATGAAACTACTGAATCAGTAATAAGCATTAATAAACAAAGCAAACAAGAAGCTTCTGAGCCAGTAAGCTTAACAATGAACCCGAATTGGGAATCAACAGATGAGCAGTTTTATTTGAATGGATACCGTGAAGGATATCCGATTGAAGTAAGATATCCGAGTAGAGTTATAAACATATATGATCGTGGATACAATATCGGATACAATATGAAATTCCTTCCAGGATACACTATTGGATACAATATTTTTTAAGCAGCAACATTTGAAATAAATTAACAACTATAATTCTGAAAACGAAACTGCAAAACTCGTTGCTTAACAATCATTTTATAGGTTTTAATTAAAACCTATTTGCTTATTTTTAAATAACGACGTATTATAATAAAACTTGCAAGCCCCTAAAAGGATATTGTGGTTACTGCTGAAGGATATGAAGCAGCCTAAGTGACAAATCATTACCTATTCACTGTTGTATACATAGGTAAAGTCCTGACGTTGTTACACCAAAATTATTTCTTTAAATTGATATAAAATTAATCAATAGTTATATTTATCCAATATAAAACAATTATATATATATATATATATAATTGTTTTTTTAGACTCACTTCCACATAAAACATAAAATCAAACACATAGCACATAAAACTTAACTATAAATTTACAGATATTTTCTTAGGTGTGACGGTAGGGTTTAGATTAGGTAAATCAAAAAATGAAAGATTATAGGATTATTAGGGCATTTTATGGAGTCAGATAGATCTTCTAAGGGTACTCAAAAAACCTACTATGGGGGCTGAGACTAAGTCATTTATTAATTGGCTGGGAAAGACCCAAATCTTTGATAATTCATGATATTATGACCACATAATTCTTTACTAATTAATTGATGTTAATACTATTTAGAAGATATGCAAAAAATATATTAAAAATTAAATCTAATTCTACTTTATAAATATTCCGTACCCTGCAGTAGATTTTCTGAAGGGCTGAAGTCATCTCTTCCCCTGCAACTCACAAGATCAATTTTTTTACATTTCAGATCACCCTGGTCACCTAAGCTAACAAAATAAAGTAGAAAAAATCTCATTTTGCAATTTGAGCATATTAATAGACTTTGGGCCAGATGTTAACCAGTTTCAAACCCAATACATGGTTACATAATTAGAAAAATGCTTTCAGTAAAAATATTCAAAATGCACTGTCAACCTACTGGATGTGAGATAAAAAGTAAAGAAAGTATAAAGTTCAGTTAATCCAAAAATGAATTATATTCTTTTCATACCCATTTCCCTTTAGAGCTATCTGTATCTCCTTGATCTTCTTTTTCGAAATCCCATCATCAGGTTCAACTTCAACTTTAAGATTTAATTTAAGCCCTTTAACTTAAACAGTGTAATGATTTTAGTATAGAGTTGTCATTTCTGAGTCGGAATTTCATTTCCTAGGCTAATTTCTTTGTTTTTGACTCTTTGAAAGGGTATATACATCCGGTGTCTCCCCTCAATTAATCCTGGTTTTTACGGTGAAGAAAAAAGGGTACAAAATCGATTATTTTTTACTGAACTTTCGGTCATTGCAATGGAAGGTAATGTAGCGAATTTGCTTTAAATTCGAAGTCAAATTTCTGTCTATTGCAAGTAATTGGTTTCTGTAGATGTGAAATGTCTCTACTCAATAATTTATTGCGTAGAAAAATCAGAAAGATAGAATAGCACCTTACACTAAAAATTTTATATATGTTAAGGACCTACTATAATTTAAGTTTTCATCTGCGATTACATAGTAACGACCTATTCAACAAAAACCATCCTAGTATATAATCGGGTAATGATATTAAAATAAATTTAAAAAGAAACCAATATTACATGGATTATATGATTATTTTAGCCAATGGAGAAGAACGTGTGGTCAATGAGCAAAGTGAAGTTATTTTTGATGAAAAAAATATTCCTATTCAAATGAGAGCAACAGTTCCGGAGATTACGAAGCGTAAAAAGGCAGAAGAGTCTCTGACGAAAATTGAAAATTTTCGGGAAAAGGAAATTCATCATAGGATCAAGAACAATTTTCAGGTTATCTCTTCCCTTCTTGACCTTCAGGCTGAAAAGTTCAAAGACCGAAAGGATATAATGGACTCAGAAGTCTTAGACGCCTTCAGGGAAATCCAACACAGAGTGGTATCTATGGCTCTTATTCATGAGGAACTGCATGAAGGCAATGGAGACGACAAAGTTGGTTTCTCATCATACCTTGAAAAACTTCTTGAGAATATTTTTCAGACATACAGACTTGGAAATGTCGATGTCAGCTTAAATATGGATCTGGGAAAAAACTTTTTCTTTAATATGGATACTGCAGTCCCATTAGGGATGATTATTAATGAACTCTTTTCCAACTCCCTCAAATATGCATTTCCCGGCAGATCTAAGGGAGAAATTCAAATCAAACTCCGTAGAGAAGAAAACAAAACAGATTGTTGTAAGAGTACCAGTTTTATCCTGGAGGTCTCAGACAATGGCGTGGGTATTCCTGAGAACTTTGAAATTGAAGGTTTTAATAGTCTTGGATTTCAGCTGGTAGCTTCCCTTGTAGGTCAATTAGATGGAGAATTTGACTTGAAAAGTGAAAATGGGATGAAATTCACTATGAGGTTCGCAGTAATAGACAAATAAACAAGCATCAACTATTCTCATATGCATAGTTTTACTTAAAAACCTATACACCAATGAAAACAATAGAATCAGAAGCTTTATCAGTAAAGCTATTGGCTCTGCATCCTACTTTTTGCAGTGACATAAATGGATAATGAGGCATTCGTTTTTTACAAAACTTAGCTACATTGTCAAATTGTCCATGTACTTATATTTGGATACTTTAAAAGTTTTAAGTAATCTCATCCCATTCGAATACCACTCAGCTTACTAAGAGGACAGAAATTTCTCTTATAACCTTCATTAACTAACTTAATTATATTTCTAAGCTACATTTTTATTATAAAATAGAAGTAATGCAAAAATTTATATCAATAAAACGGATGTAACACATTTTTTGTGTGAAGTATCGTAAAATATTATTATTTAAACAATTACATCCTCAACTATTTAAAAATATATTCCTTTGAATTGGTAAAAAATATTTTTTGAGTTTGATGCAATCAGTATGATCTAGATAAAATATATTTTTTTGTTGATGCTGAGCCAAAAAATTTCCCTCCAGAATTGATGTGGATTAAAAAAAAGTACCCTAGCACGAAAAATCTTTAAAAATATTATGAGATTAAAAACTAATTAGGGAATTATGATCTTTTGATAGATAGAGGTAACATTGAAACTGTGAATGATTATACAACTTCATATATCATTAAAAACTATGTTGGAAATCCAAGGAACTAGTAAAAAAAGGAATCTAAACAAATTAATATATTTGACTTTGAATAATTTTTCGATATCCAGAGCAGGGGCTTGGACATACTCAGTTGCTTGGATAAGAGATAACGATCACCATGAAGTCCTTGAAGTAAGATTACTAGAATTGAATATTCTTTGTTTTTTGGAAATCTTTTTGAGGATATGGGTAAAAATGTTTAATATGTTCAAAGTTAATAGTTCCTGATTTGTGTAAAGTAGAATCATAACGAAGTAAGAAAATATTTATTGGATCAAGCTTTCAGATGTGTCATGTCATCTAATAAGACAAGTGCTCAAGACTGTGCCAAAAAAAGAAAAATTAAGTGACTAAGAAATTGAAAGAAGCATTTTAAAGATCCTCAGAAACGGTATGGTCTTATTATGGACCTTGATATTATGGAACTTAAAACTACAGCTAATACGCTTGTAAGCTTCCATTAAGATATCATGAACTATATTAAAGTTTCCAGAGAATCACTAGCAAAAAATAAGAACAACAAATATGATGGAAAGGACTAACAAGGAACTCAAAACAATGAGCAAAATGGTGAAGGCATTCCCTAGCCAGGAATCAATATCGAGATGAACAGGCCCAATTCCCATTTATATAAATGAGAACTGGATAACCGGAAACAAGTATAATAGTAATGGCATAGTAATCAAAAAAGAAAATTGAGGAATATGGAACAGATTTTGTCGAAAATTATGCACTCTGCCTCAATATACATGATAACGCCCAATATTTTGTAAATTAATTACACGATTAAAGAGTTTAGTTTCCTAGCTACATGATTGAAGCTTAGGGCTTTTTTAGATAAAGATGGTGTGATTATATGGCTAAAGATATTATAAACAAAGTAGTAATGGCAAAAAAAGCGTCAATTGAACTTGCCAATTTAAGCGAAAGGATAAAAAATATAGCTTTAGAGGCTATGGCTGAAGCCATAGATAAAGAGAGACAAGCTATTCTGGACGCAAATTCTAAGGATCTTGAATATGCAATAGAGCTGAAAAATAAAGGGAAACTTACTCAGGCCCTTGTAGACAGACTCAAAGTAAGTAATTCAAAGATTGATGAGATGATAGCAGGAATAAGAGACGTCATAAAGCTCCAAGATCCTGTAGGAGATACTATCTCTACTCTTGAGCTT
>CAWKGG010000076.1:0-3610 GCA_963848985.1 uncultured Methanosarcinaceae archaeon
GATCTTATTCTCCTTCCAGGACTTGTAACAGGAGATTTTTCAGAAGCTTCTGAGAAATTGGGATGTAAAATACGACTTGGACCAAAGCAAGCCTATGATCTTAGTTTCGTCTTGCAGTTTGTTGAAAAGATAGAGTTTTCTAAAAAAATTCCAGCCTGTGAGTTTCTTATCGAGATTAGAAAGGAAAAGGCTTTAGAGCTCATAAGACAAACCGAAGAAGAGGCTCATTCACCTCTTACACTGAGGGGAATAAAAATTGGAGGAAGAGCTTGCATGAAAATTATGGCTGAGATTGTGGGGGCAATGGAGTTAGATACACACACACTTCAGATGAGAATCGAAGCTTTTATCGCCCGTGGAGCAGATATTATCGACTTAGGAGCCACACTTAATACTCTGCCCGAGCAGGTTCGGAAAACCGTATCCTTTGTAAAAACCATCACTACAGCCCCATTGAGCATTGATACTCTTGACCCTGAGTTGATAACTGAAGGAGTTGAAGCAGGAGCAGACATTGTCCTTAGCTTGAACAGCACAAATATGGGAATTGTAAGCCCTATTGTTGCAAGAACAGGGACTGCAGCCGTGATAATCCCTGATGAGGGAAATAGTCTGGAAAGCCTTATCAGAAATATAGAAACTGCCAATAGGCTTGGAATTAAGAAAATTATAGCTGATCCTGTCCTTGATCCTATGGGTCATAATATAACTGAATCAATTGTTCGTTATTTTGAGTTTCACAGGATGTATCCCCAAATCCCTGTATTCCTAGGAGTTGGCAACGTTGTGGAACTTATGGATGTGGATACCATAGGAGTTAATGCTACATTATGTGGAATAGGAGCAGAAGTAGGAGCAAGTATCCTTTTTACCCCCGAATTCAGTAATAAGGCACAGGGGTCTATCCGGGAACTTAAAAAGGCTTCTCAAATGATGCAGCTTTCCAGGATAAGGGGGAGTTCTCCTAAAGATCTTGGGCTTGACTTGCTCTGCATTAAAGAAAAACGCCGTCGTCTTGACTTCCCCCTCCCGAGAGATGCGATCCTAGCCAGAGCTTCTAAAAACTGGCATTTAGATCCTGCAGGTCCTATCCGCATTTGGATAGTACAGAATAGCATAAGTGGAGATGGTGGAGTAATCGTAGCTGAACATGAAAAAGCCTCAATAGTAGGAAAAAATGCCAAAGAAGTTATGGATACATTGCTTGAGCTGGAAATTGTCTCCTGTCTGGATCATGCAGCATATCTGGGAAGAGAATTAGAAAAAGCCGAACTTTCCCTGTACTTTAATAGAAGTTATGCTCAAGATGATGTATTCTGAGAGAAACGCAGACAAAAAAAGAGATGTGAGAGAATGAGACTCGAAAATGAAGATAAAGAAGCAATTTTTGAGATAGCTGCAGCGCGCTATTTTACAACACAAAACTGGAAATGGGTAAACCTGAAGAAAGATTTTAATAGGATTATCAAAGCTTTTGATGAACTTAACGAACAATATGCATCCTATTCCTATGTGAGTAGGGACTGGTATGTAGAGAATATGGGTTCCAAGAACCTCCATATGTGCAATAACTGGGAAGAACTCAAAAATATGGTTGTATTTCTGAACACTCATGGAAATATTTTTAATTTCCTTGTCAACACAGGAAACGGAAAATCTTTCTGCATCTTAAGCGATTCTAGAGAATTGAACGAAATTCAGGCAAACGCCATCAAAGAAGGTCAGAAACTCGGATACAATGCTTTTGTGTTCTTAGCCACGATTCCGGAAGAAATTGATTTCCAATTACTTCAGGTTAGGGGAGTTAAATAAAATATTTAACCTGTTTCAGCTTTCTTTTGAATTAATGCTATTAAGGTGGAGAGTCCTTTATTGAAAGGTTATTTGTAAACTGGATTTTGTATTGGCTCCTTGCTAGAGTTCTTCCTCAATATTCGTTTGATTTTATTTCCAAGATGCAATAAATAAATGCTATTTTTCTGTCTTTTAGTTCCGCACTTTGTTAGGGCAGTTAGAGAAGATCTTCCTTGGGCGTGCAAACACAAATATTGATACATTGGAAATTTGATTGTGAAAACATTATAACACTTAATGAAAGACGAACCTTGGAGAATTATCCATTTAAACAGATAGACCATCTATTAGATTCCCTTTTGAGGCTGATCTTGTCTTCTCTGGCTAGCCACCCAATAGCCATTAAAGCCATCTGGGAATCGAAACCATTCATAATCAAGTGATTCTTTATCTGGTTCAAACTACATTCCCCTTCTTCCAACCTGTGGAAAAGCACTCCTGCGGCTTCTCCTACTTTCATGTTCATGTACTCTGCCATTCTTATCACCGATATTAGTATCTAAATCTTACTTTTTTTGAAATATGAGTATCGTTTTTGGAATTGTAATTGAATGGGGAAAAAATATCTAGCTATGTAAAATCAAAAAATTAATTATAAACTCTAGAAATTGATTTGGAAATCTACCTTGAAACATATTACTGAATTTCTTACAATAAATAAAAACCTTTTTCCTATAGTAGATGAACTGAGAACTATTTACCATCTTCTTTGAGGTTTATCGTAAAATGTGGATTTCTTTTCAAATTTTATACAATTTGTATTGAACGTGTCCCAGTTCTTTTTTGTATCTACCATAAAGTATCATTTTATAATTAAATGATTGTTTAAGGCAATCGAATTATACATAATTTTATCGAATCAAACAATTTATCTATAGATAAATATCTTTCTGAAAGTAATTTTAGTTTTTTAAAAAAGAGAACTCGTTCTGCTGTCTGAGTATGTATTGATTACTTCTAAACCCCGATCCACCCTGCATAAAAGATGAAAAAAATGGCAATTTATTGTTGAGGTACTCTAACAATCAATCATAAACCATTTTTTTCACAAATTCTCCTGGGTCTTCAAACTATCTACTTAAGAGAATTTTCAAAAAATCCCACTATTTTGAAAAAAATTTCATTGATCTAAATGAAATAATATAACTAATTTCCAAAGTGAAGGCCTCCAAGGAACTTGTTGAAGGTTTTGAACTGGTTAAGAAGCATTTCCTACCTTTAGTAGTATCTGATTTGGAAAGTTATATTGTTCAGAGTATCGTGAACCAACTTTTTCCAGGAATATTGATGCTGTAAGCAAATAGACGAAATCACAGACTCAAAACCTTGTACATATCCAGTTCTAAATCAATAGAGCTTCTAAAAGTCAGATGAAAAGAATATATAATCATTTAAAACATCATTCTAGGTTAGAAACTGCAAAAGAAGTTGAAATTTATTGTAAAAGAGTTCCTACATACTAGAGCCTGCAAAGATTGGTATAGCAAATCTGATAGTAGATGGCAGCAAAAAAACTGATAGAACATCTCCTAGGTCTTTAATCTGCTTTTAGCAACTGAAAATAAGTAGATCTTTTCTTCAAAAAAGAGATTTGGAGAGCCTCAGAAAGTCACAGTAACCTTACAGTCTCCAGGTTTGTGAGAGCCCGAGTCTCAATCTTAAGCTTCTTGTAAACCGAACTTGCAAGGTCAACACAAGCCTTTTCATCCCCATGTTCGGTAAAAACTCTTTCCGGCCGAGGCTGCATTCTTTTGAT
>CAWKGG010000077.1:0-4627 GCA_963848985.1 uncultured Methanosarcinaceae archaeon
TATCAAAACTTTCAAACATAAAGAACTGAAAAAGTTATATCTGACCGGTAAGACAACGAGGATCACAGCTGCTCATATCAAGAAAATTATGGGATTTCTGGATCGGCTAGATGTTGCCCAAAATCCCAACGATATGAATTTCCCTGGTTCTGATTTTCATCCTCTAAAGGGAAAATTGAAAGCATTTCACGCCATACATGTATCTGGTAATTGGGTGATCATTTTCCGTTTTGAAGGTAATGACGTCTATGATATTGATTATTTGGATTACCATTAGGAGATTTTATGAAGACAAAGAGAAAACCAACACTTCCCGGAGAGATCTTGGAAGAACACTATATCAAGCCATTGAGCCTTAGTAAGTCTGCTTTTGCGGAAGCTCTTGGTATTGCTCGCAGTACTTTGTATAAGATCTTGGATGGAAGAGCTAGGATTACCGCTTATATAGCGATTCGATTGGCAAAATCACTAAATACAAGTGTGGAGATGTGGCTAAATCTTCAGCAGAAGACCGATATATGGGAAGCAGAGCATGATCGATCTTTTGCAAATGAAACCGGAAACATAAGACCTATAGTCGAATTAGTTGCCCATTCTCGCTAATTGTTATCATTGTAGTCTCGGCTAACGGTTATTAACCTGAGTTTTGGGTTTAATCCGCTCAGAATCAACGATCTTTCTGCGATCTTGATCCTCCTTTCCCTTAAGAATAGCGCCTTCGGCTATTCTTTTCGGGAAAGAAGGATCAATCTCATCAGAAATCTTCGTTGATTTTGAGGGAAGAAACCCAAAACTCAGGTTATTAAGCTAATTTTTCTGTCACTGTGTATCATTTTACATCCACCAATCATTGTATTTGTACATAGTCAAGGAGCTATTATCGCAGAACATGCTTTGGAACATCTTGAGGCTGCAGAAGCAAAAAGACTTAGAATTTTTACTTTTGGAGGATGGTCATTTATTTCTCTTGAAAAAAAATGTCATCCAGATTCTCACAATTATATTAGTGCCAAAGATTTAATACCGGTGCTGGGTTCACCAAATCTTCGAGATCTTGCTCTAGAGCTCTATCATGGTGATAAAAAGGGGATAAGTCATGAGAAAGTTATAAATAAATTGGTCGTGAGGGATACTCAATTATTTTGTAATTTTCTAGAAAACTACCCTGAAACAAAAGAACTTGAAGACTACATGATAGGAAGATCTGACTATTATAAATGTGAGCTTAAAAAACTTAACAATGTAACTGTATTGGATCCAAAAGGCTGGATAGAGCATGAATTTAAAAATAAGTGTTACCAGGATGTGGTATGGAATATTGTGAAAAAATATCGCTAAGGAAAAAACATGACAACAACAAAAGAAAATGATGATAATTATAAAAAAACAACTAAATATTTAGCTATAATTAGCTCTGTTATATATGGGTTGTTGTTGCTACCCATGGCATATTTAGCACTTGCATGGATAATGATATTTGACAAGCCAAGTATGACTATCCCTATAGGGTTAATTCTTATTGCACTAATGTGGTGCGTTCCTCTATCAATGCTAATTAGCGTCATTTGTATTTATAATAAATACTGTGATAAACAATACCGTAGTGTACGATTTTTCTGCTTCTTGCCGCTGATAACTTTTGGGATCTTTTTTGTATTGAATGCGTTCCTCCAAACTTTTTTCTTATAAGAGCCTTGTCATGCTCCACTTTTGCTCCAAATGCCCACAACAAATCACAGACTTTCACAGTTTATGGCCTTGCATAAAATAGGCTTAACTACCTATTATTGCAGCTGTTACATGATGTAGACTGCTGTAGCGGGTTGTTTGAAATAAGACTGTTAATCAATTGGTCGTAGGTTCGAATCCTGCATCCGGAGTCTTCATTTTAAGGCACTTAAGAGGCACCTCCTAAGTGCCTTTTTTATAATATGCTTTTAGGGATAGGTGAAATTTCACAATATGTTATCAGTTAGTACCACATCTCTAGAACCATCAGTAAGTAAACCAGCAAGAGACCCTATAATATCTCAATCTTATCAAGAGTTATTATTATTTTATGGAGATGAAGGTTGTTCCCGCATTCGTGAATATGCAGAAAAATTTTTTAAATTTTTAAGTGGGCTCGAACCTCAAACAACAGTAAGACAACTAGTCAATCCTGATCCTTGTTCGCTTACAAATCTGAAAATAGAGGCTAGCTTTGTTACAAAAGTTTTAGATACGCCATATTATAAAAAAAAGTTAGGCTGTGATCTTGTTTTTTGCAACGATCTACATGAATTTCAAAAACTACTACAGGATCTTAAAAGCAGCTGTTTAAGTGAAAAATTTTCCCGATTTTTCATTATTGATAATATTGGATGGACAGAATCCATAAAAAGACAAGGACATTGCACTTTAATTTATCTAGAATATGATCCTACAGTAGCTAATAGCTCTCTATTTCTGATATCGGATTCCGTGGGTGGTTGCGATGGTGGTTTTTTTTATTTTTCAGCTCAAATTATAAGGCAAGACTTTGGACAAGATGCCGATATCTATTTTTTTGGCCTGCAAAGACAATACGATGGAATACATTGTAAGATATTTTGCATTAAAGATGCTCTAACAATAGCCAAATTACGTAGGCGTGGTGAAAATTTCTTCAAACAGCTAGAAAAATATGGTGTAATTGAACGTAAGGTTTCACGTCTTGGAGAATCTTCTAAGACTGTTAAAGAGGTGGCTCATCTTACCGCCGGAAATGCTAGTATGGTATGCAAAGGCGATCACCATTTAAAAAAGTCTATGTCGGTGAATTATTGCCTAGAACTATAGATGATGAAATGGAATTTTTCGGAAAATTTATCGATCAAGACTTACAGCAATCCTTAGAGCATTTAAGAAAGAAGATAAAGGCCAATAAGGTGTGTGGAAGGAATGCTTGTATCGAAAGATTGTTTTTTAAGTATTTGGGAATTGCCTTAAAAAACTAGCGAGGCTTGACCAGATCTTTCCTATTGTGCAGGTTAAAATTGTCTGATGACATGCTTTGCTAACCTGAGTTTCGGGTTTCTTCCCTCAAAATCAACGAAGATTTCTGATGAGATTGATCCTTCTTTCCCGAAAAGAATAGCCGAAGGCGCTATTCTTAAGGGAAAGGAGGATCAAGATCGCAGAAAGATCGTTGATTCTGAGCGGATTAAACCCAAAACTCAGGTTATTATCTGTACACGACAAAAATTTAATTTCATATTCTTTAATCATTTAATACTATATACTACATGATAATATAACTATTTTAAACAATGGTAGGTAATTTAATATGACAGCTAGAATAAATTTTAGAATTGCATTTGAAGGAAGTTCTCAGTGTTGGGAAAGAGCTGATGTTTGTGCTATCGATCTCCACGGATTAAAAAGTGAAGTTTCGGCTACTTGCATTAAAACGGGTGATTCTAGATTACAAGCGGGAAAGTTACAATGGAAAATACTTAAATAAAGATAACTCCTCACCTCAAGTCGAAAAATTAGCAGATCTAATCGGGTTAACTCCTGATATTGCAAATTCATTTGGACTGACTGCCAGAGTATTTGAGTCTTATGATAATTTATCAAGATTAGAGAAAACATTAGACGGCTCAATTAGACCTCAACAATATGTAAAACGGCACGACATCCATATTGAAATTGAAGAACACCCAGAATTTAAAGCGGAGAAAATTATATTATCCGAATACAAAATATTGGTAAGCGTTGTTTAAAGGCATCATTCGTTAAGTTAGAAAAGACGAGAAAAAGTGACTGAAAATGAGGAATTGACGCCTGATCAAGATGGAAGTTGTGGAGAACTTTTGTCCTCAACTATTTGCGTAATGGAAGGGTGGATTGAAAGTTTTGTAAAAGAAGCAGGTCTAACCATGCCGCAAGATGTATTGTCATCTGATTCTGTTTATAGAATTGCAGCTGAAGAAGCTTTAAAGCAACAAATAAAATTAATGGATAAAGCTCATTTTGACATCCTATTAAGGTTCCATAAAGGGATCGATGGGACGCTATTGTGGATCGTTTGGTTGCACAAAGGGCTGCACTTGGATTTGAAGGATATGCTGCATTTATGCGCGCCGTATTAAAAAAAGTTGTTGGTGATAGTAACCCTGAATATGACTCATTAATAGAAAAACATGTTAGAAAATATGCAACATTTTTATCAGGAAAGTTATAAAATCAGTGTATACTGGCCTTCACCAGAGGTATCCAAAATCCACCGTGGATGATGTATTTTAGCGCAAAAATATCTAACCAAGGCACTTATGGATAAATCACTAGGTGCCTTTTCCATTTTTGGCACATTAGTTCCCAACAAAGCCAATAATTTTTTTTAATAGTTATTAATTTTAGAATAAACGACAATTGATGCGCAAAGTTAATATATTCGTATAAAATCTAAAAATGAGGCGTTATGCAAGCAAGACTTCATCAATTAAGTATACATATATCAAATATTAGTCACCTTCAACTCCCTTATGATAGGCTAGCTGGAGTTTGGACTATGACTAAATCCGTTGCTTTAAAAATTTTTGGCGTTGCGTCATTACCTATAGTTGCTCATACAGTCACCAATGCTATAGCTATCAGTTGTGTT
>CAWKGG010000078.1:0-12542 GCA_963848985.1 uncultured Methanosarcinaceae archaeon
GGCCCTGCGGGACCACGGTTTCGCCCGTCTTCGTGTTGACGGCGTGCGAAAGCTTCAGGCCAAGCAGGCTGTCGTCCACCTGCCACAGGAGCTTCGATTCGCCGACGTTGATCTTCCGTAATGCGGTAGAAGGTCTTGAAGAATCTGCTCGTCGGTTTTCGAGGCCGAGCGCGCGCAGGAAAACCGAGCCATAGAACTTGCGCTTGCGATCAATACGCACATGCAGCAGGTTCTTGTTGTCGTATTCGAATTCGACCCAGCTGCCGCGATATGGAATGATCTTGCCGAGGAAATAGCCCTGGGCCGCGATACGCTCGAAAAACACGCCCGGAGAGCGGTGCAACTGACTGACGATCACGCGCTCGGTGCCGTTGACGATGAACGTACCGTTATTCGTCATCAGCGGGATCTCGCCGAAGAAGACTTCCTGTTCCTTGATGTCCCGGACGCTCTTGGGGCCCGTTTCGGCGTCTTTCGCGTACACGGTCAGGCGAATGGTCACCTTGAGCGGCGCCGCGTAAGTCATGCCCCGCTCTTCGCACTCTGCCTGGTCGTATTGAGCTGGAGGCCCACCGGGTCGCCGCACTTGTTGCAGAACGTCACAATATTCTGGTTGAACGTGCCGCAATGGTGGCAGAGAATGTCGCCGGGATGGAACGGATCGGTCTTGATGGCCGCGCCGCACTGCGGGATTGCGGCAAGTCGAACGCAGGTGGTGAAGGCCTTTGAGGTTGCCGCACTTGCATTCCCAGTTGCCGATCGAGTAATCGACGAATTCCAGCTGGCTGACGCCGCGGAAATCGGAGATGGGAAAACGGAAGTAAACACGGTTTGCAGGCCGACACTTGTGCTATTTATATCCATATAATGAAATTAAACAGTTTATAGAACTCCTCTAAACTAGATCTGACGCGTATCACAATGGTTGGAAATATCTTGTTTTTATGACTACTAATGATTTTGCTGCTAATTCTCTTGAAATTATTAAACATATAAAATCCGTACAAAAAAGAATGCTGATATATAATTATATTCTGCAGTGGATGTTAGGGTTCATTCCTTACTTATGCATATATAATCCAATTTTGAGCCAAAATAAGTCAAGTCTTACTAATTAAGTGCCATGCTCAATAAATAAGACTGGATTTGGGGAATAGATAACTGGGTCAATAAAATGCGAAAATAGAAAAAGCTATCAATCAAAAATGGGAGGTAAATTAAGTTTCCTGTGCTAAATGGAAGAAGATACAGGTGTAAATGTATCAGAAAAACTAAAATATTTGAGAGGATCCATCCAAAGAATTATATAAAAAATGGTGGGGAGCAAAAGAAGACAAGATTATGAAAGGATGCTGTCCAATTTAAAATAAGAATAATAATTTAAAGTCAGAGGAATAATTTAAGGTCAGAAGAATAAAAAGATTAGTAGGAAACTCTATGCGTTCCTGGATTTCATCGCGTATCAATTATTGCTGCTTAAAAATTACAAAACGATGTTCTAAATACAGATTTATTTGAAGGATATTTTCAAAAAACAATTGTCAAATTGGTCATTGATTTTAAGAGCTGATTTGAGATCTCCCGATTAAACATCTAGTTTTTACGAGTAATTTATGCATCATTCATACGCAAATTACGAAATTTAGGAGTTTATCGAAATCTTTCCTGACTCCTACTAATAGTTAATTAAAAGTTTTTTTGGATTTATATTTTCAAGTTCGAAGCTAAATTTGTCCAATGTCAGAAAATGCCGAATAAAATTATAATTTTTTTCAATTTTTTATTAATTACTATTTAAAATAATTATTGTAGAAATAAAGCAATTTATCATGATTTGCCATTCTCACGCAGGATTAGATATTATCTAACCTTTTAAATATATATATATATATATATATATATATATATATATTTGGAATATCTTTATCAAATAATGCTCTACAGATTATAAATTAGAGTATTTAATTGTTATATATTATCATATTTACAATGACTTCATATTTTTTTGGAGTAATTTTGTTAAAAATAGCGGTCATTATGAAATAATACTACTTTATGAAAAAAATATAACGCACTGGCTACTATAAAGGTTTTCCCAGTCAAAAATTGTTTCTACTAAATAATAGTTTCTTACTTATATTCCGCTATACATTATATTGTCTGAATAATAATACTCTGATGGTACAATTTAAAAACACTTAGACCGGCAAATGATATCGTATATAAATTAACCAATTAACTTATCTTAAAAACAAAACTGGGTAATTTATTGGTGGATTAATATTTACTTGGTGTACTTGCTGTTTGGAGTAAATTAGAAAACATACAGTCTTAATAAAATTGTATCAGATGGAACAAAAGTTCGGAGTGTATACAAATATGGGGAAACAAAAATTTGACAGGATGAAAAAAACACTTGGTATTCTAGTGCTAGTCTTTTTAGTAGTATCAGTGGCAGCAGTTGCAACTAGTGCAGTACCAAATAATGGCGGTGGTCGTGGCGGTCATGGTCACGGTGGTTATGGAGGTCTTGATGGCAGCTTTGGCGGTGGCTGGGGGCCTGGTTTTGGATGGGGAGATCCGTTCGGATTTTATCCACCTGCACCCTACGGCACAGCGCCTGGATCTTGTGCCTGTGGACCTTATGGATGCTTTTGTGCTCCTGACTATTCATACCTTGCGCAGGCTATCATAGCCGAGAACGGTTGGTAAAAGTAAGCGGTTGTTTCGGCAATATCTCGTTAGCTTATTGCTGGCTAGCCGAACCATGAACTGACCTGTCTAGATGGGTCTAAATTGGCTACGAAATAGGGCTATATGCATTTGAGATACAAAATTCAGTATAAATATACGTTGTGATTTGAATTTATATTTTAGACAATCTGATTTTTAACGCTACTGATTTCTTATTTCAACCGCGTAAGTCCTATAAACTATAAAATCGATGATAATGCATTACTCATAATCATGAATCGGATTATGGAAATAGAAATCACTTAATATTTTAAGTATCTATCATATATTTTTTCTGGCAGGACCTATTTACTTGAAGGGAATAATAGAGCACAAACAAATTGTCATAAATATTATGATTTAGATCGTTGAATATTACGATTTTGATAGTTCATTTAGTTTTTTTGGTCTCATGCGATTTGTTTCTCAGTTTTAGCTGTGTGAGTACTGCTTTGTTACTAATTGTTAATCATTCAAGCGATTTGTCAATATATTTCAGATTTATATTTTTAGGTTTATAGCTTTATTGGATTGAATTAATAGATTTTTAGAGCTTCTGATCCATTATTTTTCTCCAATTCACAAAATAATCTTAATGCCTTCAAATTTCCACTTTACAAATGAAGATTTGTATTAAAACTTTTCTTTCATTTTTTTTAATGCTTATTTTAGCTACTTGGTGTTTTTCCGTGAATGTTGACTTTCTTTAGGTCGATTTCCCTCGGTTTGCTGTGGGGGCTGAAAACTTCCTTTATAAAAGTTATTGTTCCACTTCCTTTAAATATACTCACGGATGCTATCCATTTCCTCAATATGGCGGTAGCTTAAAAGTGAATCAAATTTTCAATGAATATTTGTGAGCAAATATGCAAACAAATTATTCAAACGTGTACATTTGCAAAATTTCAATTATTAGCTAACTGATTTATATTTTTAAGATACATTTGCACTATAAATAAACAGATCACTTCTTGATCCCATTATGTCGGTAAAGTAATAATGTCACCTAGTTTTTTTGTATTAAACATAATGCTAATTTCTTTGAGATAGTGACTCATCAACTATTTGAAGCATATATGCTTTGAAATTGGTAATTATACGGTTTTGAGTTTGGCACAATATATATTGATAGTGGTCATATACTACTATTCTTTTTGGGGAATCAATAATATTTTCTTGAGAGTGATGCGAATTGTAGAAATATTACAACAGATTAAAACTATGACAACATATCATCTCAAAGAATACTTTAAATTAAAAACAATTACTGTATGGAAAACTGTGAAGTAGTGGAGTTTACATTGGAACTGTGAGCGATGTCCTAACTTATATTATAATAATAAACTGTGTGGAATATCGGGAACCTAGGGGAAAAAGGATCATATATCAAATGAAAATATTTGATTCTAAAAAATTCCTCTACATCCATCGCAGTTACATACCACATTATTCGCTGTGGGTGCGACACCATAACTTTGATTGCATTTTTCTTATCTTATGGTCATTCATTTTTTTATCCGTTTGATGTTTTTATAGCATTTCAAAGGATTTCGATAAACCTATGATCTTCACTAGTCATTTATATTTAATTTTATGCAAATGACAAAATATTGGGATTTATAGAATTTTTCTTCAATGCCGTTAGATCCTTTAATGTCCACTTTGAATCCATAATTCCTGCCTATTTTCAAGATATACTTTTGTATTTCATGCTTCTTCCATCTTCATATACTAATCCACCTGCTATCTGCATAAATTGAAATAAACATAATGGCGAATCATTCGAATTATCAAACACTCTATTTTCTTAAAAACGAGCATTGAAGTTATCAATATAGCAGGCACAAATGATCTAAAAGTACTTTTCAATTTACTTTTTTCTGATTATTGATCTCATCATTAGTTTGAGCAGTAAGGTTTCCATTGATTTGGTTTTTAAAAACCGTTCCAAAACTAATCAATGAATTGCCATCAAAGGCTCAAATGTAACTTTGATCGCGGAAGCCAAATTGCCTTTGAGTAATTTCACTGACCAAACAAATTTGGTGGTCTAAATTGTCAGAAATATTGAATAACTTTCGTAGTTTTGACTTTCATAAGCGTTTTTTATTGCTGTACCTTGAGTATAAAATATGATGAATGAAACAACAGAGTTTCCATAGAGATGATGACAAAATTTTAGATTTTAAAAGTTTGTTTATATCAAAAAATGGCGTTGTTGCATTTGAATCAACAAATGACATTTTGTTTCTGTTTATGATTTGTTGATGCATTATCTTCTTGTTGTCATTGAAAGTGCGCGATATATGAAGGCATTTATACACAGATAAAAGCAAATCAATATAGATTGTAAAATTATTGCAAAAATTGCATTGAATCAAAGTTTTGGTGTTGAATTCTGTTGCAAGCAATGGGATACGTTATCGCTACCACTCTGGTGTGAAAAGTACAATAACTACTCCTAAATAATAATATAATTTTGATCATATATATTTTCTATATTTTTTATGTGGTCTTCAACATTTTTTATAATGACATCGAAGTTGTACCACTATCAACAGTTCCGATATAACCTTCATAATCTACATTTCACCATTTCATAATTGTTTTCAATCGCAGGTTGTGATGTGAAGATTTTTATTATTTTGACATTTACTCGAGATAATTTATATCTCCTTCTATTTTCACGAGTTTTTTATATATAATTTTATCAGAAGATGACTAAATTTAGGTGATTATTGAAGTTCTCTTTGGATTAACATTTGCAATGTGTTCACAATATCTTGTCCAGGTGGGGTGTAATTGTTTAATTTATTCATTTTTTTTCTCACTTTTCATTGATTCGTTTCTTCTTTCTGTTATAGTCTTCCACAAAGGATTTATATATTAGATATGCTATTTACAGGCAACGTACATCAAAGATTTAGATTTTAAGCATCTTTATGCTTGAAGTTATTAAGCAAAATCAATGTGTTGCTCAATGCTAAGTTCCTGGAAGCTTCTGGGAAATTGGATTTTTGCCGTTGATTAGGTGAAATTTTCTGTATTTGAAGATAAATCCAGTGAGAAAAGTTGGATCAACATGAGTGTCAAAGGGCCAATGCTTTGAAACGCCCGCTTTTGGCGCTATATGCGCCTAAAATCGCACGAAACTGTTTAGGTTTTCGATGAGTCGCGGTTGCAGTTACTGAATACTGAAGTTTCAAGTAATAGTACTGGTTACTGAGTATGAGATCAGGTTACTGAATGCTGAAGTTTCGAATAAATTGCTATATGTTTCAAATCAGGGCTGGATACCTAGATTAGGGTCTGCCAGGGGTCGTAAAATCGGTCCTTTCTAAGCGTATGTTTCCGCAAAGACTGGGGGAAAGGGCCGTATGCAGATGCCTGAAGGAATTAGGGTACTGGAAGTGTAAATCTCTGGTCTGCTCGAGGCTTTTTTGGCCAGGCAGGTCTGAAAGACATCCCTCCTAACCTGGTAGCGTTTCGGGTAATCCAGTGCGTTTTTCTTTTGTCACTTTAGTTGAGTCGACCGGAGGGGCTGGTATCTAAATTAAAATTTACGGAGTAGAAATATGGCAAGCATACACCGACCAAAACGAGGTTCACTCGCATTCAGTCCGCGAAAAAGGGCAAAAGGCCACATTCCACGGTTTAGGGCCTGGCCGGAGGCTATCGGTGAACCAAGGTTACAGAGTTTTGCAGGGTATAAGGTTGGAATGACCCACGTAATCATGGTTGATGATACAAAGAACAGCCTTACACAGGGTATGGAGATCTCTGCACCTGTGACTGTAATCGAAACTCCTGCAATCAGGGTTGCAGCCATCCGAGCTTATACAGAAGACAGTATCGGAGAGAGGGCAATCGCTGAAGTGTGGGCAGCAGATCTCGATCCTGAACTTAAGCGTAGGATCAATATCCCAGCAGCTGAAAATTTGATTGAAACCCTTGAAACCATTGGGAAAATGATTGAAGAAGGTAATGTAAGCGATATCAGAGCAGTTACATATACTCTGCCAAAGAGCCTTACAGGCATTCCCAAGAAGACTCCCGATATCATGGAATCCGGAATCAGTGCAAGGGATCTCAATACTAAATTCGAATACTCAAAGTCAATTCTTGGCACCCTCGTAAGAATTACTGATGTTTTCAAAACTGGAATATTTGTTGATACAGCTGCGATCACCATCGGAAAAGGCACTCAGGGTCCTGTCAAGCGCTGGGGTATCCAGTTGATGAAGGGTAAGCACTCAAGACAGGGTAGTCTGAGGCAGATCGGTACGCTTGGTCCATGGCATCCAGCTCACGTTTCCTGGAGAGTCCCACAGATGGGTCAGATGGGATATCATCAGAGGACAGAGTTCAACAAGCGCATACTTAAGATTGGATCCAATGGAGCAGAAGTCACTCCAGATGGTGGTTTCCTGAATTACGGCCTGATCCGAGGAGATTATGTGCTGATCAAGGGTAGTGTTCCCGGACCTTCCAAGAGACTTATCAGACTTCGGGATCCGATTAGTGCAAAGAAAGTCGACCTTGGAGAACCAAATATCGTTCACATAAGCAGGGAATCAAAACAGGGGTGAAGTAAAATGGCTAAGGCAAAAACTATAGATCTTACAGGAAGGGTTATCAGGGAAATTAAACTCCCATCCGTGTTTGATACTGACTATCGCCCTGACTTGATCAAAAAGGCAGTGCTTGCAGCACAAGCAAATAGGCTCCAGCCCTATGGTCCCCGTCTCTATGCAGGAATGGAAACTTCTGCAAGATCCTGGGGTTCTGGAAGAGGCGTTGCTCAAATTCCAAGACTCATAAACAGCAGTAAAGCTGCAAGAGTCCCGCAAGCAAAAGGCGGAAGAAGGGCCCACCCGCCAAAACCTCAAGCTGACAGGAGAGAGAAGGTCAACACCAAGGAACGCCGCTATGCAATCCGCTCTGCAATCGCAGCAACTCGGGATCCTACTCTTGTAAACCTGAGAGGCCATGTATTTGAAGCTGAGCTCCCTATTGTTGCTGAAAAAACGCTTGAAGATCTGGTTAAAACAAAGCAGGTCATAGACTTCCTGCGAGTTGTCGGAGTCTACGAAGACGTAATAAGGGCAAAATATGGGAGACATATCAGAGCTGGTCGTGGGAAGCTCAGAGGCCGGAAATACAAACATAAAAAGAGCATCCTGATTGTTGCAGGGGAAGATTCCCCTATACTGAAGGCTGCGAGAAACTTATCTGGGGTAGACGTCACAACAGTAAATTCACTGAATGCCGAACTTCTTGCACCTGGCACTCATGCGGGACGCCTTACTATCTGGACAGAATCTGCAATTGAGAAACTGGAGGCCGTATTCGAATGAGTTCCATTGACTATCCTTTTGTTACTGAAAAAGCGATGATGTTGCTTGATGAAAACAAGCTCCAGTTTGTCGTTAACACCAGGTCAAACAAAAAGCAGATCTGTAGAGGATGTTGAAAAGCTGTATGGATTCAAGGTAAAATCCGTACGGACAATGACCACCATGAAGGGGACGAAAAAAGCAATCTTGGCATTCGAAGAGTCTGAGTCAGCACACGAGATTGCAACCCGGATAGGACTCTTGTGAGGTGTGATGCATGGGTAAAAGAATCATATCACAAAACAGAGGTAGGGGTACTCCAACCTACAGAGCTCCTTCTCACAAGTACAAGGCAGATCTGAGGCATCCTCATGTTGATGAAAATACTTCCCTGGAGGGAAAAGTCATAGGTATAGAGCACGACCCTGCTCGTTCAGCTCCAATCGCAAAAGTGGCCTTTGAAAACGGGGAAGAACTTTTCTTGCTGGCTTCCGAGGGCATTGCAATCGGGAATACAATTGAGTGTGGAGAAAATGCCGAGGTCAAGCCAGGAAATATAGTTCCTGTAGGAAAGGTGCCGGAAGGTTTCTTTGTCTGCAATATTGAATCAAAACCAAATGATGGGGGTAAGTTTGTTCGTTCCTCAGGCGTATACGCAACTGTTGTAACTCATGAGCTCAACAGGACTGCAGTGGCAATGCCTTCAGGTACTATCAAATGGCTTAACCCAAGCTGTAGGGTAGTTGTAGGTATTGTTGCAGGTGGAGGTAGAGTGGACAGACCATGGCTCAAAGCCGGGAAAAAGTATCATAAGCTGAAAACAAGAGCTGCGAAGTATCCAAGGGTTTCAGGTGTTGCCATGAACCCGCGTGATCATCCATTCGGTGGAGGTGCCTGGAAGCATCCCGGAAAACCAACTACTGTTAGCAGGAACGCCCCGCCAGGAAGAAAGGTCGGACTAATTGCAGCTAGAAGGACAGGAATGAAGCGTTGATGAGGGGTATTCGTTATGGTAAAAAAATCATCATCAAGGTTACCTAAGAGAAAGGGTGAGTACACCTATCGCGGGCAAACCATCTCCGAACTTCAGGAACTGAGTCTTGAAGAGTTTGCAGAACTCCTGCCTTCGAGAGAGCGCAGGAGCATCAAACGTGGATTTACAGATGGGCAAAAAAAAGTTTTGCACGAATTTAAGGAAGGACAGAAGGTCAGGACTCATCATAGAGATATGATCATTCTTCCGGAAATGATCGGAAAGGCAATTGAAATCCACAATGGAAAGCAATTTGTAAGTGTGGATCTTCAGCCTGAAATGATCGGGCATCGTTTCGGAGAATTTGCGCCCACAAGATCCAAAGTTACACATGGTAGTGCAGGTGTGGGAGCAACTCGTTCAAGCAAGTTTGTGCCATTGAAGTGAGGTGAAAGGGAATGGCAAAAATTGATTATTCAATCAAGGGAGATCCTGAAATAACCTCTAAGGCTATGGGTTCAGAACTGCACATTTCACCTAAAAAGTCTCGAGAGGTTTGTTGTAAAATAAAGGGCATGAAGGTCGCTGAAGCAAGGAAGTTTTTAGAGGCCGTAATTGCTTTGAAACAGGCAGTACCTTTCAAAAGACATCACGATGGAACAGGACACCGAAAAGGTCCCATGGCTGCTGGCAGGTACCCGGTCAATGCTTCAAAGGAAATTCTCAAGGTTCTAAAAAATGCAGAAAGTAATGCAGAGTATAAAGGCCTTGAACCCGCAAACATGTATATCTTTCATGTTGCAACTCAGCGAGGAAGGGTAATTCATGGATTTATGCCGAGGGCCAGAGGACGGGCTACTCCCAAAGATACCGAAACTGTAAATATCGAGATGATCCTTTCTGAGGTGCGCTAATGGCAATAGAAAAAAAGTTCGTTAATGATGGGTATGTCAAGGCTTCCATGGGCGAGTATTTTGCAGAGCAGCTGAACAGGGCTGGATACGGTGGTATGGAGCTTAACAGGACCCCAATGGGCACTCAGATTATTATTTATTCCGAAAAGCCGGGAATGGTAATCGGAAAAGCTGGAAAGGTTATTCGAAAACTTACTCGGGACGTTGCGATCAAATACAATCTTGAAAACCCGCAGATTGATGCCCAAGAAGTCAAGAGACCTGAACTTAACGCCCAGATGATGGCTTCAAGACTTGCAGCTTCAATTGAGAGAGGTTGGTACTTCAGGAAAGCCGGGCACAACACTCTTCGTGCAGTCATGAATGCAGGAGCTCTTGGATGTGAAGTTGTAATCTCAGGAAAGCTTACAGGTGCTAGGTCAAGAGTTGAAAAATTCATTAATGGATACATAAAGCACTCCGGAAACCCTGTTGAAGAGGTAGTAGACGAGGGTTTGCGGTAGCAATCAAAAAGCTCGGGACTCTTGGCTGTAAAGTCCGGATCATTCAGCCAGGTGTCGTCCTGCCTGATTCATACAGGATCAAGGAGTTAAATGAAATTGTCACTGAGCAGCCAGCCAAAATACCCGTCGAAAAACAGGCTGAGAAATCCGCTGAGGCCCCTAAAAAGGAACGCGCAGCAAAACCCAAAGCTTCTGCGGCAGTACCCAAAAAAGCAGTCGAAAAAGTAGTAGAGGAAATTGAAGTTGCAGAGCTTGAAGAAGCTGAAGAAGAACCCCAGGCTCAAGCGTCCGAGGACATTGAAGAAGCTGAACTTATCTATGTAGAGGGTTCGGAAGAAGTCCGCAGACAAGTCAATGGTGTCTGGCAGCATAAGCATGAGAGCTATGATTATTGGCATCCTATGGCGCGGGTTCACAAGGAGGCTAAGGAATAAATGGCAATTCTTAGAATCAGCGAAATCCGGGCCATGACAATTGATGAAAGGGTTGACGAATTTGAGACCCTTAAAAACGAGCTTGTCAGGGAACGTGCTCTTACCTCTGCAGGTGGGTCTCCAGAAAACCCAGGCCGAATCGGAGAAATCAGAAGAACTATTGCTCGGATAAAGACAATTCAGAATGAGCTAAATGAAATCTAAAGTGGAAATTATACCTTCTACCCTCATCTACCACGAATTGATAGGGCTAGAAATTAAGTTGATTCATTCCACTAATCCAGTATTAACAGGAATTCATGGACGAGTAATAAATGAAACAAAGAATATGTTAATCATTGAAAACTCAAAGTCCAGGGAACTGAAGATTCCAAAGGCGGATTCGGAATTTCTCTTTCGAATCCCTGCCGAGCTCTCTGAAAAAGGCCATAGATTCGATGAATTCGTCAAAATTCAGGGAAACCTGTTGCTATCACAACCCGAAAATCGGATCAAGAACATCAAAAAATTACGTAAATGGGGCTAAACTCATGGCAAGAGATATTGGATTGAATATACAGGCGCCATCAAAAGACTGTGAAGATTCATCATGTCCCTTCCACGGAACACTCTCTGTGAGAGGTCAAATTCTTGTGGGTACCGTGGTCAGTAGCAAGATGAACAATACGGTAGTTATTGAAAGGCAATACATGAAGATGGTGCCAAAATACCAAAGATACGAGAAAAGACGCTCGAAAGTTCACGCACACAACCCACCATGCATTACAGCAAAAATAGGTGATATTGTAACGATTGTGGAATGCAGACGTCTAAGCAAGACCAAGTCCTACGTAGTAGTCAAAGCGGAGGTGCCCAAATGAAAGGCATACGTTCCAATATCCCAAGGGCTTTGAACGCAGGCGCCAAGATTCCCTGTGTTGATAATACAGGAGCCAAGGTCGTTGAGATTATCTCTGTCAAGAAGTACAGAGGAGTCAAAAACAGGATGCCCTGCGCAGGAATTGGAGATATGTGCGTCGTCTCTGTAAAGAAAGGCACACCCGAAATGAGGAAGCAGGTTCTTCTTGCAGTGGTGATTCGTCAGAAACAAGAATTCCGTCGTCCTGACGGGCTTCATGTGTCTTTTGAGGATAACGGCATGGTGATAACGGATGAAGAAGGAATTCCTAAAGGTACGGATATAAAAGGTCCAGTTGCAAGGGAAGTAGCTGAGAGGTATCCTAAGATCGGGACCACAGCATCTATTATTGTTTGAGGTAGCGACTATGGTATCTAAACAGCCCAGAAAACAGAGAAAGGCAAGATACAGCGCGCCTCTCCACATCAGGCAGAGATTAATGGGTGCGAGGTTAAGTGATGAACTTTCTAAGGAATATGGTACAAGAAGCGCTTCAGTCATTAAAGGAGATACTGTAAAGGTCATGCGCGGAAACTTCAAGAACACTGAAGGAAAAGTCCAGGTTGTTTCCCTTAAGGATGGCATTATTTATGTGGACAGGGTAATTTCCACCAAGGTGGATGGCACTGAAGTCCCAAGACCTATTTCCCCATCCAACGTTAGGATCATAAAACTGGAAATGAAGGACGGGCGCAGACCATCAAGCATTAAGAAGTGGGGCAGGTGATTTTGTGACACACCAGAAAAGATT
>CAWKGG010000079.1:0-68693 GCA_963848985.1 uncultured Methanosarcinaceae archaeon
TAATACAAAAAAACTAGGTGATATTATTACTTTATGGACATAATGGTTCCAAATGAAGTGATCAATTTTTATAGTGCAAATGTGTCTCAAAAATATAAGTCAGTAAGCTATAATTGGAATTTTACAAATGTACATATTTGAGTACTTTGTTTGCCTATTTGCCCACAATTATTCATTGAAAATTTGATTCATTTTTAAGCTACTGCCATAAATGATAGCATCCTTGTGTATATCTGCAGTAAGTGAAACAATTACTGATATAAGGAAGATTCCATACCCACAGCAAGCTGGGGGGATCTATTTAAATAAAGTCAAAGTTCACGGAAAAACACCAAGTTGTTGGAATAAGCACTAAAATACAAAAGAAAAGTTTAATACAAATTTTTATTTGTAAAGTGGAAATTTGAAAGGCATTCGGATTATTTAGTGAATTGGAGAAGAATAGGGTACAGGAGCTCTAGAACATATTAATTCATTCCAATAGAACTATAAACCTAATAATATAAATGTAGAACTATTGGCTAATTGCTTGAACGGTTAACAACTAGTAACAAAGTAGGACTCACAAGCAAAAACTGAGAAACAAATCGCATGAGACCAAAAGATCTAAATGAACAATCAAAATCGTAATATTCAACAATCTAAATCATACCATTTATGACAATTTGCTTATGCTCTATTGTTCTCCTCAAATAAATAAGTCCTGCCAGAAAAAGATATCTTATATATATTAAGATATTAAGCGACTTCTATTTCCATAATTTGATTCATGATTATGCGTAACAAATTATCATCGGTTTTACAGCTATATAGGACTTACGCGGTTAAACGAGAAAATCAGTAGCATTAAAGATTAAATTGCCTATAATATATGTTCAAATCACAACGTATATTGTACTGAATTTGGGATCTCAAATGCGTAAGCCCTATCTCATAGCCAATTCAGACCCATCTAGACAGGTCAGTTCATGGTTCGACTAGTCATCAATCAGCTATTTATTATACTTGTCAAAACAATCGCTTACTTCACCAACCGTTGTCGGCTATGATAGCCTGAACAAGGTATGTGTAGTCAGGTGCACAGAAGCATCCATAAGGCCCACATGCACAAGATCCAGGTGCTGTGCCGTAGGGTGCAGGTGGGTAAAATCCGAATGGATCGCCCCATCCAAAACCAGGTCCTCCCCAACCGCCACCAAAGCCGCCGCCCCAGCCACCGTGACCCCCACGACCACCGTCGCCGCGACCGCCATCTCTTGCACTAGCTGCCACAGCTGTTATAGATACTACTACAAAGACTAGCATGAGAATGCTAAGTGTTTTTTTCATTCTGTCAAATTTTTGTTTCCCCATATTTGTATACACTCCGAACTTTTGTTCCGTTTGATACTATTTTTTTAAGACTATTGGTTTTTCAATTTACTTCCAATCGGCAAGTACACTGAGCAAAGATTAGTTCGCGAATCAATACTCAAATTTCTTTTTTTTAAGAAATGAGTACTGATAAATTTTAAAATTTTATTATTTGCCGATTTACTAGATTTCAAATTGTACCACCAGAGTATTATTATTCAGAGAATATAATGTATAGCGAAATATAAGTAAGAAACTAATATTTACTCGAAACAATTTTTGACTGAAAATGAGTTTAGATAGTTCAATACATTATATATTTTATAAGGAGTATTATCTCATAATTAATCATTATTTTAACAAAAATACCCCAAAAAATGACCCTTATTACACCCTTAATAATAAATGGATTAATGAAATATAATTCCATATTTCTTTAGACAACGTATATCGCACAAGTTGATAAATAGCTCATAAATCCACATGTTTTTTTTCAGAAATGAGGTTATATACCATCTTTATTAAAAATGGAAATCATGAAAAATTGCTTTTATTTCTACAGTCATTATTTAAAAGAATAATTAATACAAAATTGGGAAAAGTTATAATTTTATTCAGTATTTTCTGAAGTGGGAAAATTTTGCTTCGAAATTGAGAATATAAAGCCAATGAAATTATTTAATCGACTATTCTGGGTTTTATAAAGGATTTCGATAAACTTCTAAATTTCGTAATTTGCATATGAATGGCACATAAATTACTCGTAAAAATTTGATATTTAATTGGAAGATCGCAAATTAGTTCTTAAAATCTGTGATCTGATTTAACAAATGTTTTTTTCAAAATATCCTCCAAAGAAATTCTTGTTTTGAACATTATTTTGTAATTTTGTAAGCACCAATTAATTGATATACAATTAAGTTAGGAACTAGTAGAGTTCACTACTCACCTTTTTACTCATCAGACTTCAAATTATACTGTACTCTTACTATCACCATATATATTCTAGCATTCCGCTCTTTTTTCATATAGTTCTTTGAATGAATCATCTCTAATATTTTGGTTTTTCAGATACATTTACAACCTGTCCATTCTTCCATTCAGGCACAGAAAACTGAGTTTATCTGCCATTTTTGCATTGATGTCTCCTTCCTTTTCCACATTTTATTGGCACATGATCTATTCTCTCAATGTCTACTTTCTTATTGATTACTGCATTCGATTCATAAGAGCTGATTGATTTTGCTTTAAGAGAAACCATATATATGCATAATTAAGGAGCAAATCATAATCTCATCAACAGAATATGATTCTATATCAGCATTTACTTTTAGCAAAGCTTCTATATATTTAATAAGTTCAAAAAAACCAGAATTAATATCATAATTTGGAGTCATAAAAAAGAATGGATTCCAACCATTGCTATATCCACCTTATCTGTTGTAGAGCATTTCGATAAATTGTATAATCCCAGTAATATTTAGAAAGAGCATATAAAATTATTCGTGAAAATTATAGGTTTATCAAAATTATCTTTATATTGATATTTAGGATTATAATAAACATGCTTATAGTATCTTGAAGCTTCAATTGGAATGAAATAGATCTTAGTTTTGTTCTAGTTAGAGTTTGAGGATTTTTTTATAAAGCAACATCATACCTGAGCAATTTCTTCCTCTTCAAAACTGTACTTCATAAAATGGTTAAACTTTCTAAAGAAAAGTTTTATCTGGCCTTTTTCACAAAAATATGATAGAATAGCCTCTTCCTCTGTTAGGGAAGAAATCGTTTCATCAAGGATCAAAGTCTCTAAAACATTTCACAACAAAGAGTTTTATCACACAATAAACATTGTAATCATACCAGAAACACTGTACTTAAAGTGCCAACTTTTGTTGATATAAAGAGTAAGTTTTACCTACTTTGCAACGTCTTCAATTAAGTGGCAGTGAGAAAATTGATACATTGTTGAATTTTCCATACAGGTATCTTTTTCGAGGGAATCCTAGAAGAGGACTTCCTTATATACTACTCGATTTTTAGCCATGAGAACGTAAAATTTTGTATTATTTAATGTTGATGCTGTAAAATAAAAAATAAGTGAAGACAAAATCAATGAAAAAAAAGAATATATTTTTAAGCTAAAATTCCAATTGAGAGCTTTTATATAGATTATCTATAATAAACTACACATTAATTAGATTTCTAAAAAACATAGCCAACTTCGAATGTGAATATTCACACGTCAGTTTTGAATGTAAATAGGATTTCGATAAACCTCTAATTTTCACAAGAAAGTATATACAATTTATAAGCAGGTACAAAATTTAGGGTTTGTTGAGCATCCTCTAAATATTCAAATTAAAGTTATATGGAATTGCATAATCATGAAAAACACAGAAGAAAGAAAATACAGAAAGCTCTATTTCACCTTCCATTTTTCTTCCATGCTCTCCTCGTTCAACTTAGCGCTTATGCTTAGTTGGTGCTGCAACATAGATAGCACTTGATCTTGCACCTCAAATGCTTAAGTCCTATTTTTTAGCCAATAAGCTTCCCTAGATAGATTAATTTATCTTTCGGCTAGTCATCAATCAGCTATTTATTATACTTGCCAAAATAATCGCTTACTTCACCAACCGTTGTCGGCGATGATAGCCTGAACAAGGTATGTGTAATCAGGTGCACAGAAGCATCCATAAGGTCCACATGCACAAGATCCAGGTGCTGTACCATAGGGTGCAGGTGGGTAAAACCCGAATGGACCGCCCCATCCAAAACCAGGTCCTCCCCAACCGCCATCAAAGCCGCCGCCCCACCCACCGTGACCGTGACCACGACCACCGTCGCCGCGACCGTCGGGTGGTGCCACAGCTGTCACAGCTGTTATAGATACTACTACAAAGACTAGCATGAAAATGCTAAGTGTTTTTTTCATTCTGTCAAACTTTTGTTTCCCCATATTTGTATACACTCCAAATTTTTTATAATTTAATACAATTATTTGATACAATTATTTCTAAGACCATTAGTTTTTCAACGGGCAAGTCATTGAATAAATATTTAGCTACAAATAGATGATCCAACTTCTGTTTTAAAAGACTAATCTGTTTGCAAATCAGCTGTTGTTATTATTTGCCGATTTTGATGTTTTTAAATTGTACCATCAGAGTATTATTATTCAGAAAATATAATGTACAGCGAAATATAAGTAAGAAACTAATATTTATTAGGAATTAGGAATAAATTTTAACCTGAAATACTATTATACTAGATATATTGATATATATTAGCATCAACATAAAATATTTCATAGAAGTTTGCTGTGATTTATGGAAAAAATATAGAAACACAGCATTGTAATTTAATTATATCAACTTGTTATAATTATCATATCTCCTTTTAATGCTATTAGTGTATGTAATTAAACAAATAAATTATAAGATTTGCAAATTCTGAAAATCTAGGACTTATTTAATCCTAAATGAGATGGAAAATTATAGTAAATTACGTTATATTTATACCACTTAATAAAAATAGTAATTTCTATGAATTTAAGCCACTATAACATTTTATAATATAGAACTTGATAAATTTCCTTTCACACTAAAATAATATGCAGAGAAGAATAATTATTTAATAGAATATCAATAGATATTTACAGCAAACCCAAAATTGTATTATAATACATTTCAATTTATACTGAAAGTTGCATCATCACCAACAGTCCAAATGTAATATTTAATATTCCAAAGTTCACTAAAAATAACTGTTTTTAATCTCAGAGTACTCTTTAAAGATTTACCTCACTGTGATACTGTTAATACCGCATCACTATGGAAGAAGATATTTTGGTTCATCACCAAAGAAAAGATGTACATGATCACCATTAGTACCGACATATCAAACTCAAAAAAGAGATATTTCAGAAAATTTCGATCAAACCTCTGATTTTACAAGTGATTTAGATACCATCATAAAGCATATGATGAAATCAAACGGTTTATCGAAATACTCTTAAACAGTTGACGATTTCATTGCCCTAAATAAATTTTGACGATACTTCATACAAAAAAAGCTTATATCTTATTTTATAGACACAAATATTTGCAGGAAATATTTTCATTTTATGGAGCAAAAGTAGCTTAAAATCTAAATAAGTTAGTTAATAACAGTTATCTGAGAAGTTACCAACCCCACAGAAATTAGTGGGATACTAGACTGAGATAGAAATATATTTATTGCCACAATATAAATAACTGATATAAAAATGGGAATCGCATCTAGAAAGTATTTAATTCCCCCTTAATCACCATTTCTGTAATCTTTGTCACATTAGAAAACCAGTCATCAATTACAACTTCAGTTTCTGCTTTAACCTTTTCAAAAGAAGTATCTTCTTTAGGAATAATCTGAGCACTCGCTACAAGTGGCTTGTCAATAGGTTTTCCTATCTGGGAAAGCAGTCTAACATAGACTTCCTGTACGTCTGATACTTTTTCTACAATATCACGGGAGATCTGAGTTGCTAGAAGGTTGTAGATTTTCCCTATATGGTTGATCGATTTTTCCGCTTGTAGCTTCCATACTCATAGGCCTGTTTGGTGTTATCAAGCCATTACAACGGTTTCCGCGCCCAACGGAACCGTCATCCCCCATTTCAGCTGAAGTTCCGGTTACTGTGAGGAAAATACTACATGCTTCCAGGTTATCTCCTGCGTTAATGAAGACTGTAACATCTCGTTCAGTGTAACAAGTTGCAAGTTCCCCTACATACTCCTTCATCTCTTCAGTGATACTCATATAACTGTCCAAGTCGTCGATATATTTCCCAATCATGCCACTACATATTGTAAGGGTTATATCTTCCCCATCCCTCAATCCCATGACCTTCATATCCTCTCCGATTCCAGGAATGCGTGATTTCAGATCTGTGAGGAGTTGCCTTTCTGTATTGTAAACAAGATTTTCAAGCTCAGAAAAAGGAGCATGTCCAACACCGAAAGAAGTATCATTTGCAATAGGAACCCTATCTCTTTTGAATACATCCCTTAGATCTGAAGAACCTTTTCCGAGTTTGCAGTCCATGATTACATCTCGATCAAGGTCCATATTCACAAGAATATTCTTAAGATATCTCCTTGCAGCTTGAAGAGCTACAGACTCGGTAGCAAGTTCGATACCTTCGAACTCTTTTGTGGCTCTGCCCACCAGCAAAATATATATTGGCTGCAGCACCTCTCCGCCCCCAAATCTGGGACATGACCTTCCAGCTACAATCTGGGTTTCGTCTGTGTTGTGGTGGAGTACAACCCCACATTTATTGATGTATTCCCTGCATAGTGCACGGCTTACGGCTTCGGCCAATCCGTCTGATATGCTATCAGGATGCCCTATCCCTTTGCGTTCTACAAGCTCAATTTGTTGTTTCTCAATCGGAGTTTGCAAGAGCTCCTCTACTTTGATATTCCGGGCCATTTTGGATCCTCTTTTTTCAAAATTAACAGTAGTTTGATTAGTACTGTTGATGTTATTCTTTTACTATTTTGCGGTCAGTTAACATTAAAACTCTGCTCTTTCAGTACTTAGTATTCATGAACTCATATATTGCTAAAAAACATATCAATGATATTATATCCCCGAAATTCTGCGTACGTACATATATTTAAAATTTGTGTACCTCTTAGTCAAGTATTATTCATTGAATGTCAGATAAATTTTAAGCTCTGCCATATTGGAAAAAAATGGATCGCCTTCTGGGGTACATCTGCAGTAAGTGAGTATATGAATCAAGAGTCTATATTTGTGAACTATCCCTCCACCCACTGATGCATCGGGGAACGAGCTCCTTCCACGTACACAAGGCATTTAATTAGGAATACCTCTATTTATAAACACCGCCTAGACTGTTTGTCGAAGTGTATCCACAGAATATTGATAGGTTATCTACAAAGCACTCTGCGATAGTAAATGTTTCATGATATGAATTGAACTATTCCTATCTCGATTAAAAATATTTTCACAATCGAAATTTAGAGTCATTTCCCAAAGAAGCATCTCTTTTCGAGTTCCATAAACATAAAGCTCTTTGAAAGTACAGATACATCGATTTTTATCGAATGTTTACCTATAAGTTCGTACTTATAAGCTAAAAAAATGATGAATGCTAAAAGGTAACCTTGATTCGGAGTTGATCTACTTTGAAAATGCATTTTTGTTCCTTTTTGTTTTTAGATTCAGCTATGTTTTGATTTTCAAATCTCCTATAATCAAAGTATTGGCTTTGGCATTATCCACGATTTTTTCGGGGAAGTTCTCGTTGAAAATCCCTAAACTGATTGGATTTATTATATTCCATCATTCTATAAGTCTTGTGGACTCTAAGGTATCTTTTACTTTTTTTAGGACCTAACCTATCTTTTGTCCTTCAAATGATCTTTTCGAGACTTTACAGAATCCAATTTTTGTTGCCAATATTGATCTAATCTAAGAGTCTTTATTTCAAAGATTTACCTCTGGTATTGACAGCAGTTACTATCGTTATAATACCTGTATCTATAGCTCGATAAATCCCATCATCATTATAGTGAGTTTTAGTTAGTTCATACACAAAGAAACGTAGAAATCCCCTTTAAAATGAAAAGATCCACTACTATAGATTTCGATTTGCTGATATTTTCATAATTTATCCCTAAATCAAAAGTGAAATTTCTTGTTTTAAAAGTAAATAAATTTTTAAATAATGGAAGAAACAGTACATATAACAGGGTAAAGATATAACTCAAGTTTGATATCGATATTTAAGGATTACTGGAAATTGATCTCATTAAATTACAACTACATAAGAACTATTCTTTTTACGCCTAATCTTTAGCACATAAGTTTTCCGTGAAATCTACCGTGAAGTCTATATTGTAAAAGAGTATTTTGGATAAACATTCCATTATGATGAACACACTCGGGAAAAAATTCCCAGTAGAGAACATATTAGGGGGCAGAGTAGATGATTCGCATTGTAATACCCAATAAAGGACGCCTTCACGAACCCACAATATCTATTTTTCGCGATGCAGG
The DNA here is from genome assembly GCA_963848985.1 of uncultured Methanosarcinaceae archaeon. GTDB lineage: Archaea > Halobacteriota > Methanosarcinia > Methanosarcinales > Methanosarcinaceae > Methanosarcina. The sequence continues at coordinate 8,428 of CAWKGG010000079.1, forward strand.
ATTCCCAATCAGAGGAGGAGCCGAAAGCCGAAAACTTTTTGAAAAGACCATAGATCCGGAGATCAGCATTCTCTTTGCCAGAGCTAGTGATATTCCCGAGTACGTACAGGATGGGGCTGCTGACGTTGGTATCACAGGTATAGATCTTATTACGGAAAGAGGAGCGGATGTTGAAACTCTTCTAGACCTTAAATTCGGGAAATCAAACCTTGTACTAGCTGTGCTAGAAGACTCTAATTTTGAGAAAGCTCAGGATCTTGAAGGCAAGAAAGTTGCAACTGAATTTCCGAAGATCACTGATCAGTATTTCAAAGAGCTGGGAGTTAATATTAACATCATAAAGGTTAGCGGTGCTTGTGAGATTACCCCACATGTAGGAATTGCGGATGCTATTGTAGATATTTCAAGTTCCGGAACAACTCTGATGATCAACCACATGAAAGCTATTGACAAAGTATTTTCCTCAACAGTTTATCTAATAGCTAATAAAGAGAGCTTACGGACAAAAGATAAAATTCTTGATATCAAAACTGCGCTCGAAAGTGTGCTTAATGCAAAAGAACGGCGATATCTCATGATGAATGTTCCTGAAACCTCTTTAAATGCAATAAAAGAAGTGCTACCTGGAATGTCAGGGCCAACAATCATGAAGGTTGAATCCAGCAAATCTCCTGAAGAATCGATTCTCGCAGTTCATGCAGTTGTTGATGCAAACCTAATCTTTACCATAGTAAATAAACTTAAAAAAAGAGGTGCCAGAGACATCCTTGTTGTACCGATTGAAAGAATCATGCCCTGAAAAGAAAAGGCCTACAATATGAGAACATGGGATGATTATTCTATAAGTTTGCTGGAGAAGTGGTATTCTTGGTTTTTGCAGTGATTCCTGCGGTAGATATGAAGGATGGGAAGTGTGTTCAGCTTGTGCAGGGAGTACCTGGTAGTGAAATCATATCCCTAGACAATCCTCTTTCAGTTGCCTTAGACTGGGTTAACAAAGGTGCAGAGTGCCTGCACCTTGTAGATCTCGATGGTGCAATAGAAGGGGAACGGAAAAATACTCAAATTATTGAAAAGATAGTAGAGGTCTGTAAGGAAAGAGGAGTTTGTATTCAAGTAGGAGGAGGAATTAGAAACTTTGAAAATGCCGCTGAGCTCCTTAAACTAGGAGTTTCAAGAGTAATTCTTGGAACTGCTGCCATCCAAAATCCGGAACTGGTAAAACTGCTTGTCAATTCATTTGGAAGTGCATACATAACTGTTGCTCTGGATGCTAAGAACGGAAAAGTCTCAATAAAAGGTTGGACTGAGGAGTGCGCGCAAACTTCTGTAGAAATGGGCAAAAAGTTTGAGGAGCTGGGAGCAGGAAGTTTGCTTTTTACAAATATAGATACTGAAGGTCTCATGCAAGGAGTGAATCCTGTCCCTACAAAGGAACTTGTTGAATCAGTCACTATCCCTGTAATTGCATCTGGGGGAGTAAGTTCTTTGCACGACCTACAAATTCTGAAAAAAACCGGGGCATTAGGGGTAGTGATAGGTAGTGCTCTTTACACAGGCAGATTTTCTCTTGAGGAAGCTATTGAGTCCACAAAGTATGATTGATTGGATGCCGTCTTTTTTTCCAGCAGAGTGATTAGCTCATTACCTTGATTTTCCGGAATAAACTATCAGGATTCAAAAAGCTGCTAAATACGAGGTATTTATTTAATTTAAGAGAATGTGATGCTCTATGAGAACAGGTAAAATATCCCGCAAGACAAAAGAAACTGATATCCAACTTGAACTAAATCTCGATGGTACCGGAATTGCAGATATCAGCATAGGAATCGGGTTTTTTGATCATATACTTACTTCCTTTGCGCGACATGCAGAATTCGACATTAAGATTCGTTCAGAGGGCGACCTTTACGTGGACGAGCATCACCTAGTGGAAGATATGGGGATAGTTCTCGGAAAGGCTCTTTCAGAAGCACTTGGAAACATGGTAGGAATCGCTCGTTTTGGGGAAGCCAGAATTCCAATGGATGAAGCGCTTGCAGACGTTGCTGTGGATATTAGTGGGCGCAGATATCTTGTCCTAAAAGCGGACTTTGCGGCGCCTAATGTGGGACAGTTCAATACCCAGCTGGTGAGGCACTTCTTCGATACTCTTGCCTCAAATGCAAAAATTACGATACATGCAAGCGTCTATGGAGATAACGACCATCACAAAATCGAAGCTCTCTTCAAGGCTTTTGCCTACGCCATGAAACGAGCAGTAAAAATAGAAGGCAAAGACATAAAAATACGAAGGAGACTCTCTAGAATCGAGTTGAGCCATCCGGATTTTGTTTCATAAGCAAGATGTTCGTTAGCTAGGCTCAGGGGTCAACTTGTAGCTTAGAATTGTGCTTTGCTTAAGAGGCTTAATTAAAACCAAATGTGAAATTCGTCGAATAAAAAGCTCAAATCAAATTGCTTTTTTTCACTACGCACTAAATGATGAGATATGCTTCTAGACCACACACTCAGTTCGTAGAAATTCAAAAATCATCGATTCTTGTTTTTATCCTACTTCTTGAATCTAGATGATTAAAACTCTGCTTTAGGTTCTCTCTGATATTCCGGAATATATTGTTTATTGTGTCAGCTGCCACAACTCAAATGGATCTTATAACTTACCATTTGACTATACTACCCCCCCATTACGATATAATTTTTCAATTAAGGACGAACTTTGAAAAATCTGTAAGAACTACATCCTTTCAAGTATGAAACCGCCTCTAATAGAAAGTCTTTTGGATGGGATTCCAGGAATGAGTGAATGCGAGATTCTATCACATTCATAGCATGAATTTTTAGCATTGCTCCACAAAAATCGGGGTAAAGATAGGCATAAGATTCCATTTAATTCGCTTATTGGAGAATATATTATATCGATAATCAGGCACCAATACTATGTAATAGATGATCCGACAATAGCTATTGCTAACTCTATTTAATTACAGTGCATATCAAAGACCTTTCAGATGTGAGTAGTACCATCTATGACCGTGGTGACAAAAAAAATCATTTTACAACAAAGCGATAATTTAGAAGTTCAAACTAAAACAAAAAGATTCTAGGAGTCAATCATACATAGCCTAAAGGACAAGGAATTCATGACTCTCAGCGCTCCAGAAGTAATAAAATGTTCAGCATTACTTTTCTGCAAAGATCATGAAAACGGGTAGAATTTAAATGGGACTATCAAAATATTCTTAATAGTCCTAAGTAAATATTATTTCTCAACGTTGTTTGGATCTTTTTTGCTTTGACATTGGAGCAGGTGTTGGAGCGGGGGTAGGAGTTGATAGACGAGTATAAATAAATTGCCAAAAAACAGCTCCATTGAATTATGAATAGTTAGTTGTAAATCTATTCTATTTAATAATGGTGATCAAAAAATAACGACAAATCCAAGTGGTTAGAATTTGGTTGCTGATGAGCTTAAATATGAGTCTAGTTCAAAGACACTTGATAGTTCGTTAGGCTATCGGGACATAAAAAATTGTTAAAGGTGTGATATCTAATCAAAGATAGTATAGCTAGTAAATAGATATTCAAATCATGCTCATTTACAACATAATGGACTATGTAGTATTGGTCCGAGCTTTAAAAAAGTTAACCATTATGAAATCAAAGTTTATCATTAATTGGTTTGAGAAATACTGCTGATGCTGCACACATCAAAAGTATCGTATTTACTTCATGAATGTTATTTATCTGTTCTGCAACGTAATATTGATTTCCATACTTTATAAATTTATTCATGGTTTCTTTTTTTGAAATTTGATTTTTTTTTCAATACAACCCACAAATGCATTTGCTCAGCATTACTACAGCACTTTTTGGTTTTTTGATTCGTTTATTTTTGATAATACCCTATGGGTATCATTTATGGATAAGATCTATGGGATATGTAATTAGAAAAGACTAAATCACGTGTTCACTTTGCAACAATCAAAATAAACGACTATCTATTTATATGGAAACTAAATTTTGTTATATTCAAAGAAAAAAAATTAAGTTGGAGAAACAAAATGGATCAAAGAAAATCAATCAAAATAGGATTTGCTTGTGTAATTTTTTGTTTAATGGGATTCTGTTTAGTAGGGATTGCAAGCGCGACACAATCTACAAATGTTTGGGTCCATAAAGGGAGCGAGCTGATGCGCTCAGAAAAGTACAATGAAGCCATAAAAGCATATGACAAAGCAATTGAGATTAACCCGCAGGATTCAGATGCTTGGTACAAAAAAGGAAACATTCTAAGCAAATTGGGAAAATATGAGGGAGCAATAAAAGCCTATGAGAAAGCAATTGAAATTAATCCGCAGAATTCGAATGCTTGGAACAATAAAGGAGTGACTTTAGCGAAATTAGGTGATTCCGATGAAGCAGTAAAAGCATATGACAAAGCGATTGAAACTAACCCAAAAAATACAGATGCTTGGAACAACAAAGGAGATGCTCTAGGCCAATTAAATCAACCCGGGAAGGCAATAAAAGCATATGACAAAGCAATTGAAATTAATCCGCTTTATTCAGAAGCTTGGTACAATAAAGCAGTTACTCTAAATAGATTAAATAAATCCGATGAAGCAATAAAAGCATATGATAAAGTAATTGGCATTAACCCGCAGAATTCAAAAGCTTGGTACAATAAAGCAGTTATTCTTGATAATTTAAACAAGTATGATGAAGCAATGACAGCATATGACAAAGCAAGTGAAATTGACCCACATAATTCTGCAGTTTGGTACAATAAAGCAGTTACTTTAAGTAAATTAGGTGATTCTGATGAAGCAATAAAAGCATATGCTAGAGCAATTGAAATTAATCCATCGGAATCAGAAGCTTGGAGTATGATGAAGCAATAACAATCTATGACAAAGCAATTGGAATTAATCAAAAGTATTCAATGGCTTGGAATAATAAAGGAAATGCTCTAAAAAATTTAAATAAATCAGATGAATCAATAAAAGCATTTGACAAAGCAATTGAAATTAACCCGCAAATCAGAAGCTCGGCACAATAAAAATAATTTATCTAAATAAAATGAATCAGATTTGTAGGTTAAATAGTTACTTAATTTTCATTTACTTTTTTATCCTTTGCACGACAAATATAGCAACTTTTTGGCCTTTGAGCATAGCATATCTTTTAATAAAAGCTATGAAAAATTGCCCCAATCCAGTCAAGATGTTCGGTGATTTTGGCTGAAAAATGAGTATAATACATAGATTATCTCACAAAAAAAACTGTGCATCATGAAACCTAAAAACAAAAGTTTGTTATCATACTCATAATTCTTAGCCCATAGTAGTTTACTAATTTTTTAAAGAAGTTTTATAATGGGTATACTTTTAAATAATATTTATTAATTGTATCTTGTACATTTTTACATAAATTCCAAGGTGCAACTTATGAATATTATAGAAAATCCGATGAAATCAAATAGAAAATTAATATTAATGGGTATCTTCTCGATGTTCGCTATCTCACTCTTCGGAGGCATTCAAATAGCTGAAGCCCAGGAGACCACTAATGTTAACGAACCAATTGTCAATCCCTATTTGGCATCCCCACTTTATGCTATCACACATTTTGACTCTGCCCAGACAGATTCAGCACCTCCAGGTCCTCCCATGGGTGTTTTCACTGTGGACCTAATGAAGAGACCAATTGTCTATAGCGGCCCAATAAACATCGCGACTCTTGCATCCACTAGCAAGAATTATATGTGGGGAGTCGGCACCGATCGCGTAAGCTACATTAATAAGGCCGACAACAAGTGGACTGCTGTGGACAAATATGAAGCACTCGCAGATGCATCAAAAGGTTCATTCCCTGCTATTCCGGATGAAAATTTCAGTATCTTCGGCGAGTCGTCTGCAGTAGGAATGAACGCGAGCTCTATGGATAGTTTTTTGAAAAACCTTTTCGGTAAAAATTACTCAGATCGCTTGTTGAATGGGATATACTCGTTAGTCGATAAAGATAACGTACTCTATGCTAATTACAATGCTAGCATCTTTGCATTTGCTTTAAACGATTCAAATGAACCTTCTAAAGGCATAATAAAACGCTATGCGCTAGAAGATGTAGTGACTGCGATTCAGGGTACTAATCACCAAGCAAACACAACAATATCTGGCCTTTCTATGACTTACGACGGCCATATTGTTATCACTTTTAGCAATGGAGTGGCGGTTATAGACCGTGACCTCAACGCTTCTTCTGCGTTTTTTTACCCGTTTGGTGATGATGAGTTAGTTACGAACTCACTTTCGATAGATGAAAATAATGGTATATATGTGGCGAGCAATACTCTCATGCGCAAGCTCGTCTGGACCGGTACAACTCTTTCTGACAAATCAGTCGATGGTGCCTGGTCATGCCCGTACACTCATTCGGTAGTACCTCCAGGCGGTAAACGTGGGAATGGAACAGGAACAACTCCCGCGCTCATGGGTTTCGGCAATGATCCGGATAAGCTTGTGGTCATAACCGATGGTGCCAAGCAGATGAACCTTGTTGCATTCTGGCGTGACAACATTCCCACTGGATCCCAACGCAAAGCTGGTCAGATCCCAGTAACCTGCGGTTTTTCACCTCTTCCCGAATGGATACAAACGGACTCTTCTGTAATCGTATATGGATACGGAGCTTTTGTGGCGAATGAGATCCCGGAAACTATTAGTCCTGACCTTGAAGGCCAAAGCTTAATGCTTAACCTCACGCTTATGGGCCCTGCATATCCGGGACCATATGGCGTTGAGCGCTTTCAATGGAATACATCAACACATCAATGGTCTTCAGTATGGGCACGATCAGATGTCGAAACAGATTCGGTTCCAATTCACAGCCAGTCGGGTAATATGGCTCTTATGACTGGTTATAGATTACCATATGGGAGGGAAGTACTCGGACTTAATTGGGATACAGGCAAAACCGTGCATCATACTATCTTCGGAGATAAGAACTTCGGAAACGGAGCATTCGCAATTCCGGAGTATTTGGGAAATGGTGATCTAGTTTTCAATTCAATAGTGGGCCCAATTCGTGTACATTATGACATATATCCACGTTTGAAGATAGAAAATTCAGTAGATCCAAAAATTTATTTCAAAGTAGGAGATCTTCTCGATTATGATTATACTGTAACCAATACAGGGGATGTGGATATTGCAGGGCCTATAACTGTTAAAGATGATATGTTTGGATCAAAGCAAATCAGTCCAAATGGGCTTGCGCCTGGTCAAAGTGTTACAGGAACAGATAGCCATTTAGTAACACCGCCAGACATTTATGCAGGTTTTAAGTCCAATTCAGCGTATGCAATAGGTTCATTTGCTAACAAAGAAGTAACTTCAGACTCTGATACTGCAACCGCCAGATTTTTTGGGCCTACCATGAATCTATATCCCGCTTAAAAGAATAATTCAGTCAGATTAAAAAAAGATTGCAAAATATCTATATAATATCTCTATCACAGAACTCTAAACTAGTTCCTAATAGAGATACCCTATATAGATTACATTTTTAGGAAAGTTTGTTGCAACTACTTTAATTAATTTATTGAGTTGATCCCAAAACAAATTGGGTATTGTACCCAAAGTTCTGGAAAAACGATTAGTTTCCACTCTTTTCTTTCAGTAAAAAAACAGGATTTTTAGGTATCCTTGATCCATAGATTTTGGCACAAAAACTATGCATTTTAGGGTTAAGATAATTCAAACATTTGGACCAAAACTAGATAGCTGTTCAATCATTTTATCATGGATGCTCTAAATCGTTTAATGCTTTCTTTTCAAAAAAAATAGATTTTTAGACAAGATATATAACGGGTATACTTTTAAATATTATTTATTAATAATATCTTGTACATTTTTAAATAAATTAAAAGGTGTAACTGATGAATACTACAGTAGATCAGATGAAATCAAATAGAAAATTAATATTAACGATCGTTTTCTCGGTGTGCTCTATCGTACTCTTTGGTATTATCCAAACCGCTGAAGCCCAAGAGACCACTAATGTTAACGGACCAGTCGTCAATCCCTATTTGGCATCCCCACTTTATGCTATCACACATATTGACTCTTCACAGAGCGACTCTACACCCTACGGCCCCCCTCCCAGTGTTTTCACGGTGGCCCCAACGACGAGACCGATTGTCTATGGCGGCCCAATAAACATCCAAACTTATGCCTCCACCAACAAAAACTATATGTGGGCAGTTGGCACCGATCGTGTAAGCTACATTAATAAAACAAGTGGAAAGTGGAATGTGGAAGCAAAATATGAGGCTCTCGCAGATGCGTCAAATGGTACATTCCCCCCTATCCCGGATGAAAATTTAAGTACTTTCGGCAAGTCGTCTGCGGTGGGAATGAACACAACATCGATGGATAGTTACTTGACAAGCCTTTGGGGTGCAAATTACGGAGCCCGCGGCGGGAATGGGGCATACTCGGTAGTCGATAACGATAATGTAATCTATACAAATTACAATGATAGCATCTATGCATTTGCATTAAGCGATCCGAACAACCCATCCTCAGGCATAACTAAACGCTACATGATGAAAGATGTAATCGATACGATCGAGGGTGCCAATCATCCAAATAACCTAAAATTATGGGGGCTTTCCATGACCTATGATGGCCATCTTATCATAACTCTTAGCAATGGAGTTGCCGTTATAGACCGCGACCTCAACAATTTATCTACATCATTTTACCGGTTCGCGGATGGCGAGTACGTTACGAACTCGATTGCGGTAGATGAAAATAGTAGCATATATGTAGCAAGCAACACTATCATGCGCAAGCTTGTCTGGAACGGTACAACTCTTTCCGGCGATGCAGTTGATGGTGCGTGGTCGTGTCCATACACCAGTTCGGAAATACCCCCTATCATCAAGTACGGCAATGGCACAGGATCCACCCCAACGCTCATGGGATTCGGCAACGACGAAGATAAGCTCGTGGTCATAACCGATGGTGCCAAAGATATGAACTTGGTGGCATTCTGGCGCAACAACATCACCCCGGGATCCAACCGCATCGCTGGTCAGATTCCGGTAACTTGCGGTTTTGCAACTCTTCCCGAGTGGATACAGTCAGAGCAGTCCGTAGTCGTACATGGATACGGAGCCTTTGTTGTAAATAACATTCCGGAAACGATCAGCTCTGACCTTATAAACCAAAGCAAGATTCTACAGGTCTCGCTCATGGGCCCGGCATATCCCACCTGTTATGGCGCTGAGCGCTTCCAATGGAACCCATCAACACATGCATGGTCTTCAGTATGGGCACGATCAGATGTCTCATCTACAAGCATGATTCCAACCAACAGCCAGTCGAGCAATATGGCTCTCATAAATGGTTGGTCTTCAAACGGCTGGGATGTGCTCGGACTTGATTGGACTACAGGTAAAACTGTCCATCAGACGATCTTCGGAAATGAGAATTTTGGAAATGGGGCATACGCAATTTTGCAGTATCTGGATAATGACGATCTGCTTTTCGATTCAATCGTGGGCCCAATTCGTGTACATTATGACAGACATCCAAGTTTGAAGATAGTAAATTCAGTAGATCCAAAAACTTATTTCAGAGTAAGAGATCTTCTCGATTACGATTATACTGTAACCAATACAGGGGATGTGGATATTGCAGGGCCTATAACTGTTAAAGATGATATGTTTGGATCAAAGCAAATCAGTCCAAATGGGCTTGCACCTGGTCAAAGTGTTAAAGGAACAGATAGCCATTTAGTAACACCGCCAGATATTTATGCAGGTTTTAAGTCCAATTCAGCGTATGCAACAGGTTCATTTGCTAACAAAGAAGTAACTTCAGACTCTGATACTGCAACAGCTAGATTTTTTGGGCCTACCATGAATCTATATCCCGCTTAAAAGAACAATTAAGTCGGATTAAAAAAGATTGCAAAATATCTATATAATATCTCTATCCTAAACTAGTTCAGAATAGAGATACCCTTATATAGATTATATTTTTTAAGAAAGTTCGTTGCAGCTCCTTTAATTAATTTGTTGAGCTGATTCCAAAACAAATTGGGCATTGTGCTTAAAGTTCTGGAAAAACGATTAGTTCCCACTCTTTTCTTTCAGTAAAAAAACAGGATTTTTAGGTATCCTTGATCCATAGATTTAATCACAAAAACTATGCATACGCAAAAACGATAAATCTGGTTTTGTTTAATATTATAGGTTATTAACAGTTATTGTACTTACTTGATGTGGCTCGTAATTTGTTGATGTTTGTTAAAGACGTAAAGGAGAATTTTTTATGAAAGTCGGTCTAATCAGATGTATGCAAACAGAAGATATGTGTCCTGCTACGACTTGCTTCAAGGTGATGAAAGACAAAAAACTGGCTTTTGACGGGATAACAGAAGATATTGAAATAATTGGTGTTAATACATGTGAAGACTGCCCAGGAAAAAAGGCTGTAACAAGAGCGTCGGAAATGGTAAAAAGGGGTGCTGACACAATCGTATTAGCTTCCTGTATATTTAAGGGAACTCCTATAGGCTTTTCGTGTCCCCACGCACAAATAATAAAGGATGCCATCATTAGGAGACTCGGAGATACTGTGAGAATTATTGATTATACACATTAATTTTTTATAAAGAAAATAAAACTTCGAATACCATGCATATTGATTTTTTTTGACTTGAAATTAGAGTTTGGGTCCAAAAATAACACTTTTAGGTATTTTGTCTCTTAACCAAATACAAATGAAGCGAACCTTAAGTATTTTTATATATTCAAAAATTCTGAAGAGCTGCAGAAATAGGAGTTATTTTGCAGGAATAGAATACAATCTAATATAGTTATCACGAATATTTTGTTGTGAAATTGCAACAATTTAACAGTCTTAATTATCTTAAAAATTCATATAATACTCGGGTTTGTCAGATCGTAGAAGAAAGAAAGGTGGGAAAGAAGTTAGTTGGCACTTTTTGTCTTTTCGTGCCGGACGAGATTATTTTTGCAGCGGGCGCTGACCGTATAATACTCTGTGGCGGGAAAGATGACACTATATTCATAGCAGAGCAATATTTACCCAGGAACATCTGCCCGCTTGTCAAATCCTCCTTTGGCTCGATCGTTAATAAAGGTTGTTCGGGTATAAAATCCTGCTCTCATTTTGGCATGGTAAACATGATTGTTGCAGAAAATACCTGCGATAGTAAGAAAAAGATGTACGAATTACTGAGAGATTATGTTCCTACCTATGTTATCGATCTCCCACAAAGACCCAACAGTCCGGAAGCCCTAAAATATTTTTTGGGCGAGCTCTATAAGTTAAAGGACGCTATGGAACAGCTGACAGGCAATAAGGTCACTGTTGAACAATTAAAAAAGGAAATAGAATCTTCGAATGAGACGAGAAAGCTTCTTCATAGTCTTTATAACCTGAGAAAAATGGACCCGCCACTAATCAGTGGTGTTGATACGTTGAAGGTCATGCAAAAGCAGTATTTCCTATCAACGGAGGAATTTAAAAAATCCCTTCGCATGCTCATATCTGAAGCGAAGCAGGTTAGAGCAAACTGGACTCACAAGCCCAGGATAATGATATCCGGCTGCCCTATGTCTGGCGGCAATACCAAAGTACCTGAGATAAATAGAAACCAAAGGCGGTGTTATCATCGCTGAGGAAAGTTGCACTGGTACGAGATCATTCTGGGATCCGGTCGATGAAGGCGAGGATCCGATGCTGGCGCTAGCTGAACGCTATATCAAAATACCTTGCTCCTGCATGAGTCCGAACGATAGGCGTATAGATAATATTCTGGAGCTTGTGAGGGAGTTTGAAGTCGAAGGCGTAGTGTACTATACCCTGCAATTTTGCCATGGGTACAATATAGAGAAATATAGGATACAGCAAGCGCTGAAGAAGGCCGGGATACCTATGCTTGCAATAGAAACGGACTATAGCGATTCTGATGTAGAGCAGATCGGACTTCGTGTGGATGCTTTTCTGGAGATGCTATCATGATCTCAGTGGGAATAGATGCGGGCACAGCCACTACAAAGGCAGTCATTGTCATTGGAGGTCAGATTGTTTCATATAATATCAGGCCTACAGCATTCGATTTTTTATCAGCGTCAGAAAAGGCATACAAAAATGTGCTTACAAATGCCGGAGTCGACGAAGACAATGTTGATTTCGTGTATTCAACCGGGTACGGAAAAAACAGCATAAAATTTGCAGATGGAACAATAAGCGAGATTACCGCTCATGCTATGGGCGTTTATTACCTGTACCCAGATGTTAACGGGATTATCGACATCGGAGGTCAGGATAGTAAGGTTATCTCAGTGAATGATGGCAAAGTAACTGATTTTTTAATGAACGATAAGTGCGCAGCTGGTACAGGTAAATTTTTAGAGTACACCGCGAGAGCTCTTGAAGTACCTATAGAAGAATTTGGTCCCTTGGCACTAAGCTCAAAAGAATCAGCTAGCATAACAAGTATGTGTACTGTCTTTGCAGAGTCAGAGGCTATATCACTAAGAGCGAGAGGGTTTAAAAAAGAAGATATCGCGGCAGGACTCATAGAAAGTGTTTCTAGAAGAGTTGCTGTCATAGCCCGACAAGTAGGATTAAACCAAAACGTGGCTTTTGTGGGCGGCGTGGCAAAAAACGTTGGTATTAAGATAGCATTGGAAAAAGAGTTGGGAATATCACTCTACGTTCCCCCCACCCCGCAGATCACGGGAGCACTGGGAGCCGCACTAATCAAATGTGAACTAAAATAAACAGTACTATGTAAGGAAGATATCTTTTTCTTTCACAACAAAAAATAGGATTTATCGTTTTGACGATGTAGGGATTTTCATAAAAAAAATGTGCATCAGTTCAACTAAGGAAGACATAAATTTTGTTAGCATCATCATTTCCTATGTAAAATAGAAAATCAAAGTTTTGGTAACGGAAAGTTTTGGTTTTTCTAGTATCTTAGATGCACAAAATCGGATTAAAGATATCAGTTCTCTGATGAATTTGCATTGCAGATTGTAAAAAATAGTCAAGTCATTGGGCTACACTATCCACTGTCAGTAAACTTTACTTATTTTAGAATTCAAAGGATCTTTTGCTATGACTCCTAAACAACCTACAAAAAATTCTACTCCCTATCTTCCCGAAGATTATGACGCTAAGATATCCAATGTTATGCCTTATTATTTATCTTTCCATCAGGAGATCATCAATCTTGTGAAATCGCTGTCATCAAGCCCAAAAATATGGATGGATACTGGATGCGGAACAGGGTCCTTAGTCAGTAAGGCCATTGCGGAATTTCCACATATTAAGTTTCTTTTACTTGACCCTTCAGAAGGTATGTTGGATCAAGCAAGGAAAAAAATGTTTTCATACCCTACAGGAAGGCTTGAATTTTTGAAAGCTTCCCCTACGCAGGAATTCTCTCAGAATTTGAAGGAAAATCCAGATGTTATCACTGCTATACAGTGCCATCACTACCTTAGCCGTGAAAGTAGGGCCAAAGCAACCAGAGTATGTTACGATCTTTTAAAAGAAGGTGGAATTTACATCATATTTGAGAATATCAGACCATTAACAGAAGATGGCACTGCCATAGGGAAACAATATTGGGAAAATTTTCAATTGAGCCATGGAAACGATGAAAAAGAAATACAGAAGCATTTGGAACGCTTTGATACTGAGTATTTTCCTATAACTGTAGAAGAACATTTAGAACTGTTGAGAGCAACGGGATTCAAGACCGTAGAGCTATTTTGGTATTCTTATATGCAGGCTGGTTTTTACTGCATTAAATAATGCAGCTCATCACTAGCAGGCTTTTATCCATGTGCATTTCGGATAGTTAAATTCTAGTTCTAACATAAATTAAGTGAATCATATTGAAGTTATAAATAAAAAGCATGCGCATCTTTTTAAAAGGTAAGTATTCATATCAACTTATAAATCTTTAAACATCTTTTTTTTCATGATCTTTTATCATGAGAATTTAGTTCTGTATCAACTAACTAGGATGAACTCTCTGTTCTTTTTCTTTTGCCACACAATAAATAGGATTTATCGTTTTTACTAATGCACATTGCTTTATAGCAAACACTTTGCTTTTTCTCCGTTTCAGCTTCCATTTGGAGTAATCTAGACTTAAAACTGGCAAAATACAAATGTTGTATATAATATATGACTAGATGAATAATCAAAATAGGGAAAGACATTTTTACATGCTTTGAGTAGTTCTTAGTATGCCTTCAGAATCACGAGTTCAAATGACAGTTAAAATCCCATTTGAATTATACAATCTAATGTCTAAATCTGTTAATGAAAAGAAGTACCCAAGTATGTCCGCTGTCGTAGTCATTGCACTTGAAAAAGAAATACATGAGCCAAGTAGTAGTTCTAATGTAATACTAGAACATGAAAAGAATTACTTCAACTCACTGCAGAACTACAGAAGTATGTCTCGGAAAATGCAGTATTACTGGTGAACTACCAGGGAATACAAAGATTCATTGGTGATAAGGAAGAAAGGGTCACGGAGTTACAAGAACAGTTAAAGGTTAAGGACACTCAATTAGAAAAAATTACTGAAACTATGAATACACAAGCAGTTCATATTCAAACATTAATCAACCAAAAACAAATAGAAGCACCTGGATCAAAGAAACCATGGTGGCGATTTTGGTAAGTACGACTACAATTATCAAAACCGATCTAAATTCGCTAAAATTTGTTTTCTAATTTTATCTGCATCAGTGATAATCAACTCACTGTTCTGATTCAGGTTTTCTGATACAACATTTGTTTTCCGATATATTCTTCGGCCGAAATCTTCACTGAAACGTCTTTCTAAAATGAACATGCATATCCGAGTATCTCCGGCCTTTGCTGCCACATTTAGTCGTTCCAAAAGTGCTTTAGCGGCATCTGCATTGCATTTTTGGATATGTGTATAGAACTGGTGATATTTTCCAGTGTTTTCTATCTTGCCCCGGTTCATATATTCATTGAATGATTTATAAGTGATACCAGCTGACTCTGCAGCCAATCTATAAGTCAAGCCGAGTGCAATATTCTCACCGATTCTCTGTTGTAGTTCAAAAGTTAATTTACAAGGTCTCGCCATGGTAGCACCGTTTTTTATTCTTTATAATAAATATTAGCGAATCTTGTATTTAATATTAAGTTATTTTTGTTCTGCATGCAAACGGGGGTTATACGCATCAAATTTGAACCATTCTCCGGTTATGTGAGCTATTGTTTTGGATAGGACAATGATATTCATCAAACTTTAAATAAAAGTCTCACCAGCTGTCTTAGATTAAGTCATTTTTTGACCTTTTTTATTCCCCATGATCTTCACTGATGATACCGATAGGGAACCACAAGATATTTTTCATATACTTTTATCACTTAAAAAATATATAACTTATATTATATATAGTTACTTAAATTTTAGGATAATGTTTTCACATAAATGTCATATTCTTTAGTCAAGGTAGTACTATTTAGAGTATGGGGAATAACTTTGTACTAAATTAAACCAAGTTAAAATTCAAAGGTCTAACCCACCTTCCAACAATCCTCCTATGTACTGCGGTATTGACTCACCTGCAGTTCACAAAGATCACCTTTTTTACGTCTAGGATTAGCAGGATCATCGAAGCTGATAAAAAGAATTTTGATTCCTTAATCCTGGAAATTATACTAAAATACTAAATGAATAAGGAAGATTTTGATTTTCCCCACAATTCTTTTAGAACAAGACATCTACAATTTATAGCACACTATTTAGCAATTCTTCAGGTAGATGCCTACAATCTATCTCAGGATAAGTTTTTGAATCAATCAACAAAAACACAGGTTTCGCTTCTGTATTACCATCTACATTGACTATAGTGCAATCCAATTTATGAATAGTACCCAGTTCTTGGTCAAACGCAACTCCTTGCTCTTGCATTGCTCTTTCGCATAAATTTAAATATCTATGTTCGCCTTCTTTATCAAAAAGTACCTGAGTGCATGAAAAAGATTGTTGCTCGATTGGTAGGTCACAGTCTCCAATGAGTACACTTACGACTTTTCAAAGCTCTATCGAACCTTTTTTCAACCTGCACGGACGATCTTGGAGATGATCTTCTTTTAATTCCGGCGTTAATTTTAATTCAATTTTCGGATCGCTCTCTTGCCTCTCATTATCAATAAAACTCATTTTAATCACCTTTCACTTTCTGCCAACCATAACCGTCGCCTTCAATTTCTATTTTTCTTACTTTACCTTCATTCATAAGTTTATAAAGCATGTTTTTAGCTGTGGACCTGCTGCATCCTACTAAACTCATAATAGTAGCAGTGGACCGAATTCTGTCAATTAATAGAGCATTCAGAAACATATCTTCTGTAAATTTCTGTTGAAATCTTGTTTTACCACCTTTCATATTACGTGATCCACCAGACCATCTATTTTCAAGAAACTACGCTACTATATACGATTTATGAGTATTTATGCTTTATTATCACTTAGTAATGGTAATGGTAATCAATACATTTTGACGTTCATATATTGGGTTATGTAGAAAATTTTGATGGAAGAAATTTAAACGGGGAAATTTTAAAAATAAAACAGACAAAAATGTGATATTTAGGCTAAAACTGTTCATTCATTTACACTTCTTATTGCAAGTATGTCTCCCGCTATTATATTCCCAATAGTTCCCAATTATTCCCGTTATTTTCCCATTATATTCCCATTAAAAATAATATAAAAACAATAACAAGGGAATTAAAATCATAAAAAAAAAGGTAATTATGTTCCCAAAATAAAAAAATGATATATGATTTTTTAAAGTAATATCCAAAATATTAGAATGTCAAAAAGTGGAATTTTTTATTTCTTTCTTGCATTTTCGGGGTTTTGGGAACAAAATGTCAAAGGATTGCGTTTCAATGGGAATAAAAAGGGAATATTTTGGGGTAAACGGGAATATTAGGGAATAAAAGAATCAGTTGCCTTTGTACACAGATTAGGCATCCTTCAGAAAGATAAACTCCTTGTCAAATAGTGACCAGATATTAAACTTTGATTTATCTATACTGAATTTAAAAGCCCTTCTTCCACTACTGCTTATTAGCGTGTCACCATTTCTCTCATAATTTGTATCTGTTTCTTCTTCCATTTTTAATCCCTTAATCTTGTCAAGAAGCCCACCTGCACTCCGTTCTTTTCTTCCAAATAGGGCACGGTTAACATCTTGATAACTGAAACCTGTGTAACTTGATATATTATTAATCGTGCATTTGCTATTGCCCGCTATATATTGAATTATCTGCCTTTCCCTTTCGTTCATTTTTGTTATTGTGTTCTCTTTTTGAGCTTCAAATAACCTTTTTGCCTTTTCAAAGTCTTCAATTTCAGCTAGTAAATATCCACCGTCGTCAAAGGTTCTCTGTTTCCATTTGAAGGCAGCAAAACCGCGGACCATATCAAGGAACATGGGGAATATACGCGAATTACTGCTGTCCTGCAGGTCTATCCTGTCCACAAAAGGTATTTACAGGCAAGTTGTAAAACTTCAGGGTCTGCATCATTCGCTTTCAGATCTGCCATCAGCGCCAGGGTTAACTGTCTGCCTGTGCTGGTATGCAATTCTGTGATATTCGGGCTTTCTTGACAGGCCTTAAATTTTTCACGTAGACAGGGCTTGCACTTTTGCAAGATTGCTTTTAACTTGTTATTGGTTCCAAATAGGTCCTTAAGCCTGTTTATGAGTTCTTCAGGCATTTCTGAGATATCGTCAAGTGTCCTGATTTCTCGGTCAAATGAGTATGTCTGCCCGCTTTTATGCCTGCTTGGGGGTAGAACCGCATTATTACCATCTGTTAAAATTTCAATACCTAAATCGTGATGCTTTTGAGCTTTCAGAGCTTCGGTGTATTTAAAAAATATATGTCCCCTGTCCCTTGTCCTCTTTGACATGAGCCAATTATCTATGGATAATCCGGTTGTGAGTTCGTTCCATATTGCAGGGTTCCAGTCGTCCACATCGATTAGGGTCAAACCTGATCTTTTCCCGCATTGCAGACCAATGTTTGCGTTATCGAAGTAAGGGCTCCTACCAGATCCCCAATATTTTTTTATTTCTGCTTCCGTCAAGATACTTTCTCTTTTCTGCCAATCTTTTACCAAAACTCCTTTACCTGGGCTCTGTTCTTTCCCTGTTTTAGAGTTTTTCTCAGGTGCATCGTGATTCAGCAAAGGATGCACTATCATTCCTAATCTTGAATAATTCGATGCAGCTTCAAGCATTTCGGTGTCAGAACTCATCTTTTCAGCCTTCCTTCGGGCTGCAGATCCGTAACCGATGATATCGAAAAGGACTGCTCATGCTCTCGTTTTAAATTTATGAGATATCTGGGTCTTTGTCTCCTACGCTCAGAATAAACTATATCAAGAGAATCAAAATTCATTCCATACTCCCTATCCTGCTGCTCTTCCTGACATCTCTCAGGCTCCTTGAGAAATTCATATAGATAATGAGTCATAGGGCCTTGCTTTCTACTAAAACTATGTTCCACACTTGAGAAGCTTGGCATTAAAACCCCTCTCCTAAATGATAAGTTCTCGCGATATCTGCTCTCGAGCAATCATCGGGATCTTCTGGAAGCCGCCACGGATTACAAGGACCGGTACGTCTAGAACAACCCTGTCTGTGCCTAGAATAAAAAAAAGTATTATTTTTACAAGGCCCCCTGTCCTTGTATCCATCTGTGGATGTGAGAAGGGAATCATAAGTGATTTGAGAGTTAGTACTATCGAAACTGTGGAAAAAATCACTAATATTAGTTTGCTTAGATATAATATATTTCATGGAGTTCATCTTCCCTTGAATTATCAGAGAACTACAGAACCCTTAGGCATTAGAATCGTCATCTAGATAAGATATTATATAAACTATAACGTATAATTCATAATAGTTGAGTCTTTAGACATGACGAACCTAATCGCCTAGGACAGGGCTCAATCTGTCCTGGGCTCGAATCTCTCAATTTTTTTGTTCCTTTATGCGTTTTCTCTAGGTTGCTCGCCGTAGATCTTCAATGTATTATCGGGCAGCACCTCGATTATTATTGAATCTCCTTTTTGGAAGATATTCTGCATTGTAAAACGCTCTAGCAACGCTTTAAGGATGGTTGGAGATACATATTCCTCGGGATTTTTAGTGATCAAGTCCGATAATATCACCACTTTCAGTCTTAGAGAACTGATTGATTTATCTATTTCAGGTTCCTTTTGAGCGTTTAATTGAAATAGACTACTGTCTAATCTTTTAGATAAATACTTAAGTTCTTCTTCTATATGCCTAAAACTAGCATCACTCATTTCAAGAATATATTCATATGATAGTGATTTTAATTTATCTTCATACTGATTAGTTGAATCTGGTTTATAATCCATATCAATCACCAGAATATTATTTATATTTTTGAATAAATGCTAAGACTCTTATAAACACCGAAAGTAGCATATATTTAGAAAAATCTTTTTTATATAATCAAAGGTCTTCAGGCTGTGCATGCAACCACTAGTTGCAGAGCTAAAAAAGGAAATTATATTTAGCATGCAGAATATGTTGTTCATGATGGATCACTTCTCATCTCAGGGTCGATCTGTTCTTGTTGGTCACTCGTTATGAAAGTAGACATCCTTAGGAGTGTTTTGCAAAATTTCCGACTGCTTGGCCGCTGTGGGATTTTCCAAAACCTCCTCAGCAACATTTTTAATTAATATAGCCTGTGCTTTCTCATACATATTTCCACACTTCATTCGATAATTAATCAATTCAGGATATTCTTTATAAAATTTCTTAAACACAGCTATGGTTTCTGGTTTTAGATCGTGCATTGTTACTCTCTTCCCGGATGTATTATATCTTTTCGAGTGTATAGCTATCGAACTCTCTTTGGTGTAGTTCAATATACCGTATTTTCATGGCTAATATCACCTGCCATAATTCTCAAATGATTTTCGCTGTCCATCTCGATCATCACACTTTTCACATCTGAATCCCAGGATTTCATCCACGTCATCGGTAGAGCTATCATGAAGCTCCCGCCTTGTTTTACAACAGTTCTTTTTCCAAATCGAAACATTCTTTCACCTATATCGAATAAAATGTTTATTTTCTGTCAGGACAAATCTCCAAAAGTTAGGGGAAAATCCCACATAGAGATCACAAACAATATAAGGTTTGCAAAAATTTGATTTTAGCTTTATAGCTAATTTGCAGACATTCCCTTATTGCTATCCTAATACAAGTTGAATAGATCTTAAACATTAAAACAATTTTTATCTGCAATAATTAATAAATTGCTGATAATCAGCAAAATATCAAAATTTGCAGACTATTACTTTTTATTCTCAGATATCTTTTAATATAAATTTAAATTATCCATATAATATGCGGAAAAAAGAGTAATAAGGAACGAATTTTAGGTAGTTTGTTAGAATCTTCTAAAACGACTGGAGAATTAACAACTGAACTACGCTATGTTGATCCAGATGGGACTCCACGTTATAATATAATTGGAAGAGATTTGGATAAACTCGAAGAAAAAAGGGTGGATTGAAAGTAAGACAGTAAACTCAGAAAAAGGTAGAAAAGATTCAACATTATATTCAGGTGTCTTCAGTATTCAGAATCTAATTCACATACTTGAAGAATATCCTGCCTTAAGGTCAAAAATGCAAAAAAATGATTCAATTTGTGAAAATGTATTTCGCGAGCATTTGGATTTAATTTCTAATTTAACTGATATCGAGTTTTTGAATAGTAGATTTGGGGGGGTGCAAGTAAAAGCTTGTCCAGTAAATCTACAAGAACATCTACCCTAGGCTTATATCCAACTCATGATTCCAGTAAGAAGGATGAAGTGGAACATACAGAAGTTACACTTTTTGAGAAAATAGAAAAATCGTTTAAGGAACAATTACAGCTATCACCTGAATTTTTCAGACTTTTCCTGACAACTGAAAAAACTAAATTTATAAGTAATATTGAAAAACTTAATGGATTTTTAGAAGAAAGGAACATAACGATTGAGGAATATAATCCTAACTCAAATAACAGGATGGAAATATATGGAAGAACTTTCGATATCAATAGGATATTCAAATTATGTTTTTACAGGGATGTATTTAAACAACAAAATTATAGAGAAAGCATAGAATACTTAAAACAAATAGAATGCGAACTACCATATGAAGAAGAAAGTGAAGAATATGAAAAGTACGTACGAACAGAAACAAGATTCTCAGATTTACAAATTGAGAAATTAAAACAAGAAGTCAAAAAATACTTGAACCAAATAAAAAAAGAAATATCAAATATAGAAATTGAGAAATTAAAAGAATCAGTTGATCACATTTGGTTATTAAGATTAGAACTCATCGACTACATAATTAAAACAAAAAACGGAATATCAGATGCAGAAATTACGAAACTCCTATAAGAAATATAAAGTTGAAACATCTTTGTTCAGAAAATAAGATTTGACTAAATTGATCCCATTAAAAATTCTAAACTTAAAGGGATAATAGTATTTGAATGCATTTTAACAGAATGCCTTACTAAATATTCTTCCATATGCTCGACTATATGATACCCTATTTTTAAAAATAAGAAAATCTGCACTTATAAATTTGGAACGTTGCATCCTAAGTACGCAGATTCAACTTGTTTTAAAGATCCAACTTAATCTTTTTTGACTTGGCTATTAGTATGCCGACTCATTTGATAGATTTCCAAGTTTTTTGATTGAAAAAAAGAATCGGCAATTTTTGATAATCAAGGCTTATGATTTTATTGGCTATGGCCTATTAGTTTTATACATTAAGCAAAATATTCCATACCAAAAATAAATCGTAAAATTTTATGCTTATATTTTAAGTTTGCTTATTTAGGAGTTTTTTGACTTCGATTGCTATTTTTTCCAAAACATTTGGATCAACACTGGAAACTTCTAAAAATGACAAATCTAGTTTTTCTTTATCTTTTTCTAGTTTTAGAGAAGTTGCTTGATCGAGAACCAGTGAACATTGGCTGCAAAATTTATCATCTTGTTTTAATACATTATTACACCGTGGGCATCTTTTAAGTGTGACATGTCTTTTGTCTTCAGTTTTGAGCCCATATTTTTCAAAAATACTATTGTTAATTTCGTGATCAGTGAAATTTGCATAAGTTTTGAACATTTGGGTACTACCCCGACTCCAGCCCGCTCTATGTTTAATTTCCTGCTCATTAAGACCATCTAAAATCCAGTTTGTGATAGCTATGTGTCTTAGCAAATGCGGGTATACATGTTTCTTGATGCCTGCTTTATTGGCTGTAGTCTTCATCATTTTTCTGATAGCTTTATAACTCACAGCTTCTTTATTTTTGTTAAGGGTAATCCATAAGGGAGCTTCTGCATCAAATTCGTAAAAGGATGAACCTCCAGCCCACTGAATCAATATTCAGTGCTCCAAGTAAGTGGGATCCCCTTTGCCGGTGTTGTCTTGTTAGTTCCTGTTTTTGAAAGGTAAATCATCGCCCCATATTGATTAAACTCCACATTTTTAACCCTGCAGGATGACAGCTCCGACTCTCATTCCACCATCTGCAAGAACTGCAATGATCGCTTTATCCCGTGGATGTCTGCAGCCTTCGAGAAGCCGGGTGAACTCATCTTTGGTTAGTATGTCGGAAGGTTGCACAGGGCTTTCAATTATTTTTAGCTTAAGATCCATAATCCATTTGGGCGGGTTACCACCTGTGGACCATCTGAAAAACTTTTTTATCAATTTTTTATAATTTTGGATAGTACCGGAAGATAATTTTCTTTCATCTTCAAAGTAAATAAGCAATTTATCAAAAGTATTAGGATCTAGCTTATCCAAGGTCTCATTGAATCCTAGTTCCTGAGTTGCTAAGATTGAAGTTGTATAGTACAGGTACCATATAATTGTTGTTTTTGCTGCTCCTTCCCGTCGAAGAGCTATTTAAAAATTTTCAATTAATGCTTTATTTTCTTTTCCAATGTCTGCATTTTTCAGTCTCTGTTTTGCTTTGAAATAGACAGCATCAATACAATGAACATCATCAACCGATTTAGTCATATATATAATATATGTTTAGGACTATAAACTTTTAGGAGATAGTTACTAAATGGATATCAAACCGTTAGTTAAATGTTGAATTTAAGACTTTCACTAATTATAGAATATTGTGTATAAATCATCCACTGTTAATTATTTTGTCCTGCCTCTGTATTTGCTTTTAAGCTAATTATATTTTTTCCAGCTTTATTGTATGCATTTACAAGATTCGTGGCCGGAAAACTTGTGCCCAATCTCTAAAAATTCCATGTTCATGAGTAAGAATTCGTAGATTTGTGTCAGTAAAGGCAACAATCAACTGTACATGTTTCAAGTAGTTTTACTGCTAAAGCCTATAATGATTTTCCTAGAGCCATTATTACACTCATATTACTTATCTTTGAATTTTGACCATTTACATTGCTTACTTTAATCTATATTGTATTATTTCCTGCTGCTGAATTATGTGCATTTATTTTACTCAGTTGATTAAATCCATCTCTAAAGGTCTAATCCCATTCTGCTGTACTTTTTGATGCATCTGTAGACTATACAGAGAGGTGAGCATAACTCTACTTTGCTATTAACGTCTGCAAAGGGAAGATTTATAATTTGTATTAATTAAAACTATTCCTTGCTCCAATTTCTGCAGTGATAACATATTCTCTTATCGAAAGTCTGTAATGATTTTGGTTTTTGCTGCCGGCAAGAAATTTTAAACGTACATTGTCTGAGTAGTCTTTTGGATCAAGTATGAAATCTGTACCATATTTAAGACCTATTTCTTTGGAGATTTCATTGAGATTTTCTTTGAAATAAGCCTTCCAAGCATCAGGATATTTAGTGGAAATTATACAGTCAAATGAGCTAACATTCCCTAAGTCTATAGTATTAGGTTGACTTCCAGTCAATCTCAAATAAGTATATGTATCCGAAGAAATAGAATCTGAATTTCCTGATAAGTTGATCGCTTGGATCAAAACAGTATAATTATGTGCACTAATTTGATTTATACTGAATAATGATGGAAACTGCATCATCAATGATCTGTCGTCTTGGACAAGAATAACAGCTCCGTTTTCATACCTGAAAACCTGATCCACAAATTGTCTGTTGTTCGAATGATAGGTAATTATGTTAGAGTTGATAGATGTTTCATTGCCCACTGTTGGGATTATGGTCACTTTGTATGATTTTGTATTTAATGACAGTGTCCCGCTTGATTTGGATGGTTCCAGAATAGATATTCCTCCTCCACCCATGCTAAATGGAACCGTTAAGGGAGGTCGGGCTGAATAACTTGTGTTTGTAGCCGTAAGAAAAATAATCATGTCTACTGTTGATTTTAATCCTGTCATATCTTTCTGGACTTCACTCATATGTGATTGTTCAGCATCAGTTTTCCATTCCGGAACATACGCAATCCTTACCACTGCAAATATGGTAAATAGGATGCTTAGCAACAGTACTGCCGCAATGACTGTGGATGCCGCTAATTCTGAGTTTGATAAGCTCTTAATGACCTCTTCCCAGCTTCTATTCTGTATGATTTTCATAACAGGACATCGTGTGATTTTTAAATAGAATATCCTCTTGTTTTCCTGTTTTCATTCTCTCCCATTGAATTCAACCCTCTGGATAACCTGACCAGATTTAGTGTTAACAAGATACATATCAACAGAATCGTTATCCTTCAGATAAATTCCTAGTTGTCTCATATTGATTTCTATACAGTCGCCTAGCATCAGAAAACCATTATTAGACTTAGAATCTCTCGAATTCAAAACCTTAACACTAGGATCGGACATGTTAAACTTAGCCAACTGTCCATTGACACTAAGTATGATCTTGAGTGCTTTCAGGTTAATGTCTTCTCCCCCACTGTGCAATATCTGTATAGTATCGGCATTAGTGTCAATTCTTTCAGAAATGTATGTATGCTGCTTATGAGGAGGATTTATGACTACAACATCCGAAAATATAGTAATTGCTAATGAAGATAAAGATAACACAACTATAGCTATCATGAGCACCTGTCCTAAGACTTCTGAAACTGCCTGACAGTTCTCGCTAAGTGCCCTATGTTTTCTACCCTCCAAGTTAAAACCACATTATCAATATTTTAGAATATCCATGTTACATAGTTATTAATTGGATATTAACTTGACTATCTATAAATAATTATATATTACTTAAAAACATTAATAAAGAATCTGGGATATGGCCACAATTGAGCATATACATAATATACTAATGTAATCAGCAAAAATGTAAAAAAATGATAATGAATAAGGGGCATAACACTGTAAATATATATATATTGTTAACTGTATATAGTTTATCTGTGTATAACAATTGTTAGAAGTTTCAGGCAGATATCCTGTCTGAGTCCTTTAACCCGGAGGGAGAAACAGATGGATCTCAAGAAATTATTTAGGAATAAAGATGCAGTGTCCCCGGTCATCGGTGTCATCCTGATGGTTGCAATAACTGTCCTTCTCGCCGCTGCAATCGGTTCTACCGTCTTCAGCCAGGGTCCTACCAAATCTGCACCCCGAGGCGAACATCGATATTAAAGCAAATGATACTGCTAATGCTACTGGCATAGCATCTGTAAAACTTGAACACCTTGGCGGAGATCAAATTTACTTCCGAGACTCAATAACGAAAGTTACTGCATCCCTTGGAACTAAATCTGCTGCAGTTAACACTTCTAGTCTCGATAATTTGAGCGTGGGTGATATGAAAATACTCTCGCTGGCTAATACAGATGGTGTGAATATTTTTGGGACAGGGCCAATATCTGGTGATATTGTTAACATTAAAATCATCGATTTGAAGACAAATCAGCTCATCATCAACAAAGATATTAGGTTCTAAAAATAATTAAAGCACCTTTTACGGTGCAGACCCTTTTTCTTTACGTACGTATTTATCAGGAAATTTGTTCAATTTTATTTGAGTTTCTACATAAATATCATAACCTACAGTTGCATAGTATAAAGTTAAAAATAGTTAAGTTATAATCGAAGTATCCAAAACTTTTTTGAGTCTGAATGCAATTTGGAACCCCTATAGAAAGTTGTTTCCAGAAAATTTGGAGGATTAGAAAAGCTAGTTTTTCTGAAAGACCTGCTTAAATTATGAAAAATTACGGGATAGGTCTTAGGAAATACATTTTGCAGATGTACAAAAATGTAGAATTTATTTGTCTATTTGGCCAGTATTAATAATAGGTGACACTCTTTTATGCATCTATGGAAAGCGGATAATGGTTCTCGGAGAAGTTCCCATCTCTACAGCAAGATGCAGGTTATTCTACTGAATTAAGACAGAAAATATTAAGCATAGTCGGAAAAAAGATATGACAATAAGAATTTTATCCACATAAAGCAGAAATACCTTGCATGACAGAGCCAGAATTCAGCATAAAGAAAAACCTTGAGGAAGCAGGAACTGATGCTTATCTTATGATAGGAAATATACATAATTCTGATATTTACTATGCAACCCATTTCCTATCTTCAGATGAGTTTGTCTATCTGCAGACAAGAGCAGGAGAAGAAATACTTTTTATTTCGGAAATGGAAAAGGGGAGGGCAAAAATCGAGTCAAGGATTTCAATTATAATAACGACTCAGGACTTTGGCTACAGGGAGAAGATCAAGGAGAAAAAAGATATGTATATTGCCTATGCAGCTTGTATATCAGAGTTGCTCCTTGGAAAAGGAGCAAAAAAAGTTTCAGTACCTTACGATTTTCCGATATTTTACTCAAATTACTTTGAAAAATCAGGTTTTTCAATAGTACCTGTGAAAAGCCCTTTCAGAAAAATAAGGAGCCTGAAAAAACCGGAAGAAATTGAGTCTATAAAATATGCTCAAATAGCAGGAGAAAAAGCTATGAAAGCAGCGATTTTCCTGATCGCAAAAGCAGAAGAAAGAAAAGGAAACCTGTATCATGAAGGGCAGCTCCTTACCGGGGCTAAAGTAAGAGCAGTCATTGACCATACATTGCTTGATTTTGGGTGTGAAGCCGAAGAAATTATCGTTTCATGTGGTAGAGATACAGTAAATCCGCATGGCACCACAGATGGCCCTCTTTGGACAAATGCGCCAATTATTTTGGATATTTTCCCGAGGAGCAAGAGAGAGCGTTATTTTGCGGATATGACGCGAACAGTACTTCATGGAGATGCTTCAAAAGAGTTGAAAGAAATGTACCAAGCTGTGCTTGCAGCCCAGGAAAAAGGGCTTGAAATGATTGAGCCAGGTGTATCTACAGCTGATGTGCATAATGCAGTCTGTGAAATATTCGAGAAAAAGGGCTATGACACCTACAGAAGCGGTTCAAAAGTTGGATTTATTCATTCCACAGGGCATGGCATTGGACTGGACGTACATGAACTTCCAGGAGTAGGAGAAAATATGGATGTTCTTGAAAAAGGTAACTTAATCACTATAGAACCTGGCCTATACTACCCTAAGATTGGAGGAATCAGACTTGAGGATATGGTGCTTGTCACAGAAAATGGGTGTGAGAACCTTACAGGACTAGAAAAACGATTTGTATTATAACATTTTACAATTTGAAAAGTCTGTCAATATATGGGATAAAATCCCGCTTTAATAGAAAATTAGCGATACGATTGTCAGGATCAGATACTTAGACCTTATTATTTTACTCAGGCCAGAAACTTATTACATTCAATCAGAGATTAACGGGATTAACATGACTGATAATGTGAACAATAAGCAAGAAATCCTCGAGAAATATAGAGAAGCAGGAAAGATCCTAAAGGTTGTCAGAGACGAAGCCGTAGAAATGGTAAGAGTTGGAAATAGCTTGCTAAAAGTTGCAGAATTTGTGGAAAATAGAACTATCGAGTTAGGAGGTAGGCCAGCTTTTCCTTGCAATATTTCGAGAAATGAGGAAGCAGCACATGCAACCCCAACAGCTGGAGACACCGATATATTCGGAAAAGATATGGTGAAGCTGGACCTTGGTGTCCATATAGATGGATATATTGCAGATTCAGCTGTTACTGTTGACCTATCAGGGAACTCCGATATATTAAAAGCAGCCGAAGAAGCCCTTTCTGCAGCCATTAACCTTGCAAGACCAGGGATCACTACAGGAAAAATTGGAGCTGCAATAGATGACAGTATTCGCAGCTATGGCTTAAGCCCAATAATAAACTTGACAGGCCATGGGCTTTCTCAGTATGAAGCCCATGACGAACCTTCTGTTCCCAATAAGCGTGTTGACGGAGGAGTAATTCTCAGGGAAGGAGACATTTTTGCAATAGAACCATTTGCAACTGATGGAGCAGGAGTTATTCACGACGGGAGCTGGGCCGAGATATACAGCCTCATAAGGAAAAAACCGGCCCGTATGCCGGCAGTCCGAAATATCTTGAAACAGGTAGAAGAATATAGAGGACTACCTTTTGCAAAACGCTGGCTTGAATCCGACAAGTTGGAGTTTTCATTAATCCAGCTTGCAAAGGCAGGAATCCTTCAATCTTATCCAGTGCTTCTTGAAATTGAAGGGGGACTTGTAGCCCAGGCAGAGCATACAATATTGATAACTCAGAACGGCTGTGAAGCTATAACTAAATAAAGAATAAGTGGCCTGAAGATATCTGAAGCAGATCGCAAAAATGAACCAATTTTTGAGAGAAATTATATATCTGCAGGATTTCAGAAATTTCTATGGGTTCAGTTTCTCTAATTTCTGACATAAAGGTAACCTGCAATAGAGATTGGGACTAAAGAAAAATTTAATAATAATTGATAGGTCTGTACTAGCCGAAAGTTCTTACAGAAAATATCATCGGTGGAAAAAATAAACTAAATTAAGCGAAGTAACATCTATAGTGAAGGGGTAGTTGCAGTGGAAATTAAGGGGTTCACGAGTCTTAAAGTTAACTCTTTGGTTATTGGAACAGAGATTAAAGTGTAAAACAAATATTGAGGATTCAGATTTACCTCTAATTTTTTATCGCGGGAACCCTACAAGTATCTCTCCCGCAAATTTATGTAGTTAACTCTATTTTTTTCTTTTCTGGTTCATTATTCTTTGATTTCAAAGATATATTTCGCTACTCTTAAGATATTACTTTTATTTTCAATGTCATCTATTGATAGAGATTATAACAAAAAGCAGTACACAAAATCTTTAAATTCACTCTTTGAATAGTAGTGACAAGATTGTTTCCTACTTTGAATATCTTTTAAGTTGCTGAATAAACTCGACCCTCTTGAGCTCTTTTTGAGCTGGTCCCCTTGTTTCTTGATACATCACTCATTCCAATAGATGTTATTTCACTGCTCTTTTCATTTTTGAATCATAATCTTTGATTTTGCTCCGAATTATTCTCTGTCTCTGTAAAACCACTTCATTATTTTTTGAGAAATCTACTTGAGAAAAATGAAGTTATAAAATGTCATTTTGGATCTTTCTGATTAGCTCGTAATACCTTTCTATTATGCTATGAAGTTTAGATCCAAAGTGTGACTTAAAAGATTTTTGTATATCGGTTCAATTTATGCTTCTCATCATATTTGTTTCATTTTTTTACGGAAATAACGCATCTTATCAAGGAGGATATCAAATATAACAAAATCGAAAAAACTATAGCAACTATAAAAGAGATACGAGGGAGAATGCACAAAATCAATCCTTATAAAAAATGCATATTTCACACAAAAAGAAAGAGATGAAGTTCTGGATTCTTTGTTGGAGGCAGGAAAAAGACTACTTAGTGGTATAGAGTTCCAATTTTGTTATAAATTCATACACTTGCCTTATTTATACTTCCCTTATTAAATTTGATCTCTATCCCTGATCTCTACCCTGCGGATTTTTCCGCTAATTGTTTTTGGAAGTTCGTCCACAAATTCTATGATACGTGGATATTTGTAGGGAGCAGTGACCTTTTTTACGTGTTCTTGCAACTCTTTTTTAAGTGCTTCTCCAGAAGTGTAGCCCTTTGTAAGCACAACTGTTGCCTTGATAACCTGACCCCGTTCCAGATCTGAAGCACCTGTAATTGCACATTCGAGCACTGCAGGGTGCTGAATAAGAGCACTTTCTACTTCAAAAGGTCCTACTTTATATCCAGAAGTCTTGATAATATCATCAGCTCTTCCTACAAACCAGAAGTACCCTTCTTCATCCATCCATGCCATATCTCCTGTGTGGTAATAACCATCATGCCAGTCTTTTTTAGTTTTCTCAGGATCTCTTCCATAATGAACGAAGAGCCCAGCAGGTTTTCCTTCCTTTGTGTTAATTACAATTTCTCCTTCTTCACCTGCCTCACATAACCTGCCGTCCTTATCCATAAGCTCAATCTTATAACCAGGAGTTGGCTTTCCGAGAGATCCTGGTTTAGGGTCCATCCATGGAAAGGTTGCAATAGCAACAACAGTTTCAGTCTGACCGAATCCTTCCATAAGCTTTATACCTGTAAATTTAAGGAACCTATTAAACACTTCAGGGTTCAGGGGTTCGCCTGCAACAACCGCATATTTAAGAGTACTGAAATTATACTTGGTCAAGTCTTCCTTGATAAGGAATCGATATATTGTAGGCGGGGCACAGAAAGTTGTAACACCGTATTTAGAAGCTTTTTCAAGCATATTTTTAGCTTCAAACCTATCGTAGTCATAGACAAAAATCGCACAGCCTGCGATCCACTGTCCGTAGATTTTGCCCCATACACATTTTCCCCAACCGCTGTCTGCAACAGTATAATGTAACCCGTTATCTTCGACGTTCTGCCAGTATTTTGCAGTAATAATATGGCCCAAAGGATATGTAAAGTTATGCTCCACCATTTTTGGGAAACCAGAAGTCCCTGAAGAAAAATAAACAAGACAAATATCATCATTTATAGTAGCATCCTCACCTGAAGGGCGTTCAAAATAAGGGGAAACCTCCTCAAGTTCTTTCCTGAAATCAATCCAGCCTTCACCATTCCTTTCTCCAACTACTGCTTTTTTGAATGGGATATCCCCGCAATGAGAATGAGCCTCGTTCACCTGTTCAGGAACTCCATCTTCCGATATGCAGACAATCATTTTTAATCCAGCTTTTTCGATCCGGTACACTATATCTCGTGTTTTGAGCATATGGGTTGCAGGCACAGCAATAGCTCCAAGTTTATGCAGTCCCAGGATACAGTACCAGAACTCATAACGGCTCTTTAAGGTAAGCATTACATAGTCACCTTTCCCTATCCCGTGTCTTGCGAAGAAATTTGCAGTTTTATCACTGTAGTACTTGAGGTCTTTGAAAGTGAAGATTCTCTCACTCCCATTATCGTCACACCAAACAATGGCAATTTTCTCAGGAAAATATCTCGCATAGGCATCCACAACGTCATAGGCAAAATTAAAGTTCTCAGGAACCAGGATTTTAAAATTTTCCTGGAAATCCTCAAAAGATTCAAAATCGGTTTGGGAAACAAATTGGCTCAGCAAGGAAGTCATTTTTGACACCAGTTTTATCTACTTGTATGTTCATGCTTTTTGCATTTTGAAAGTTTAGGGATATTTTGAGTTTCAAAAGTTTTCCGAGGCATTGTCTCTAACATCTAGTTTTCATCTAGTTTTATATCGAATTTATATTATAACTGCCAAGAACTTAGCGGGCTTTCCTCCCATAGATTCCATAGCATGTTCATAATTGGAGTCAAAATAAATTGAATCTCCTTCTTTCAGAACAATTTCGTTATTGTGAATATAAATCTTCAACGTGCCCTCGAGCACATAATTGAACTCCTGTCCTGGGTGGGAGTTTGTTTCAGGAATCATCTCCTGAGATTTAGGTTCAACTGAGACTATGAAAAATTCGGCTTTTTTATGGATGAATTTTTCAGCCAGGTTCTTATACCGGTACTGCTTTCTCCTTTCAACGCTAGTCCCTTTTTTATCCCTTGTGACGGTAAAAATATTCATATGCGGCTCTTCCCCTGTCAAGAGAGCAGCCATGTCTATGTGCAGCTTGTGTGCAATTTCAAAAATGATACTTACCGGAAAATCTTCAATTCCACTTTCATATTTATTGTAAGTCTCATTGGATATCTGCAGATATTCTGCCATTTCTTTGACCGGGATTTCTGACAGTTCCCGTAGTTCACGGACTCTATCCGCGATTTCCTTGATTTTTTCCTGCATGATGTGTCCTCTCCAGCGAGATTTTTTAGAATTAACTTAAAGATTCGCTTAAAAAAATCTTTGTGCTCTCTCAGGCTTGATTACTTCATTCGAAAGAAAATTTTACCTCCAGAATCTTTGAAATTATCTTTAATATGGGTTGTTATTTCACATTTAACTTACTCAAAATATAAACCACTTTAAATAAGAAAATACTAGATAAATAGAATCATGAGTTATAGTTGTCCACATAAAGTATCAAACTTTATAAAAAAATAGGTACTTATGACGAGATCTCATCAAATATATTATTGAATAAAATATTTCTCCTGAAAAACTTGATTGGTACATAAGAATGAGCAAAATACCAAAGAAGATTCCAATTTACCTCTAATTTTTTTCTTAGCGGGAATCCTGCCAGTATCTTTCCCGCAAATTTCTGTAGTTAACTCTATTTTTTTCTTTTCTGGTTCATTATTCTTTGATTTCAAAGATATATTTCGCTACTCTTAAGAGATTCCTTTTATTTTCAATGTAATCAAATAATAGAGATTATAACAAAAAACTGTAAACAACATCTTCAGATTCACTCGTTGAACAGTAGTGACAAGAACTTTTCTTGCTTTGAACATCTTTTTAGTTACTGCATAAACTCTTTCCTTGGAGCTCTTTTTGAGCGGACCCTCTTGTTTCTGAATACATCACTCATTTCCAGAGAATAGTCTTTTACTACTCTTCTCATTGTTGAATCACAACCTTTTAATTTTGGTCCAAAGTATCCTCTGTCTCTGCAAATAACTTCGTTTTTTTCTGACAAATCTACCTGAGAATCATGCATTTTTGCAATTATTGTTTTGAATCTTCTTATCAGCTCATAATCCCTATCTATTATGCTATGAAATTTATATCCAAAGTGTGACTTATTATCCTTGTTTTGTTCAGATTAAGTCTCTGATTATACTTGTTTTTGCTCCATTTCCCCGAGGTTTTTCTCCTTTTGCATGTCCAGAATCGGAATGGACAAAAGTGGCTTCCTGAATCTATTCCCATTTTTATTTTCAAAACCAAGGCAACCAAATTAGCTTTGCAACTGTCCCTATATTTACTCTTCTTTGCAGTTATCAATAATTCTTTTTCTGAATGAACAGACTTTATACTGTCTGGTATATACTCAGGAAAAAAAAGAAATTTCTTGAAAGAAATCCGATCAATAAATTGTTTCTCAAGTTCAGAGTCTGGAAGACCATGCAATTGCTGTAAAAAAGCATTTTAAACATAATGATTACGGTAGCTTCAGATATTATCCGAGTAGATATTTGAGAAATTCTGTTTAGAATCCCATAGAAAAAAGTAACACTTCAAAAATTTAAAAAAATAGAATTAATAGCAGATAGTTTAAGAAAATGAGCCCATCGAAATTTGCTGAGTATATTAAAAATAGCTATATTTATTGGTTTTTTTCAAGCTGAATAGTTAAAAAATAGATTTGTAATCAAGCATGGCCATCTTTTTACTAAACTTAAACACAACATTAAACAACCGAAAGAAATGGTAAAATTGCTTTTAGTTCCTTTTTTCCATAGTTTTCCACGCTTTCTGTGGTTAAACTTACATTTTATGATTAGTAGATAGATATATCCTACTTTTCACATATGTACACAAGGATACAATCTATTTTTTCAATATGGCAGTAGCTTAAGAAGTAATCTAACTTTTAATGAACAATAGTGGATAAATAGGCAAACAAATTATAAACCTGTATAAATCTACATAATATCGGTTTATAGGGAAGTATGCATAATTTGTACTTTAGAATGCTATAATATTGAATTTCTATAAGCGATCATAAAAAATGAAAATTAAGATGTACTGATGAAGTTTTTTGTAAACTATTGAGAAAAAATGTAAATTAATAAGAATAGTCACTCGCACTACAGCAAATCGAATTATTGTTACAATACTTATTAACTTTTATTATGAAGGATTATATTTAAAAAATGCACCAAATTAAGTAATATTCAGGTATCCAAAAATAACCAGCAATTAGAGAAAATTGATTCCTAAAACCTGACCTAGCAAATATTAATTAAAACAGCTATTGATATCAGATTTTCCTATCTAAATAATCACTAAATAGTTTTGTCTGAATAAATTTAGAATGAGACAACATAAATAAAAATAAAAAAATACAACCGTAGCAAGATATAAATTCCTGCAAGTAATTACCATCAGATAATTATCTCTTGCAATTAGACTTTTCTATAACTTGATTATTTTATGTGGAAAGCTGAATTATTCACGCTACAAAATTCAATCTAGTAGTTGATATGAGTTATTGGAAACTGTGAGCAAGTGAATATCTTCAAATGTTTATAAAAATTATGTATATGTATTCGTTTTTTTGGAATTCAACAACTTCTGGACAATACCTCAATCCTTTAAGTAATGTATCTTCCTCCAACATTCCTAATTCGCCATAGCAGAGAGATTGATAATGCATAATCCTAAATTACAGATCACTATAACAGTGACTCTGACTATAATTTTCACAGTTCATATTAGGAGTCGATATATTCTATGAACAAACTTGTGACCGAATCCATAGAAAATTCAATTTCTGTCGAGAAGTCTAAACCATCTGATTCTCCAATTAATATACAAAGAAAAAATGAAGTCTCCTTTCCCTCATCTGCAGTAGAACCCTGGGAAACTGAAGCACAAATGGATAGAACTTCCACATTTTTTGCAGAGATGCTCCCTGACTCAGCTGTGGAAATCTCAATTCCTTTGCTTTCTCAATTCCCATATGACTGCAAGGATGAATACCACCCTTCAAAAGTTGTGCTCATAGGGACAGCCCATGTTTCAGAAAAAAGTGTCGCTGAAGTTAAGGAAGCTATCAAAAATCTGAAACCAGATGTCGTTGCTGTCGAGCTCTGCAGAGGGCGTTATGATTCTATAAAAGGGAATATCCAGGAAAACCAGGTTCCTATCAAAGATATTCTTTTTGAAGGGAAGATCTACTACTACACCATTCAATGGGTTCTCGCCTATATGCAGAAAAAGATAGGGGAAGGCATGGGCGTAAAACCGGGTGCAGAGATGCTTGCTGCGATCGAGGAAGCCGAGATTTTAGGGTCTAAAGTTGCCTTAATTGACCGAGATATCCAGGTGACTATTCAGCGATTTTGGAGAAAGATGAAATTCCTGGAAAAAATCAGGATGATTATCTCCCTGCTCGACGGTTTTATAGGAATTGGTAAAGGAACCGATATAGACATCGATCAAATAACAGAACAGGATGTTGTAACTACCCTTGTAAGTGAACTCAGGGGTTTTGCCCCTACAGCAGCAGAGGTGTTAATTGATGAACGAGACGCATATCTTGCAGGGAATATACTTAATATCGCTGCATGTGGAAACAAAACTGTCGTCGTGGTGATAGGAGCAGGGCACAAACTTGGAGTAATTAAATATCTTAAATATCCGAAAAGTATCCCTTCCTTTAATACTCTTATAGAAGTTCCGAAGAAACGTTTCGACATTATTAAAGCTATTGGTTTTATTTTCATCGGACTTATAATTGTATTTTTTTGTTACTTCTCATTTCAATTTTACAGAGGACGCTTTTTTTGATAGTGGAAGCAAAATAAGGAAACTAATCAAATCATTCAATCTTCAAAGTTTTTGCGTTCACATCCACGATTAGGTACTCAGACTCATGAGAATTGCACCCATAGAAGGGCTCAATAAAAGTCCATATCCGTAGAGAATCCCTGCAGCAAATTGAATTGAAAAAATATTGTATCCTGTTGCCCAAAGAAGATTTTGATACATTTTGGAGTAGGTACTCTTGGAAAACCTAATTATATGCAAAACATTCCTTGGATCGTTTTTAACTAGAACAATATCAGCAGTTTCGATCGTAATATACGTACCTGCTCCAATAGCTATCCACTTTCCCGGAATGGTATCTAGAAATCCAGATCCATGAAAATTTGTAAAGATATTGTTATATCCGATCCTCTCGTATTGAAATATGATAATTATGGGGAAAGATGCTAAACAAATCGAGGAAATAAAGGGCTTTGTGCCCAGGTCTGTTGTATATGCTGAACAGATAAACGAAGACTTTGCTGAAGGTATCGCTGGTTTTTATAAAGCAGTCTGGTATGAAAGAGATGGTGGCCTTTCCATGAAGCAAAAACATCTTGTAGTTTTTGCTATTGCCTGTTCCAACAACAACACAGAAAGCGCAGTCAAAATCCTGCAAAGGCTTCATCATTTCGGAGCCACCAGAGAAGAAATAACTGACGCCATGATGATAGCTGCCTGGACCGGAGGGATCCAGCACTTTACTGATTTCAGTGCAGTGGTTCTTAAAGAAATGGAGAAACATGGCTATTAACAACTAAGTTATCCATTTACTAACAATTTTTTATTTTAAAGATATTTGGGCTCTTCACTATTTTGTATGTTGTCTAGTGATACAGGGTTAATGTTTTCAGGATAAAATACCCAATGTGACTTTTGATCACGTTTTGATACTTTTGCAAGCGGATTAGTATTTATAGAGTTTCCAGCTAAGACAACAAATGTATTGGGGTTCTCAGAGCTGAGCCTCCTTATGTGGGTGGTCAGGTACTCTGTACCCCCGCATCGACATGTAGAGAATACCTTCCTCATTATAACTTATAACCATCTTGCTGTTGGGCATCTCAAGTTGGCCGGGAAGATCATTGATGGCCAGGTTATAGACTTCTACAGTACCGTTTTTAGGCTCTGAGACCCCAGGCTGCCCATTGAGACCAGAGAGATGAGTACCTTCAGGAAAACGATGAAGCATTAGTAGCATATGACAAAGCAATTGAAATTAATCCTAATAATTTAGAAGCTTGGAGCGATAAAGGAATTGTTTTAAGCCAATTAAGTAAGTATGATGAAGCACAAAAAGCTTGGGACAAAGCAAAGCCAAAGGATTCAGATGTTTTTTGGAGAAATAACACAAATGATCGATAGAATTCAGGCCAGTTCGCTAAAGCAAATAAATCACTTGACAAACAAATTGAAATTAATCCATATGATGCACAAGCTTGGAACCTTAAAGGCGAAGTTCTAGGTGGTTCAGATGAAGGAAATAAAGCATCTGAAAGAGCTTCATGGATTTGGAATAATCACCTAGAGAACCTACTTTCAATTGAGATTAACTTAAAGGATTCAAAAGCTTGGAATAATAAAGGAATTGATTTAGGTCAATTAGGCAAGCCTGAAGAAGCAATAAAAGCATATTGCAAAGCAATTGAAATTAACCCACTTGATTCATTAGCTTGGCATGGTAAAGGAAATGCTCTAAGCAGCTTAAAAAAGTACGATGAAGCAATAAAAGCATATGACAACGCAATTGAAATTGACCCACAAAATTCAGAAGCTTGGATCAATAAAGGATTTGCTCTCGAAAATTTAAATAAATCTGATGAAGCAATAATAGATCCACATGATCCAATCGCATGGCGCTCAATAGGAAATTCTCTATATAAATTGATTAAATAGGGAAGCAATAAAACTTAACCCTGACGACACACCAGCATTGAAAGAATTACATAAATTAGAGCATCCATGATAAAATGATTGAACAGCTGTATATTTTTGGTTAAAAGTCTTGAATTATCCTAACTATGAGATGTGCAGGTTTTGTATGAAAACTTCTACATCAGCAAAACGATAAATCCTATTTTTTGTAGTTAAAAAGAGATGCAGAACTTCATACTCTATTCGATGTTCGTGTACCTTGATTTAAGTTCGGCTTCCGAAGCACCGGTTAGCATCATAAGCTGGCTAACCACCGAGTCCAAGAAAACAAATGCAGTAATTTCAAAAGTAGTTCCCAAAGGTGGCATGTTTTTGTGGTCACCCCGCATGTTTCTTTCCAGGTAGTCGGCTTCATCAAAGTCGTTTTTAGTTTTGCTTGGAATGATCACAGCAATATCGGAAATTATACCCAGGGTAGAATATTTTTTAGATGTAATTGTTACTAGGGCTGATCCAATATCTTTTGCTAATTTTCCAAGATCAGCTACAGTGCGGGTTTCCCCGGACCCAGAAATAGCAATCATGACATCCTGCGGCAAAACAGCAGGAGTTGTAGTTTCACCGACCACATAAACACTAAATCCAAGCTGCATAAGTCGCATTGCAAATGCTTTGGCAACAAGTCGCGATCTTCCGGCTCCCATTACAAAAATTTGATTACCCTCAATTATTTTTTGGAGCATTTTCTTTATGGCTTCCCTATCAAGTTTATCAATTACCTCTTCTAAGTTTTCTATGATCAGTTTCATTGATAATAATAATTCTTCGCAGTCATTTACCTCAATTTTTTCCATATGAATTCTCCAAAAAATATTGGGTTAAAAACATGAATAAACTAAATCAGGAAACTCAATTCATCAATACCACAGTTTGACTAAATAAGTTTCTAACAAATTTACCCATCTTGTAATTCTCACTAAAAAAGAACTTCTTAATAGGTTTTGCCATACTTTTTATGTTCTTAGATATAATTACCAGTAGAATAATAATCATTCATTCCAAAAAGTTGCTGTCGTGATCAGTGGGATTGTGACACGTACATGGTATCTAGGTAGTAGTAGCCTATACTATATAGTAAATATACACAAAATATATATTCTTTTGTGTTCAATTAATATATCAGGATCCATTGATGCACTATGGCGCATATCCCAAAATAAAATTTCTTAGCGTGATTATGTGTCTGAAAATTAAAAATTGTCAATTAGTACGGTAATACTTTCTTTACATGTAATCTGAAAAATCAGTCCATGAAGTCAATATTTTCTGTTTTATATTTTTTTCTTAGTGATTATATTACATGTTGTTCTTTTTCTTACTTCGTCTTAATCCGTAAAAAAGGAAATTGTGATAACCAAAATCAAAAAAGAGATATGGAGCTCAGAAGAGGTCGTGCAGCTTGAACTGGTATTTCCCGAGCTTTCCGCCGTAGTTTCCTGCGGAGATTTTCTTGATTCCTGGAACAGTTACAGCACATTTAATTCCTGCTCTCATGGCAGCTTTAATGCTTTCTTCATCAATCCCATTGATAACTATTTCATAAACAGAATTGACATCTGCCGGAATCTCAGTGTTCTCAATCTTGTCTTTTATAGAGGGACAAAATTTTTCGTTAGTTGTAGCCTTTAGGAATTTGTACTTGTTCGCTCCAGATTTGGATCCACTGGCTACTATACCTCCAGGGAAAGGTGTAATTGTGCCTTCGAGCTCTGCAATCGCATCCACAGCAACTTCAGCTGCAGTCAGAGCACTCATCTGTGAATCTCCAAAAATAAAGAAGTTACCGCCTGCAATTCCATCTATCGCTCCAATGTTTACTTCAGTAAGGAAATCCCCTTCCATTATAGGAATTTTATACACTTTACGACCTCCAATCTGGAATTCGGACTCTATACCATCTCCGAAAAATCTGAGTTTGGAGCCGATATTAAATTGCTTTTCAGCTTCATAAAGCCCATTGAAAACTGAAGTTGTAGGAGCTGTAAGTATGCATTGTCCAATCCTTTCAAGTAGTTGTTTTTCCAGAGCTTCATATTTGAAATTGCAGATTTGGATGTAGACTCCAGGTCTATTATCAGGGGTTTCACTTGGGGTTGCTAGTCTTTCGATTCCTGCTTCTGCAGGACACATTATAACGGACGTCGCAAAGCCTGTAGCTTCGGTAGCTGCCACAAGGGCCCAACGTTTTGTAACGGCTGTGATGAGCACTCGTGCAATCTTGATATGAAAAGCCTCTGCATATGTATCTTCGATTTTTACTCCATTGATTTCTATAAAAATCCCTCTTTTACAATCATTGTTAATTTAGAGATTTTTTATTTTTCTGGGATCGCAAAAATTTATCATCAATTTTACTGGCAACTGACTGCAATTAATCAAAAATTCAGGGAAAAAATTTTCAATGAATAATCCTAGATTTCGCAGATTTACACAGATTTACAATTCTTTCGCTTATTTGACCATTATTATTCTTGAAAGATCAATTAATTTTTAAGCTACTTTCTTATTGAGAAAATAGATGAAATTCGCGTGCACACATACGGGAAGTGAGTTCTAGAATAATCATGGGCAAATAGGCAAACGAATTATATATCTATGTAAATCTGAAGAATGTCAGTTAAAATAATCAAATTTGAAACTTTCTTTTAGTTGATACCTTAGACCAGATTCACTATTTCATTTTTTTCGTTCAAGTTTCTTCTTCAATTCCCAGTTTTAAATTTTTTAATTTCTCATGCCTTACTGGAGAAATACTTAATTAAATATGTTATTTAATCAAATTGTTGCTTAAATCTCGAGATTTTTAACGTCTTCGAGGATCTCCAAAATTGATCTTTAATTCCACTTGCAATTTAATTCAATCAATCAAAAACCCTGAAAATAAGAACTAATCTCCGATTTTTTATCCAGTAACATTTTTTCATGATCTTCTAATAAGTGTTTCGACTTCAAAACTTTAAATTAGTTTCAATTTTTATTTTGGTTTTTCATATAATTTGGTTTTCGTTAGTATGATGCCGCTTTTTGCATGGGATTGCCTGAAGACAGTGTCATTGGATTTTTCAATTTCTCTTGCCTGAGTTGCAAGATGAGCGGCAGCTCCCATTATTTCATGCCCTGATGCAGCTGTAAGGCATATCTGGTCAAGATCCTTTAGCGTGAAACAGACAGGGTAATTAACCTGTGCTACTTTTTCAATTATGTGAAGGGCAGCTAGAGCCTTTGCTTTTGCATAGGGGTTTGAGAAACCTGCATGTCGAATGCATTTTTCTGTTTTGCAAAAATATGTGGGAGCTCTAGTTCCTTTTCAGACTCTTCGGAACTAAGTTGCTCTGTTATTTTGTCGAGTTCTTCTTGAAGAAGCCTTACAACACCACAAATAGAGAGGACTTTCATCACATCGGCATGAAAGACTACCATTTCCACTGGATCAAGAAACTCTCTTTTTGCTCCGATGAGCAGATCTACCGGGAGAATAATATATCCAAAGCCTTGCTGCTCCAAAATATCTCTGGATTCTTTCTTTTTTGGCCCATCAGAGATCACAATGCATGGCACATTTTTCCATGATTCAAGGACTGCAGCGGGGCCTAGAGATGTTGCGTTCGGGCTGATAATTATCACAAAGTCTGCGTTCCACTGCTTGAAACTTTCAGTGTCCATAGCCTCTGTTAAGCCTATCTTAGCACCTGTTCCAAACACCCGTACTGTGATTCCCTCTCGCGCTGCCATTTCATCCTGGATCAGAGTGATAACCTGACTCATATCTAGGTTTCCCATTTTTATAATGCCAATCTTAATCATTTATCCCAAAATCCTGCATTGACCATTTTCTACAATAATGAAAATTTTAAAGAATTAATAACCATTTTAGCAATGTACCCTATCTGTATAACATTTTATATTAATGTAGAGACTTATATCTATTCGTCCCTATGTGTTTATAAAATTTCTGCCGCGGAAGTCTATAAGGCGTCTGATGATTATTTAGTTATCACCAAAGAATTGTTTATTAGGCGGATGCCTTAAAGTCAAAGTCTCAGGCTCCGTAACACAAAGTGGCCCTAAATGATACATTTGAGGATCTGATCCTATGCAGCAGAGTTTGGCCAGATAGATGTGTAGTTATCGGGGACGGATCAAAAGATGCCAGCTTCATATGAAACCTAGTTTTGAGCGTAATAATCTTATCTTACTTTCACATGGATACATTGCAACTAGCATCTCTAAAAACAAGATTTCTTGCAATATGTTACTACGTTGGCTCCCCGTATTCTTCTACTTATGTTTAAGAAAATCTAAAAATAAAATCTATGGCTATACACATTG
Source organism: uncultured Methanosarcinaceae archaeon (assembly GCA_963848985.1). GTDB lineage: Archaea > Halobacteriota > Methanosarcinia > Methanosarcinales > Methanosarcinaceae > Methanosarcina. The sequence continues at coordinate 50,712 of CAWKGG010000079.1, forward strand.
TATAAAAAATAAAATTTTGATAAATATCTTATGGAAGCAATTCTAAAACAGAAAAAAGATCATGAGGTGCTTTCACAGATCTAAGAGTAATTTTTTTCATGGTTCTCTTAAAGTTGGAGCATTAATCGGGGTCCATGTGCCCAATGTTGCAGGCTGGTCGATATCCAAGCAGGTGAACACATAGATATGATATGTTAAGACGCAAAGCTGTACTTATGTCCTATTCTAGATACTTGCTGTAGCTACCATCAGAAACAATTGATGCGATAAATCAGGAACAGGGGTGAGATGGTGGCCATAATAAGCAAAAAGGCTCCTGGAGGAGTCTATAGCATAAGAGGCGTTCGAAGAAACCTAGACTTGAAGAAGACGACGAACTATCCAGAACTCCAAGTCTGGTATTTGAACATTGGAAATTAGCTACTTTGTGGCGCATGCACAGAATAACTTTGAGAGGTAAGTAGAATGCAAGAATATGAACTATTTTCTGTCTCCTCCGAAAAGAAGACCCGGCAACTAATCTATATACCTGAAAAATGCATCGGCTGTGGGACCTGCGTACAAGCATGCCCCAAAAGTGGCTTATCGATAGGGTCTGTAGGATCTATAGCAAGAAAGTTATTTCATGCGAATTTTCTGGAAAGAAAGGGTGAAGATTGCCTTGTTTGTGGAATTTGTGCTAGAGTTTGTCCCACAGGTGCTCTTGAATTGAGACAAGAAGGAAAAACTCTTAATGATATGTCTTATATTTTCGAGGCCATGAAACCGACGACAGTGAATGAAAACTGTGTCCACTGCGGGCTTTGTGAGGATATCTGCCCAAGAACCTGTATTGAGATAATCCGGGATATTTCAAAGGACGGAAACCTGAAACTGGTTGGAAAGGCTCTCATTAATTCGGCATCCTGCGTTCATTGTGGCTGGTGTGCTACAGTGTGCCCGAAGAATGCAATTTTCGTGGAAAAACCCTTTAAAGGACGATGGAGCTGGATTGAGGATATCTGTCAGACCTGCCATACCTGTGTGGAAATCTGTCCTGCAAATGCTCTTTTTAACAAAAAGGCCAAATCCGGAGAAAGAGTTGAAAAGATAACTCACCGCCCTGAGGCTTGTATTTATTGTGGAGCCTGTGCAATTGCCTGTCCTGTGAAAGCTATTACCGTTCGAAAAACTGCAATTCTGCCGAGTTTGGAGAAAAAAGATATCCTCGAGAAAAAGATACTCGAAGCTCCTGTTCCAGAAGCTACACATCGCACATGCATAGAAACGGATGAAGATGCATGTCTGGGATGTGGGAACTGTGTTATTGTCTGTCCGGTAAATGCTCTCAATAACCGTGAACTTGCTGCAGGACACTTAAACAACATGGACGAAAAAGCTCTTCTTGAGGTTAAAAACGGAAAAATTTTTGTTGTAAACCAGGACCTTTGCGGGGAAGATGGAATATGCGTTCTTATTTGTCCTGTTAATGCGATCTGGTTTGTGAAAAGAGAGGCGAACTAAATGGCAGGAACAATTGTGATCAAGAATGGATATGTCTTTGACCCCCTCAACGAAATAAAGGGGGAAATCATGGATATCTTCGTCCAGGACGGAAAAATTGTGACAGAGCTTTCTGCAGCTGAACTGAAAACAGGAACTTTTATTGACGCCTTAGGAAAGACTGTCATGCCGGGGGGGGTAGACTCTCATTCTCACGTTGCAGGCTCAAAGGTTAATTCCGGTAGGATGATGCGCCCAGAAGACCACTATAAAGCAACTATACAGAAAACTTCACTCCTCCACTCAGGTTCCGGTTATACTGTGCCCTCGGTTTACAAACAGGGTTATGATTACGCATCAATGGGTTATACAACTGTCTTTGAAGCTGCAATTCCCCCTCTAGAAGCTCGCCATACACATGAAGAAATGTGTGCAACTCCAATTCTTGATATGGGAGGGTATCTGGAGCTCGGAAACAATTTCTTTGTGATGCGCTATCTCCGAGAAGGTGATCTCGAAAGGGCGATTGCATATGTTTCGTGGATGATGAAGACTCACAAGACTTATGGAGTCAAATGTGTCAACCCCGCGGGAGTTGAAAACTGGGGTTGGGGAAAAAATGTAAGCTCTCTTGATGAGGCCAACATCCATTTTGAAATTACCCCAAGAGAGATCATAAAAGGACTTTCCGAGATTAACGAACGCTTAGGCATGCCGATGCCTCTTCACTTGCATGCAAACAATCTAGGTCATCCGGGTTGCTATACTATTGCAAAAGAATCTCTCAAAATCCCTGATGGCATAAAGCCCAGACAGAACATGGAAGTGGAATGGGCTGAAACCAAAATGAATCCTGCAAAGAATCGTTCAGTATACCTTGCCCATCTGATGTTCAATAGTTTTGCAGGTACCACCTGGGCAGACTTCGAATCTGGTGTTAAAGAACTCGCAGGATATATCAACAACAAGGATCATGTCGTAATAGACAGTGGATGCGTGCCTTTCGGTGAAGCTACAACCATGACTGGAGACGGGCCTGCCATCCACGATATATACATACTTACAGGAAACAAGTGGTCAAATAAAGACGTGGAGATGGAGTGCGGCTCAGGTGTCCTTCCCTTTACCTACCTCAAGTCCAACCCAGTACACAGCGTACAGTGGGCGATGGGACTTGAATGTCTCCTTTTAATCGACGACCCCTGGAAGACCATTATGACAACGGATAGTCCCAACGGAGGTCCGTTTACTAAATACCCGGAAGTCATGACCTGGCTTATATCTGAGGCTTACAGGAAGCAAACTCTAAGTGAATGCCACAAGTGGGCCAATGATAGAAGTGAACTAGGAGGAATAAGACGGGAACTTTCCCTCTATGATCTTGCGATACTAACTAGAGCCAACCCTGCCCGGACAATTGGCATGGCGCATAGAAAAGGCTCTCTTGGAGTGGGTGCTGACGGAGACATTACAATTTACAACATAAACCCACAGCAACTTGATCCGAACAATTATGAAGCTCTTCTCAGGACCTTCAGGAAGGCAGAGTATACCATAAAGGGAGGCGAAATTGTTGTTGCTAAGGGAGAGGTCGTTTCCATTCCTGAGAAACGGACTTACTATTCCGAAGTGCATGTAGAGGACGAAAGTGAAAAGGAGATGCTGGCCAATGTGAAGGAATGGTTCAGGTACTATACCCTTGGCTTTGCCAATTACCCAACTCCCAAAAAGTATCTTGCAAACCCGACTCCAATACAGGTTAATGGTAAGAGGTGAAGTAATGACAGAAGTAATACTTATTTCAAAAAGGAATGTCGATATTAAACTGGAAGCAGATATTATAACTCCGGACTCTTTTGCTGGCAAAAGTGCAGAAGAAATCGGAAATCTTCCAATCTGGCAGGGGACAAAGACCTATCCTCTCTGTGAATTTTATGAAGTAAAAGTAAATGGAGGTAATTCTGAAGCTGATACCATAATCCGTATAAAAGGTGATGCCAGCAGGGTCAAAAGAATTGGAGAAGTTATGAGTGCAGGAAAAATTGAAATTGAGGGTTCTGCAGGCATGCATTTAGGGACGGGAATGAAAGGAGGCAAAATTTTTGTTTCCGGAGATACGGATTCCTGGCCAGCCATGGAAATGACAGGGGGACTACTCCACATCAAAGGCAATGCTGGAGATCATGTTGGCTGTGCTTACAGAGGTAAATGGCACGGTATGAAAGGTGGACGAATTGTAATCGAAGGCTCGGCCAGACATCAGGTAGGGGGCGGAATGGATGGAGGTGAAATCTTTGTGGAAGGCAATGTTGAAGGCTTCTGTGGGATTCGCCAGAACGGTGGATTAATCATTGTGAAAGGCAGAGCTCTTAGGGGAGTAGGTGCTGAAATGACAGCTGGGACCATAGTTATCGGGGGTAAAATCGAACGCTTTTCTCCAGGTTTCGAATATATTGGCATTGAAGAAGGGCTCACTCTTGGCGGTGTTGAGTTAAAAGGTAAATTCAAGAAATTCATAGGGGATTATGCGATTAGCACGCGTGCAAAAGGAGTGCTTTATGTGGCTGTGGATACAAATACCGATCTTTGAGGTCAGATGCATGGAAGTATTACTCATTACTGGAAGTACGATTGAAGAAGGCAGACTTGCAAAGGGGGGAGATAAATTTAAGGCTGAGTATACTAATGAGTGCGCAACCTGCTGGATATCCCCAGTTGATTTTGTGACTCTCTGCTCTCCTGAGAAAGTTAAGGTGACAAGTAAAAACGGTAAATATTCAGTTGTAGTTTATGCAAAATGCAAGGATTCAGTCCGGCCAGGGAATGTATTCATGCCGAAAGCAATCTGGACCAATGTGGTTGTGGACCCTGATACCCTTTCTACGGGATCCCCTCTCTACAAAGGTGCTCCAGTGAAAATTGAACCCACCGAAGAAAGGGTACTTAGCGCCGAAGATATTGTGCTGAAAGTTTATGTCAGAGGGCAATGAATATGGTGTTCAAAAACATAGTCTGTCCGGCCTGTGGGGCGGCCTGCGATGACATCCAAGTAGAACTCGGAGATGGAACAATTGAAACTAAAAACGCATGTAAGATTGGAAATGTCAAATTTAAGGAGGTTGTAAGTTCCCACAGACTCAGACAGCCTCTGATAAATAAAAGGGGAAGACTGAGACCTGTAGCTTGGGATGAAGCTCTTGAAAAAGCCACAGACATCCTTACTTCTGCAAAACGTCCCTTGCTTTTCTTGGGCAGCGGGATATCCTGTGAGGCTCACAAAGCGGGGCTCCATATTGGAGAATACCTTGGTGCAGTTGTAGACTCAAATACATCTATCTACCATGGACCAACAGCTATGGGAGTCCAGGAAGCTGGAAAAGTTGGTGCAACAGAAGGGCAAAAAAAAAACAGATGTGACCTAATAGTCTATTGGGGAACCAATCCTCTTGAGTCCATTCCGAGGCAGATGTCAAGGTACGAAGTTTTCCCTCGTGGCTACTGGACTAAACGTGGACGTTTCGACAGAAGGATCATCACACTGGACCCGAGAAAGACTCCTACTACTGAAGCTTCAGACTTCCACATGCAGCTAAAACCTAATTCCGATTATGAACTTATCAGTGCACTTCTTACACTCCTGCATGGAAAAATTCCCCACCCTTCAGTTGAAGAGATCACAGGTGTTCCTATTTCCGTAATGGAAGAGCTGCTCGTTATGATGAGAAATTGCAACTTCGGTTTTATTTCAGTAGGGTTAGGGCTTTCATCATCAATAGGAAAGCATAGAAACGCAGAAATTGTCATGAATTTCGTAAAAGAAATTAATAAATTTACTAAGTTCACTCTTGGAGTTCTCCATTCCCACTGCAACGTGACAGGCTTTAACCAAGTAGCCTCCTGCATGTATGGTTTTCCTTTCGGGCTCGACTTCACGCGGGGATATCCACGCTTCAACCCTGGAGAATTTACGACTGTAGACATGCTTCGGGAAAAAGACGTGGATGCAGCTCTTGTAGTATGCTCTGATCTTATTAGTAATCTTCCTGCGGACTGCGCGATCTACCTTGCCGAAATACCCCTGATCTGCCTAGATATTGTACCTTGCCCGACAACAGTTATATCAGACATCGTGCTTCCAGGAGTCATTGATGCCATGGAATGTGACGGGACTTTATACAGGCAAGATGAGGTACCGGTTTACTTCGAACCTTTTACAGGTTCTCCATTTGAGTTCACAAAAAGTAACGAAGATACCTTAAGACAGCTTTTTGCAAAGATTCGAAAGACGAAATAAATCATGCACATATTTTTTGCATATCAGCGGGAGGAAAAAGCAATCGCTGAAAAAGTCAGTATTTTGTTCCCCTACTTTTCTTTAGGGAAACTTTCAACTAGTGAGTTCATTTCCTTATTCTTTTGAAAGTTTAATCTTGAAGCTTACTCATTAGTTAAGTCGGAAACATTATTGAATGATGGTTGTATTAATAATACTTTGGTTGCACATAAATAATTTCAAAACCATCCTTCTCTTCAATTTTTGTAATAGTATTATGCTTATAGGCAACTCGGAGGACATTCCTCGGAAAAATCTTAAAGCTTTTCGAAATAAAACTTACAAAGTATCATGTTTTGCACAATATTTTCTCCCTAACCATTTACGATTTTAATCAATTTTAATTATATTCTAGTCCATTTATATATACAGCTGTTACTAGTCTGCAAATTGTATTTTATTTCCAAGTAAAGAAATCCCTTCTTTGATTCTTTCCATCTCCACCCTTAGAAAAGTCCTCGATGAAAACATTAAATGCGCTCTCTGAGACTCTTTTCTTGTGCTGACGCATTTCCACACCACAAAACTATTTTGTGCCTCTACGGTATTCCTCAATTTTTCCAGGATAGTTTAGTCCATCTGTTTCTTGGATTCGTCATATCCGGTATATTTTGTGATCCGATATTGCATGTTTTGTTTTTCGAGATTACCATATTAATACTTGCACAAATCCATTCACCTTCAGATGAATCCCAATTCCTCATATAGGATTTAAACTATGTCTATATGCATATTTTTCGTATTATAGAGGTCTCCAAAAGATTTGATTTCAATTTTGTTAAAAAATTAGATTGTTTTTCCCTGATAGCTTTGAGATCCTTTACGCTTGAGTCCCACGTATCAAGCAAGAGTAAAAGATATATTGCTGAAAACTTTAGGAATTTTGTTTGCGAGGTGAAGGCTAGAGGACCCAAAGCTTATCTTGCTGTAAACTAGATCGTAAATGAGAATATTCTCGGGGTTGTATCGGAAATAGTAACGATAGCTGCAAAGATAGGGATGGATACTTTTATCGCCTGGGACCTTGCTAGGATCTTGAAAGCACGAAACATGTCTCCATGCAAGCAAATATTACTAACTACAAAACTGCAAAATTTTACAGAACTCTGGGAGCAAAACTTGTCGTATATTCAAGAGAACTTTCTATTAAAGAGATAACTAAAATAATTCAACAAACCGAAGTAGAGATTAAAAATTTTGCCCATAGTGCAATGTGCATGACAGTTTCAGGCAGGTGTCATCTTTCAGCTTATGCCCTTGGCAAATCCGGAAACTGGGGAGAGTGCATCCAGCCATGCAAATGTGAATAGAAGCTTTCATGGGAAAACAGATTTATTGCAGAGAGCTGGGGAAAAGATATTTTCAGTGCAAAAGACCTTCGTATTGATAGTGCACATTTCAGAGCTTATTAAAGCCGAAAATAAATTCCTGTAATGCGGGAAGACGGTTCTAGATTCAAGTTATCTTGAAGTGATTTCCTGTTGATGTAGTGAAGCTTCACAAGACGCCTTCAGAGAAGGGAATTATAATCTAGAAAAAGAGAGATTTGGAAACTAGAACGTTCCTCTGTTTATAGAGTGGCTTTTCTACAGGCTTTTACTTTGAAGTTCCGGGTCTTGAACACCTTTTTATAGATATAATATCGTCGTTAACCCTTATTGATTGGACAAAGCTCCAAAATAATATTGTACTTAACCTCATTGAATGAACAAAACCCCATCTGAGTAAACTTTTATCTATTAATAACGGATTTTTGGATCTATAAACGATTCTAATTAAGAATTATCCTCGATATATCAACAACTCTTTAACCGATATACAGTCCTTCTATGTGATGAAAAGTTGTCTAAAAGAAAATTATCCTGACAAGAATATTATTCCTTTTTACCCAGAGCCAGAAAAGTGATACCTTGATAAGTGTCAAAGAAATGGGATCATATGTCATAGAAGAGATGCTCGACTGGAGCGAAGACCTGAAAACCGAAGTTATAATGCTCAAAAATGGGGCTACAGTTATTGACTGCGGAGTTAAAGAAGAAGGTGGATATGAAGCCGGTATGTACTGGCAAAATTCTGCCTAGCTGATCTTGCTGACCTACGATATACCACCTTTGATCTAAAAGGTCTCAAGTGGCCAGCCATTCAGATAACAACTGACAATCCAGTAGATTGCTTGCATGGCTTCCCAGTATACAGGCTGGAGGATCTCTGTCGGAGACTACTTCGGAATGGCTTCAGGTCCTGCGCGTGCACTCGCCTTAAAACCCAGAGAACTCTATAAAGAGATAGGATATCAAGACGACTTCCAAGCTGCAATTCTGTCCATAGAATCCAATAAGCTACCTGACGAAAAAGTTGTCGAGTACATTGCAAAGAACTGCAGTGTGGACCCTGAAAACGTGATGATTGCAGTTGCGTCCACGTCATCTATTGAGGGGGCGGTCCAAATTTCGGCCCGTGTCATAGAAACCGGAATTCACAAATTCAAGTCAATTGACTTTAACATCAACTGCATTAAGAGCGGCTATGGCATTGCTCCCATTGCTCCGATAGTCGGAAACGATATTCAGTGCATGGGTTCAACCAATGACTGCGTGATGTACTGCGGCGAAACCAACTATACAGTGCTCTTTGATGGAGAACTGGCCGAACTTGAAGAATTAGTAAAGAAGGTGCCTTCCATAAATTCCCACCATTTCGGGAAACCTTTCTATCAAACCTTCAAAGAAGCAGGGTTTGACTTTTATAAGGTTGATGAAGGTATTTTTGCGCCTGCTAGGCTTAATGTAAACGACCTTAAAAACAAAAAAACGATCTCAAGCGGTGGAATCTATCCAGAAATTTAGGTTCAATCTTTCGGAATAAGGCAGGTATAAAGGCATTTGCCCTTTTTTAAATGTACATTACTCTCCTTTTTCCAATCTTTTTATTCTTTTTTTGTTCTCATTGTTATTCTATATTATAGCAGGCTCTAAATATAGAGGATTCCGATTTACATCTGATTTCTTTTTTCGCAGAAATAATGTCCAAATTTTTCTCACGAATTTCTGTAGTTGAGTCTATTTTTTTCTTGTTCATTATTCTTTGCGTTTAAGATTTCTTCAGCTATCCTAAAAATACCCCTTTTATTTTCAATGTAATTAACTGATAGAGATTATAACAAATAAGTGTACAAAATCTTCAGATTCACTCTCTGAACAGTAGTGGAAAGAATTGTTATCATATGCTCATAAATTGTATATCTCTGGCCCTTACAGATCATAAGTTTATCGAAATCCTCTTTAGTACTCTGTTCTATCATTGTGTACCAATCTAGTTGATCAAGAGAAATATTTATAGATATGAAATTTGTTTTAGACATAATAGTACATTTATAATTGTTAACAAATTAAACAATTTTTGTAAAAATAATTTAGATATGTTATTCAAAGAATATCAGTATAGTTTTTTAATATAAACCTTATTGTTTCGAAAAATCTAAATTCAAAACTTAAAAATAAGCTTAAGAGAGCTTATCAATTGATATCTTTTCTGAATGGCAGCGTCTGTCCCCCATAAGGCATAAGATGAATCTTTGCATCAGGCTTTTCGAAAAGTACTACAGAAAGAGCTTCTTTCAAGTTTGGCATCGGAGTAAAGAACGCATTTATAGTTTGTTCCTTATGGAGTTTTGATACCAGGTAAATTTTGAATTTTTTTGAAATTTTTGCAACAATTGCACTCTTATGCCCTCCGAACTCAAAACAATGTTTGAAACGCTCGATTGCATCCTCAGGGCTCTTGCATTCTTTATTCCAGCACTCATATACATGATTTCCGACGCCCTCTGCGCATTCAGCCACCAGAATAATGAAACCGCCCTCCTTTACGGCCTTGGTTGCGTTATCAAGAGCCTTAGTTGCCTGAAAAAGGTTGACATCCTTCGGAAATCCACCACAAGAAACTATAACTGCGTCAGCAGGTTCCACAAGTACCTTATACATGGAATCCACACACTCGGTTCCTGTTCTGTGGGCCTCGATAAAATCTCCAGCAACTGCAGCAACTATCTCTTTTTTGCTATCAAGCACCACATTAAGGATAAAGTCAAGGCCAGATATTTTTGCGGCTTCTTCCATATCTTGCCTGACAGTACCATCCACTCTTCCGGAAATAGAGTTTTCGTCAAACATCATTTTGTGATTTGTGATCACGGATTCTTGCGAACTTATACCCGGAAGTACTGACTTTGCCCCCCCGCTGTACCCTGCATAATAATGAAATTCAATATTTCCAGTTCCTACAATAATATCCGCATCTATAACGCCTTCAAATATTTCTACAGGGGTTCCACGTGAAGTCACGCCAATACGTTGGCATCTGCGAGTGTCATGCTGGATACAGATTATTTTTTTATATATATCCTCTCCGACAAGTTTTTTTGACTCCTCTTCAGTCTGCTTGCGGTGGAGCCCGAGAGCAAAGACAATGCTTATGTTCTCGTCCTTGGCTCCACCCCTATAAAGCTCTTCAAGCAGGGGAGGAAGAAATTTCGAAGTCGGAGTTGGCCTTGTTACATCGCTGACGATTATTGCGATTCTGGTATTAGAGTCAACAATCTCCGAAAGGCGCCTGCTTTTTATGGGATTTTCAAGCGCTTTTTTGATCAAAAAAGCTGTTTCTTCTCTTTTTTCAGGTTCTGAAGGCAATATAATGCTGAAGAGATTCCTTTCAGAAATTTCAAGCTCAATTACCATATTCCCGAAAGCTAGTGGGATGCTTTCCATTTTTGTAGTCATACTCATGCCGAGATTTTGTATTAATGCTATAAAATGATATAATTAAGCAATTGAGGTTAGAAAACTTAAATCTGCATTTCACATATCAAATGTATAGTCCAAAGAAGGCAGTAAAAGTATTATTTGTTTGTATATGATATATTTATTGTTTTATCAATCATTTAATCCAATTTTCGCAGATTTACACAAAAAGACCGCCTATTTTCTTAATATACCAGTAGTTAAATAAAGCAAACTTAACATACAGACAAGACAATAATAGGGTCTTGAGAAAGATAATTAAATTTTCAAAAAATAAAGTGGTTGATTAGTCATATGAAGCTCTAATGCACTCATTTTAACTTTCGTGAAGAGAATAGTGGATTAGCTTATGAGGATGAACGAAAAGTTAAATTCAAAAATGTACTTTCTATATAAAGTCAGATTGTTGAGTCAAAGTAAAAATTAAGAAATTTAAAGACATTTAGGTCTTCTCAAATATCCCCGATAAAAATAAGCGACTAAAATTCTTATTGATAGGAAAAGTGTACAAACTATGGGAAATACAAAGTTGTTTGTCCAAGAATCCCGCAGGCTTATTAAACAGAAAAAAAATACGACGAAGGGGTTTTGTTGAAAGATTTGTTTTAATCCTGAGGTACAAAATGTTTGTGACTGTCTTTATGGAAATTAAATCTCCTTTAATAACTGATTTTAAAAAAAGGATTGATATATTTGTCACTTGAGATCCGTGTAGTGCTTGTAGAACCCATATACCAGGGAAATATCGGATCTGTTGCAAGAGCAATGAAGAACTTTGGATATACTAACCTTGTGCTGGTAAATCCCTGCAAACTCGAGGGAGAAGCAAGAGCAATGGCATCTCATGCAAGAGACATTCTTGAAGGTGCACGGATTACCTCAAGTTTTGAGGATGCTGTAAAAGGTTCAAACCTGCTGATAGGAACCACGGGAGTTTCTAGCCTTAAGGTAGGAGAACACATTCGTCTTCCGCTTTATAGATCCAGAGAACTTAAAGAGAAACTCAAAGAATATAGAGGGACTGCTTCCATTATATTTGGGAGAGAAAACAATGGCTTCCGAAACGATGAACTCAAAAATTTTGATATGCTCATTACGGTTCCAACATCTGAAATATATCCTATAATGAATCTTTCCCATGCAGTAGCAGTTGTACTTTACGAACTTTCGGATCTTGGAGGAGGAAACAATCCGCTTGCAGATGGGTTTGACCTGCAGCTTCTGTATGGGCATTTGGAAGGACTGCTAGAGAAAATAGGCTATCCTCTTCACAAAAAAGACAAAACTTCTCTTATGCTACGGAGAATATTCGGAAGAGCTGGCCTGACTCCGAGGGAAGTTCAAACTTTGAGGGGTATAATAAGGAAAATAGAGAGAAAAATGGATGCTCAATAAAAGAATCTGAAAGCCAGGAATAGAAAATACGTAAAACATGGAAAAGTTCATATGAGAATAAGCATGTTCTTACATTGGATTTTATTATCGTTTTTTTCAATTTTTTGGATCATTTTATGCAAAACTAGTTTGAAGAAAAATGAGAGTTTTACATAAAAGTCAAAAAAGTTCCGAGAATAATATGACTGAAACAGAAAGCAAGTGGGAAGAAAAGCTAAAAAGATTTTTTAAGGACTATTATTGGAATGAAATTCTTCAGCTTGCAAACGAGTACCCTGACCAGAGAAGCCTTAGTGTGGATTTTACAGATATAGAGAAATTTGACAGAGAGCTTTCAAAAGAGTTTATTGAGCATCCTGGAGAACTTCTAAAAGCAGCTGAGATTGCATTGAAAGAAATAGACCTTCCTGTAGAAAAAAATCTCGAACAGGCTCATGTAAGAATAATAAAAATTCCTAATCGGATACCTATAAGAAATTTGAGAAGTAAACATCTTTCGCGCTTTGTTGCTATTGAAGGCATGATCAGGAAAGCTACTGAGGTCAGGCCGAGGGTTACAAAAGCTGCTTTCCAGTGTCTCAGGTGTGGGCATCTGACCATTGTGGAGCAAAGCAGCTTCAAATTTGAGGAGCCCTTTGCAGGCTGTGAAGATGAAACATGCGGAAAGAAAGGACCGTTTAAAGTTATAATAGAGGAATCTACTTTTATCGATGCTCAGAAACTCCAGATTCAGGAATCACCCGAAAATCTCAAAGGAGGTTCTCAGCCTCAAAGTCTGGAAGTTGATTCTGATGATGATCTAACAGGAAATGTCACTCCTGGGGATAGGGTCATAATTAATGGGATCTTGAAATCTGTCCAACGTACGTTAAAAGATGGAAAATCTACCTTCTATGACCTTGTACTCCAAGCAAGTTCTATCGAACGCCTGGATAGGGATTATGATGAACTTGAAATAACTGCAGAAGACGAAGTAAAGATTCTTGAACTTTCCAGTGACCCTGCAATCTACACCAAAATTGTTAGTTCTGTTGCACCTTCAATCTATGGGTATGAGGACATAAAAGAAGCCCTGTCTCTTCAATTATTTTCAGGCGTGGTGAAAAATCTTCCCGATGGATCCAGGATCAGAGGAGATATTCATGTGATGCTTGTAGGAGATCCTGGAATTGCAAAAAGCCAGCTTCTACGATATGTTGTCAAACTCTCCCCAAGAGGAGTGTTTACTTCAGGAAGGAGTGCATCTGCAAGCGGATTGACTGCAGCTGCTGTAAAAGATGACCTGAATGACGGGAGATGGACAATCGAAGGTGGAGCCCTTGTCATGGCGGATATGGGAGTTGCTGCAGTTGATGAAATGGACAAAATGAAGTCAGAGGATAAGAGCGCCCTTCACGAAGCAATGGAGCAGCAGACTATAAGTATAGCCAAAGCCGGGATCATTGCCACTCTTAAGTCTCGCTGCGCTCTTCTAGGAGCTGCGAATCCAAAATATGGACGTTTTGACCGTTATGAAGGCCTTGCAGAACAAATAAACATGCCTCCAGCTCTGCTCTCTCGTTTTGATCTGATATTTGTTTTGCTTGATACTCCGAACCACGCTCTGGACAGCAGGATTGCAAACCATATTCTTCAGTCTCATTATGCAGGAGAACTCTTCGAGCAACGTCAAAAACTTCCTGGTTCCAATATTACGGAAGATTTTGTCGAAGCCGAAATGGAAGTTATCGAGCCTATCATAGATCCTGAAATCATGCAAAAATATGTTGCATATGCTCGTAAAAATGTTTTCCCGGTGATGGAGGGCAACGCACGTGACCGCCTAATGAAATTTTATACAGATCTTCGGAAAACAGGAGAAGGCAAAGATACACCAGTACCTGTAACAGCCAGACAGCTAGAAGCCCTTGTCCGTCTATCGGAAGCGAGCGCAAGAGTCCGCCTGAGCAATAAAGTAACTATTGAGGATGCAGAAAGAACTATCAAAATCGTTATGAATTGTCTGAAAAACGTAGGTATTGACCCAGATACAGGAGCTCTTGATGCAGATATAATCGCATCTGGTACAAGCATGAGCCAGAGAAACAAGATAAAATCGCTGAGAGATATAATTAAAAGGGTAAGTGAAAGATATCCCGGAAAAGAAGGAGCTCCATTGGAAGAAGTGTATACAGAAGCTGAAAGCAAGCATGGAATAGATAGAACTCATGCAGAAGAGTATATCAAGAAAATGAAGCAGGGAGGAGACATTCTTTCCCCAGATCAAAAACATATAAGACTCGTCAATTGATTCTGAGATTGATTGAAACTCCAAAAACTAAGTCAAAAATATCCTCCCAAAACCCCAGAGAAAAATACCACACATAGCAACTATGTGAACACGGTTAAGCTGTAAATACTAAAAAGAAATAGAATACTACTGGGATGTAGAATATGTATCTAAAGACCTATAAAAATGGAGAGCATGTTCTTATTGCAGCCTGCGATAAGGAAGTGTTTGGAAAAAAACTGAAACATGGCAACTCTGTAGTAGAGATTAGTAAGGCCTTTTATGGAGGGGCATATGTCTCCGAGGAAGAACTTCATAAATCTCTTGATGAAGCCACGATTGTAAATCTCTTTGGGGAAAAAACGATCAAATGCGCCATAAAGTACGGATTTATTGATCCAGATTCCGTGATAATAATCGATTACATACCTCATGCCCAGATCTTCAGGATTTGATAACGATATTGTCAGAAAGATCCTTCAAGGCTAAAATCGGCAGAAATCAGTTGGTTTAGTTTTCCAGCTGAATATAGATCAGAAGATACTAACTTCGTTATAGAATATAAATTATAGATTGTGATACCGTGAATGAAAAAACCGAAAAAATTGGGATCAGAGTGCTAACAGAAGAGGAGCTGATATCAGCAGTTGTGGAAAAACACAGAAGGTTTCTAGAAGATGATAGAAGGGAATTCGAAGAACTAAACAATAGATTGAACCAGATCGAAGAGGACGCTAAAAATTTAAAAAATTCCATAATCAAGTTTATGGAAAGAAAAGAAATCCTAAAGGAGAAGCGGCAACAGTTTTACCATCAAGCAGAAGCATTGCTTGAAAGGGAGCTTTTCCCGAAACTCAATCAGATAACTGTCAATAAACTCAAGGAAGATATTAAAAAACTCAAAGGCCAGATAGAACCTGAAGAGGAACAGAAATTTAAAGACTCATTTATAGAAAATCTGCGCGAAACTTTTCTGGTAACTGAGCTTGAAGAAAATCTACTTCTACAAATCCAAGTCAGATTAGAAGAAGCCAGAAATTCAAATCTTGAACTAAAAGGAATAGTAGGATCTGAAAAACAGTTTGAAGAAGATGATAGCAGCAAAAATGAAGAGATTGCTGAAAGTAAATCTCGACACAAATGGCTCAATAGCAAAATAAAAAATCACGAAGAAGCCCTTGATTACTGGGAAAAATTGAAAAAATAACCATTTTTAGAAAACATGCGAGTGGTAGTACATGGACAACGACGTTTCAACCACAGGAATTGTAACGGCCGACCTTTCGAACCTTAGCGAACGGGAGCTGAAGTTAAAGGTAAACGAAATCAGAAGCAGGATAGAGAAAGGCGAACGTCAGTTAGCTTCGATATTTAAAGAACTGAAAATAAATAGAACTGATGTAGACGAACTGAAGGAAAAGAGAGACTTTTTGAATCAGCAGGTAAAAGAAAAGGTTGCAAAAGCGCAGGAACTGAGACGTAGACGGGACGAGATTAACAGGGCAATTGGTAAGTACAAGGAAAAAAGAAGTGGCGTAAACTCGAAGACACAAGAATTGTTTTCAGGAATTGCGGGACTCAAAGAACAACGGGATGAGTGCAATAAACTTTCCCATGGAAGCCTGGAATCTATCTCAAAGGTTTATGAAGATGAGCTCGATACTTTCCTTAATAAAGAGCTTCTTCTTGTAGTGGAAATTAAGATATTCCAGAAATTGAATGACCTCAGCAAACGTCTTGACGCTGCAAAAAAGGCAAATGAATTGCACTCACAAATTCAGGACAGTTATAGAGAGTCTAAGGGAATACATAAAGAAGGGGATGAGTTCCATGAAAAAATCCAGGCACTCTCTGACGAATCTCAGGTCTGCCACTTAGAAATGCTCGAAAATTTCAAGTCCGCGGACGAAATCCGAAAAGAGGCAAATATGTACCACGCCCAGCTTGCGGAAAATATCACAAATATAAATAAAATCAAGGAAAA
The DNA here is from genome assembly GCA_963848985.1 of uncultured Methanosarcinaceae archaeon. Classification (GTDB taxonomy): domain Archaea; phylum Halobacteriota; class Methanosarcinia; order Methanosarcinales; family Methanosarcinaceae; genus Methanosarcina. Next base: position 66,974 of record CAWKGG010000079.1, read on the forward strand.
AATTGACCCACTTAAAAATAATATTGCTAGCAGTCGGAATGAAATCTCCCTATATCTTGATAGGTTGAAAGACTTGCAGCTCACTAAAGATGAGCACAAAGTAAACCAGAAACATAGCGATGCTCGCGAAAAGCTCCAGAAAAATGCTCGTTTGAGCCTGGAAGACCTTAAACTCCTTATCGAAAAAGGAGATGTGAAATTCTCTACAAAAGATTAAGAACCCGATAGGTCTATAGAATATGGCGGAGAAAATATAATTTGAAGAATCTATCTCCAGATTATTCCTTTTGAATCATATTTTCACTTCAGTTGTAGATCATATTGGAACCTCTTTTCTCTCAGCTTCAAAACTTAAATATGACAGTTGAGTAAAAAATAAATGTCTTTGTTTGTGTTACTTTGTCCATTGAAAATAACATAAATACCTATATTTTGTATCTATTATAAATTCTATTAAGTTAGTCTGAGCAATGAAGTTGAAAAAAATAGCAAGATAACTCCGCTCAATAATTCCGTTGATCCTGTGAGCCTAACCTGTGATTTTGAGACAATTGTATACACTCCCCTTTAGATATTTTATTATCCTGTATGATTAAACTACATGAACTAGTTCAAGCAATGTTATGCTTTTCCTTCTCCTTCAAAATTCGATCAATTCTAAGTCTTCAAAATAAATTTTCTTCTTTACTTCCTTGTGATTATTGTATCGAATCCTTAAAATTACCTTGAATCGGTTAAAAAGAATCCAATTTCCATCTTTAACAGTCAAGTGTTTTCAAACAATTAAAGTGCAAAAAAATATGGAATCAAATATTATATCATATGTGAAGCATGAACGAGCTATAAATTAAAATATATAATCTTTGTTGATGATATAATTGAATTTCAAAATCAAATTTAGTTTACTTTATTTTATTAGCCTAGGTGAGATTACTAACTCTTCTTTACTTTTGATCTAAAACATAACTTGATATCAGCCCCAATATTCGGTTTTTAATCCATACCATGGGTAAATTCCCTACCCTACTCATAAATAGAAGACATTCAAGAGACTTAACATCCGTATCCTTGGCGATCATATCCACTTGAACTACTATCCATTGGTTGTACTCATTGAGAAAAACTGCCAGCGCTGACTTCGGTTTTTTGTGTTCCTGGAGCTTCAACTGCATTCTTGTTGTTTTTAATATTGGTATTCAAATCTATATATCAACTTTGTCTTAACAGATTGCCATCTTCAGATTTGGATGAACTAAGTTAGCAAAATTATATATATATGTCAATTATATAACCCATAAAGTGGACTATTCAGAACTAGTGCAACTTCAACTACAAACTATTTTAGCAGAGTATGCTGCATTAAAGTCCGAAATTCGATATCGAACTGGATTTCAAAGTCATCTTGTCCAGCTGCATTTTACTTTTATAGGGGCTATTCTAGCAGCTTGTTTATCCAATATTCTAACCATAAAAACGAGTTTGTTGCTTATTCCAATAGAATCTTCATTCTTTGGATTATGGTATTTTGATTGTGGGCTTAGAATTTTGGAAATTGGAGCTTATATCAGAAAATGTATTGATACACATGTTCATAAAATACTGGGAAAAAATGAAACAAAGCCAAAGATTATGATATGGGAATCTGAGTTTAGAAAGAGTTTTAACAACGATTCTTTTGCGATAGAAGTCTGTTCTCTGACATTGATTTTGTTGACTTTTG
>CAWKGG010000080.1:0-5161 GCA_963848985.1 uncultured Methanosarcinaceae archaeon
CCCCGGGAAAAGTCCTTTTTTTAGGATGTGTTCTGTGCAAAATGGCTAATATTGATAATAAACATAGCTAGGAGGATATTAAATTTTTTCCAGAAATATTTGATCCTCCTTTTCAGGATAAAATTTCTGATTAGGACTCATTTAATAAATGCTTTCCTGTGCTTTTTTTGTTAGTTTTCAAAAGCAGTTTAGTTTTTATCAAAAAGTAGGATATGGCTCCATCTTTTCAGACAGCTGAAAATCTGATATCCATATTTATCTTCATTCAGATATACTTATAATCCATCTGTTTTGAAACTATTTCCCTGTTCATTAATGAATGGAGGTCCCTCGGTTGCTTTTTTCCCTCCATCAATGACTACAGTTAAATCTGCTTCTGTTGTAATTGCTTTTTGATAATCAAAATTGCTGTGGCTCATCCCAATGAAGCAAGAGGTTATATCGCTATTGCTATGGATATATATAAATTATCCCAAATCATATATTTTAATTTGCTAGTATTGTTCTTTTTTATCCTTTTTTCTGATTTCAACATTTTTTTTATTATACATAGGAATTTGTACCATCATCCCAGTTCCAATGTAACTTCATCACTCAAAGTTCACAACCTAAAAGCTATTTTTTAATCTCATAGTATTCTTTAAATATTTATTTTGCTGTGATATTTTTTGTAATCTGCACCATTTTTGAAAGAAAATATTTTTTTCAGCTCCAGCGAAAAATGTATGTGTGAATCATCATTAACCATTGCATCAAGCTTAAAATACTACATTTTTACCAATTTCAAAGCATATATACCCCAAATAATTGATAATTTCATTGTCTTAAAAAAAATTGTGATATTTTATACAAAAAAATTATGTGATATCTTATTTTGCAAATACAATGGTTTGTGTGTAGTAGTTTCTTTTTATAGTACGACGGGAGATTTACGAATAAATTAGTCCAGTAATTAACGATTATCTAGGAAGTTACCATCCTACAGAAAGGTGGGTACTTGACTGAAATAGTAGCTCTAACATGCACCAGTTGTTCTGATGGAAGTAAATGGTGATCTCTTACCCTTTTTATTATGGAATTGAGGAAAAAGAAAGTATTAAATCACGAGGCAAAAATGAGAGAGGAGATAGCTGAGGATAATCAGATAATTTCGGTGACTGGATGCTACTGTTGGAGGACCTTGATGCTAGCTTTGGAGAATCGGTCAAATTTAGATGGCATCCTCCTCTAACTTGGAACTATTAAGTAAAAAGGTCAATTGAGTCTGTTAAAGTAAGGGAAAGCAGCGAATGATAATTTTTCCCAAGTTAAAAGAAAGTTTTAATGTAGTGTCAAGCCGAATGAGTGAGGGAATGGACAGGTAATATATCACAAATTCGTTGTATAAAACTTTAAAAATAATGTTTCAGTCGTGTTTTTCAGCTTTACCAACTTCGTGAGAGGTGGTAAAATAAGCAACGTCGATAACTTGATTGAAATATATGATGCTAATGTAGCGAACTATTATGTCATTGTAGCTATCTGGTGTTTGACATTACGGCCTCAGAAGCTTCCAAGAAAAGAGCACATCAAGCCAATCATTAGAACTCAATACCATAAATTATACCTTTTTTGACCAAATACCTGTATCTAATTGAGTTCTATTGAGCTTGATTTCTCAGCTCCGAAATGTTGATGCAAAGGAATACGAAGGTATGTCTGAAAAAAGATAAATAATTAATTTGCCTTAGAAAATAAAGCACAGGAGATTACTACATGAGTCGTAGTTATTCAGAAAAACTACATACCAAAACATGCAACAATTATGATTATTTGCTTATGTAGGGAATAAAGTCTTCTAACCCTATTATCCTTTTCTTTTTTCGTATATGAGATACTTTTGCGCCCGAAAAATTTCTCTTTTTAAGGGAATAGAAGATTATTATTTATCTCCGGTTCTCTTATTTTTCTCATGATTTTTGATCCTATTACAGTCTGCAACCTGGATCTTTCTAATCACTTTGTGAGGTCTGCAACACATGAATTCATGGCTGAAAAAGATGGAAACCCCCTCTCAGGCTAGGAGACCTTTATGAGGAGCTTGCAAAAAATGAATCGGGTTGATTATAACCGGATTTTCTTATGTACTTCCTGGTGGACAGAGTATTATTTACCATCAGGGTATCTATGATGATCGTTTTATTGAACCTTACATGAAGATAACCGAAATAGTACACAGGTACCGAAGCAAAATCATACTCCAGATAGTGCATGGAGGGAGGCAAGCAGCCTTTTCTGAAGAATATCCGGTTCCTATAGCTCCTTCAAAAATTAAAGACGACATCTCAGCAGTTATACCTAGGGAAATGACTGAACATGATATACTAGAAGTAATCGAGGCCTTTAAAATAGCAGCTATCCGGGCAAAAAAAGCAGGTTTTGACGTGGTACAGCTTCATTGTGCCCACGGTTTCCTTTTAAGTAATTTTATTTCTCCATATACAAATAGAAGGACTGACCTTTTGGGAGCTCAGTTGAAAATAGGGCAAGAATAGTCACGGAGATTGTCCGTCAAATAAAAGAACAATCTGGAGCTGATTTTCCAATTTTTGTCAAATCTGTAATCTATGTTTTGATCTCAAGGGTATCAGGTGCAACTACGAGTTTAATCGGAATCCTGGTAACTGAAATCTCCTAACCATCTAATTTTTAAGTTAGGATCTTAGTTTATTTTAACTTTTATATGAGGCTGTTATTTAATTTTGATTCTTTTTCAGGAAGTTCCCAAGTTTTTCCATCCAAGAGTATAATTCTAATGGCTACATTGCAACCTACTTTCTGAAGATGTTCTCAAAAATATAAAATGTTAATAATATCGTTTTTGGATACCGCATTCATCATGGTTCAAGTTCTATCGATTGTCCTCAGTCTGGAAGGCTGTTTAATGAACTCAACCTCAATTTCAAGAAGTTTACGTAGCCTTAAGCATAAAGCCTCCATTCCCGGGCTTTCAGTGGCATAGTGAGTAGCGTCGATCATGCAGATATCCTCGTAGGCTCGAAGAACTTCATGCTTAAGTTCGGAAGATATAAAAGCATCAATTCTATTTTCCTTTCCAATTTCAAGAAATTCACTCTTGAAACCGCTACCTCCAATAACCATAACCCTTCTGATCCCTTCCCTTTCTCCAGCATACACTACAGGAGTCTGCAGACACTTTGATATGTGAGATGCTAGTTCAGCTGAAGAACAAGGTTCTACTTCCCCTATTCTACCTATTTCTACAGTTTCGCAATTTTTGAGCCCAATCTTTACCGCAAGGGCATAATTGATCCCCTCTCTTTCCCTGTCATAATTTGTGTGCATAGTGTAAAGAGATATTCTATTTTCAAAGGCAAGCTTGAGAGAAGAAGCTAGTGATTTTGAGATTTTGTTAATAGGATGGAAGATGAGAGTATGATGAGTAATCAATAGATCTGCTCGCATTTCGGCGGCTTTTTTAAGAACATAAAAATTAGCATCAAGAGCAATTGCAATCTTTTCTATATCATTTTTCAGGTCAAGAATTAATCCTATCTTGCCTCTGTCAAAGTCATCAGCAAGCTCAAGTGGTGCAATTTGTTCAAGAATTTCTACAATTTTTTCAAGTTCCATGCAAAAAACTTCCTTAAATACAGAAATTTTAGATACTAAAAAAATCATTTCATCAAGTATGCCTTCCAAAATAGTTGATAGTAAATTGAAGATACTTAAAGCGTTATCTTGTGGTAATAAATACAATATTATACCTGAAATGCCGCTATTTAATTTTAAAACTATGTTTTCATTCATTAAAGGATTTCGATAAACTCCTATACACTTGAGTGTTGGAGAGTTTAAATCTCTTAACAATAATTTTTACTCATGGAAAATTTTAATGATTTGCTCTTTAAGAGGAATATAACTGTTTTAAGTAGTTGAAGACAAACTTGCTAACATTGATTCCTTAATTTATTGGAAATCTTTTCGTATCATTTCTGAGTCTATATATCTTAACAAAACAGTTTCTAGAGGAAGACCTCAAGTTGAAGTGATCATTATATTTATTGTAGTAAATTACTGTATCAATAGGTAGAATATGTCAAATTTTGGATAGAACTTCAGAGTAATAGCATGACAGCAGGAAAAATGACGATTCAAAATATTCTGATGCCTTGGGATTAATCCTCAAGCTACATTAAAGATTGAGTTTTCCAAAATAAACTTAAAGGACCAAAACAATGCATTTAAAGAAAAATATTTTAGTAAACATGTTTTAATTTATGCCGATTCATTGGCTCTTTCAAGATGACACTTTTTCAGGATTTTCTCGACTATCCTCTCGTAAGGCTAGACAAAAAAGCTGCTATGCTCTCTCATTTTTTGCATTTCTGGACTGTACATGCATACCTCTCAAACTCATGTAATAAGTATTCCAGCAGATAGAGCAGACTTCAATTATTTTTCCTCGATTCATATTGGTTTTTTCCTATAAGATGACTTAAAGTATCAATTTGTTAATTATATATGAGAAGGATGATTTAAGATAAATATTTTTTAAGGAACTCGAAATGCGAAAAAATCAATCTGCTTATATAATCACACCCTATAACATATCCAAATAACATGTCCCAGTAACTACATACAGATTTATTTTAAACCAAAACGATTTAACAGCTTACAGTGAGATAATAATGACTGAAATGATCACCCCTGCAATGCGTCAGTATTATGAAGCCAAGCAGGCCTACCCTGATGCACTTATTTTCTTTCGAATGGGAGATTTCTATGAGTCTTTTGGGGAAGACGCAAAAACCATATCCAAAGAACTTGAAATAACACTGACAGCCCGGGGAAAAGACAGGGCGGGGGACAGAATGCCGCTTGCAGGAATTCCTTACCATGCTATCGACACTTACTTGCCAAAGCTCGTAAACAAAGGATACAAGGTAGCTATCTGCGAACAGCTCGAAGACCCAAGGCAGGCAAAAGGAGTTGTAAAGCGAGGGGTTGTCAGGATAGTTACTCCCGGTACAGTAATAGATTCTTCAATGTTTTCGGACGCTTCGAATAATTACTTGATGGCAGTTGCAGGAAGAGAAGTTGGAAATTCTGGGAAAAATACAAAAAAGGAAATCGAAATTGGAGTCTCTTTCCTGGACAT
>CAWKGG010000081.1:0-72322 GCA_963848985.1 uncultured Methanosarcinaceae archaeon
GGTGATTTTTCAAGTCTTTTTGTGTTTATAGCTTTGATACTACATGTTTTCTCAGTTTATGATTATAATGCAAGAGATGTTTATGCTCTATACCTTAAAATTTTTTCGGAATATTAGTTAGTATAACTTATTCTATGGTATTTATAAAAATAGGGGTCATATTGGATAGTGAGATTCACCGCTATAAACCCTTATATACCTTTCAATCAACTTACACATTAAATATATGTAGACAGTTAGAAATGAAACCGGTTTATTGAAAGTAATTCTATAGTAATCAAATCGTATTCTGGTGAAATACAGTCAAAAGAGGGAAGATGGGTAATGCAGAGGATTAAAGGATACGATTTGATAAGGACATTTATGATTATGTCTGTTTTTGTTGCACATATTTTACTTGCTCAAAGTAAGAATATTGTCAGCACTGTATTTTTCACCAGTATTTCACCTGGCATAACAATGTCTTTACTGGCATTCATTAGTGCGTGTTTGTTGGCTGACAACAAATTAATAGAAAACAATTTTCAAGTGTTTTTATTTAAAAGATTAACTAGAATCTACATCCCACTTGTTTTATGCTTAACTTTTGCAGTTGCACTTAAAATGTCATATGGTTTAAATGTTCAGATTGATCATTTAATCTATAATTATTTAGGGTTAGGGCTGTTTTTTGACTGGTTGAAAATTCCCAACAACGCAATTGTAGGACGTGGAACATGGTTCGTAACAGCAATAATTGTAATGTATATGTTATTACCTGCATTGAAACTACTTTTTAAACATAAGAATAAGAACCTACATTTTATTTTGCTGTATATATTCTGCGAAACGATAAACTTTATCACAATGCCGCCAGCAACTTCATTCTGGAATGTCGCAATATCTTTCAGCTTGGGAGTATATCTTTCTGTCAACGGTTTGCTCTCTTGTCTCGTTAATACAAAACTGAAACATTCGATTCCATTGTCGTTTTTTGTACTTGTTGTGTGTATGCTATCATCATCAGGAATCATCAATATATATATCAGGAATTTAATGTACCCAGTATATCCGATTATATTCGTACCTATGTTTTTCGGTGTGTCTAACTATTTACCTATATGGGTTGACAATATAGTAACTAACTTTAGTGAAATAAGTTTTGAATTTTATATACTACAATTTTATTTTATTAATGGATCATTTATTCAGATATTTGGAAGTGGATTTGGATTACTCACACAGATTATCATTGGATTTTCAGCAAATTTATTTGTAGCTGCTATACTTGCTAAAACGGCAAATGTAATAAGAAAATCAATAGATGCTTATTTTGAGTTGGATACTCAAACAAATTCATCAAAGGCGAATAATCGTCTCACAACTGCATTCGACGAGCCAACGTGACTTTTTCTGGTTGTGAACCAAGAGGAGCAATTGATTTACTTCGAGTATCTGGTGAATTACCTGAAGAAAGACAAAGTAATATCATAGAAGAAGATGTAAGGAACGCAAATAAAGAAATTGAGATTGAAAGAGTAAATCAAGTGATACAATCATTATCAAAACAAAGCAAATAAAAATGTTTAATATAAATAAAATGTTCTATTATTTTATATTTTTATTTATATTTAAACAGGACTACGATTTTTTAAAATTTTTAATCAGAGTGGATTTTATAATGGGTAGACAAATTATTCAAAATCTTGGGGTAAAGATAATTTTAATTTTACTGTTATTGGCATTGAGCTGTGCTACTACTTATGCGGTTCATAGCAGTAAATGTACTGACACAAAGATTTTCCCATTGCATAAATTTGTATCAACAAACATGTATTTTGATGGAGATTCCCTCACTCAAGGGAATTGGTGCGATTATGTAGCACTAAATTTTGGCATGGTTTCAGCATATCTAAATCCTGCAATTGACAATAACAGGCTTGCTAATGGTGCAACCGGTGGTTGCAACATACAAGGAGTTGCTAATCGCCATGCTCCAACTTGGCGATCCGGGACTAAGTATATGATGGGAAAAGTTGCCAGACCAACTACACCAAATAATTATACATATTTGGCAATAAATGGTGGTATAACTGGAACATTAGAACCTTCATGGAATACAACAGTGAATGGGGAGACCACTGATGGTACAATTGTATGGGAATGTTTTCATGAGACTAGACCACTATGTGACGGTTTGTATAGCAATAATTTTGACTCCAATTTTGCTATACTTTGGATAGGCTCAAATGATATTTTAAAGAATAATGAACAAGTGAAAGACATCGAAAATGCCATTCAAGCCTGGCACATTGCGCGGAAGGCAGTTGGTTGGAAAACTATATCATATACGATCCTTCCAAGAACAGAGAAAAAGGTATGGCCAATGACAGATACGATTTTTGAATTAAGACGAGCGGAAATAAATTCTTGGATACGATCTACATATCAACATTGGTCAGATGGTTTAGTAGATGTTGCAGCCGATTCAAGATTACAAGATCCCAATGATACAACCTATTTTTCCCCCGACAAAATTCATCCATGCGGTAAGGGACTAAAGGTTGTTATATCTTTGACATGTAAGACAATTGAAGAGATTGTTGATATTTCGAACAGCGGTAAAGAAAACGTCTTTAATTTGAATAAATCAAATTTGTAGGTTTAAGATTTATTTAATTTTCATTTATTTTTTCTCCCTTGCGAAATAAATATAGCAATTTTGGCTTATTGATATTTATTTATTTAGAACTATTTATAATTAGTTCTATTTATAATATTTACAAATACATAATTTTAGATACAAAAAATTGTGCATCAATGAAACAATAGAAACATCACTTTGTTAACATAACAATTAGCTCAGCATTCTGCTTTTTGAAGTGAAAAAAAGGATACAAAATCAATTAGATTTTACAGAACCTTAGGTATACTTTCATTAGAAAATAAAAATAAAAATAACTATCCAAATCATAAATCGGATTTATCTAATTAATTTAGACAAAATTTTTATATACCAAGCGCTTGGACCCTGTTTCTCAATTTCAATTGCCTTGTTGTACGCTTTTCTTGAGTTATCTGACTTCCCTAATCGACTTAGAGCAAGTCCTTTGCCTGTCCAAGCATCTGAATAATGTGGATCGATCTCAATTGCTTTCTCATTGGCAGTTATTGTTTCAGCATACTTCTTCAAATCAAACAAAGCTAAGCTTTTGTTATTCCAAGTTTTTGTATGCTGAGAATTAAATTTAATAGCTTTGTCAAATGCTTTTATTGCTTCATTTGACTTTCCATGTATGAACAGTATTTAAAGAATCGACAAGATACGATCCGCAGGATCATATTTATGCGCTACGAAGGTATTGTTCGAACCATATTTGGAATACGAGTCGAATGATAAAGGCCCGAATGACGTGTTTTCAAGAATCCGATTATATGAGCCGAAATGATTATAGGGGCGATTTGGACGTTCATGTCCACGGTATTGAAATTCTCAAATGTAACGTTATTCTCAATCGAAACATTGGAGATACCGTTTATCGGTTCCATCGAAGGAACTGTGTTGTACGAACCAAATTAAACGTCTGAATCAAGAATTACATAACTACCGATGACGTTATACCGATCAAATATGTTATAAGGACCAAGTACGGAATTGTGCTCGATTACATTGAACGGACAAAGCTAGCACCCATGACAGATCGTGACATAGTCCTCGACTACATTGTCATGATAGATTTTGGTATCGTGATCGATGATGACATTTGAACCAAAGTAACAACCATTCCCAATTTAGACATCTTAAGCAACGAAGCAGTTGTCTCAGAACGTAACGTTTTCACCAATCTTTGCGGTTTCGCTTATTAAACAATCCTTGCCAAAGGTTACCGAGCCCGGGAACTCCATTTTAAGGACTTTCTTTGGTTGAAGAAGCGCTCCAGATACATCTTGCATAAGTCAAGTCTACTCTTGTTTTCCCTATATAGATTGTTGAGGGTACTGTATCATTCCCGCCCGAAGCTAACGAATGTCCGTGGCAATCGGAATGATGCATCGAGGAATGCTGCGGGTAAGCCAGTGAATACCGTGGATTAATTTCGACTGCCTTGTCATAGGCTTTTATTGTTTCATCTGATTTATTTAACTTATTTAGGACAGCTCCTTTATTGTGCCAACCTTTTAGATTTTGTAAACTAATTTCAGTTTCTTTGTAATATGCTTTTTTTGCTTCATCGGATTTATTTAGTAATGAGGGTATGTTGGTAGTAAGCTTGATTTTGTTAAGGTTGTCCAGTCCAATGAAGTTGCTGGTATCATTAATTATTGCCCCATCGAAGTTTGCGAATTCATTAATTATCGCCCCACTGAAGTTGGTATCTTTATTAAAAGTCGCATCACGGAAGTCAACAGATTTTAAGAAATCCGTCCGCATGAAGTTGGCATCATTCGTAAATTTCGTCATACGAAATAAGGCAGAATTATGAAAATACGCATAATTAAAGTCTGCAGAATGACTAGCATATATATTACTGAAGTCAGCATCTTTATTAAAATTCGCATCATGGAAATTAGCAGAATTAAAAAAATCCTTATCCTGGAAGTCAGCAAAATTCTTAAAAAACGTTCTCTTAAAGGAAACAGTATTATTAAATTGCACATTTGAAAAATCAAGTTTATTTTCAAATTTAGAGTCTTCGATTGAGATATTGCTCGTAATAATGCGTAAATCTGTCATAGGAACTGTTTTAAGCTCAATCTTACTCAAATTAAGTTCACCAACTATGCAACAGTTTGTGAGATTAACATCTTCCCCTTTTTCGATATGATTTAATATATCTGCTGCTTGAACTTCTTTATTAACGACTTTGTATTCAGTTGCCTGAACAATTGTAGAAAGTAAATAAAGTACTACAGTTAATAACAGAATACGAGAAACTAAAACTCCAGCTTTCATTTCTACACCTTTAGCGCATATACAGTTATTATTATTTCTTTTTTATATCATCCTACGTTTCAAGTATTAAAGTACGAAAAAGCGGTGTACTGAAAGTTCTGGAAAAAAATGATATTCAGTTTTTTTGCTGCAAAAGAAGGATACCTAGTCAATTATGGTACGGATAAAGCTCATATATTGCTTTCACTGATACACATGTTTTATAGCAAACCTATACATTTAAGATAACTTTATCTTTTCACATTTGTATGGTTATAACGAAATTCAATCCAATTTTTCAAAAATGGCAGGAGAAAAGATTCACATCTATTATAATTCATGAAATCAGAGTTATATGAGTTATATTCTGATTAGTCAAAGTGATTACTATAGAGTATATGTTCAAAAACTATATAAATAGCAACACATATTTATAATTGTGTAAATAATGTTTTTGTAATTTCTAGTTAATATAGAAAAAACAATATTTTGTGGAAAATGAAGGGAGTTATGATATGCAGGAAATTATGAAAGATAATATAAATGAGGCTACTTTACAAAAGTTGACCTCAACTGGAGAAACTTCAAGAGAGTTAATCTTATAGTAGTTGACTTTATAAAAATCAACTAAAAAAATCCTGCTTTGAAGGAGCTGAATTTAGAGAAGCTCACTATTTAATATTTGAACAGCTTTCTAAAGTGAAGACCTGATCCCTTTCCTTATCATGAAAATTTAGTTCTGTATCAACTAACTAGGATGAAATTACTGCATTAGAAAGATCTATTCTGAAGTATTGTGCTTAAAGTTCTATAAAATCTGATTGATTATATGTCCTTTTTCTTTTACTACAAAAAATAGGATTTATCGTTTTGCTGATGCAGAAGTTTTCATACAAAGCATGTGCATCTTAGGGTTAAGATAATTCAAATAATTGGACCAAAACTAGATAGCGGTTCAATCATTTTATCAGGGATGCTCTAAATCTTGTAATGCTTTCTTTTTTAAAAAATAGATTTTTAGACAAGATATATAATGAGTATACTTTTAAATAATATTTATTAATTATATTGGATACATTTTTGAATAAATTAAAATGTGTAACTCATGAATACTATAGAAGATCCGATGAAATCAAATGGAAAATTAGTATTAGCGATTATCATCTCGGTATGTGCGATCTTACTCTTCGGAGGCATCGCAAATGCCGAGGCTGCGTAGGTAGTCAACGGACCCGTTGTCAATCCCTACTTGGCATCTCCACTTTATGCCATCACACATTTTGACTCTTCCCAGAGCGATTCTACATCCTACGGCCCTCCTAGCGGTGTTTTCACTGTAGACCCAACGACGGAACCAATTGTCTATGGTGGCCTAGTAAACATCATGACTCTTGCCTCCACTAACAAAAACTACATGTGGACAGTCGGCAGCAATCGAGTAAGCTACGTTAATAATGCCGAAGGAAAGTGGAATGAGGTGGCAAGATATCCGGCACTTGCAGATGCATCAAACGGAGTATTACCGGATGTTCCGGATGAAAATTTCCGTACCTTCGGCGAGTCGTCTGCAGTGGGAATGAACAATATATCAATGGATAGTTACTTGAAAAGCCTTTTAGGTGGAAATTACTCAGCCTACTTCGGGAATGGGTGTTATTCGGTAGTCGATAATGGTAACGTACTCTATACCAATTATGGAAATAACCTCTACGCATTTGCATTAAGCGATCCAAACAACCCATCTGCAGGCATAACGAAACGCTACATGATAACAGATGTAGTCAATACGACCCAGGGTGTCAATCATCCGGATAACGCAAGAATATTTGGCCTTTCCATGACCTATGACGGCCATCTTATTATAACTTTTAGCGAGGGAGTGCAGTTATAGACCCTGACCTCAACACTTCCTTTACATCATTTTACCAGTTTACGGATAATGAGTACGTTAGCAACTCAATTGCAGTAGATGAAAATGAAGGCATATATGTAGCAAGCGATAGTATCATGCATAAGCTCGTCTGGACCGATACAACTCTTTCCGGCAATGAAGCCGATGGTGCATGGTCGTGCCCATACACTAATTCGGTACAACCCCTTATCATCAAGGTCAGCAAGGGCACCGGATCCACCCCAACGCTCAGGGGGTTCGGCAACGACGAGGATAAGCTTGTGATCATAACCGATGGTGCCAAAGATATGAATCTTGTGGCATTCTGGCGCAACAACATCACCCCGGGATCCAACCGCATAGCGGGTCAGATTCCGGTAACTTGCGGTTTTACCCCCCTTCCCACGTGGATACAGTCGGAACAGTCCGTAGTCGTACATGGATACGGGGCCTTTGTTGTGAATAACATTCCGGAAACTGTCAGCTCTGACCTTATAAACCAAAGCAAGATTCTACAGGTCTCGCTCATGGGCCCGGCATATCCCACCAGTTATGGCGCTGAGCGCTTCCAATGGAACCCATCAACGCATTCATGGTCTTCCGTCTGGGCGCGCCCAGACGTCTCATCAACAAGCATGATTCCGGTCAACAGCCAGTCGAGTAATATGGCCCTCATAAATGGTTATAATAATTCAACCGGCTGGGAAGCGCTTGGACTTGATTGGACTACAGGCAAAACCGTTCGTCAGACGATCTTTGGCAATAAGAACTTCGGAAACGGAGCATACGCAATTTTGCAGTATCTGGATAATGACGATCTGCTTTTTGATTCATTCGTGGGCCCAATTCGTATACATTGTGACATACATCCAAGTTTGAAGATAGAAAATTCAGTCGATCCAAAAATTTATTTCGCAGCTGGAGATCTTCTCGATTACGACTATACTGTAACCAATGCAGGAGATGTGGATATTGCAGGGCCTATAACTGTTAAAGATAACTTGTTTGGATCAAAGCAAATTAGTCCAAATGGGCTTTCACCTGGTAAAAGTGTTACAGGAACAAATAGCATTTAGTAACACCGCCAGACATTTATTCTGGTTTTAAGTCCAATTCAGCGTATGCAACAGGTTCATTTGCTAACAAAGAAGTAATTTCAAACTCCGATACTGCAACAGCTAGATTTTTTGGACCTAACTCGAATCTGTATCCAATTATATATTATAGTTAAAGCGGGTGAAAAAGATTACAAAATATCTATATAATATATCTCTACAACAGAACTCTAAACTAGTTTAGAATAGAGATACCCTTATATAGATTACATTTTTTTAAGAAAGTTTTTTGCAGCTCATTTAATCGATTTGTTGGCCTGTTGTTATAATATTTTTAACTCAGTAAGTTGAATGGTACGTTGTTTTTACTCTCCTGCATAGTCATTTTGGTGTAGAACTCGTTTTATTTAGTTTCCTTCATCCACTAGCAAAATACAGTTGCTATAATGAAAGCAAAATACTTACTTTAACGCTTCAAGACACGCCAGAACCTATTGAACTTGCACAAATAAGAGCCAAGTATGAAGAGTTCGAAAAGCATAACGAAACTTTGAAAGCGGAATTTAGGAGTACAAGCCAGAAAAAAAGATCTTAAAAGGATATTTGATAATTACATGGTTCAAGTTCAAAGCCTAATAAATCAAAAGGCAATAGAATCACGAGGAGCTGAAAGACAGTGGTGGATATTTTGGTAAGTCGGAATACAATTATGCAAACTGATAAGAATGAGTAGTTAAACATTTTCTATCAAAAATGTATTAAGTTTGGATGAAAAATATTGACTAGTTAGAGACTTATTACTTTCTCCAATTCAGACTAACTTATCGAGAATTTTGTTCCTAATTTCATCTACATCATTGACATTTATCTCGATGTTCTGATTCAGGTTTTCTGAAACAACATTCGTTTTTCTGTACACACGCCGACAAAAGTCTTCCGAAAACCTTCGCTCCAGAATCCACATACAAATCTGGCAATTTCCAGCATCATTAACAGTGTTTAGGTGTTCCAAAAGTATTTTTGCAGCACAAGCATTTCGCTTTTGAATATATCGATAAAATTGAGAATACTTTCCAGATTTCTCTGTCTTCCCTTAAGACATCCATTGATTGAACGTCTAATAGGTTACGCCGGCTGAATTCGCAGCTAGAGCATAAGTCAATCCAAGAGTTATAACATCACCTATTTTCTGTTTTATGTCAGGAGTTAACTTAGTAGGTCGAGCCATTATCACACCGTTTTTTTACTCTTAAAAATAAATATATCTGAATCTTGTTTTTATCGTTTTCTTAGTTTCTTGCTATACGCAGGCTGGATTCACACATACCAACTAAAATGAGACCCATTCTCAGGCTCACAGAGCGATTGTTTTGAGAAGGGGAATGGAATAATCCCATCGATTTAGAATAAAAGTCCCGCCAGTGGCCCTATAATAAGTAGTTTTCCCGGCCAAGTTCAATTTCCCATGATCTTTACTGACACTGCACGGTAACTACGCACAAGATATTTTCCATATACTTTTATCCCTTACTGAATATATAATAAAGGAATATATAAATATTGATTTAGTTCTATTAGACAGAAGCCATCGTTTCAGACATAGAAATTGAATTGTTCTAAGGTGATTGCCATAGCTTTAAGATTCTGGCTAATATGATCCACAAGACTATTTGAAAGAAAAATCCATGTCAAGAATTATATTAAGTTACTAAATAAAAACAGAATCTTGATCCGTAAAACTGTTGACTTTATATCATGCTTTTGCGATTAAGTAAATTGATACAGAGTCAATCAGAATTTACAGATTTTTAGGTACATTACTTACAAATCGGATTTATTTAATCCATTTAGATAAAGTACTTTTATGTGGCAGGCTTCTGAGTTGCGGGGTAATTTCAATCGCTTTTTCATATGCTTTCATTGCATCATCAAATTTATTTAAATTATCAAGAGTAACTGCTTTATTGTACCAAGCCGCTGAATTCAGCGGATTAATTTCAATTGCCTTGTCGTAGGCTTTTATTGCTTCATCTGATTTACCCAAATGACCTAAAGTAACACCTTTATCAGTCCAACCATACGTATTTTGGGGGTTAATTTCAAGCGCTTTGTCAAACAGTTTTAGTGCTTCATCTGACTTGCCTAATTGGCTTAAAGCAACTCCTTTATTATACCAAACGTATGAATTCTGCGGATTAATTTCAATTGCCTTGTCAAATGCTTTTATTGCTTCATCGTACTTGTTTAAGCCGCTTAGAGCATTTCCTTTATTACACCAAGCATTTGAATCATGGGGATTAAGTTCAAGTGCTTTGTCGTAAGCTTTCACCGCTTCATCGGATTTATTCAAATTATGTAGAGCAATTCCTTTATTGGTCCAAGCATCTGAATTCTGTGGATTGATTTCAATAACTTTGTTAAATGCTGCGATTGCTTCATTGAACTTACTTAATAGATTTAAATCGGTTCCTTTATTATACCAAGCTATTGAATCCTGGGGATTAATTTCAATTGCTTTGTCAAGCAGTTTTATTGCTTTTTCTGGCTTACCTAATTTAGCTAAAATATTTCCTTTGGCATCCCAAGCTATTGAATCCTGGGGGTTAATTCCAATTGCTTTGTCAAAAGCTTTTATTGCTTCGTCAGATTTACTTAAACTCTCAAGAGTAAGTCCCTTATTGCTCCAAGCATCTGAATCCTGCGGGTTAATTTCAATTGCTTTGTTATAAGCTGTTATTGCTTCATCATACTTGCCTAATTCATCTAGATTATATCCTTTATTGTACCAAGCTTTTGAATACTGTGGATTGATTTCTATTGCTTTGTCATACGCTTTAATTGCTTCATCATACTTGCCTAATTGTCCTAAAACTTCCCCTTTATTGTACCAAGCTTTTGGATACTGTGGATTGATTTCTATTGCTTTTTCATAGGCTTTGATTGCTTCATCGTATTTATTTAACTTATTTAGAGCAAGTCCTTTATTATACCAGGCTTTTGAATCTTGGGGATTAATTTCAATCGCCTTGTCATAAGCTTTTAATGCTTTTTCAGGCATGTTTAAATTATCAAGAACAACTCCTTTATTGTACCAGGCTTTTGAATTCTGCGGGTTAAATTCAATTGCTTTGTTGTATGCATTAATAGCTTCATCAAATTTATTCAACTTATAAAGAACATTTCCTTTATTGTACCAGGCATCTGAGTCCTGTGGATTAAGTTCAATTGCTTTGTCAAATGCTTTTAGTGCTTCATCGAATTTATTTATTTTATAAAGATTAAGTCCTTTATTGTACCAAGCCGTTGAATTATGTGGGTTAATTTCAATTGCTCTTTCCTGGATTTTTATATCATTTTCAAGTGCTTTATCATAACCAGAGACATTGTTGCTGTCGGCTTTCGGAATACCTGCAAATGATACACAGCCTGCGATACTAACTAGCAGTAAAAGCACCAGTGCAGTGATTCCAAAAACTCTTATGAATATATGCAATCGACTCGCTTCATCACATTTAGATGTGTTCATAATTAATCTCCTGAAGTTGTTTTAAATAGTAATGATGAAAAATAAATAAACAAATGCACATAGTTAGATACTTCACTCTCTAAATTAAAGATTACTACTTAAAAAATATATAACTTATGATATACATATAGTTACTTAAATTTTAGGGTAGCGTTTTCACATAAATTTTATATTTTTGAGTTAGAGTAATAGTATTTAGAGTATGTAGGATAACTTTATAATAAATAAAATTAAGTTATTATTCAAAGGTTTATCCACCTTCAAACAATCCTTCTATGGGCTGTGAGTATAGACCCACCTGCAGTCACATATCAACTTTTTTGATATATTATACCAGCTTGGACGACTAAGCTAATAAAAAGAAAAAGGTTAGTCTTAAATAGGTCCATTATATCACAGCTGCCCCATTTATGGAGTTTTTCAGCTTCTTCTAATACTATCGTATATCCAAGTCTTTGTCCGTATTCAGGAGTTTTTTTGTTGAAGTTTGAAACAAATCCAGGCACATCATCTACAGTAGAGTTGTAATATGTTTTTGAATGTTTCATTAATGCTTTTTTCAAAAGCCCCCCTATTTCATATATACTTTCATCATTTTCTTGAGTGTAACCAATGTTACCATATGTAACCCCCCACCAGCTGTAGGGTTAAACTTGCTAATCATATTCAGATGACATGATTTATCATTAAGTATAACACTGTAACCCATATTTTCAGAACATGAGACAACTAATTTTTCTTTATTTATTTCTAAATCTGTTGTCCC
Source organism: uncultured Methanosarcinaceae archaeon (assembly GCA_963848985.1). Lineage (GTDB taxonomy): Archaea > Halobacteriota > Methanosarcinia > Methanosarcinales > Methanosarcinaceae > Methanosarcina. Next base: position 12,151 of record CAWKGG010000081.1, read on the forward strand.
TTTCGAAAAAGTAATATCACAATTACCCTGTATAACATTCTTTCTTTTAAGGGCTACATTACCATTTATTCTATCTATTGTATGTGGTTTTAGTGTAACTCCTTCATATGTTACACTCGGGTTACAGGGGGTTACAGTGGTTACACTTTCTTCAGATAGCTTTTGTATGAATATTGTCCTTTCTTCTTCTGCCTTTTCATGATTTATTGTTGCAACTGAATCGTATATTTCAAATCCTAATTTTGGACCATTGTACTCATACACGTTTGCTCTTGTTGTTACTTTATCTCCGTCTTCCCCATCAATCGTACTACTGCGATCAATTTTATTCAATTGTGGCACTTTTGCAAGCATACCGCTCTTGCCGTCCTTTACATTTAGGATTTGCATAACCCGTTCCCTGGAGACGTTCAGTAATGCATTAAAGTTTGTATGGTTGCCGGCTCTCTTTCTATGAATTTTAAAACCTTTATTTCCTGATCAGTTAAGTTAGTAGCATTGTTCTTAGCTGTGCCATTGTAGATACTCAATGCTTTATCAAAGTCTTCTATCTCTGATAGATAGTATTCACTTAATTTTTGTCGCTGCCTGACTTTAAAAAAGGTAATGGATTTTAGTATATCTAGAAATTTCGGGAAATTTCGTCTATTTTCGATATTAGTCCATTCAATGGCAGCGATAAAAGGTACGATAATTGTGTACCGTTCTTTGTCGAGTATATCAAAAATGCACCGACAAATTAAAACATCATCATCAATCAGTAGATTTAAATCGAGTTCTTTAGTTTTAATAAAATTATAGACCCTTATTATCCTGCTCTTTGCTACCATCGACATCAGCGTTTAAGAATCTGTTTGCAAGTTGATCGTCTGGTATACCGTTAATATTTGAGAACCAAAACGAGCATCTTTCTGGAATGGAATATTCAGCATATGCCTGGTTTACTACCGTTAGGTGTTGAGATGCCATCTGAAAATTGGAAGTGCTTTGCTTCAAAGTTGTAATTGTTTCATCGGTGAAATTGGCATCATCTGAGTATATTATTGTCCCGCTTTTCAGATTTGGGTGATAGTACAGTGACTTGCTGGACATGCTACCGCTTAGATATTTATGGTTTGGTAGTAGTTTAAGCACGGTTTCAATTGCATCACTCTTACCTTTTCCGCTTTCACCACTTGGTTTAACATGTAGCCCCCTTGTGTTGAGTATATAAGTAGATGCAACCGCACACAAACAATTTTCTCCGATATTCCTATCTCCAACGTGCCTTAAATTCCAAGTATCCAATATAAATTTGAATGCATCGCCTTCGTTCAGGATTTTATACGCGGAATCCAGGATATTTTCAGGATACTTGCTTAATTTGTCTTCAGGTTCTGTTTTTTCGTCTGTTTCTTCTCCTTCCTGATTACTTACATCATTCCTGTTTTCGTAATGCTTTTCCTTTGCTATCTCAGCAACAGTTGTTTTAATGTCTTTTGACTTCAGTTGAAACTTTTTAGCTACTTCATTATTGACAAAAACTTCCCATTCATCGAAGGGCATGCCAGCAAGATCAATTGAGATAAAAATCCTGTATTCTCTTATCCTGTCTAAACTCGGAGCTTACGGATTTACTACTTGCGTATTTAATTTATACTACCATACCCTTACACTTGAATCCATCAGCCCTTTGAACTCTTCCGGACTGTGCTCCTTCATGTAATCTGCAATGTCTATTTCATCGATGCCATCCGGTTTAGGCAATATAATAAGCCGAGCTTCAATATTTTCATTTTCAAGTGCCTCAGCGGTACGTAGTGCACCTTTCAGGCCCGCTTCATTCGACTCATTATCATTGCAAATATATACTCGCTTGAGTCCTTTTGTAAGGCTTACTAACTTCTGGTGGTCCTTATCCCTAAACTGTACTGTAACAGGAGAAATGCAAGAAAAGCACGCCTGTAACATTACGATACAATCAGCTACTCCTTCAGTAATTATACAATAGTCAGCGCCCTTTAAGCTGTCTTCGCCATAAAAATAAGAGTTCTGGACGCAAGGACTTACATACTCGTGTTTTTCTTTGTGGACTAAAAGTTTCTTGTATTTCATCCCCTTTTCGCATTCAGATGTTGGGGTATCCAGTGTTTCCCTACCAATTAAATAAACAACTTTTCCGTTATTCCAATATGGGAAAATGATTCTGCCATTTAATACTTCACCCCCCACCTTACCATCATTAACAAAAACTAAACCTGACTTTTGCAAGATCATTTCGTCCAGACCGTTCAAATCCCTGCCCATTGTAGCATACCCGATTTTTAACAGATTTACCGTCTCTGGAGTAATCGACCACTTTTCCATAATATAATCGTATAGCTTTGGCTTTTCTGTTAGATTATTGTGATAAATATCCACCGTTTCACTGAATAAGTTGTGAATCTCAATTTTTTCTTTTTCGGCTTCGAGTTCCTTTTCAGTTAGTTCTGCCAGCTCCACTCTTGCTATTTCTGCAGCTATCCTGATCACTTTTGGGAAATCAGAACCCCTGGGGTCACTAAAACCACGTCCTATCCAATCAAGAACATCCCCCCCTTTCCATTTTTGGTATCGTTCCATAGTTGCAGTCTCTGATTCACTTTTAGAGAAACACATATATATCTTGAATGATAGATATAGTATAAGGAACAAATTACTGTTTTCTATACAATGCCGTTTTCATGATGTGAGAGTCATGACTTACAGCTATTTTCCATTACTGTTTTTATCTCATGCCCGTTTTTCTGATTAGTTCAAAGCTTTCTCAATGACTTTGGAAAGATATGTGCTTCTTGGGGTTTCTCCCCTTGTTTCTTCGATCATAGTATAAACTTCAGGCTTCACATAAACATTTAAAAGAAATTTTTTACACATCCGAACCATTATATCAATAAACTAAAATTACATCATTAACTTAATATTAGAGATATTGATGTAATCTTATTTAGACTTTCGCATTATAAAGCCTTAAGCTGTTTTTATAAGCTTTTTATAAACACAAATATAGCCAAAATATATTTTACAGTATGTACTTTGTTACAAAAGTAAAATTTGTAGCAGTTGTAATTATAACATTTATTCAAAAAGTAATCAATTTAATATCAGTAATATAACGAAAAATTCGAAATAGAAATAAAAAAGGTGAACAGTTAAACGTTGCTGCTTTTAACTGTATTTATAAGGGCATTTAAAATAGCAGAATCAGCTTTTTGAAGTTGTAAAACAAGTTCTGATATCACAGTTTTTCCGGTTTCTATGGTTTCGCTAGATTCGGTCGTTAACCGTAGACCACACCTAAAACAAAATTGTGCTTTTTTGTCTATAATCTCTTTACACCGGGGACATTTTAAAACTCTGGGCTTCTCTTCTTCTTCAGGTAATTTGAGACCTGCAGCTTCAAGCATTGTTGCATTAATGTCGTTCGCTGATAGATGAATGTAAATATTAGCCATCTGAGAGTTAGCTTTCCATCCTAAAACAGCTTTAAGTTTTTGTTCACTTTTCAGTTTCTTAGCCAAATCTGTAGCTCTTGCATGTCTAAATGAATGCGGATTAATCCTTTTCTTGATTCCTGCTGCCTCTCCTATGATCGCAATTTGCTGATATAGACCTGATCGAGATATCAAATTATAAGGCTCCCGGAATGAACAGAAAATGGGAGCATCAGGGTCTTCTTTCCTAGGATGAATTTCTAGCCATTGGCGAAGGTGAGAAGACGCAAAAATCAATCTCGCTGGTCTAGGGCCTGTCTTACCTTCACGAAGCCATAAAAGACATCCATATTCATCGAACTTTGCATCTGAAATGGTTGTACTTAATAACTCTCCCTTCCTTGCTCCGTAGTCTGTTAACAAGCTATTAGCGCTTTATCCCTTGCTGTGGGAGGGCGGATTAAACAACCAATTTCTTCGTATGTTAGAAGTTGATCTGGTGTTATACTGCTATGTTGTATATTTTTCGTTTTAATGCATCCTGCGAGCTTTGGGTTAATTTCCCCTATGAATGCCCTTATGACAACCTTGTGAAGCTTGAGAGTTGAATTTTTCAGGGTCTCCATAGTGTCCAAAAAGTCGTTAAATTCATCCTCGGTAACGTCCTCATATGGTTTTTTCAACCACTTTGAGAAGCGTATTAGTATCATCAAATGAATAATTATCGTCCGGCGTTTCTTTTCTTCATCCTGCAATCTTTTGATGTGCTTTCTGAGCGTTTTGAAATTCTCCGGTAATATTTCGGTTTCTGCAATTTTTAGTCGATCGTTCCAGTAAGCTAGGTCAAGGACATCTTCTTGAAACATGATTCTAATTATGCACCTTATCTATAAAAATAGTTTCCTTATTTTAAGTAAACTAATAAGATTAGTTTTTAACTATTGGTTTTAAGTATATTTTTAAACATATATATGTAAATGTCAGATATTCTTATAAAAAATACAAGGATTTATCATAATAATTCTCTTCAGCCTGCAGAAATAATTATTAAGGGAAGCAAGGTTATAAAAATTGGAAAAGACCTCCGATTATCGAGTTATGATGTAATCATAGATGCTGATGGTGCTCTTACTCTGCCTGCAGGAATTGATGTGCATGTCCATTTTAGAGAACCCGGCATGACAACAAAGGAAAACTGGTATACAGGTTCTTGTGCTGCAGCTGCTGGAGGAATTACTACTGTTATAGACCAGCCCAATACTCTTCCCCCCACAACGGACAGGAGATCTTTTGAACAAAAACTCAAACTTGCCAGAGAAAAGTCCATTATTGATTTTGGAATCAATGGTGGGGTAACTGGGGATATAAATAATTTAGAAAAGCTTTGGAAATCAGGAGTTACTGCTTTTGGAGAAATTTTCATGGCTGAGTCCACAGGTGGGTTAAATATCAATGAAAAGACATTCAATGAAGCCCTCTCCGAAATTAAAAGACTCGGAGCCCTTGCAAGCATCCATGCTGAAGACAAAGAGATATTTCTCGAGCTGGAAAAGCTTTTAAAAGGGGATATTTCTTATGACTATCATTCAAAAGTACGCCCCAACGAATGCGAAGCAGTTGCTGTTCAAAAAGCCTTTGAAATTACTTCCAAACTAAAAGTTAAGGCACATTTTTGCCATATAAGCACCCTTGAAGCTATAAGCATTATCAGAAAAGAAAAATATCTTGCGAGAAGGGAGAATAAAATACCTATTTTTACTTGTGAAGTTACTCCTCATCACCTTTTTCTTTCTAAAAGAGATTGTGAAAAACTCAGATCTTTTGGCAAAATGAATCCACCTCTTCGGGGGAGCCACAGTATCAAAGCTCTGGTAAACGGGATAAATGATGGAACTATCGATATGGTAGCTTCAGATCACGCTCCACATCTGGAATCCGAAAAGGATACTGATATAAGGTTTGCTCCCTCCGGTGTGCCTGGAGTTGAAACTCTTATGCCTCTTATGCTTGCCGCAGTCAGGAAAAATATATTCCCCCTTGAACAAATGATAATGGTTACAAGCTGGAATCCGGCAAAGTCTTTCGGGCTTGATCGTCATGCAAAAGGCAGGCTTAAAGTAGGTTTTGATGCGGATCTTATAATTGTGGATCCTCGTGCTCTTCAACCTATTAAAGCTGAGATGCTACATAGTAAAGCTGGTTGGACCCCTTTTGAAGGGATGGATGCAGTCTTCCCGAAGTATACTTTATCCAGAGGTGAGGTAATATGGATTGAGGAATCCATTAATGCAAGGCCTGGGAGGGGCAATTTCTTGGAGGGCGAGGGAAAAAAATTAGAAGAAGACTTCGAAGAAACTGAGTAAAGTATGATCTTGATGACAAATGAGTATTATTTAACAAAAAAAAGAAAAGTATTTCATAAAAAAGTTTATTTTGATTATTAAAAGGAAGAATAAGTATGTTTCTGGGGAGTAGTTTTTACTAATCAATAAAAATCAATTGAGTCTAGTTGGGATTGCAAAAGTTCTTGATGCTTTTTTTCCAGAAACTTATAAACTACACCGTGGGTAGCCCCATCAAGTAGCATCTTTATGGCTGTTCTTATTATAGTATTTTGTTCAGGGTAGCCAAGAATTGACACCGTCTTCCCGTATACTGAGATCTTGACGTTTATTAGAGTTTCTGCAAGCTCCCTGGTTCTCCCATTCCTTCCTATAATCCGGCCCTTTATGCGTTGGAGTTCTTTTGGAGTAGTAGCAACATCTGAAAGGTCAATGACCTCAAGCATAAGCATTTCATCTTCCAAAAGTTCAAGAGCTTTTTCGGGACTAAAACCTCTTCCTATCGCTTTGAGAGTTTCTAGAATCCTGAATTCTTTCAAAGAATCTCCTTCACAGGTGACATCTATTTTTCCACTGTCACTGTCAATGTCCAATTGACATACAGTTTTGTCCTCGATAAATTTTTTAGTTTCTCCTTTCGGGCCTATAATTACTCCAACTCTTTCGTGGGGTATTTTGACATACTGAGTCATGTTATTCCGCCTGTATTTTTTTAAATAGTTCTTCAGGTTTGTCTTTGATCCCATAGCGTCTGAAGAACCGAAGTATATTTTGTATGTCCCTGTAGAGAAACTCTCGAGCATTGGGATGTCCCAGGGTCACAGATTGCCCCATATCAATGAATATAGGAGCCAAATTATTTGGGTCAATTAAAATGTTGTATTCGCTAAGATCTGCATGTACAAGGTTTGCTTCTGTATAGAGGAGACGCATATATTCGACTATTGTGTCAAAAACAAGTTTTTGTTCATCGTTTTCAAGAAGTGTGTTCTTCAGGGAGGAATATGGTATCTCTTTTTTTCCCATAAATTCCATGATAAGAATGTTTTTTTCGGCAAATATCGGCTCTGGTACCCTTACTCCTACGCTTTTTGCACGTTTAAGGTTCTGAAACTCCTTGCGTGTCCATGCAAAAATTATATCCCTCTTGTTATTTCGGATGTTTGTGAAGCGAGGGTCTTTCATAATATAGACATCCATAGCCCTGAAAGTGCTGCTGGTAATTCTATATATTTTTACTGCCAGTTCTTTTTCCTGACCCTCTGCATAAAATACATTTGCTTCTTTGCCAGTACTAATGGATCCACCCATTGCCCTTATTATGCCCTTATTGGAAATAGTATAAAGGAGCTTAAGGGTAGATACGTCAAATACATTTTCTTCCACTTTCAGCCGCTCGGAGTCTTTCTCCTTGCTACGTAATCTGTCCCTAGAGCTGTCGATTCTCCTGATTTTTTCTTCCTGGTCCATGCTGATGTTATCCTTTCATGTACCCTTTTCTCTCAAGCCATTCTACCTGTGGCCTTGTGTACTTCCAAATCACTTCTGCCTTTTCATTCTGAAATTCCCAAGGTACAATGATGACAACATCTCCTTCCCTTATCCATGTTTTCTTTTTCATTGAACCAGGGATTCTCCCCATACGAACGACCCCATCCATACAGCGAAGTCTCAATCGATTTGCGCCAAGAAGACTTTCTACTGTCGCTAGAATTTCATTATTGTCTCTGCGCGGTGTGCGTACTCTTGTAACTGTTTCTTCCATTTCAGACTTGGTTTTGGATGTAGGCTTCTTTAAGTCCGCCAGTGTGATACCTCATTATCTGTAGTTTATTATTAATGTGCTATAACGATTTAGCAGGGGGGAAACAATATCAATAACCATCTTTATTAGATTCACTGAACAAATTAATATAAGCTTATTTTATTCAACTATCGGTTATAGATTATGTTTTTATGTTTCCATCAATTTGTCTCCAGAAGCACCTAGTGCGTCAAAATAGATATAATCCAGCTGATTTTTGGTAGACTGAATAATTTAATTGTATTTTTTATTTTTAGACCCTGAGTACCATATATCTTTTTTCGAGCTTTAAGGTTATTTGTTCTGCAGCTTTTAACTTAAAATAATTAGTTTAATTTTACGAATTTCGTTCTTCCTTTGCTACATTCTTATTTTTATCCCCTGTAAGTTTACCTAAAGACGATAACTATATATATCAAGATGAAGTTGTGCTACCACATGCGTAAAATAAGTAGGAATAGCTCTAAAATGATAAATTCAATTATGAAATTAAGTTATTATCTGAAGCAAACTTTCATGCATGCGGGATTCATTTTTAATATACTGCCTAAATACTATAATAGATATCTATTAAATTCGAGATAGTTCAGTTACCAAAGATGTTAGTCTTTCAGAGCATTTAGATCATAGTTGGGATCTTCTTCCGCTTGAATAGATTTGTATTTATAAATACAATGAGCACTAGTGGTTCTCTTTGCATTATTAATTAAGTAATTACTACTCATTAAAAATGGACCCATTAGTTTTTCTAGCATGATGAAGATTTTGTCGTTTAGCTAATCCTAATTTGTAGTTGTTTTCATAAAAATCTTATCTTAAAACCGAAAATAACTGAATTGATAGTCATTTGTGCAAGTTTACACGGCCAAGAGCCTTAGGTATACTATACATAATCAAAATTTTGGTGGCTCATACCTTTGTAAGCAACGGAGTAGGTACACACCCCGTTCTGGATATACAGAAATTATTCGAAATCAAATATTTTAATGTGCTTATACTCTTTTTTCTTCTGTTTCTCCTGATATTAAACACTTTTTTAATAACATCGAAAGTAGTACCATCACCAACAATTTCAATAAGCTTCTATCAATCCGTAGTTCACTACTTAACAAATGTTTTTTAATATTATGGTACTCTTTAAAGAGTTATATTTATAGGATATTTTGTGATCTTCATTACTCTTGAAAGAGAATTTTTTTGTTCACTACCAGCGAAGAATGTACATTATCGCCATCGGCACATATCTCATCAAAATCAAAACAGTACCTTCTACCAATTTCAAAGCATATATATTTCAAATAGTTGATAATACCATTGTCTAATAAAAATCACTATACTTAATACAAAAAAATGATTTGATGTCTTATTTTATAGACACAATAGTTTGCATGAAGTAGGTCTATTTTATAGTTCGAAGTTAGCGTAAAATAGAAATAATAAATTAATAACGGTTTTCAGGAAAGTTTCTATCCCACAATGAGTTACAGGGATTATCCTTATATAAATATTGTAAACCATATTTCCATTTTTTTAACTCTGATAAGTCTCTTTCCTTCAATTAAATTGGAAAAGAAATCTGTACTTGTTAAGAATATATTCAAAACTTTGGAAATTTCACTTTTCTTCTCCAGTTCCCTTTTCCTCAGGAATCCATGTTATGCGTCAACATAAACAGAAATATTAAAAACGATATCTCAGCAAAATTTAAACCTCTACTTCCAAGTTTGTTCAATAATTTAGTATCTTCCCCGAGGAACCATTCATTGCTGCATAAGAGAAAGCAATAAATTCTGCTATTAAACTGTCAATTATTTTAGAGATATTTGATTATTTTAGGGATTTTTGATTTATTGCGGTCAAATAATAGTTTAATATAAAAGCAAAATTCAGAGATCCCAAAAAAATTCAACATATTTAGAACAGTCTATTAGATACTTATTTCTGCTTCTACTCTCTCTTTGATATGTTTATTTATATTTTGAATCCTTTTTATTTCATACAATTTTTCCTGATGCGCAATCTTTGAAGCTCATTAAATTACCCGGACGGTGGCAAAACACTGGGAGAACTGAATCATTCTCTTGAGCGTAGGATATCTGTCAGTAGAAATAGAATTGACTATCAAACTCAATAAGGTTGATATAAAAACTAAAGACAAGGAGAAGTAATATGGTCTGTCCTGTGTGTGCAGTTGGAGGAATTGCATATATTGCCAGTAGGATCTTTGGGTTTCCTGATGTAGTTGTTGCTTTTGTGACCGGAATGCTGGCGACTTCTATGGCATATTGGGGAAATCATATTATGGCGAAAAAATGGAAGAAAATAAAAGGGCAACTTATAGCAATCAATATCCTATCAGGGATTATATGTTTATATTCACTTAAATTAATTGGATTGTGGTAAACGTTGAGAATTTGTTTCCACTAAAGATGAATTGAAACTTTTTCAGTCTAAAGCAAATTTTAATCGCAAGTATTAAAAGTCTTCATGAATAAATATGAATGTAAAAAAATTTAAAGTCTCCAATACTCAAATGCATAGGATTTATCGAAATTTTCTTATAGATTATCAGCAATGTCACGAATTCACAGTAAATTAAAAGTTAAATTTTTGCGCATTGCATTTAATATCATTCTTCCTTTATGAATTTCTTCTCAATAGCCACTGGGATTTATGAGTTCACAGGAATTTCCCCAGTGAATCTTACCATTTTTAGAAGATTTAGTTCGGGAGACTATTTTACGGTTACCCTATGCTTGGAAAAAATTTTTCCGTTTTGTAAAAAAATGTCATAACCAATCATTCGGAGTAAAATGACACTTTGGCCATCTTATTTAAAATTTGATGCAATTTTGTTTTGAACAAATTTTCATTAACTATTGGGTATTGATTTGTTTTTCAGTTTTGAATTAGTCGAAAATTACACCGATTTGACAACAAACAAAATAACTAAACTGATTTTTAGTAGCGGGATAATTACTTAATTTCATTTTTTTACTTCCCCACAGATATTTATATCAAACATTTAGATTTTTATTCGTCTACTTAATTTCAAATTGATTATATTCTGTTGCTAGCTGAATTAATGATATATTTTGCAATCCCAGAATATAGTTAATATTCTCCAAACTTCAAATTTTTTTCTCAAATTTTTCCATAATCTATTCTACAAAAACACCATAACTGGGAGAACGGCTGTGGTAACATTCTTGGGCTTTGCTTGTACCTTCGAAGAAGCTAGTTATTTTCATAATGCAGAATGGACTTTTTGGAACACCTGTTATCTTCATTTTTATGCCGACTGCTAAAAGGTCTTCTAACAGATCCACACAGGGAGTGAAGACTTCCCGGCAAAAAAGCTTATGGATTGTGAGTCGATGTGATTTTTATTGATTTCCAGGCACCTCATTTCGGAAAACATGGCTTTGGAGAATCGGGGATTGATAGAATTTGCGCCTGTTGTATCACTGACATAGCTGGTTATATTTATATATCCTTGTAAGATGGTTAAGTAGGCAGTAACTCATAACCATTAAATCTTCGATATGACCGTTTTTCGTAGATTTTCAGTAACTTGAGAAGAATCATCATTTACTATTTTCCTTACATATTATTACCTGTTGTTATGTTCGTCGAAAATAAAAGAATATATATCTTTCTTCTGCATATGTATCCGAAAAGAGTCTCATATGAGCTTGCATACTAGCTATATTTTTGTGATCAATTAGGCTATAATTGCGAAATAGATGCAGGAGTACTGCCATTATAATTGGAAGGTCACAGCAAATGCATGAAAATTTAGAAACAATAATTAGAAAAGGTTTCTACAGTTGGGTTAGAAATTTAAACATCTGTATCCCATTCATCCTCAACTTTTTTGTCGATCTGATTCTTTTAGTCCTATTCTTAGTATTATTGAGTATTTTGCTTTTTGCCTCAAATACCGGAAATGTAGTTGACACTGCTACCCTTTCCCACAAGGAAATTCTTCCCACATTATGGAAAGGATTGTACGGGAAATATTATAGTGTCAATACTTTTAATTCTTTTATTTTTCCTTATTGAGATTTTCATACAGTCCTTTTTCACAGCAGGTGCAATAGCTATGGCAAAAAGGGCATCTGAAACTGGAGACACCCTGCTCTCTGACATGTTCATCTCAGGTTCGAAAAATGCTTTTAGGTTTTTTTTGACAACTTTATTAATAACCCTGCTGGAGATGGGAGGAATTATATTTATGGTACCTGCAGTTCTCATAGTAGGAGATATAAGTATTCTGATCAAAAACCCAATAGCTCAGATACAGGGGATGGGAATAATTACTATAGGCTTAACTTTATTGGGAACATATATATTAGCTATAAGTATAATGCTTTCACCCACCTTATATGCCCTTGTAATCGATGGACTTGGCACTTTTGAAGCTTTAAGCACAGGTTTTCACTTTTTTATGGAAAATAAAATGGATGTTTTCTTAATCTGGATAATCTTTACAATGTTGTCTTTAATCAACATTCTTGTCAGTGAGTATGCAGATCCTGGAAGTATTCTGGTCACATGGTTTACATCCCTCCTTCCTATAGGTATTCTACAGCCTCTTAAAACTGTAATCTGGACACGTATTTATGTTAGTAAAAAGGGACAGAAACTTTATGATCCATCTTATCTGCTTTCCTATTCGGATAAAGGCAAAGAGGATTCATGATAGTTGAATATATTTCTATTAAGGATTTTGATAAATCTCCTATTTCAACAAATTTTTTATATAGGGCTAATAAACACCCAGCTAAGCATTGGGATTTATCGAACTTTTCTATTATATGTGTATATTGTCTTAAGCTCGACCTAGCAATTTGCAGGCCTGACATACATCTTTAGTACAAGTCTCGCCACATATCCTACATTTTTCTATTATTGCAGGAGGGAATTCTTTTGCAAGGGATCCAACAAGTTTGTCAAAACCCCGGAGTAGAGAATATTTAGTCCCCGGATGTCTTGTCTCAAAATTGTTCAGCATCTCCCTCACTTCTTCTCGTAGGGCTTCTCCTGCATACTTACATTCGCTAAGGTCAACTGGGAGGGAATTTACAAGAGCATAGAGAGCTACTTCTTTTTCAGGAATATTTCTTAGTGGTTTTGCCCGCAATACCAGGCCTTCTATAGCTGCAGGCGGAGCAAGCCTGATCATACGTGTTATATCTCCCCTTAAGTGGTTGAGTAGAATAGTCTGGGCTTCATCATCGAGGTTATGGCCAGTGACTAACTTTGTTGCTCCAATTTCGAGAGCTATCCTATTGAGGATATTTTTCCGAAGGACGCCACAGTAACTGCATGTGCCTTTTTCCCGATCAGTTGAAGCCAATTCATCCATAGTTATTCCGTGTATTTCTTTGAAAGATCTAATGATATGTCGGATCTCAAGTCTTTCTGTAAGATTCTTTGCAACTTCAAGGGAATTATGACGGTAACCATATATTCCTTCATCAACAGAGATCGCCACAATTTGAATGTCCAGTCTATCTCCGAGAATTTTGTGAATCACATAAAGGGCTACTGAACTGTCCTTACCTCCACTCAAAGCAACTGCTATTATGTCATTTTTCCGAATGCGATACTCTTTTCTAATTGTCAGCTTGATCTTTCTCTCAACATCCTCTACAAAGTGTTTCTTGCATAGGTGCATTCCGGAGTATTTCTGGAAAATAATAGATTCATGATTACATTTTTTGCATTTGATTATCATTAAAAATCCTTTTTTTCTATCAATTCCCTGGAAATTACTTTGAAAAAAAACGAAACTCATAAAGACTGATAAAATGAATATTTGTGGAAACAAGTTGGAGAATAATTATTCAATTTGATTAATTGCATGTATACTTAAAGGATTCCGAAAAACTTCTTATTTTCACAGTTGACATATACCATTTATAAGTATATGACAAAATTAAAGGGTTCATCGAAAACCTCACTAGTTTTTGTACAAGCTTTGTGCCAGATTTCGTGCCACGTTTCTTTCTAGGAAAGGCCCTTTTATATATATATATATTTTGTTATGTATTCAATCGTTTGAATATCATCAGTTCCTAAATCATTTCTACAAATCAGAAGAATGCCAACAAAATTATCAAAATTAATGAAATCGTTGATTATAGCAAAGAAAAATGACTCCACCTATGGTATATATACAACCATTTTACTGTGCATCTTCAGAAAACGTATTAATCTTTCATATTAATACCTTTACCTAATAAAGCAAAATATAGCTACCAAGAAGAAGAAATCTGAAGACAGTCACAAAGCCAACTTAATTGCCTTGGTTTGAAAATAAAAAAGAGAATGATTCTGAAAGTTACTCTTTAGCCATTCAGATTCCGGAAAATGCAAAAGAGGATTAACCCCGAGAAGATGAAGCAAAAACAGGGAGAATAAGAGACTGAACCGGGACTAAAAGGATAAAACTCATAATTAGATTATAAACGTCATATCCATAATAGACAAGGATTATGAGCTGATCAGAATATTCAAAAAAATAACTAAATCACTTCATCATTCTCAGATAGATTTAATATGATAAAAATGAAGCCATTTACAGATACAGAAGATATTTTGGAGCAAAATCAAAAGTTATAATGCAACAATGAAAAGAGACGTAAAAGAACATCCTCTGGGAATAAGTGATAGATTCAGAAGAGTATTAGCTCAAAAAGAGCTCCAGAGAAACGAGTTTATTCAGCAACTAAAAAGAATATTCAAAGCAGGAAAAATTTTTGTCACTACTGTTAAAAAAGTGATTCAAAAAAGATTGGGTACAGCTTTTTGTTAGAATCTCTATCAGTTGATGACATTGGAAATGAACGGAGCATTTTTAAGATGGCTGCAGCTCTCTTTAAAATAGAAGCATAATGAACAAAAAAGAAAAAATCGGGTCAAAATACAGAAATTCGGGAGAAAGATTTGGACAGGATTCTTGCGAAGGAAAAAATTAGAGGTAAATTTGAATTCTCTTAAATGATATTTATTTATTAATATATGACTCACAGCAACTATGCTTGTATACTGTACATACAATTCGGGAGCTTACTAACAAAATATGATACTATGGGAGTTTGTGAGAAGTGAAAGAAAAAATGACAAACATTAATAGTGTTTGATGGAAGCGACTTTTGATGTAATCATAGATAGACACTATTATTTTTTAGCAGCTCAAGCAGAGAATATTCTTTAGAAATGCTTCGAAGAAGCCGATATTACATTTCTCCCAAAATACGCACTAAACAGCGCAAAAAATATAATTACTCTAGGCTTATCCTAAGGGAGATTAATCTCGAAATTATCTCTAACCTGAATATTCTTTGACGTAGTTCGGAAAAACAGTGCTATAGGTTATTGATGCTATCAGAGAATGAGGAAACGCCCTACCTTGTGAGATATATAGATAAGCAATGATTGTTCAACTGGTTGCTCTATTCATCTGGATTTTTTCTAGATTTTTTGAGAGATTTATTCTCTTAATTAGAAGAGCAAAAATAAAATTTCACTCAACAAGTAAAAATAAATCATATCCTTTCTATGTTGATTATTAGTATTAGGCACTGTTTTTATTCAATTAAAGAATGTAACCAATTTAGAATATATTTAAAAATATTTTCAGAAACATTTAACATTTAGGGATATTTGCTTATAATGTCAAAAGATCTGAAAATACAGAAAACTTTCTGAATAGGGGAGATACCAGGTTAAACACATGACACAAAAAAAAGAATATATGCGTTATTTTACTAAAAAAAGCTGCTATACAAACCAAGCAGAAGCAATGGAGAAAATTAACTCAGCTCTCTTACAGGAGAAAATCGTACTTTTTGAGGGAGCGTGTGGGACAGGCAAGACTCTTAGTGCACTTGTTCCTGCATTGAGTGTGAGAAAAAATCTTGATAAAATTATAATAATAGTTACCAATGTTCATCAACAGATGGTCCAGTTTATAAGCGAAGCAAAAGAAATCTCCTCAAATAATAGTTTAAAAACTATTGTACTTAAAGGCAAGACTTCTATGTGCCCTGAAAATCTCGATTATGATGAATGCAAACTAAATGGCGAAAATACATACGACCTTATTGAGTTTGAACGGGAAGTTTCATCAAAGGAAAAAGAGCTTAAAGAAATTTATACAAAATATAAGCAGACAAAAGACACTTCTGTTTTTACTCTCATGGACGAGCTTAATAAAGAAGTCGAAGAAGCTCGGAAAAAGGCTCAATCGTTGAGGAATCATCACTGTACAAAGCTCTATGAGGTCCTGAAATTTGAAGGAGATGAATTTTCATCATGGCTCTTTTCCGACGTAAGGAGTCCAGAGGAAGTGATGAAGTACTCACAGGACAGAAATATGTGTGGATATGAGCTACTCAAAAGGGAACTCAAAAATACCGAACTTCTTATATGCAATTTCCATCATGTGCTCAATGCCGAAATTTTCATGACTCTTCTGAAGTGGCTTGAACGCGACCTTGGGGATATTATCCTCATATTTGATGAAGCACACAATATAGAGGCATCTGCTCGCTCTCATTCTTCCATAATGCTCTCCGAATTGACCATCGAGAAATCTCTTTATGAAGTAGACGAAATTTCCGAACCTGGCAGCTCTTCGGTATTTGGAGTAGTCAATAGCCCAAGAAATAGCATCCCACTTGACAATGACTATGCAGTCAGACTTTATGCGAAAAGATTATTTTCTTGCCTGCTGAAAACTCTCAGTAACACATATAACTCAAAGTTGAAGTTCGGAGAAAAGAGCAGGCTTGGGAAAAAATGGCAAGATATTCAGATCAGTGACCCTTATGAGCGTCTTGACATTCTGAAAGCTCACTTTTTGCAGGATGCTAAGAAAGAAGGATTTGAAGATGAAGAGAAGATCCTGATCCTACTTAGAGAAATAAAAGAATTTGGAGTTAGGCTGGAGGCAATCTATGCAGAAAATTATAAAAAAGGAATTCATTCAGTCCCTAAACGTTCTCATATCAGGTACGTTGCCGATTTTTTGTCGTCTTATATTATACTTTCAGACAGACAAAACTATTATCCCATTTTGAATGTGCGCAGGGATTTAAAAAATAATAGGTTAATTGGCAGGATCGAACTTTTTACATGTATTCCCAAAAACATTACTCAACCATTGTTTGATTCCGTTTATGCGGCCTTGCTAATGTCAGCTACACTTCGCCCCTTTGAGATGATCAAATCAACACTCGGTATATCCCGGGAAGTGGAAGAAATTTCCTATGGCACTACCTTTCCCAAGGAAAGAAGGCTTACACTTTCAGTTTCAATTCCTCCTCTTTTTGCAAAAAATAGGGATAATCCCGACACTCTTGAGAGTTTGAAAGAAGCTCTTCTTGCATCCACTGTCGCATCTTCAGGAAACGTGGTCATCTATTTTCAAAGCTATGCTGAAGCACTCCGTTATGCTAAAATCCTTGGGCCTGAGCTTTCTATCCCAATATTCCTTGATGAGGTAGGGTGTTCAACTCAGGAAATCCGACAGGAATTTTTCAGAATCGGGGAGCAAGGAGGAAAATCTTTACTTATAACTTATCTCTGGGGAACATTGACTGAAGGCGTTGATTTCAGAGATAATCGTGTTAGGACAGTTATTGTAGTTGGGGTAGGATATCCGGCTCTAAACGACCGAATTAAAGCAGTAGAATCTGCTTATGATACTGTTTTCGATTGCGGGGACGGCTGGGAATTTGCAGTTCAGGCGCCAACAATCAGAAAAGTAAGGCAGGCTATGGGAAGAGTAGTCCGTTCTCCAGAAGATTTTGGAATTAGGATCCTTATGGATTCTCGCTATCAGGGTTCTCAGATACGCAAGCTCGGTAAATTTTCAGTCTTTGAGTATTTCCCTCCAGAAGAAAGAAAAGAATTCATTGATGTTACCCCCAAAGACATAGGAAGCCTGGTGGAAAATTTTTTTGCTGATATTAAGTTGAATGATCCAGAAAAAAATGGAGATGAAATCTTCGGCTTCACAGCAGCTTGATTTTGGAAATCTTGCCGAAAAACTATGAAATACTTGGAACAGTAAACGATTTCTATTAAATTATTATTTTTTGTTATTCCAGTCGAATATCTCGCAGCTGCTGGGGATGGAAACCGATCAAGAACCATAATTAACTAACTGAGTTATAATTTGAGATACCTTTAAGTAGTGTATCGATTTGGTGCAGAATAATAAATCTCAAGAAAGTATGATGTAGCGAATCGCATTATGAAAAACGCAATTATATACAACATAACGAATTTTTAGAACTTTCATGCAATTTATATTGAAGAGTTTAAACAACTTAATGATAATTTTTATTCATAGAAATTCTTTCTGATTTTACTCTTAAAGAAGAATACAGATATCTTCAGTAAGTTGGAGAAAAAATTGCTGAAATTAGTACGTAATTGACTGAAAATTTTTTCATATCATTTTTGAGTCCATATATTTACAAGACAATTTTAAGAGAAGATTTGACGCTGACTTAATCATTATGTTTAAAATGCTTGTTCTACAACAATTGCACGTCTTTCCGACTTTGAACTTGAGAAAAAAAGTATTAATCGAGTTTCTTTCAGGAAATTTCGTGGTTTTCCTGAGTACATACCAAAAAGTACCATAGTCTAATCATTCAGGGAAAAAAATATTGATAACTACAAAAAAGAAAAAATATGGGGGCATTTTCAAAGCCAACTTCATTGCCTTAGTTTGAAAATAATAAATGAAATGATTCAAAACGCTACTTCTATCCATTCAGATATGGGATATACAAAAGCTGATAAACCTCATAAGAATGAAACGAAAAAAAGGATAAATAAGAAACTGAATTTGAACAAAAAAGGGTATTAAATCAAATTTTGGATATAAACTTCATAGTATACATAAACAGGGATCATGAGCTGATCAGAAGATTCAAAACAACGACGGCATCATTTCATGAGTCTCAGGTAGATTTATCAGAAAAAAAGAAGTTGTTTGCTGGAACAGAGGGGTACTTTGAAGCAAAATAAAAAGGTTATAATGCAACAATGAAAAGAACAGAAAAATAACATCATCTTGAAATTAATGCTTTATTAAGAAACAATAGGATAAGCTAAAAACAATATTTTGCGGACAATTTTATGCCGTAAATAGAATGATATTCAAAGCAAAAAAGTTCTTGTACCACTGTTCAAAGAGTGGATCTGAAAATGCTGTGTGCAGTTTTGTGGTATAATATCTATTAGTTGATGAAATTGAAAAAAGAATATTGAAAGATAGCGGCTACTATCTTTAAAATCAAAGGGTAATAAAATAGAAAAAAACTTAGGCAAATACAGAAAAGTAGTTAGAAAAATTTGGATAGGACTTCCTCGAAGAAAAAAAATTAGAGCTAAATCGGAATGCTGTATAAGATAAGAACATGTTCAAAATTACCATTTGCAAAGACGCTATTTTTTGTAATTCAATGTATCATGTATAACATTAATAATGCATTAAAGTAAGTTACTTAGATTACAGTATATAAAATAAGATCAGTAATCATTCAGGATATTATTGACTAGTAATGGACGGAATTGAGGCATTATATAATATTCCAATAAAATTACTCCTTAATTACTTAATGAAATTTAATCAAGGAAGAAATCTAGCACTTCGTTTTCGATTAATAGAGGTATAAATCCAAAATATACTCCAACAAAAAAACCACAAATTAGTTTAGTGGATGATATTCTGGATTTCCACTTTAGGCCTTTAAAATTATTGATTTTCGAGAGGTGATTACAAAAAAGTGAAATTATTGGATGTATGGATGAAGTTTTTTCATATAAACTATTAAGAAAAAATTTTAAACGAATAAGAATCTTCATTCTAATTACAGCAAATTAAACTGCTGACAATGAAGAAATTTTAATATAGGACTGATACACTAGGATCAAAATCTATCACATGTACATTTTTGAAAATAATTTTTTGATATATTGTGTCTCTGATTTTGCAATTCAACGCGTAAGCTCCATATCATAACTTTCAACAGCTTATTGATCTCAGGAGATTGAAAGGCATACATAAACACATCTCGAAAAAGGAGAAATAAAGGATGATAATAATGATTTTGATATGTGGAGAAGGGCTTGGCCACACAAGTAGATGCCTTGCGCTGGGGAAAGAGTTTCTTGCTGCTGGGCACAAAGTGCACTTTGGAGCTTATGGATACTCAAAAGAGTTGGTCGAAAAAAAGGGGTATTCTGCGCATAAAATCCCTTCAGAAATAGTACTAGTTGGAAAAGCAGGGGCCTTGGATTTCAAAGGGTCAATTGAAGCAACTCTTAAAAACAGCCAGATTCTTGATGGGCCGAAGCTACTTAGACTTATAAAAAAAATAAACCCTGATATCATTTTCTCAGACAGCTATTATCTGGGAGCTCTGGCTGCCTTTACGCTCAGAATTCCTATATATCTTATCACCAACCAGTCAAATATGGAAGAATTTTTCAAAAACAGAGGAGTACCTCTCAGGATTCTTGGGGGAGTTGCAAAAAAATTTTACAACAAGGTTTTTGAAAAAGTAGACAAAATGATTATTCCTGATTATCCACTTCCCTATACTGTCTGTACGAAAAACCTGAGTTTGACCCCTAAACTCGAAGCAAAGATATTTTACAGCGGTCCTCTTATAAAAGAAAAATATGAAGACGTGGAAGAAATTCCTCTCAAAAAACCACACATTGTTTCTTTAATAGGGGGGTTCGGATATAGAGAACTTATTTTCAAAAAAGTGCTCGAAACAGCAAAAATCGATCCATCAATTTATTATACACTCATTTCAGGTCCTTCCTTTAATCCCTCAAAACTTGTTTGATCTGCCAGAAAATGTGCAAATCCTTAGGTTTATAAAAGACACTTTCCCATACATCAAAAGTTCCGACGTAGTCATAGCTCCGGGCGGGCACAGTACTATAATGGAAGCCCTTAGCTTTGGGATCCCGATCCTTTCTTTTCCTGACAAAGAACACAGAGAACAGGAGAATAATGCTAAAGTGATCGAGGAGAAAGGCTATGGTATGATGCTTAGTTATTCTACTTCTCCTGAAGTCATTCTTAAATGCATTCGAGAAGTCCTGGAAGAGGATATGTACAGGAATAACACTGAGAGACTACGCAGACTTGCAGGAGAGCTGAGAGGGCCTAATGCTGTCAGAGAAATGATTGAAAAAGAAATTAGTGAGAATATTACTGAAAAAGTTTTTACAAAAGTTTTCTGAAAAGGCTCTTCGTCGCTCTCGTAGATTGTCATGACCAGTGCTTTGGTTCATCACATACTTAAAAGTCGAGGTATTTTAGACTTTCTACACTCCCAAAGTAGTAAATAGCTATCTAATCTGGTCAAATAAGATGAATTTACTTTTTTTGTCAGCTTAAGCAATAACTTATCCAACTGCAATATTTTTTTATTGTAGATAATAGGAAATATTATATAGAAATAAATAGGAAAAAGGAAAGGAATATGAGGTTTCCTAGTTACTAATATAAATTATGTGGGATGAATATATGTTAAATACTGGCTCAACAGGTTTTATGCTACTTGCGACAAGCCTTGTGATGCTTATGACTCCTGGTCTAGCATTCTTTTACGGAGGTCTTGCCTCAAAGCGAAATATTTTAGGAATTATGATGCAGAGTTTTGTTTCTCTCGGGATGACAACTGTTTTATGGTTTTTAGTCGGTTATTCTCTGTGCTTCAGCGGAGGAGAAGGCGCAATCATAGGAAACTTGGACAAAATGTTTTTGCATGGAATTACTCCAACTACTATGTTTGGAAACGGGGAAATCCCAGAACTCGTCTTTGTAGCTTATCAAATGATGTTTGCAATCATTACTCCAGCTCTGATTACTGGAGCATTTGCAAATAGAATTACTTTTAAGGCTTACATAATCTTCTTAATCAGTTGGCAGCTCTTTGTTTACTATCCTTTTGTGCATATGATATGGGGAGGGGGCTTGCTTGCAAAAATGGGAATCCTTGATTTTGCAGGGGGGATTGTGGTCCATGCAACAGCAGGATTTGCAGCCCTTGCAGCGGTATTTTATGTGGGTTCAAGGATGTATAAACATTCAAAGCCAAACAACATTCCTTTAATGGCTATAGGAACTGCACTTCTCTGGTTTGGATGGTATGGCTTTAACGCTGGTAGTGAGCTTCATGTGGATGGGATTACCTCACTTGCATTCATGAATACAGATGTTGCAGCTTCTTTTGCAGCAATCACTTGGATGATAATTGATTGGTTCAAGGAAACTAAACCAAAGTTTGTAGGGCTTATGACAGGAGCGGTGGCTGGTCTTGCAACTGTCACACCTGCTGCAGGCTTCGTGTCCTTGCCAGTAGCTGCGCTGATGGGTATCCTCGGAGCCATTGTCTGCTATTTTGCGGTACATATCAAAAATAAGATGGAATGGGATGATGCCCTGGATGTATGGGGCGTCCATGGAATTGGAGGAGTGACTGGGACAGTTTGCCTAGGAATCTTCGCTTCAAATGTCATAAATCCAGCAGGAACCAATGGACTTCTGTACGGAGGAACTGGGTTCTTTATCAAAGAAATCGTAGTTGTTGCTGGCGCTTCAATTTATGCATTTGTGTTTACCTATATTATGCTGATATTCATAAATCTAATAACTCCGGTCAAAGCTTCAGATGAAGAACAGCTCTTAGGTCTCGATATCTCTATCCATGGTGAAAGTGCTTATGACTCGATTCATCATTAAATTACGTCAAATTCATCTAAAACCTATCTAAAAATCTATATCAAGATGAATGTGCTACAATAAAGTGTTTTTTAAAGAAGAGAATCATTTCTGAAAAAGTGGATTAAGCTTAAAACCCCTGGATTAAAGACTCCGGGGGTATAAGCGTCATTTTTCTATTTTCAAATTTATGTCATCTATTTTATCCTCAATTTAACATTTTAATTTTTATTTTGAAAGGAGCTGTCATATTTGAGAAAAATGAATAAGCAATATTATGGTCATAATATTTTTGACCCTTTTTTTATGAATTAATTAAACGATGACCTTCCAAGACACTCTTTTTCCCAATTTTTGATAAAATTTTTGATATTAAATTTAATAGAGTATATAAATTACAACTAAATATAGAATCTCCATTGTATGAACATTTTTTTGTAACTTTTCAGATTATAGTAGCTTCTTTCACTTAAGCGTTTCTAGAATACCTTATAAACCAGCATACCGTTCTATCTGATTGTAAATATGTAAACTCTAGTTCTGCAGAAAGCTACAGCAATTGTGTGGTTCTGAAAATTCTTGTAATTTTTTGCTGTAATTAATTATTCTGGTACCATTTCTGCCTGGTTGCTGTCAAATGAAGCTATCAGATCTGTAAAGGACCTAAAGATCTTTTCTTGGTGTTGTATAAACCTATCAAGCAAATTTCTTGAATTTGTTTTTGGATTCTCATCGCATTTTCCTTTTTTGAGGTTTAGATAAGTGGATTTTATCCAATTATTTTTATGATTACTGATTCAAATCTTTCTTTCAATGCTTTTATTTGCTCAAAATCCAAATCTTGAATTTGCTCTTTGAATTCATACTTGTACTTGTTTATTTCTGTTAAAACCTTATTCTTCTATTTAACATATTACGGTTTATAATCCTGTTCAACGCAATTAAGTTCTTACTGGGAATGAGAATTGCCAAGAGCTAAGCACATTTACAAGTTGATAGGATTTTCATTCATCGTGAACTTTATATAACATGTACATCTGTCATTGGGAGCTACATGAAGCAGTCTATTTATTTATTAATTTTCGTCTATGTTTCATACAATAGATTACAGGATAAATGAGTGACTTCTCCATAATCATATTTTCAAATTCCTCTAAATTTCAGAAACACTCTTTTTCTGCTCTAATCATGATGGCAGAACAAATTTTCATCCCCATAGAATCATCATAAAACTTAGAAATACTTTCATTGGAGATAATACTAGTCATTTTTTTACAGAAGATTGCTTAAGCTAAAGAGGATTGCGATAAATTCAAATTTCGGGATGGTTGCTTACGAAATATATATTGACAATTTGTTGAAATCGGAAGTTTCTCGAAATTCTCTAAGATATAGGACCATAATGAACTGGATGTTCCACTTATTCAGGAAAAAAGTTTCATTTAATATTCCACAGTGAGGATAGCCCTCTGATGACGTTGATGTTCTGTAACAATAAGATTTCTAGGTGAAGTATCTAAAATTTGTTTTTTTCATGAACCTTTTATTCAACATCTTCAAGAGATTGTCCTCATTTCCCACAGTAGTTTCAAAAATTATCTACTAGCCAATCAAAATCAATAACCATCTCAAAAGTCGCTTCTTTATGACCTTCTTGAACTCCATTTCCCTTGCCATCCTTTTTGTGAGGACTCCTGATATTGGTTTTATTTCTTCGACAAAAAATTAGTAGAAGGAGATTTACTATGTTACGATTTTATTGATTTAAGCGAGATTCTAATAACATTAATTTTTCAGTGAGTTCTTTAATTTGAGATTCAAGACGCTCAATAGGAGAAATAACTTCAGGGTTTAAAACAAATAGAACAAGAATTTTTTCATATTTCATTAGTAATTAAAATAATTTCTTTTACATCCAATTTTCCTCTTCAGAGGAAAAATTGTGTATTCACTCACAAACTACTTGAATAGTTACGTTAAAATTTAAACTTATCAATGTTCAAATATATATATGTTCATGGAACCTCTCAGTAATTAATTCATAAATTCACTATAGAGGATTTCGATAAACTTCAGATTTTTACGAGTAGTAATATACATGATTTATAAGAATATAAAAAAAGGTAGGGTGCTATGTAGAATCTCTTAATTTTCCTAGTAGCAGACAACTGCTCCCTTCCATCGATGAATAGGTCAAACACACTTCTTCTAACTCAAAGAGTCTTCTGAACACACGCTTCTCATGACTCATATTTTTTACTTGTTCAAATAATACTTATCTTTTTTGCACTATAAGCAACCCATAGAGAATTGTTCCTGAAATAGGCGGATTTGTAGGAGTGCCTTCGGATATCCTTTCTTCAGGATAACCGAGGTTTTCACATATATAAAGCTCAGCCTCCAATTCAAGCTCTTTAAGAACCTCTGCAACCTCAAGGGAACCAAATTTCTCTTCTGGGAGTAGAAAAATATTTCTTCCATTCTTTAATTCCCGGATCATTTCGGCTTTTGCCAGCTCAAAGTCTCTGCCGTGAGCTGTAATCGCGCATAAGTTGGTCAAATTCACTTTATTACGGGCACAAGCTACTTGCATTGAGGAAATCCCAGGAATAACTGTATCCTTTTTCCCTGCAAATTGCCCGAGTCCTGAGAACATAGGATCTCCTGTGGATAAGACGACTGCATATGAAGGCAGGAAGTGGAGCGACTTATAGTCTTTAATTATTTTTGCTTCACAGGTTATGTACTCCTGTGCAATTTCAAGGGCTCTTTTTGAACCGTAAATCACTGAAGCCTTTTTTATTGCCTTTATCCCTTCTTCTGTAATCATACCGGGCCCGACACCGACTCCGACAACTATCATAATTTTTATTTCCTTTTACCTGGTTTAAATTCACTCTTGCTGTCCATGAGGATAATTCCTTCCCTGTCAATTATTATGAATCTCGCGCCTCTTCCTTTTTTCACTGCTATTTCGAAGGCTTCTTTCAAACGCGCATGTTCGGGGGTTTTCTCAAGCATTTCAACAACAGTTGCGTACTCACAGTCCTTGAGAATCTCAGGATTTCCCCATTTGAGGACAAGACCAGGAAGTCCACAGATAATTACATCCCCTGATGCTGATTCAAGCCCTTCAGATATCCGACTCCCTATCATTACTACGGTATGACCTGGAAAGAGCATATGAGAGTAACGCATTCCTATTCGACCAGTAGTCAGAACCACTTTGTCAGTGCAGCGAATAAGATCTCCTTTCATCTCTCCGAGATGGTCATTCCAGGGCTCAACAAAACCTGTACTTCCAAGAATTGAAATACCACCTTCTACTCCTACCCTACTGTTCAGAGTTTTCTTTCCAACCCTTTCTCCTTCAGGGATAGAGATTGTGACTTCAGCTCCATTGAGGCCAAGTTCCTCTACTGCTTCCAATACTGCAGCTCGAATTTGAGCCATAGGTATTGGGTTTATTGCAGGCAGGTTTCTTGGAACCGGGAGCCCATCCCTTCTTACGATCCCTATACCTTTTCCTCCAATAATTCTAATTTCCTTTGCTTCCCTGGCTTCGCCCACAAATTCAAGTCCCCTGGTAATGTCTGATTCGTGATCATTATGAATCTTTTTTGCAACTGCACGCCCTTGGGAGAATTCGCTTACATCGATATAGGCTCTTAGGCCCACAGGAGTTGGAACTGATATGTTGTCAATAGTTTTCTTAATAGAAAGAACTGCGGCTTTTGCAGCGGCACTTGCTGTGGTTCCTGTAGTATACCCTCTTTTGAGAATAGCCCCATCACTCAAGACCACAATCATCCCGGATGCTATTTTTGCTTCAAGCTCTACCCTGGGTAGCTTGGTTAGGGCAATCCATTCCTTAGGGATTTCAAAATTGTTAACAGGATCTATCATGGAGAAATAATCGGAGGTTGATATTATAAATATATTGACTTGAAAATAAGTCAAAGTCTGCTCAGTTCCGTGATAAGTCTTTCTGTAATATATTACTCTTCCATTGTATTTGATGAAAATGCTTATATTTTCCTGCTTTTCAGAGATATACACAAGAATGCCATCTATTTTCTCAATATAACAGTAGTTTTAAAAATTAATCTAACTTTCAATGAATAATAGTGGGCAAGTTTGTAAACAAATCAAAACATCTGTGTACATCTGCATAGCTTCGGATCTTCTGAAGCAAAATTAGGAATCGAAATTATAAAAAAGATATGGCATCATTCCAGGAGTTGAATTCATTTTCTGGGGAGTTAAGATTTGATCATAGATTCTGGAATATGGATAATGATATTTGGGTTGGTGTGTGAGAAATTATCTTGGGAATGATGCCTATTCCGATGTCAGTACTAATCTGTCATCAATTATTGTGTTAGAAATGATATTATATAAATGTTTGGAAATTTACATATTAACTCCTTATTGAATCTTTATGCTGGTTGAAAAGCAGTGGTAAATGGAGAATTTTTAATATTCCTTATTTCAATGAATTCATTTATATATTTTATAAACAACATGCTAATATTTTATCTCACATAGTCATAGAAGCTGGGTAAAATGGAAAGAGATCTCATGATAAAGCGGATTTCGATAAATTCTATATTTTATCATATTCTCATAAAATGGTATAAAATGAATCTTGAAAACCAAAAATTTATCGAAATACAATGTAGTCCATAATTATCTACTCAGTAAGAACCTTTGCAGATCAAGTAAGCAATGAAAAACACAGGAGGAAATGATGTATGGGATGAACATAGCATGCCTTGTGAGCAAATAGACCGACATGAGAATTCCCCATAGACAGTAAGTTTGTGCTATTTGTTGTGACTTGTCAAAAATAATTATTCCATTCGAATACACAGCAGCATGCTACGAAGATGGAATTCCAGAGAACCGCTATTAGCTAACTGAGTTATATTTTAAGCGAGTTTTGCACTACAAAATGAAACCATTTCATGCAAAATCATCGTATCTGTAAAAATGAGAGATCGCCTGGTTCTAATGAAATATCGTGAAAAATTTATTTAGATAATAGAATAACTAACTATTTGAAATTATATGTGCTTTGAAATTGGTATAAACCTACATTCTGTAGAAGTGTACAAATGTATAGTTTGTTTGCCTATTTACTCACTATTTATCTATTAGAAGTTAGGGAACTATTTTGCTTAAGGAAAACAAAAGCAACAGCATTTACTATAGTTAGTATTATTACTTTAATTATTAACATTATAGTTTAATGGGAAAATTTCGATTGGCTGATTTTCTTCAACTATTGGTTATTGATTATGTTTTTTATTTCCCATCAGTTAGTAACTAAAAGTGCCTATTGAATTAAAAAAATAGAACTCAAATGATTTTTAGTAGGTTTAATAGTACAAAATTAGCTTAATTTTTAAGCTACTGCCTATTAAAAAAATAGATGGGATTTGTGTGTGAATTTCAGGAAGTGGGGTAAAAGGTACTGCTTTGAGTTTGATTTGATCAGTATTGATAGTGGTTATACACCTTTTAAATTGTACTGAACCAAAATATTTTCCTTCAAGCTTGATGCAGATTATAAAAAATACACAGCAAGAAAAATCTTTAAAGAATAATCTGGGATTAAAAAAGTTATTTGGTTGTGAACTGTGTAGTGATGCAGGTTAAATTGGAACTTGGGGTGATGTTATAGCTTCCGATGTAATTAAAAAAGATGTTGAAAATCAGAGAAACTAGGGTAAAAAGAATCATTTAAGCGAATGAAAAGATTGATTTTGAATAATTCATTTATATCTAGGCAGATAACGCAAAAATACCCAGTTACTTGCACCAGGGATAACACAGAAAATTTGATTTTGTAGGAATTGTGTTATAATTAACTAGATTTTTTTTCAAATTTCATTCAAATTTTTGATATTGAATTTGACAAATTACATAGAATGGGAAAATATTTTCATATTATGTAAAAGATAAAATAGCAAAAATGTTAAAACAAAACCCATATTAATCTCATATTTTATAGTTTTTGGATTTGAGAACTGGCAAATTCAATATAATTATTACTTACATTTTTGAAGGTTGTTATATAATTTTTGATGAAATGATAATGTTCCATTCCAAAGCGAATTTGTACTTTTAAACTAAATTTAAGGATGCAAAATTTTGGTTCAAGTTTAGAAAATAATTGATCTAAGTCTGTTCACTAAATTGGATGCAAAGAAGAATTCAATCGCTTCCGTACTAATTTAAAAAATTTATGGAGCAAAGGTTATATCTTTGAGGATCATTTATGGATCAGGATGTCATTTAAGAACCGACACGTCATCTCGATGAAGGATTTTTCGCGCAAAGAAATCGATCACGTTCTGGATACTGCAGAAAAGCTTGAGCCTGTGGCTAGAGGTGAAGATAGATCTCGGCTGCTGGATGGAAAAATCATTGCCCTTCTTTTTTTTGAACCAAGTACAAGGACCCGGCTGTCTTTTGAAGTTGCTACTCAAAGGCTTGGAGGACAGGTTTTAAACCTGGGTTCTGTAGAGGCAAGTTCTGTGATGAAAGGGGAAAACCTTGCCGATACAATCCGTGTGATTAGTAACTATGCCGATCTTATAGTATTGCGCCACCCTCTTGATGGATCTTCAAGGATGGCTTCTGAATTTTCAAGCGTTCCGGTAATTAATGGTGGGGATGGTTCTGTCCATCACCCTACACAGACCTTCCTTGACCTTTATACTATCCGCAGGGAGAGCCATCTGGAGGGCCTGAAGATTGCCATGGCTGGGGATCTGAAGTATGGGAGAACAGTCCATTCCCTATGCCATGCCCTTTCCCTTTACGGAGCTGAAATGACTTTTGTCTCGCCTCCAGAACTCAGTATGCCTTCCGAAATAGTCAAAGATCTTCAAAAGAATAAGATAAGGGTAAAAGAGACAAATTCTCTTGAGGAAATTATTGGAGATGTAGAGGTTCTCTACATGACAAGAGTCCAAAGGGAACGTTTTCTTGATCCTGAAGAATATGAAAAGGTAAAACACAGACTGAAGGTTACAGGCAGCCTACTTAAAAATGTGGATTCTAACCTCAAGATTCTTCACCCTCTCCCGCGAGTCAATGAAATTTCCCCTGCAGTAGATGCAACTCCGCATGCATGCTACTTTCAGCAAGCTTTCTATGGGGTTCCAATTAGAATGGCACTTCTTGCTCTTGCCATGGGAGTGGTTGAATGAAAGAAAAACGTGACTTGAAAATTCAGGCAATTGAAAATGGAACAGTTATCGATCATATAAAGGCAGGACAGGCATTAAATGTCCTGCGAATACTTGGTATTTCTAGCGCTTTTAGGGCAACTATTAGTTTCGTAATGAATGCTCCAGGGGCCAGAGGCAAAAAAGATGTCGTGAAAGTCGAGGGTAAGGAACTCAATGTCGAAGAGTTGAACAGGATTGCTCTGATCTCTCCGAGAGCTACCATCAATATCATTAGGGATTTTGAAGTAGTCCAGAAAAATAATGTCGTCCTTCCTTCCTATGTTGAAGGCGTTGTTCGCTGCATTAATTCAAACTGTATTTCTAATAGTAGTGAGCCCATAAAATCGAAGTTTTCCGTACTCCAGTCAGAAGAAGAAGGAGTTATTCTCAACTGTCTTTATTGTGAACATGCAATTTTGGAATATATAGCCGAAAATTTGTTGTGAATGGAGAATTTTGGTCGTCATCTATTAACATAATTGATTTTTCAAAATATCTAAATAAAGTAGATCTCTTGATGTCCACTTTAAATCTGTAATCTCATATTCTCTTACATATGTATGTTTTCATATAATCTTTTTTCATATTCAAATTCCATCGTGCTCTATATAGACGTCAAAGTGGGGGCAATAAAGTATCATTCGATTTACCAATAACTCAAGTTTCTTCAAAAGCGAACATGAAATTCTTCGAATAGCGGGTCTAAAAAAAAGTACTTTTATTTGTTTGCGCCTTTCATGCAAAAAATTTCATTTTCTTTTTAATTATTGCTGATAAGGATATTTTTTTATTTTTAGGTTGATAACCAAAAAGCCTTCTACATCGGTTCCTATTTCTAGGTCAAAGATGAACCTTACTTTACAGTGTATCTTGGATCAAAAATAGATATTCATCTCAGTAAAATACAATGGATTTATCTAAATCTTAATCGATTGTTGAATTATTTAAATATTTTATTGTTAAGCTTACTCAAAATAAGTTTGATTAGACCTATTTTGACGCAATAGATACTTCTGATCAACAAATGATGGAAAATAAAACACATGATCAATAGCCGACAGTTAAATATAACCATCCCACCAAATTTTCCAATTGAATCTTAATAAGTTGTTTATTGATATTGTTTTTCCCAGGCTTAATAGTTACTAAAAAAGATTCATATAAACAAAAGTAAAATATGAGTTAATCTATCGTATAAAAAACCTTGAACTAAAACCTTAATGAGAAGATTCAATAATTCATAAAGCTCTGAAAACATGGACAGCAGAACCACTAATTTTGTTAAATCCCGCTTTCATAATTATTACAAAAATGCCGAAATAGGTCTACCTGACCACCTGCCTAACAGAGAATGGGCTTTTATCTTCTATGATAACATTTCTGAAAAGATGATGTATAGGCACAAGTCCTTCAGCTCGCCTGGTGATGTTCTTGAGTATTTATATGGTATGACCCCGGCGCATGTTTACAATTCGACTGCGTACTATGAATACCCTGATGCCAGAAAAATGAATGAAAAGAACTGGCTCGGAGCAGAACTGATTTTTGACCTTGATGCAGATCACTTGCCAGATGCCCCTAAAAATTATTTAGATATGATGGAACTTGTGAAAAAGGAAACTTTTAAGCTTATGGACTTTATTTTAGAAGATTTTGGATTTTCTGAACAGGAGACAGAGCTGGTATTTTCTGGAGGGAGAGGATACCATGTCCATGTTATAAGCCCGAAAGTTCTGACTCTTGGGAGTGCAGAAAGAAGAGAAATTGTGAATTATGTGGGCGGCAAAGATCTAGATTTTAAATATTTATTCAGAGATGTTGCAATGGATGGAGAATTCGGGATTGGGGCAAAGACTTTTAAAGGGATAAAGAAAGTTCCAATTAAGTCCACTCTTGTTGGATGTGATTCTGGATGGGGGAAGAGGATTGCACTCTACCTTACGGATTATATGAAAGCTGAATGTAAAAAAAAATACAAAAAAGATATGTTTACTGAGCTTCGTAGGTGTGAGAAGATTGGAGATACTACAATAAAAAAATTAATCAATGTTGTAAATAGCGAAAATGGTTTAAAGGATATCCTGGAGAAAGGAAGGCTTGACTTTGATGTCAGAAACTTTAAGGGTATTGCTGCCAATTTTATGAGAGAGTCGATTGGTGATTTCCTGCAAAGATTTGGAGTAGCCGTTGACGAACCTGTTACTGCAGACATTAAGCGTTTGATCAGGGTACCGGGTTCCCTACATGGCGGATCTGGGATGTTGGTTAAAAAACTTGCTTTATCT
The DNA here is from genome assembly GCA_963848985.1 of uncultured Methanosarcinaceae archaeon. Classification (GTDB taxonomy): domain Archaea; phylum Halobacteriota; class Methanosarcinia; order Methanosarcinales; family Methanosarcinaceae; genus Methanosarcina. Next base: position 44,048 of record CAWKGG010000081.1, read on the forward strand.
GAGCTAGAGAAGTTTGATCCGCTTAATGATGCTGTTGTCTTTGGAGAGAGGCCGGTAAAAATATCCGTCTCAAAACCTTTTTCAATACAGTTAAAAGGCAAGGATTTAAGGGTAATAGAGGGCACTCAGGAAGTTCCGGAGTATGCGGCAATATATTTGATTTGTAGAGGTGTTGCAGAGTATGGATATAGAAGAAATCAGCCAGATCCTGTATAAGGAAAAAAACCAGATATTGAAGACTATTCCGGCTGATTTTTACTTGGAAGCCGAGAAATATATTAGAGAACTTGAAAAAGATATTTATAAAATCGAGAATTCCCGTTCTCCGGAGTCTAAGATGCTTCATGATGAGCATGAACAAGCACTTTCAGACCTTGAGACTATCTTCATGAAACGAATAGGAAAAGTGATTACAAGGGCAACTAATCAGTCTCATGCAGATAAGCCTATTTCAAAGGATATTGAGAAGTTGCTTCCCGCAGAAAAAAGGCTTTATGACCTGGTGCTCCAGGGAATTGATGCTGCAAAAACGGAACTTTTAGGTCCTATTCTGTACCCTGGTTCAGAAAAAATTGCAATTTGGCCAAAAAGTATATCAGAAAGGCAGGTTTCTACCAGAATCCAGGGAGAAACGGAGATCAGAAGAGAGATATCCATAACTGAAACCGGGAAAGAAACAGGAGCAGAGCCAAGAAAAAAAAGTATAAATGGTGGATATGTTGTTGTCAGAATACTGAGAGATTTGCCTACTTTCACAGGTGCAGATGGAAGAGATTATATTGTCAGTGCTGAAGATGTTGTTGCTTTGCCGCAGCTCAATGCAACAGGGCTGATTACAAGAAATGCAGCTAAACTGATTACTGATCAGTAAAATTTAGGAAAAAATTAATAACCAAAAGCTTGCAGCCATTCTGATATTAAGAGAAAGAAAGTAGATAGTTCAGAAGTTCCATAATGTTAGTATAGGAATGATAGCGAAAGCAACTTTCAAAATATAATTAGTATATTTGGGAAATAGCATTACTATATATATGTGTAGCTATATGTGTGTAGCTTAAACTTGTTAGCATGCTCTGACATTGTCTTCGATACAAAACTGACAATCATGATGTTAAGGACACAAAATATTTTGAAAAATTTTAAGTTTATCGAATCAAAGACTTCCCAGACAAAAGCTTTCTGGAAATTAAATACCATGTTTAACACTGTGTTCAATAATTATATATTACAGCGATTTTCTGCAAAAGCCGAAAAGATGTGCTACATAATTGGCCAAACTAATTAAAAAAGGTGGAAAAATGAAAATTCCAAAGCGGTTCAAAACTTACTGCCCATTCTGTAAGACCCATAGCGAACACGTAGTAGAAAGGGTCAAGAAAGGCCAGGCTTCATCCATGACCCATATTGCAAGGCAAAAGAAAAGACAGGAAGGTATAGGAAACAGTGGAAAGTTCTCAAAGGTGCCTGGTGGGGACAAACCCACAAAACGTATTTGGCTCAGATACCGATGTACAGCATGCAAAAAAGCTCACCAGAGACCCTGTTTCAGGGCGAAGAAGTTCGAGTTCAAGGAGTAAGATAAAATGGAAAATCATAGCCTGAGACCAAAAAGCAGATTCCTTCGCGTAAAGTGCAATGACTGCGAAAACGAGCAGATCATATTTGGTAGCGCTAGTCGTAAAATTACATGTCTTGTCTGTGGAAGAACACTTGCCGAACCGACAGGTGGAAAATCGACAATCACAACTCATATTCTTGAAGTGCTTGAATAAAGGGATAAGTAAAAGCATTTTACAGAAGTAAAGTAAAGAGTAATTAAAGATCAAATTTGAGAAGTGGTGGAATGGGAAACGATAACTGGCCAGAAATCGGAGAGTTTGTTGTATGTACTGTAAAGAATGTGACGGATTTCGGAGCTTATGTAGAGCTTGAGGAATTCGAAGGAAGAGAAGGATTTATCCACATCTCCGAAATTAAAGCAGGCTGGGTCAAGTACGTAAGGGACTACGTGAGAGAAGGGCAGAAAATCGTCTGCAAGGTTCTGAACGTGGACCCGTCCCGCGGCCACATCGATCTTTCATTAAAAGACGTAAACGAGCATCAAAGGCGTGCTAAGATCCAGGAATGGAAAAATGAACAAAAAGCCACCAAATGGTTACAGTTCGTAGCTGAAGAGACAAAGGTCGATGAAAATAACCTAAAAGAACTGAATGAAAAACTCGTAGAAGAGTTTGGAAGTGCATATTCAGCCTTTGAAGAAGCTGCTATCGAAGGAGAAAAAGCCTTCAAAGGAGTCAAAATAAATAAGAAACACCTGAAGAGTATAATCAAGATAGCAGGGGAAAATATCAAACTCCCATTTGTAGATATTGCAGGCTATGTGGACTTGACTTGCAACCTTTCAAATGGTATAGAGGTTATAAAAAAAGCTCTAATTGCTGCAAATTCTATAAGTGAGGTGGATGGAAAAGACGTGAGGCTAGAAGTGAGTTATACAGGGGCTCCGAGATATAGAATTAAGGTGATAGCTCCTGATTATAAAAAAGCTGAATCAGTTCTGAAAAAATCTGGCCAGACAGCAGTCGATACGATATCCAAATTTGGTGGACATGGGACTTTCAAGCGGCACATCGAATCAACAAAGGCGTGATGCTTTTTGGGACCAAAGATCCGCATGTGCAAAAAATGCGGCAGATACACTTTAAGGGAAAAATGTTCGGTTTGTGAGGACGAAACCTCACCCGTAGTCCCAGCTCGCTTTTCTCCTCAGGACCCTTATGGTAGATACCGCAGACTGGCAAAGAAAGGATAAGGAATTTTTATGCAGAAAAGTACACTTGTCCGCCTAAAAAATGACCTTGAGATCAAAAAACCCGTGATGTTAGTCGGACTTCCAGGAGTAGGACTTGTAGGTAAGCTAGTGGCAGAGCACCTAGTAGATGAACTTGAGGCTGAAAAGATTATGGAGGTTTATTCTCCACACTTTCCACCTCAGGTACTGGTCAATAAAGACTGCACTGTCCGTCTGGTAAGCAATATGATATACCACGGAAAAGCAAATGAAACTGATATCCTCTTCCTTGTAGGAGATCACCAGAGCACCACCTCACAGGGGCACTATGAGCTATGCTCTCTTTACCTTGATATTGCAGAGGAATTTAAAGTTCCAAGAATTTACACACTAGGAGGTTATCCCACAGGCAAACTCACCTATGAAGAAACAGTCCTAGGAGTCGCAAACGATATTAAATTGATCGAAGAGATCAAAAAATATGGAGTAGAGTTCAGGGAATTCGAACCAAACGGGGGAATTGTGGGAGCTTCGGGCTTGCTGGTAGCTTTTAGCAGGATGCGTGGCATTGATGCCGCCTGCCTTATGGGTCTGACACCTGGATATCTCATGGATCCTAAAAGTGCCCAGTTCCTTTTGAAAGTACTGTGCAAAATATTTGATATTAAAGTAAGTATGGACTCACTCAAGAAAAAAGCTGAGGAAATAGAAAGCATAATGGAAAAGCTGAAAGAAAAAGAAGAGCAACAGAGCTTTCAGGAAATTAAACCCACTGAAGAGGACCTGCGCTATATTGGATGATACTCAGTAAAAAAAATGGGAAAAATAAACTGAAAAATTAGAATCGTTGGTAAGGGAGTAAATGAAAGTCAATACAGACCTACATCTCCATTCAAAGTACTCCATGGCATCTTCAAGGAAAATGGAACTTCCAACGATTGCCAGGGAGGCTTCAAAAAAAGGAATGAAATTGCTCGGTACTGCAGACTGCACTCATCCGAAATGGCTTGAAGAAATAAAAAAGGTTTCCATTTCAAATGAAGAGATCCACATCGAAGGTATTTATTTCATTCCTACTACCGAGATAGAAGATAATAAACGTGTACACCACCTTATGATTTTACCTTCGATTTCTAAAGCTGAAGAACTTGCAGAATGCATATCTCCCTTTGGGAATCTTGAAGCCGATGGCCGTCCCAATGTAAATCTGAATGGCATCGAAATTGCAGAAATTGCAAAAGACATTGGAGCTCTAATAGGACCTTGTCATGCATTTACTCCCTGGACAGCACTTTATGGTTACCACGACAGTTTGCAGAGCTGTTATGGCTATATGACAGATTACGTTTCTTTTCTAGAGCTTGGCCTGAGCGCAGATAGCGATTATGCAGATAGAATCGAAGAATTGCATCGACTTACGTTTCTTTCAAATTCTGACGCCCATTCCCCTTCAACCAATAAACTGGCCAGAGAGTTCACGCAATTTGATGTTCCGGAGATAACTTTTGATGGCCTGAAAAAGGCAATCCTCAGAAAACAGGGATACAGAGCTACTCTGAATGTAGGGTTCTTTCCTGAAGAAGGCAAATACAACCGTTCAGCCTGTATTAAGTGCTTCACCCAGTATTCACTACCCGAAGCTGTCGAGCATAAATGGCGCTGCTCTGTATGTAGAGGCATCATAAAGAAAGGAGTTTTAGATCGTATCAAAGAACTCGCAGATTTTGAAGAGCCCAGGCACCCTGACCATCGCTCCCCTTACCTCCACCTGATTCCTCTTACAGAGATTATCCAAATGGCTCTTGGACATTCAAGTGTCCAGACAAAAGGTGTGAAAACTGCCTGGAATATTCTTATAGAATACTTTGGAAACGAGGTTGAAGCTCTTATTCATTCAGAGCCTGAGGACCTCAAAATAGTGGACAAACGAATAGTAGATGCGATACTTGCTTTTAGAAAAGGCAATGTTATAATTCACCCAGGTGGAGGAGGTCACTACGGGTGGCTGGAATTGTCTGAGAACCTTAAGGTGGAAAAATATGAGTCAGGCACGAAAAAAGGATCCGAAATGAAAAAAAACGATGAAAAATTTAAAAAAAATAACGAAGAATTAGAAAATGAAGAAACGGACAACTCTAAATGTCAGAGTTCACTTTTTGATTTTTAGGAGACCTGATCCGCGGCAGTAGTTACGATTTACTTTTATTCCGAATTACCATTACTTATTCGATTACAATTTTTACTCAATAGTCCATAAGTAAAAAACTTCATACATACACTTAATTCTATTATTATAATAGCCTCTAGAAAATTTAGTATTATAGAGTTCAAAAATAAATATTTTAAAAATAGTCCACACTAAAATTTTGAGTATAATTTATAATCAAGAAAGGTCTTGAAAGCGATCCAGCTATTTTGAATGAGTATGGGAGGGGATTACTTCCTTCCACAAACATATAAAGAAAAGAATTTTCACTGAAAAGATTTTCGGACTTATAGGGAAGGAGGTTGACAGACTCGCTCTTGAATCCGCAATAAATCGAGTTATGGAAACAAAAAAATCTTTTTTAAGGTCCATTGAAAAAGTTGGTATCCTCATAGGCGCAGATTTCGGGAAAATACTTGGGAAATATATAGAAGATGCAAAGCTCAATCATTTAAAATCAAATGTAACCATATGGAAAGCAGAAAAATCATCAGTGGTATTATTTTGATTTGTAGAAATTGTTTTGGAACTGATGAAACCCTGAACTGACGCGCTGATAATAAAATATATAAGAGAGAAAGTATATTCAATTAACTTATTCAGAGCATTGGAAGTTTTCATAAAATTTTCTTCGTATATAGAACAAAATGCCCAGGTAGTCTAGTGGTAAGGCGACGGTCTCGAAAACCGTTTCTCTTTTGAGAGCGCAGGTTCAAATCCTGCCTTGGGCGTAGATTTTTAAATTAAGAAAGGCTAACTGAAATTTACTTAAGTTTAATAATAGCTTGCTATCTTTCACGTAGAAGTACCCATCTTTTCATTTAGAATTGCTTATCAGTCTAAATAACACAACACCAATAGCTATATTTGTTAAGATTCAATCTTAATTTAACAGTGCAAGTTCCATTTGGAATTAACCTCATTTTTGTATTAAAAATCATTAGAAAGCCTCTAAAAATTGTATAAATATCATATCGTTATTTTTTATTTTCTAATCACATAGTTTTGAAACCCAGTGTGATTAAATAGGGACGAAGAATTAGGATAGAAGAAAATTGGCTTCGCGTACTTTCCAATGACAAATATACATGTTCTTGCTCTCTCCAAAAAGAGGAGCAATGGTTGAAAAAAGTATTGCGAAGAAGATTGCTCAAGCAATAGCAAGAAAGAAAAATAAAAAATAAATAGATTTTTTTAAACGAAACAAAAATAAATTGAACATGCGAAGGCAATTATTACACTGACAAATAAAATTGCCACAAAATATGGCATCTTATTGTAAACCATGACGTTACGAAGATGAAAAAGAGTATGAAAAGGAAGAAATTTGAAAGAAATAAATTGTTGAGACTGATAAATATTAGGTTGATGAGTGCATAAAAATAATTAGTGGAATGAGAGCAATTATGAGAAACTAGGACGAAAAGAACACATGAGAAAGATTGACTCATATGCTTTCATGCCAAATTACTCCTGAAAATATTTAGAAAAATTTAATGGAGAAAAAATTAGAGAGATAATTTCTCGATTCGTGTATATTTGCAATATCAAAAATGCATTTTGAAAAAATTCACAAATTGTTTAGTCCAACATTCGGCAGATGTACAAAGATGTATAATTTGTTTGCCTATTTTCACTATTATTTATCGAAAGTTGGATCAATTTTCAAGCTACTTTCAGATTGGAAAAAAAATGGATGACTTTATCGTGTTCATATGTAGAAAGTGTGCTTAGTGGAGATTAGTTATGATTTTCACTAAATAACTCTATAAGTTTGAATTTTTTTAGTGGTGATTGCAAAAGATTGGAATTAAGATGCATGACAAAGTTTTTTTTTGAGTACGATTGAGAAAAATTTGAACCTAATGAAGATGGTTATTCGGAACGAGAACGAATCTAAAATGTAGGATATTTCGATAAATCCCTAAATTATGCCACTTGCTTATAAATGGGATATAATATGGCTCTTAAAATCAGAGATTTATGCAAATGCTTTTAATAAAGTAGATAAGTAATAATGTGAATTTCTATCTAAATAATTCTATTGCAGGGTTGAAATGATCGAAATAATCAAAATACTTTTTACTATTCCATTTTTGCTTTATTCGTGTTATTCAGACATAAAAACCCGCAGTGTCTCAAACAGAGTATGGAAGTGTATGCTAATCTTTGGTTCAGTGTTTGTATTTTATGAAATTTTAATAGGCAGTATCCCCTATCTAAAAGCTCTGTTCCTTTCTGGAATAATCGTGTTTTGCTCTGTTTATATTCTTTTCCAGCTTGGAGCTATCGGAGGCGGAGACGCAAAGGGACTTATAGTACTTTCAATCTTTTTCCCCCTTTACCCTATCATCCATTTCTCAGGAGTGACCTCTCCCCTGCTGGGGCTTCCTATAATAAGGCTTTTTACTTTTACTGTCTTAGAAAATGCTATCCTGATGACAACTATTGTTCCTTTGGGATTGTTCTGTTATAATCTCTTTCATTTCTCTCCTGAAATGTTGAAAAAACCATTTTACATGCTCATCGGGTACATGATCGATATCTATTCCATGGAAAATAAAGAACATCTTAGTTTACTGGAGAAATTCGAAGTTGGAGAAAGAGGAAATATTAAGAAAAAGTTTGTGTGGACAAGACTTGGCTTCGATGTGAACCATAAACCAGAAATTGAAGAGTATATAAAGAAAGAACTTATTGGAAAAGAGGTATGGGTTACTCCTAGTATACCTTTCATGCTCTCAATTACAGCAGGCTTTATTACTGCAGTTGTTTTCGGGGATTTGGGTTATTATATTATCACTGCGCGTTTTAGTGGGCTGAATGAAGACTGAATCAGAGTATCTAATATACTTTCCTGAAACTTACCTGTTGCACTTTTTCAGATTTTTAGTTGTTTAGGTTCTTGTTTGATCGGTGGTACTATTCGGAAACCCCTGGATGTCATCTTCAGGTTTTCTATGGGTAATAAAAACACAAATTCTGGCTTCTTATGACATTCGAGCATCAAATATCCACGATTTATAGTCCTCACAGTAGAAATCAACAATTACTAAAATGAGAAATACGGAATGCATGGAAGGAACAAGTGATTGGAATGTTTTTCGTTTTCTTTCTACTTTTTCAGTGTTCATAGAATTTCAAGTTACTTAAAAATAAATAATTATCTTTGAAAAAAGGATTTGTTTTAAAAATGATATGGGATTCCTATTTATCACTGTTTTTTTCCGTGAACCTTGTCTGAATATTTCCTGCTGATTTTGATATTTGACCCGATTTTCTCTTTTCTGGTTCATTGATTAAATCCAAAAGGTGAAGACAGTAAACTGTTTTGTTTATACCATAAGTGGAGTAATTTTTCTTTTTCACAATCAACAACTTTATTAATTTTGATAATTTTTTGATATTTTTCTGATTTGTAGAACTAGTTTAGGAATTGACCAGATTCGGAACTATGTAACTTAAGTGCAAAAATGAACCACGAAAGCGCTAAAAACATGGTCGCAGGAAAATAAAGAAATAGTTTTTCCATACCTTTCATTTTTCTTCACTAGTTATGAAACTTCAAGTACTTAAGCATAAATAATTATGTTTCATGATATTCAAATAGTTTGATAATTATAATTAATTCGTGAGTTTACTATAATTCTAATACTAGAAAAAAGATATTAATGACGGACTAAATTTTTAGAGAGTGCTGGAATAGATATACATTAAAGAAATTAATAAGTAGATTATGGGATGGATCTTATGAGATAATTCAATTAAATCGGGTTAATATGACGATTCATGAGACAACCAGTTCAAGGGGTACGTTGAAAAATTAGGGATTAAGGCAATATTTGCGGTAGGACATTTCAGAATTACAGGAAAACTGTAAAATATTTTATAAACATCAGATGTTAATAGGCAAATTTGAAACCTTTGAGGAATTCATTCAATGATACAACAGAAAACTTAAAATGGCCTTGAAATTTGAAAAACTGAATCTTATAACATGTTTTATAGAACAGATTGCCAACGTCAGCAAATTTTAGAATAGGAATTAAATTGTATGAGTTATGAAAATATTGAAAAATTAAAAAGAGGTTCGAGGTAAAAATATTTCAGGATAAAAAAATATTTGAGGAACAAAAAAGATATATACAATTAGTAGCATTTTGATTTTGCATTTAGAGTAATCCATAAAATACAACCAATATCAAAATGGGCTCGTGGTCTAGTCGGTCATGACATCGCCTTTACACGGCGGGGATCCTGAGTTCGAATCTCAGCGAGCCCATTGACTTTTTTTCCGATTCTAAGTATGTATAGAAATTTTTTCAAGTTGTTCAACCCCTGCTTCAAGGTCATATTTCGTGATCCTGGTTTCTATGCACAAAGAAGCCAACAATATTAAAAAACATTGAACATATACATTTTACATTAATATATTTCGTAAAGTATAACCCAGTTGTAGATTTCCAAAAATATAAGACGGAATATAGTTGATTCAAGACCACTTTTTCCAGTGAAAAATACTTTAACGTTGTTTTTCAAGATACATTTTTAGTATTTTTTGTAGGTATCAAAATAAATTATAGTTTCGTAGAGCTCAGAAAAAAGACCTTAAAATCAATCCTAGTACCTTATGACAAGTTGCATAATAAAATGAATGCAAGTAAAAGTCCTAAAAAAACTATAATTCAGAAAATACCCTCACAGAATTACATTTTGTGATGCCTCTTAACTTGCAACAGAAAACACAAGTTAATGTATGGGTTGCTGGTTCCCATGTTTAATGTTAGCGTGTTATTAGAGCGTGATATTAATAGTTTTAACGATCTCGTCTAAATCATAATATGATGAACTGAGAGATTTTCTATTGATTCTTCTGACGTTTCAACGGCGTAAATCCTTTGAATTTTCAACTCAATTTCAATTATTGTGTTGTAACAGTAATCAAATGGTGTTGAATTATTGTTTCAATCTCTAATGAGTTTTCAAATTAATTTTAGAATCTGGCTCATAACATAGATTGGGCTGCACGAAGGTTTTCAATCTCTAATGGATTTTCAAATCGATCGCTATCTACTTAATGAGATTTATCTCTATACATATATCGTGTTTCAACCTCTAACGAATTTTCAAATCAATTGCTCTAGAAGACTGCAGGTACATATCAATCTGGTTATGATTTGTTTCAAACTCTAACGAGTTTTAAAATCAGTTATTTGGCAAAGAAAAAATAAGTAAAGTTGCAAATTATAGTGATGTAGATCGTGAACTTAGAGAAATCTCCTTGCAACACCTTGTAAATAATCTGGATGAAAAACTAAACATATTATTGGAAGATATTATAGAGCACGAACCAACAACATCGCCATAATAACTGATAGTCTGCAAATTTTTGAAAGTACAATTTCCAGAAACCTCAATAAACTGAGAGACTTAAAGGCAATTTATTTCATCACCAAAGGAAAAATAAGAATATTTCAACTACAACAACTTGGAAGATTTTTTAAAAATTAAAAACTAAACAGAGTTTTGTAAAATTATCATTATCTGTGAATATGTAACTATAAGTTTCGATATATTTTGCCTGGATATTTATATATTCTAAATAAATAGGATTCATGCAATTGAGATCCAAAATTAATAACTTTTAAGCTCTCGATTTTCCATTTTGAAGACCAATATCTACTGCTCTATAACTTAATTATTTAGCTAAATTAGTATCTAATCTGGTTTGTAGCTGGTATATACATCTTAAAATCCATATTTTGAAACTTAAATTTTACAACAGTTTTATCTTGTCCTTGCAAACATGCGGTCCAGTTCACCTTTTTTAAAGGTGATGATAGTTGGCCTTCCGTGGGGGCATGAGTAGGGATTTTCAGCCTTTTTGAGCTGTTCTATTAGCTCCTTCATCTGTATGGAGTTGAAAGCTGCTCCACCTTTAATTGCTGTCCTACATGCAAGGATCTTACAAACTTTTTCTGAAATCCCAGTATCCTTTTTAACCGTTCCTGTAGCTAAAAGGTCAGAGATTACATCATGGATAAGTTCTGGATTCTCAAGCTGCCCGAAAACCTCGGGTACGAACGTCACTACATAAGTATTGTCACCGAATTCAGAGATTCCGAAGCCGTATTCTTCAAGATAGGGGATATATTCTTCCATAAGCACTTTTTCCTTAGGGGTGAGGTCTATAGTTATGGGTACTATAAGCTCCTGAACTCTAGATTTTTTAATTTTTAATACCTTCTCGTAAAGAATTCTCTCGTGGGCTGCATGCTGATCAATAAGAACTAAATCTTCTCCTTTTTCGGCAAGGATATACATTTTTGAAACTTGACCGATTATCCGAAGATCTTCAAGGGATTCGGTATTTGGTTTTTGCTTAATCTTCAGTTATTATTCTCATTTCTCCCCATATCTCACTATCCTGCTCGTTTTCTCTCAAGGTTTCCTGTACTTCTGTTTCTCCAGCAAAATCTAGAAGGTGCTCTGATTTTTTTAGCTTCCGTTCAGTATCTTTTACGGGATATGTATAAGCTTTTGCACTTTCTCGATGGATTTTGCTACTGCACTCAGGAACTTCATATTTCTTTGCAATCTCTGTTTCCGCAATCATTTTTAGGGAGGTTTCCTGATTACTTGATACCTGCAATATTCCTGAAGAACCTAAAACTTTGAAAGTTTTCTGAAAAGCCCTCCTCCCATTTTCCATGATCTCAGGTACAAGTCCATGTTCAGAGAGGACCTTTTCAACGGCAAATGTGACAGCATCCTCTAGCTCTTTTTCCCGGCTAAAACGAACCTCGGCTTTTCGGGGATGAACATTAACATCCACTTCTCTAGGATCAAGAATAAGAAAGAGTACTGCAACAGGATAACGTCCTTTTGGGATCTTGGTATAGTATCCCATACGTACAGCAGTAGTAATAGCTCGTGAAGATACAGGGCGAGTATTTACAAAAAGAAAAATCTGGTCACTTTCTGCTCTGTTAGTTTCTGGTTTCGAGATGTAGCCTCGGATTTCAAAGTATTCTGTCTTATGTTCTAAAGGAAGCATCGAGCGAGCGATATCTGGCCCAAGAATATTGACAATACAATTGAAAAGATCGCTTGACCCCATTTTTCTAAGGACTGGTTTCCCTTCACTGAGAAGGGTAAAAGAAATATTTGTGTTTGCCAGGGCAAGCTGCGTAACTGTATCTGTGATATAGGAAAGTTCTATACGATCACTTTTGAGGTATTTGCACCTTGCAGGCGTATTATAAAAAAGATCCTTTACATGAACTGAGGTGCCTGGAGCAGTGCCTGCATCTGAGGTTTCAAGTACCTTTCCACCATGGATTACTATCTTCGTGCCAGTGATTTCTTTTGAAGGCCGGGTAAGGATTTCCGTCTTTGCAACAGCTGTGATCGAAGCAAGAGCTTCTCCCCTGAAGCCCATTGTCGAGATAGTATCAAGATCCGCTATTTTGGTAAGTTTGCTTGTTGCGTGTTTTTTGTATGCAAGAAGTGCATCTGCCCTGTTCATCCCGCAACCATTGTCCCGAATCAAAATTGAATTTTTCCCACCTTTTTCGACTTCGATCCGGATATCATTAGCTTCTGCATCGATTGAATTATCTACCAGTTCCTTTACCACGGATACCGGGCGTTCAATTACTTCTCCTGCTGCGATTTTGTTTATTGTATCCTGATCAAGGATTCGAATCTTATTTCCCTGCACTTCAATATATTCTTCCCTCATTCCTTTACCCCATCAAAAACCAGAAAAATATACTTTAAACATATTTTAAAATATAAAAATACCCTTTGATTCGACATTCCATAAATGTACACAGATGTATAATTTATTTGCCTATTTTCCCCATAATTCATTTAAGTTAGATCACTTTTCAAGTACTGTCACATTGAGAAAATAAATGGGATTTTATGTAAATTCTCAGAGATTGAGTTTGATGCTCCTTAATCGAGAAGCTTTTTTAGTTCATGGAGCTTATTCAGAGCTTCTATTGGTGTCATTTCTTCAACATTCAATTTTCTCATAGCTGCTTCCACAGGACCAGGTTTTTTTGAATCACTGAATTTATTTACTTGTGCCAGAATTCCTTCGCTATTTCCAGGATCAAAAAGCATCATCTGAGTATATCGTGCGGTTGCTTTGCTTTTTTTCATTTTCCCTTTTTCGCTGTCTTCAGCTTCAGTAAAAACGTTTTCCTTTTCAATTTCCTCAAGAATCTCATTTGCTCTTTCGATTACCTTTTCCGGTACACCTGCAAGCCTTGCTACATGGATACCGTAACTCTTGTCCGTTGCTCCGGGTACTATTTTTCTCAGAAAGACAAGCTCATTACCTTTTTCTGTTACTGCGATATGATAATTTTTTACCCTTTTCAACTTTTCCTCAAGGACTGTGAGCTGATGGTAATGTGTTGCAAATAGAGCCCTGACTCCAACCTTTTCTCTATTATGTAGAAACTCTATAACAGATTTAGCAATGCTATATCCATCATAAGTACTCGTTCCCCTGCCTATTTCGTCAAGAAGTACAAGGCTTTTAGGGCTTGCATTGTTCAGGATATTTGCAAGCTCTACCATCTCTACCATGAAAGTGCTCTGCCCATTTGCAAGGTCGTCAAAAGCTCCTATTCTTGTAAAAATCTGATCAATAATCCCTACAGAGGCATGGGATGCAGGAACAAAAGAGCCTGCCTGAGCCATGATAGCTATAAGTGCAATCTGCCGCATGTAAGTAGACTTCCCAGCCATATTAGGGCCCGTAACTAGCAAAAACTGATTTTCCTTGCAGTCCATCACCGTGTCATTAGGGACAAAACCCATTGGAACTACATTTTCAATTACAGGATGCCTCCCATCCCGAATAAGGATCTTGCAATCTTCTGTAAGCTTAGGCCTAGTATAATTGCTATTTCCTGCAACTTCAGCTAGGGCTGAAAGAGCATCTAGATTTCCTATTCTTTCAGCTGCTTCCTGGAGTTCTTTAGAATGGGCTGAAAGAGTCTGCATAATCATCATAAAGATTTCATATTCTAGAGCCATGGCCCTTTCATTGGCTGTAAGGATGAGGCTCTCTTTTTCTTTGAGCTCAGGTGTAAAAAAACGCTCTGCATTTGCGATTGTCTGCTTTCTAATATAATCTTCAGGCACCTGGTTACTGTTGGCATTGGTTACTTCAATATAATAGCCAAAAACCTTATTGTATCCCACTTTCAGGGACTTAATCCCACTTCTCTCTTTTTCCTTCTGCTGAAAATCCGCAATCCATTGTTTGCTGTTTCTGGCAATATTTCGAAGCTCATCGAGTTCCCCATTATATCCTGGTTTTATCATTCCACCTTCCCTGATTGATACTGGAGGATCTTCAACTATTGCTTTTTCTATCATTTCAGCAAGATTTTCGAGCTCTGAAAAAAATGCAAGTCCTTCTGCAATTTCTTTCAACAATTTTACTCTCTTTTTTCCCATCAGGCAGTCCCGAATAGGAGGTACAGCACTCAGAGACTTTTTCAGGGCTATAAGATCTCTCGAATTTGCATTCCCATATACCACTCTTCCTATGAGACGTTCTATGTCCCTGACCTCAGACAGCCATTTTCGAATATCATAACGAATCAAGGGATCTGATGCTAGCTCTTCGACAGCATCGAGTCTAAAGTTGATTTTTTCTATGGATAACAAGGGTTTTGAAAGCCACTTTTTCATTATACGGCTACCCATAGGTGTTTTTGTGCAGTTGAGAATTCTGTAAAGAGAATTTTTGTCTCCTTCATCCCTAACATTTTTTACAATTTCAAGATTGTGCAGAGTTATTGAGTCAAGAATCATAAACTCGGAGTTCGAGTATGTCTTCAAAGTGTTGATATGAACAAGGTCCCTCATTTGTGTATTCTGTGCATATTCTAGGGCAGCCCATGCAGAACATACTGCAAAATCCAGTTTTTCACAGCCCATCCCTTCAAGAGTTGAAACCTTGAAATGGGCTTTCAATTTTGTTCCTGCTTCTTCAGCCCCTGAGATCGCAGGAACAAACTCCTGAATAATAGTTTGATCTTTCAGTATATCTGTGAGTTCTGAATTTCCATGCAGAGAAGGGGGCAGAATACATTCTGCAGGGCTCATCCGGACAAATTCACTAAGTAATTTCTCAAAGCTTTCCGAGTCTCGAAATTGAGTTGTAAGAAATTCTCCTGTAGATATGTCCAGGAAAGAGACTCCAATTTCGATTTCCTTTTTTGTATTTTTCCCAGAATTTCCAACTTCTCTTCCTGCAACTGCCATCAAGTAATTATTCGAAGCGTCCGAAAACATTGAAGAATCTATTACTGTACCGGGAGTAACTATCCTGACAACCCCTCGCTTTACAACTCCTTTTGCCTGCCTTGGGTCTTCGAGCTGTTCGCAGATAGCTACCTTGTATCCTTTGTTTACGAGCTTTGGCAAGTAAGTGTCGATAGCATGGTAAGGAATTCCTGCAAGCGGCATTCTGTCCCCCGCCCTGTCTTTTCCCCGGGCTGTCAGTGTTATTTCAAGTTCTTTGGATATGGTTTTTGCGTCTTCCCCAAAAGACTCATAGAAATCTCCCATTCGAAAGAAAATAAGTGCATCAGGGTAGGCCTGCTTGGCTTCATAATACTGACGCATTGCAGGGGTCATCATTTCAGTCATTATTATCTCACTGTAAGCTGTTAAATCGTTTTGGTTTAAAATAAATCTGTATGTAGTTACTGGGACATGTTATTTGGATATGTTATAGGGTGTGATTATATAAGCAGATTGATTTTTTCGCATTTCGAGTTCCTTAAAAAATATTTATCTTAAATCATCCTTCTCATATATAATTAACAAATTGATACTTTAAGTCATCTTATAGGAAAAAACCAATATGAATCGAGGAAAAATAATTGAAGTCTGCTCTATCTGCTGGAATACTTATTACATGAGTTTGAGAGGTATGCATGTACAGTCCAGAAATGCAAAAAATGAGAGAGCATAGCAGCTTTTTTGTCTAGCCTTACGAGAGGATAGTCGAGAAAATCCTGAAAAAGTGTCATCTTGAAAGAGCCAATGAATCGGCATAAATTAAAACATGTTTACTAAAATATTTTTCTTTAAATGCATTGTTTTGATCCTTTTAAGTTTTGTGGGCTAACTCAATCCTTGATAGAGATGAATGATTGAGAGCTAAAGATTTTCAAATTATTTATACATGGTTTTGTCCTTTAAGTTTATTTTGGAAAACTCAATCTTTAATGTAGCTTGAGGATTAATCCCAAGGCATCAGAATATTTTGAATCGTCATTTTTCCTGCTGTCATGCTATTACTCTGAAGTTCTATCCAAAATTTGACATATTCTACCTATTGATACAGTAATTTACTACAATAAATATAATGATCACTTCAACTTGAGGTCTTCCTCTAGAAACTGTTTTGTTAAGATATATAGACTCAGAAATGATACGAAAAGATTTCCAATAAATTAAGGAATCAATGTTAGCAAGTTTGTCTTCAACTACTTAAAACAGTTATATTCCTCTTAAAGAGCAAATCATTAAAATTTTCCATGAGTAAAAATTATTGTTAAGAGATTTAAACTCTCCAACACTCAAGTGTATAGGAGTTTATCGAAATCCTTTAATGAATGAAAACATAGTTTTAAAATTAAATAGCGGCATTTCAGGTATAATATTGTATTTATTACCACAAGATAACGCTTTAAGTATCTTCAATTTACTATCAACTATTTTGGAAGGCATACTTGATGAAATGATTTTTTTAGTATCTAAAATCTCTGTATTTAAGGAAGTTTTTTGCATGGAACTTGAAAAAATTGTAGAAATTCTTGAACAAATTGCACCACTTGAGCTTGCTGATGACTTTGACAGAGGCAAGATAGGATTAATTCTTGACCTGAAAAATGATATAGAAAAGATTGCAATTGCTCTTGATGCTAATTTTTATGTTCTTAAAAAAGCCGCCGAAATGCGAGCAGATCTACTGATTACTCATCACACTCTCATCTTCCATCCTATTAACAAAATCTCAAAATCACTAGCTTCTTCTCTCAAGCTTGCCTTTGAAAATGGAATATCTCTTTACACTATGCACACAAATTATGACAGGGAAAGAGAGGGGATCAATGATGCCCTTGCGGTAAAGATTGGGCTCAAAAATTGCGAAACTGTAGAAATAGGTAGAATAGGGGAAGTAGAACCTTGTTCTTCAGCTGAACTAGCATCTCACATATCAAAGTGTCTGCAGACTCCTGTAGTGTATGCTGGAGAAAGGGAAGGGATCAGAAGGGTTATGGTTATTGGAGGTAGCGGTTTCAAGAGTGAATTTCTTGAAATTGGAAAGGAAAATAGAATTGATGCTTTTATATCTTCCGAACTTAAGCATGAAGTTCTTCGAGCCTACGAGGATATCTGCATGATCGACGCTACTCACTATGCCACTGAAAGCCCGGGAATGGAGGCTTTATGCTTAAGGCTACGTAAACTTCTTGAAATTGAGGTTGAGTTCATTAAACAGCCTTCCAGACTGAGGACAATCGATAGAACTTGAACCATGATGACTTCGTTATCCAAAAGCTATATTATTAACATTTTTATTTTTGAAAACATCTTCAGAAAGTAGGTTGCAATGTAGCCATTAGAATTATACCATTGGATGGGAAAAGTTGGGAACTTCCTAGAAAAAAATTAAAATTAAATAACAGTCTCATATAAAAGCTAAAATAAACTAAGACCTAACTTAAAAATTAAATGATTAGAAGATTTCAATTATCAGAATTTCGATTAAACTCGTAGTTGCACTTAACACCCTCAAGATCAAAACAAAGATTATAGGATGCACACATCGCCTTTTGGCTTTTTCAGACTTAAGT
Organism: uncultured Methanosarcinaceae archaeon; assembly: GCA_963848985.1. Classification (GTDB taxonomy): domain Archaea; phylum Halobacteriota; class Methanosarcinia; order Methanosarcinales; family Methanosarcinaceae; genus Methanosarcina. Next base: position 61,947 of record CAWKGG010000081.1, read on the forward strand.
TTCAAAACAAGATAGGGCTCGCAGATGAATGACCTGCTCATGGAAATTAGATCTGCATATCCTTCTTCAAGCAGATTCTCCATTACAGAAAGGGATCTGATACCCTCTACAAGTATTACAGGAATATTTACTGCTTTTTTATCGCTTTAGAATATTCTCCAAAATATGCTCCTTCAGCAGGAGAGTTAATCGCAGTTCTTACGGTTACTTTATCTGCCTCACTGATCCCTCCGCTAACCTCGATTGGACATACTCCCGTTTTTCCAGAAGTTTTGCAATCTCCAAAACCTGTGAGATATTAATTCCGAGGTCTGTTTTTTGAGAACCCTGCTGGAAACCATCTGTTGTATTCAATTTGACAAGAATTGGAAAATCAGCTCCATCTTGTTCTTTGATTCGCCTGACAATCTCCGTGACTATTCTTGCCCGATTTTCAATTGAGCCTCCCCAACGATCAGTCCTTCTATTTGTATAGTGAGAAATTAAATTACTTAAAAGGAAACCATTGGCGCAATGAAGCTGAAAAAAATATTTTCTTTCAAAAATGGTACAGATTATAAAAAATACCACCGCAAAATAAATCTTTAAAGAATACTCTGAGATTAAAAAATAGTTTTTGGGTTGTGAACTTTGAGTGATGGAGGTTACATTTGAACTGAGATGATGGTGCAAATTCCTAATGGACAATAAAAAACATGTTGGATCAAAAAACAGGATAAAAAAGAATAATAAAAGCAAATTGAAATATATGATTTTGGATAATTTGTCTATATCCATAGCAATGGTGATATAACCCCTTGCTGCATGGGTGGACCATAGTAACTTCGATTAGCAAGAAGCATTTACAATAGCAACAGCTCTAACGAGTAGACACTGATGGAAGGTATAAAGTAACTGGAAGAACTCCATTCCATTACTGAGCAGGGAAATAGATTACAAATCAGATGGTTTATAGGTGTATCTGAATGAAGATAAATATGGATATCAGATCTTCAGCTGTCTGGAAAGGTAAAACATATAAAATTTTTTGATAAATAATAAACTCCTTTTAAAAACTAACAAAAAATAACATGAAAGCATTTATTGAATGGAGTTCTAATCAGAAATTTTATCCTGAAAAGGAGGATCAAATATTTCTGGAAAAATTTAACTATCCTCCTAGCTATGTTTATTATCAATATTAGCCATTTTTCCCAGGACATATCCTCAAAAAAGGAATTTTACCGGTGCAAGTGACTGATAAAACAGATTAATCAATGGTTCTTTTGCTCAGAATGTAAAGAATCATGTCTGAATTCAACTTGCTTTCTCTTGAAAGCTTTTCAGCAATGACCTCATTTGTGAAGCGATCTGCTTTTAATTCCTGAATCTTTTCCAACACACTTTGAGAGACATTGTAATATTCGTTTATATCTTTTCGATGTCCCCATACATCCCCTTCCAGGAGATTTATCTTCTGCATTTCCAGAAACATTTCAATTGACTTCGAAACAGTCCTTTTGTAGGATTTTGGAAGCTGTATTGCTTCAATTTTCGGACATGTTTCAGCAAGCACAAACACATCTTTGTTAGATGGTCTGAAAGCAAGGTGGATAACCTTCTCGTTCGGATTCAGGGCAGGAATTTCCTCCCGTGAACTAACTACTCTGATTTTCATATTGATCCCCACTCTTCATTTTAAGAATTAAGTATTTACTTGTTCAAAATTTAAATCTTTGTTTATTTAAATACCAAATTTTGTTTACGCATTTACAATTTATATACATATCGGTTGGCTAAAATATTATTTAGAGGGTCTGTACCCAAAACGGGTTCTAATAGAATCAGCATGTGCCTTTAATCCTTCTTCCTCAGCTAATGCGATTATAGTTTCTTTTAAACTTTCAAGGCCAATTTTGCTTATTTTTTGAATACTTGAATATTTCATAAAGTGATTTATATTCAGGCCAGAATAAATTTTTGCATATCCAGCCGTAGGAAGTACATGATTGGTACCAGATGCGTAATCCCCAACAGCAACAGGAGAATAATTTCCTATAAAAATAGAACCTGCATTTTTAATTCTGTCAAGTACAAAATCTGAGTTTGATACCATGATTTCGAGGTGCTCTGGAGCAAATTTATTGCTGAAGTCTATACATTGTTCCAGGGAATCTGCAGTAAGAATTGCAGCATTCTCAAGAGATGCCTTAACAATGCCTTTTCTTTCAGTTTGTTCAGACTGGACAAGCACTTCTCTTTTAATATCTTCTGCAAGAGTCTCGGATATTGTAACAAGTATCGAGATTGCACTTGGATCATGTTCCGCCTGAGCTATAATATCTGAAGCAACCATAATAGCATCTGCCGACTCATCTGCAATGATTAGCACTTCACTGGGACCTGCAGGGAAGTCGATTTCAGCAACGTCTCTAATCTGCATTTTTGCAGATGTGACAAAGACATTTCCAGGCCCTACGATTTTATTTACCTTCGGGATAGTTTCAGTTCCATAAGCCATGGCTCCAACGGCTTGGGCACCACCGAGTTTAAATACTATGTCTGCTCCTGCAACCTTTGCAGCACTAAGAGTTAGGGGGTGCACAGAACCATCAGCTATTGGAGGAGTGCAGACTATAACCTGTGCGACTCCTGCAACTTTGGCTGGGATCACCGTCATTAGAACTGTTGACGGATAGAAAGCCCGGCCTCCTGGAGAATAAACGCCTACGCTTTCTAGAGGCGTTGCCTTCTGGCCTAACAAAATCCCTGGTTTAAGTTCCATGAACCAGATAACCTCTGGAAGCTGAGCTTCGTGGAAAGCTCGGATATTTGTCAGCCGCTGATTTAAGGTGATTCAGAAGTTTCGGATCAATACATGAAAGAGCCTTCTCAAACTCTTCTTCACTTACTTCAAAATCTGAAAGCTCTAATTTATCAAATTTTCGTGTATACTCCCTAAGTGCTGCATCTTTTCTGATACGCACATCCGAAAGTATGGCTGAGACGGTCTTCGCTACATCTGCAAGTCCTGATTCTCGAGAAAGCAATTTTTTCATTTCAGCTCCCGAAACCTCAGACAACTTTTTAAACAACATGGTGATCATCTCTAAAATAAACTGATAAAATATAGAAATAATCTATGAGACTCCAATATAAACATGTATCTGGTATAACCTGATAATCTAGTTCCATAAAATCCCTAATATCATTTAAGATTTTATCTCCCAAAATATCCATCTCGAAGGTAAAAGACAGTAATATAGGACGTTTATGTATCAGCACTTAATTATAACTATATGAAGAATAAAATCAAAATTATGATGGTATACTTCACCACAAGCAACAGGGTATGCTCGTGTAACTGCTCGGAAATAGAGAAATTTATTCAAGATCAAATAATTTCATTTGCTTAGACGATTCTTTTTCCTCCTGTTTCATAACCATATAGTCATGCTCAAAAAATGTCAGATGGAGCATACTTTCATTTATTTGAACCCATTATTCGAAGAATTGATTATTTGTCTTTAAGCCACTGCCATATTGAAGAAATAGATGGCATTCTTGTGTACATCTCCAGAAAGTGAGTTAATAATGGCCCTCGTAGAAGCTTCCATCCCTTAGCAAGATTCTGTGCATTCTAGAGAAATAAAACCATAAATACAGTAAAAATTACTTAAATTACTTAAATTAAGAAAATTAATAAAACAAAAAGTAGGTGAAATCAGTGATCATTAGCTTTCCTTTGTACATAAGGAAAATCTTTTTCAATTGATGCAATTCTCATAACTTCGGGAACTGCCTTTCTCCTTTCGATCTTGTTAAATATTTTTTCAGCTATCTTAGGTCCAAGAAGTGCAGCCACTTTTTCCGGTGCAGAATCTAAAAGGTCTGGAATGGACTTGAAACCAGCTTCGTAAAGTTTCCTTGCTCTCACGCGGCCTATACTTTGGATATCAAGTAGCTCCATCAATTCAGGGCCTGCCCCATAATGGATCTGTTTTTCAAGTTCTGAAGCCTCTTTTACTCCTTTGATGTCAAGAAGCCTCGCAAGCTGGGTGATTACATGCATGATCCACTCGGCAATGTCTGCGATTGCATATATATCGCCTTCCCCTATGCCGAACTTCAAACAAATCTCATTTTCAGGCTTTTCATTAATCCATTCCATTAGCATAAGAGATGTTTTCACCTCTCCGAGGAACCATTCATATTCTACAATATTGAATGGATTCGGGATCTTCACGAACTCTCCTTCATGAGCCATGACATAATCATTGATTGTGCAATAGTCCTTGCTTCTCATATAGAGCAAGCGCATATCAGGCGTGCTGCAGACAAGATGTAACAGGGTAAGTTTGGTAAGGGATTCTGCTTTTCGAAGGTTCTTTACGATGATAGAGGCAGACAGAGGATCGATATATAGTCTCGAGACGAGTTTTCCGAAATTTGTGGGAAAAAGGACGTCTGTATTCTCAAGCATTTTTTCCTGTCTCAAAAAGCCGAGGCATTCGTCTACAACCGTAGAAAGTCCGAAGTTTGTGTACTGGAAAGCGAAAAATGTTGCCTCTAGAAATTCAATGAGTTCTTCTTTTGTACGCGCAAAACCGTTGGAGATTGTAGAGAGTACATGTGTCTTGAGAGCATTTTCTGTCCCCAGCTTGGACCAAATATCTTCGGCTTCTGCATCGATATAGTTCTTAAAAAGGAGAACAAACTCCTCATATGACCTGGCAAGAAGCACGGATTCTCCATAAGGGTCAAGCCTAGGCCTTCCTGCTCTGCCTGCCATCTGCTTGTACTCAAGCACAGGAATAGGCTGCATCCCAGCTTCAGAAGAATAGCGCCTATAACTTTTGATAATCACCCGCCTGGCAGGTAAGTTGAGTCCAGCTGCAAGAGTGGGAGTACTCGAAATCAGCTTGATCCTCCTTTCCCTGAAGCCTTCTTCCACTAGTTCCCTCAAAGGAGTGATAAGTCCTGCGTGGTGAAAAGCAGCACCGGAACGAATGCAGGAAGCAAGGATTGTGGAAGTATCGGTTTCACTGTTTTCGGACACTTTGTCTGCAATCCTAGTCAAAAATTTTTTATCTTCTGCTGAAATAAACTTTTTAATTTTTGAAGCTGCTTTCTTTGCAAAAGCCATACAGTTTTTCCTACTGCTTTCAAAAATTAGGCACTGCCCACCTTCCTGGAGGGTATCCAGCACAAGGTTTATGGCTTCGTCTTTAGTGGACTGCTTAATAAGCTTTTCCCTTTCCTTGCAATAGAAAGTTCCATTAAAATGCACCCCTTCCAGAAGTTCTGTAGGCCTCCATTCACTTACTACAAGTTCGGCGTTAAGCCAAGCTGCAAGCTCATCGGCATTACCTACTGTTGCAGATAGTGCCAGAATCTGGCAAGATGGATTCATTTTCCGAAGCTTTGCAAGAGTGACTTCAAGTGTTGGCCCTCTGTCTGTAGAATCAATAAGATGTACCTCATCTACCACAATTACTGAGATTTCCTGCATCCATGTAGCCCCATTCCTGAGCAGAGAATCGGTTTTTTCCGATGTCGCTATAACAATGTCGTTTACCCCAAGTTTCTCATCCCTCAAGTCATAATCTCCCGTAGAAATCCCGACTTTGATCCCAAGGTTAGAAAATTCCCTAAACCGGTTGAACTTTTCAGAAGCTAGCGCCCTTAGGGGCACAATATAGAGTGCCTTACCTCCTGCGCAAATTGACTTCAACATCGTAAGCTCAGCAAGAAGAGTTTTCCCTGAGGCAGTTGGGATTGCAGCAAGTATATTTTTTCCTTCCAGAAGCCCTTTTTCCACTGCTTCTGCCTGAGGCGGATACAGTTCCATAATGCTGGAGTTCTTATAATAACGTTTTACTTCGTCTGGTATATCGAGGCTTTCTATCTTCATTGAAAACCAAAGACTCAAACATAAGATAAAAAGCTATTTTGAACTCTCAGTCCTCCACTATTATCTGGTTAACTTTATTTTCAAAATATACTCGTTATCATTTCTCGATATTTTTGTTCTGCACTTCAGTGAGGTTAGTTAGAAAAAAATCGTTTTAAGTACATGAAAACGTAAATATTTGTTACATTGGAAAATTAATTCTGAAAACATTAATCGCTTAATTAAGAAGACCCTCATCATGTTAGTATTGGAAATTTACTTCCTGAAAAAAACGGACTTCTCTTTATAAAACCGAGATTGTGCAGATTAACATAGATATATTATTTTTTTGCCGATTTGCCCACTACTCATTGAAAGTTAGATCACTTTTTAAGCTACTGTTATATTGAGAAGATAGATGGAATTCTTGAGTACTTCTGTGGAAAATGGGCTGAAAGTAACTTCTTTTTTGTCGAAGTTTTCAAAAAATCCTCAGTTGCTTGCTGAATAATAGTAATTTCCATTTTCCTTCTGTTCCCTGTCAAGCCTTGAGCCGAGATTGTTCACACGAGGACGTTTAGTTTCCTCATCTCTGCGGAAGGTTATGCCCAGATTTTTCAAGAATTTGTTCATGCCAGTTTCCATGTTGAATGGGCCACGAGCCTTACCATATACAGAGGGTTTGCCTTCGAAGACCATCAAACGCTGGCTCAACATATCGATCATATATATATCATGATCAACAACTAGGGCTGTTTTCTGGTTGTTTTCAGCAAAATGATTCAGGACCTTAGTAACCATAGAACGCTGCTCCACATCCAGGTGTGCGCTTGGCTCGTCTAGAATATATATTTCGGCTTCCTGGGATAGGCAGGCTGCAATAGCAACCCTCTGTAGTTCTCCGCCGCTCAGTTCAGTAAGTAGGCTGTCATATATCTCCTCAAGTTGGAGGGGACTTGAGATCTCAACCTCATAATAGCTAGTTCCGAACCTTTTTGTGATGCCACGCAGGAAATCCTGTACTCTCACAGGTATATCGGCTTTAATATACTGAGGCTTGTAGGATATCTTGACTCCGATCTCTGTGTCTCTTTCTTCAGGTTTTATTTCCCCTGCAAGAACTTTCACGAAAGTTGACTTTCCTATTCCATTAGGGCCCACTATTCCCAGCACTTCCCCTTCTCGAAGGTTGCCACCAGCAACTTCAAGGGAGAAACCATCCCCATATTTCTTTGAAAAGCCTTCGAAGGTTATCATAGATTTAAACTGTGAATCTTCTCTTGGAGGATGGATCTCAAACTTAATGGCTTCAGGGCGGATCCTAATGTTTTCTTCAGGTAGATAGCCTTTAAGGTACTGGTTAATCCCTACACGTACACTCTTCGGGAGAGTGACTACACCGAAACCTGCAGGTTTTCCATAGGCGATATGAACTACGTCTGCGAGCATGTCAAGGATCGCAAGGTCATGCTCGATCACGAGTACGGCCCTGTCCTTTGAGATCTTTTGGATCAGGCGAGCAACATTGATTCTCTGATAGATATCAAGGTAAGGACTAATTTCATCAAAGAAATAGAACTGGGCATCTCTCGCTGCACAGGCCGCAATTGCCACCCTTTGAAGCTCCCCACCGCTCAATTCAGAGATCTTCCTGTCGACTACACCTTTCAAATCAAGGTAGTCTATAAGTTCATCCAGAACTTTTCTTTCATCTGTCTTTTCGAGCAGTTCTGAGGTTTTACCTTTGAAAACTTTCGGAATCTGATCCACATACTGAGGTTTTTGCGAGATACGGACTTTCCCATCTACTACAGCCTGGAAATAGTCATAAAGAGCAGTGCCAGCATAATTTTCAAGCACAGTGTCCCAATCACCCTTCTCATGTCCAAAGTTGGGAATTAAAGATCCTGAAAGTATCTGTACACAGGTACTTTTTCCGATTCCATTAGGACCCAGAATTCCAGTTACTTTTCCTACTCTTGGTACAGGCAGCCCAAAGAGGATAAAACCATTTGATCCATATCTATGGGTGGAATCTTGCAGAATTTCAGGAAGCCCTATAATCATGATGGCTTTAAAAGGACATTTGTTTATGCAGATTCCACAGCCCACACAAAGTTCCTCAGAGATGAGGGGTTTCCCGCCATCTCCAAAAATAATTGTTTCGTCCCCAGTTCTGACCCTGGGGCAGTACTTTTCGCATTCCTTACTGCACCTTCTGGGCTGACACCTGTCTTTATTAAGTATAGCTATTCTCATAGTGGTCCCCAAAATCACGTTTTTTTTACAACTACATCTTTTCTTCGAATTGTTTTTTTATTTATTAAAAGATACATAATGAAATGGATTGCCTGCTGCAATTTAAGGTATAATCAAGCTTAACAATGCAAATCTCGGCTATGATAGAGAGCAGTTATCACAGCAAAATGATAATAGGGTATTTTGATAAATATATTATTTTCACTTGACAATTTACATATAATTTATATATATATAAATAAATAAATAAAGGGATTTATAGAAGCCCTTAACAATTGAAGTGGGTATAATACGGATGGAAAGATTGTACATATAAGGCAAGCATCGGTTATGAAATGCCTGCTCTGGTATATGAACTGTTGGACTATTTACAAGTATGAAGCACCAATCATGCAAGAGCTCAACGAATAAAGCAGGCAAAAACTGCGCAAATAGAAGCTACACTGTGAAAAGCTAATAGAAAATATACCATGTAAAAAGGTTTTCAAACTAAGAAAACATTTTTACAGTTCAGGGGGAAAATATTTCAATTCAGGAGAAGAGTCCAGGTAACAAGGAAGAAATCAAGGACTATGAACTCAACGTAAAACCAGTCCTTAAACTTGAATTCAATGGTATCGATATTAAGCTGAGAATAGATAAGCTTCTGCAGAAAATATGTAAAACCGACAACTATCATGAGTATAGCATACCATGCCTTATTTTCTCCTGTTCCATACAGGATGGATGCTATAAGTCCTGCGATTATCCCAAGTGCCGAAGCTACGATTGTCTTAATGATTCCTTCTCTGTGTGCTTTTTGCTTCTCTTCAGGAGTAATTTCCTTGATAAGATTCTTCCTCTCTGATGTCTCATCGCTTACGACGGAATTTTTTGCAAGAACTTCGGTAGTTTTTGCTGGTTCAGTTATGGGTTTTGATTTTGGACTTTGCTTACTCAATCGATATACACTCCTGAACGGCAATTATCGGGGATATAATTTGCAAGAATTATACTTGAATCTCAAATGCAGAATATATATATACACATATAGTAATAATTATATTAATATATAGTAATTATTCAAATTTATCGTCATAGTTAACTTATTGGAATTAAATTATCACATTTAAGTCATCGGGACTAAATTATAACCTAAATTTTTTGAATTAAATTATTATATTTTAATTCTTTGAATCCAATTACTATACCAAAATTCTAAGAATTAAATTTTCATATCTAAGTTATCGATATTTAATTATTAAAATTGAATCTTACAACTTTAAATAAATTCATTACTTAAAACATTACCTATCTGATCTATGGATATCGAATCTATTCCTATTGAATTCAAATGTTTTGAAAATTTGGAGGGCCTGTAACCTCCTGGATGATAAGTAAGAGTAACTTCAGGGTTAAGTTTCCGAACCATATTTTCAAGTCCACAAACATCAAGATGGTCACTTATCTTTATTATAGGGTAAGGATAATCCATTCGGCAACTTAAAACGTACTTTTTCATATCCAATGGAAGCCTGTCTAGATTCCTGGGTGCTACTATGAAAACCCCATCATTTCCTCCGGAACTCCGGATGACTGGCAAGCAACCGTTTTAGCTCTAAAGTTGCCAACTCTTCATCTTCCACTATTAAAGCCTTATATTTCATAATTGCGGAATTTGAATAATTGCTTCAACCCACCCCTCTGTGCCTGTAATAAAAGAACCTTCATTTCCATATAAAGCGGCAAGCCTTTTTTTCACAATAGGCAAACCTAAGCCATTCAATTCGCGGGCGTTGGTTAAGTTACCTGTGTTTTTTACTGCGATATAAATCTTATCATCAATTATTGTCGCCGATATTATAATATTGATGATGCCATTGTCGCTGTGCCTGCCGTGTTTAATAGCATTTTCTGTTAAAGTAAGTATTGACGCAGGCGGGATCATTGCATTTAACGTGTTTTCATCAATCTGATAATCGATAATTAATTTGCTGCCAAACCTGATTTGTTCTAACAGTAAATACTTGCGGGTTTCAGCCAGCCTTTCTTCCAGCCTGATTTCTTTTTCTTTACCGTAGTTGAGGGTAAACCTAATAAATCACTTAGTAATAATATGGCATCCCTGCTTTTTTGCTGGTCAATACTTACAGGGCCATGATGCTGTTAAGCGCGTTAAAAAGAAAGTGGGGGTTCAACTGAGATTCAGCAACTCCAGCTCGGCGGTCTTCGCCGCGTTTTCCACATTCAGTTTTTCCTGCTTAAG
>CAWKGG010000082.1:0-21716 GCA_963848985.1 uncultured Methanosarcinaceae archaeon
ATACCAATATTTTTAAATTATTAAATATATTTTAAAGTGTGTGTATACGAAAATTTTGGAGTCTAGATAATGAGAAAACTAACATTCAACCAAGCCAAAGTAACTCAACAAGTCTTCAGCAGTTTGGATAGGTGAACATATGCCCATAAACGGATATGGTGTACTCAAAGGAAAAGCCATAGATACGATAAACGGCCAGGGATCACATCCTCATTTCCAGGTGAAAATCAGTGATGATGATCTGTTCAGAATAGCCATTGATGTCAAATCCCAGGAGGAGCCCTCAACTGTGCTTTACTATGCAGACGAGGATTTCAATCATCCTATCCTCAAAGACCTGGTGACTTTATCCTTTGGCTTCCAGGAGCTTGAGAGCCAGCCCGGGGGAGTGGCGCTGGATTTCATTCGTGGTAATCTCTTTGACACTTCAAAAATGAAACTGGTGCCCTATAACATTCCCGGATCTGATGGCGATCTGAATGACATTTTTCATAAGTATGCAGAGAAAGCAATTTCCATTGAAAACAGTGAAATATATGCTTTTGGCCAGCGATGGGGACCAGAGAATAAACGCGACCCATACTTCGGTTTCAAGCCTGGGAACGGCATCCATGACATACACATGAATCAGGGAAATGACGATAAATGGGAAAAAGATGATGGTACATGGCAAGACGGTGGCATCCTGTTTCACTATCCAGATGAGAACAGATGGGTGGCCGTCTTTTTAGCCTTCCAATCCCAGTGCTTCCACACAGATGACATTACAGGTCACGCAATCCCAGAGGCCTGCAAAGTTCCAACTGCTGCCATCGCTGTTGCACCTATTGTTCCTGTTTCCTCAGATCTGTCATTGTTCCTGTCGATAAGCGAGTGCGCATAATTGCTGCCTTGGTTAACTCAGCAAATCCTGAAAAGAAGAACGTTACCATCCTTAATGCAGCACCTGAGTCGGTCATACTTAATGGATGGAAGATAGCTGATAGAAATAAGATGAAGACATATCTGTCGGGAACTTTGAATGCTGGAGAAACCATGAAGATTCCGATTACAATAGATGACTTCACACTACCCAAAGAGGGTGGAATCATAACCCTTCTGGATAGTAAGGGCTTGAAGGTGGACGGAGTCAGTTATACAGAGGAAAATGCCTCCAAAGAAGGATGGACCATAGTCTTCTAAGAGCTTGTTACGAAATAACTTAAGTAGTACATTAATTATTTTAGGGCAAAATTACAATGTAAAAATGGACTTAAGTTATTTTGCAGAAGACCCTAAGTCCATTCCATTAAATTTTTGATTTATTAATCTGTTGCAGAATATTTAGGGTTCTGGTGCAAAAAATTCAAAATAAGTATATAAATCTTTGAATATCAAAAAAGTTAAAAAATCCGAGGGAAATCTACCAAAATTATAAAACAATACCATTTTCCATCTCAATATGAAAGAAACCTAAACTTTAAGTCCCTTTCAGTAACTGAGCTCTTCAATGATAACAGAACCTTTAGTAAGTATCTATTAAAGAGATTTCATATATTGCCGAAAAAGCCAAGAGTAAAATCTTTTAAGCCTTCTAACTCTTCGTCACCTTCTAAAACCCTTGAAGTATTTTGTTTATAGTTTGGAGAGATATAACTAATTTCGTAACCCCTCCGGTTCTGTCTGTGTTAGTAGTTTTAGACTGAATATAGTCCTGTATATAAAGGGAACTGGTCCATTTAGAAACTACAGATCGAGGGGAAGGCTTTATATCGAGGTGCTTACAAATCTTCTCATATGTCTTAGTAAGATCGCCTGTATTTACTGTATCTTTAGAAACTGTTGCTTTTATTATACCGAATAAAATTAGTTTATGATGCAGAGGCAGAGTTAATATTGAACTTACGATACCATCCTTTTCGACAATTTCTTCTGCTTGTTTCAGATGTACTCCAGTGATCTCTTTACAACTTGATTTAGAGGTTATTTGTGCAGCAGACAGAAGTACACTAAGAGCGTTTCTAATATCTCCGCCTCTCTTTGCTTTTTCTCTCGAAAACCTAAATAGAGTCTCATCATCTATTGAATCTGGCAAAAAAGCTAGTTCTCCCCGGTCTTTGAGGATTTGAGTAACTTCGCAGGATTGTAAGAAGGGAAATTCAGTTTATTAAAGCCTAATGAAGAAACGACTCTTGGATCAAGTGATTCTTCATACTTTCTGCTGTTTGATAACCCTATTATCCTTATAAAAAGCCCATCTTTTAACTCTTCGTTGCCTACAGCTCTACTAAAATTATAAAAGATATTGTCAGATTTTAAAAAGTCAATTTCATCCAGAATAATAACTAGGGCTTTATTCTGTTGATTCATCAAACGGAATAAAACATTATAATAATAATCCAATGAATACCCAGATTTTTTTATTTTAGTATCATGATCAAGGTACTCTATAAGTGAAAATAAATTAGAGCTTGTATTAAAGATTTTTTTGCAGTTGATGTAAACCCAGTCAAAGTTTAAGTCTAGCGGTTTAGCTTTTAATTTTTCCTGAACACCCAATAAAACAAATTTAGAGACCACTGTTTTACAGCAACCAGGTTCACCAAATATTAAGATATTATTAGGGAAGCCTCTTCTAAAAAGAGATACAAAATACCATAATATTTCTTTTATCTGTTCGTCCCTGCCAATCAGCCTTTCAGGAACATAATCAGGAGTGAGAATATCTTCCCTGATAATAAATTCTTTATTTTCTGCCGAATCTAGGATTTCATTAAAATAAATGGAAATAATGACATGTTTTGGTGAAAGTGACATGCTATAGTTAATATTACATGAAGTGCTAAGTTGAATTTTTTTCTAAATACTAAATATTTGTGCTTTTACAAAGAAGTTGTCACACTAACTAAATAAATATTCAATCTAATATTGTGTTTATATAAATTGAAAAAAATTCAGCAATTTATTTGTTTAGATAACTATTTTTAATATCTTAAATTCTTAAGTTCTTCTGTAAATTTTTACACTTTTATATCTCTTTGCAGCGGCCAAAAGCTGTTAATATTTTTCAAACTAAAGTGTTATTTGATTATGTTTTCTTTTGATTTAATTTATATATTTTCTAAAATATTATTCGTTGTAATATTTATAAAACACTAAAAGTGAGTGTTAAAAAATAACTTTATATGCGATTAAAACAAAATAATATTATTTAGAATGTTACTTGCATAAGTATTAACGCAATGTATTCTAAAAAATAAAAACTATCGAAGTCACTATTAGGGGGGTTACTGGAAATAGTAGGCTCTAGGATATCTCTAAATTGTACCCAAAAAAGAGTGATGCACAATTTTTAGTCTTTGGTCAATAGCTATAAAAGTTGACTTAAAATTCAAGAAGTAAACTTTGGTATTAGAACGAGATAATTTTTAAAATATGGTAAAAGTGAAGTAATAGAGTTAGTGAACATTCATAAATAAATTAACAAGGAGATAAACATGGGAAAAAATCAAAATTTAAATAATGATATAGATATCGTAAAAAAAATATTAATTTTCACTGAACTCCTGATTTTGTTCTTGGTAATAGGTTCATCAATAGCAATGGCATATACAGGATTTTCAGAAAACAACAAGCCCATATTCGTGCATACTGATCACAAATTTATTCACAAAGATATTATAAACTCAACTAAATTTTCTCAAAATGTTGGACTTGCACCAAAAAATCCTAAATTTACCGAATACCAAAATAGAAAACTTGTTTACCAAACCGCACAGTCCCCGCGTGGACATAAATCTGGCTTCGCACCTTCACCTGTAGACCTTAGTCATCTCAAACATACTTCAGTCCCAGATATATATGCTTCTGCAAACACATCTATTCCAACTTCCTATGACTTACGGACTCTGAACAGGGTAACTCCTGTGAAAAACCAGGGTTCTGCAGGTTCTTGCTGGACATTTGCGACTGACGGATCCCTTGAATCATATTTAATGCCAGGAAAAACATGGAGCTTTTCAGAAAATAATATTAAAAACGTGCTTTCTTCTGCAAATAGCCCGCAAGGTTTTGATCGCGGTCCCAGCGATGGGGGAGACTTTGTGATGTCAACTGCTTACGAGGCTCGCTGGAGCGGACCTGTAAACACAAGCGATGATCCTTATAGTGCTACATCAAGTTTTTCGTCCAGCGAGCTCGGACTTCCTGTACATAAACATGTACAAAACGTAACTTTCCTTCCGAACAGAAATGGTCCGACGGACAATCAGGACATAAAAGAAGCAATTATGAATTATGGAGCAGTAGCTACTGCCCTGTATTTTGACCCCACCGATACTACCAGTTATAACCAAAACACATACGGTTATTACTATAGTGGAACAACAGCTTCTGACCATGCAGTGACCATTGTTGGCTGGAATGATGATTATAGTGCAAGCAACTTCTCAAAGACGCCACCTGGAAACGGGGCATTTATCATAAAAAATAGCTGGGGTACAACTGCAGCAGATTGGGGGAATGTAAATAATGATAATGGATATTTCTATGTTTCCTATTATGATTCTAATGTAGGATACGATATGAATACACAATTCACGGCTGAAAAACCTAAAGATTATACAAACATCTACCAATACGATCCACTTGGATGGACCCAGCAAATTAACACATCGCAAACTAATCCCACAACTGGCTGGGGTGCAAACATCTTTACTGCAAATTCTAATGAAGTTCTCAAAGCAATAAGTTTCTATACAACAGACCTAAACTGTAATTATGTAATTAATATCTACATTAATATAGGATCCAACCCCATTAGTCAAAGTGGTCCTGCTCTTACCCAGAGTGGAACAATTTCAAGTGCAGGTTATCATACAGTTCCCCTGAATTCAGGAGTTCAGCTCAAAGCCGGCCAAAAATTCTCAGTAGTACTAGAGCTTACAAACCCTACATACCAATACCCTATTCCTGTGGAAATGCCTATCAGTGGCCATAGTAGTCAGGCAACAGCAAACGCATCAGAAAGTTTTGTAAGTTCTGATGGAAATACATGGACCGATATAACAACAGAGCCAGGCTACTCAAATACTAATGTGTGCATCAAGGCATTTACTGATCCAGAAAGTCGTTCTGGAAAAGGTTTTCCTACAGCGAATTTCAATGCCAACGTTACCAATGGTAATGTTCCCCTTACGGTTCAATTTACAGACATCTCGACAAATGCCACAGGACGGATGTGGAACTTTGGAGACGAAGCTACTTCAACTGAGCTTAATCCAACGCATACTTACCTTGCAGCAGGAGCCTATACAGTTAACGAGACTGTAAGCAACACAAACGGCACAGATTCAATGCTCGCTACAATAAATGTTTTGACAACAACTCCTCAAAATACCACTCCTACAATTACCTGGAGTAACCCTGCTGACATATTCTATGGTACACCATTGAGTAACGTTCAGCTGGATGCATCTGCTTCAGTGCCCGGAACCTTTGTCTACACTCCACCATCAGGAACTATATTGAGGCCAGGTATACATACATTGTCTGTTTCTTTTACACCAGATGATACTGCAATCTATACTACAGCATCAAAGACTGTTACTATCAATATAAGACACCATCGACGCCATCGATGGTGAAGCTAATAAGAACAGTCACCGAATCCAATAGCTGCTGAGTATAAAATGAAACAGCATCAGGCCATCTTTTTTCAAGGCAATGTGGATAAATTCCTATAAACTGCCTTGAATTGATGGCTATTTTTTTATTTTCCTACAAGTTTGGGTCCATTTGCATAGAAATATAATTCACTGATAAGTTAAGGCCTTACATATTTGGTTAGTGAATTGTTAACTTTAAAATGACTACTGCAATTTAATTCATTCATCTTTATTTGCACTTATATATCTACATAAAATGCATTAAAAGTAACACATTTTTTATATATTGTATCAAAAAAGAATACAAATGGTTTGTTTGTGAACTGCAAACAACAAAAGAAATAAATAGGCAAAACTGAAAACACTTCTACCATCGCTTTTTATTCTCTATAGTTTTAGGTAGTGCTTGGCGTTTAGCTTGCTCGTTTCTGGATCAAGCTTTGAATATGAACAAGTTGACTACGCACGTTTTTTTGTGGCAAAACCTATGTATTTTCTCATTCTTCAGCCGAGATTGTGGGATACTTTTATCTGATTGTGTAAAAAACACATATTTTTTATTAAAACATATACTATAGTGGGAGCAAAAAACTTGCTATATTTATCGCTTGAAGAATAAAAATAAATGAAAATTAAGTAACTATTCACCTTACAAATCTAAGTGATTTAATCTATTAAGATAAATTCTTTTATTTTACCCAGTATCTGTATCAGATTTATTTTATTTAGATAAAATACTTTTATTGTTCCCCGCTTCTTATTTGCGGGTTAATTTCAATTGCTTTGTTATATGCTTTTCTTGCTTCATAGGGTTTATTTAGATAAGATAGAGCAAATCCCTTATTTTTCCAAGCATCTGAATCCTGCGGGTTAATTTCAATTGCTTTGTCGTATGCTTGTATTGCTTCATAGGGTTTATTTAGATAAGATAGAGCAAATCCCTTATTTTTCCAAGCATCTGAATCCTGCGGGTTAATTTCAATTGCTTTGTCAAATGCTTCCATTGCATCTTCATAATTGTTTAAATTAACAAGAGCAAGTCCTTTATTGTCCCAAGCATCTGAATTCTGCGGGTTATTTTCAATTGCTTTGTCATATGCCTTTATTGCTTCATCGTTATTGCCTAATTCTTTTAGAGCATTTCCTTTATTGTACCAAGCATCTGACTTATGCGGGTTAATTTCAATTGCTTTGTCATATGCTATTATGGCTTCATCATGCTTACCTGAATCATCTAAAGCATTTCCTTTATTGTTCCAAGCATTTGAATTATGTGGGTTTATTTTAATAGATTTGTCAAACGCTGCTAAGGCTTCATCTAATTTATTCAATTTGTATAAAGCAATACCTTTATTGATCCAAGCTTCTGACTTCTGCGGGTCATTTTCAAGTACTTTGTTATATGCTTCTATTGCTTCATCGTACTTTGCTAAGCTGCTGAGCACAACTCCTTTATTGTTCCAAGCATTTGAATTATGTGGGTTAATTTCTATTGCTTTGTCATATGCTTTGATGGCTTCATCAGGTTTGTTTAAATTATCAAGAGCAACTCCTTTGTTGTTCCAAGCTTCTGACTTCTGCGGGTCAATTTCAATTGCTTTGTCATATGCTTTTATTGATTCTTCGTACTTATTCAAATCATTTAGAGCCATTCCTTTACCTGTCCAAGCCATTGAATCCTGTGGGTTAATTTCAATTGCTTTGTCGTATGCTTTTATTGCTTCATCGTTATTGCCTAATTCTTTTAGAGCCTTTCCTTTATTGTACCAAGCATCTGAATCCTGTGGGTTACTTTCAATTGATTTGTCATATGCGATTATTGCTTCGTCGCATTTATTTAAATTGAATAGAGCATTTCCTTTGTTGTTCCAAGCTTTTGATTTTTGTGGGCTAATTTCAATTGCCTTGTCGTATCCTTCTATTGCTTCTTCGTATTTATTTAAATTAAATAGAGAGTTTCCTTTGTTGTACCAACTTGATGAGTCATGTGGGTCAATTTCAATTGCTTTGTCGTATGCTTTTATTGCTTCTTCGTATTTATTTAAGTTAAATAGAGAGTTTCCTTTGTTGTACCAACTTGATGAATCATGTGGGTCGATTTCAATTGCTTTGTAGGATGCTTTTATGGCTTCATCTGAATTCCCTAAGCTGCTTAGAGTGTTCTCTTTATTGTACCAATCTATTGAAAAATTTTGTGGGTTAATTTTAATTGCTTTTTCATACGCTTTAATTGCTTCCTCAGATTTATTTAAATGATCTAGAGCGAGTCCTTTAGCGTACCAAGCATTCCAATTAAGTGGGTTAGTTTCAATTGCTTTGTCGTATGCTTTTATGGCTTCATTGTATTTTTCTGAGCTCATTAGTTCGCTTCCTTTATGGAACCAAACATTTGTAGATTGTGTTGCGCCTGCGATACTTACTAACATTAAAAGCGCCAGTGCAGTGATTCCTAAAACCATCATGATTGTATGCTTTCTACCTGCTTTATCAAAGTTAGTTTCGTTCATTTTCAGTCTCCAGATGTTTGTTCAGATATTAATGCTTATAAATAGCAACAAAAATACAATGAATAATACTTCACTCTACATAGTAAACTATTTTACGGAGGAATATATTTACTTATTAATTAAAATAATTGTTAAATCTCTTTTAGTTGTCAATCCTCAAAAAAATTTTACAATACTACCAGTCCATCAACTTTTAAACTTGGAAAACAAATTTTTTGGAAAAAACTTCTAACCTAGATTCCGAAACAAGCCAAAAACCTACCATATAAGGTGGAACATATCCATCTAAAAACAATGATACATAGTTTTCATCTTAAAACTTGTGTATCAGTGATCACAATCGAAATATAATTTGTTAGTAAAATTATTGACTTCCCATTAACTTCATCAAAGAACAAAATAACAAGTGCTGCTGAAGACTCAAATCTTCAATCAATGTACTAACGTCTGTGTAGGAAATCAATCAGCTGACCACTCCTGTACAAAATTTAGTTATTTTGAGTAAGCTGTCTAGTGAAGTTAGTAGGCCATTGATAACTGAACTAAACGCTGCTGAGAGCATTATAAATTCTGGCAAAACAAATAAAGCAATTGTTAAATTAATAATTTTTATTATTGAAGTAGATATTTTCATGACATTTGTATGCTTACCAATGAACGCCCACCTACTGATTGATTAAGCAAATGATATAATAATGCTTAAGCAATCAAGTTGAGAAGTAGAGATTATTAGGAATGAGTATACAGTAATCGTGGAAGAGCTCAAATTGATGATATGATAATTTTGAAGAAGAATATAGTCAAAAGTATTGAAGTTATGATAAGTCCATAAAATCGATATGTAATGAATTGGCACTATTGAAAATGAGGATTATAAGGCAGTGGCTCCACATCCGAAGCAGTGGGCATCGTACATCATGACCATGAAAATGAGACAAATTTAAAAATTCACAATCTAAAGGCTTTTTAAATCAAAACAGTCAATTTTGTTTCGCATGACGGAAAATAGTACTGAATATAAGTTTTCTTTAGATAGGACATCAACGCTGTAAAGTTAACAATCTCTAGCCCACTTGTTTAAAAGGAGATATAGTAGTGAAATAGATATCATTAGGAATGCTTGCGACTCTTTACTTTCCCCCTACTGAAGTACTATGCATGTACTGCCAAGATTAAATTGCCTTTATTTAATAACGAATAAATATAAGCTAGCGATGCTATTTCGTTTATATATCAACCAATGTTGTAGATTTGTTGAATTAATATTTTATATACTTAACTGATCCCTTGGAAATTAAGATAATTTCATTTCATCAGAAAACAGGATTTAAGTCAATAATTTTACTAACAAATTATATTTCGATTGTGATCACTGATACACAAGTTTTAAGATGAAAACTATGTATCATTGTTTTTAGATGGATATGTTCCACCTTATATGGTAGGTTTTTGGCTTGTTTCGGAATCTAGGTTAGAAGTTTTTTCCAAAAAATTTGTTTTCCAAGTTTAAAAGTTGATGGACTGGTAGTATTGTAAAATTTTTTTGAGGATTGACAACTAAAAGAGATTTAACAATTATTTTAATTAATAAGTAAATATATTCCTCCGTAAAATAGTTTACTATGTAGAGTGAAGTATTATTCATTGTATTTTTGTTGCTATTTATAAGCATTAATATCTGAACAAACATCTGGAGACTGAAAATGAACGAAACTAACTTTGATAAAGCAGGTAGAAAGCATACAATCATGATGGTTTTAGGAATCACTGCACTGGCGCTTTTAATGTTAGTAAGTATCGCAGGCGCAACACAATCTTCAGACGCTTGGATAAAAAAAGGCATCGCTCTTGAAATTTTAAACAAGCATGAAGAAGCCATAAAAGCATGTGACAAAGCAATTGAAATTAATCCACTTAATTGGAATGCTTGGTATGCTAAAGGGATTGCTCTAGAGAAATTAGGTAAGTCCAATGAAGCAACAAAAGCATATAAGAAAGCAGTTGAACTTAACCCGAAACTCTTAAACTATGGACAGTAAAGGAAATACTTTAAATAAATTTAATAAATCCGATTTGTAGGTTGAATAGTTATTTATTTTTCAATTATTTTTTTATGATAGTTTCTTAAAGTTCTGTAAAATCTGTTTGATTCTGTATTCTTTGCATTCACTAAATAAAAACGGATGCTGAGCCAACAGTTATGCTGAATAAAACTCTTTTCTAATTTATGCTACTTTTTAATATATTCTGGGATCGCTAAATTTTACCATTAATTCCAATGGTCTTGACTGCAATCAATCAAAAAAACTCTTAAATCTCCTAAATTCTCGTCTGAAAATCACATTCATAATCACATCACTTCTGTCGGATAATTGCGACGCAATTTTCTTATTTTCAATCTTTTTTTCCTTTATTAAAAAGTCAATTGCGCTTTCAAAAAAGAACGAAATTATGTATTCGATTGGTTTTAAATTATCCACATCAATATTCCGAAAAATATACTGTAATAAGTATATATATCCTCCAAAGTATTACACTATATCGTCCAGCAAATTGATAAATTTGAAAAGGATAAAAAATGCTTCCGTAGAGTATCTTCAGAAGATGTGTATTCTTGACAATTGATGAACTGAAAAAAATAATGATATCAATCCAAATGAAAATCGGTAAATATGGAGAAAAGCATGACAAAATTACCCCTAATCAATTTGCATTGACAACTTTTATAATCCTTATTCTTACACTAGGAAGTGCTGCTGATACATCATACCAAACTTAGGATTCAATGACTTGGAGCAATAAAGGAACTTTATCTAACCAGATTAAATAAATGCGATTAGTAGATTGAATAGTTATTTAATTTCTAGTTATTTTTTATTCTTCGTGAGCTAATATAGCAACTTTTTTTCTCTTCACTATAACACATACTTTTAAAAAAACTGTGTATACACTATACAATCAGGTAAAAATGTCCTACAATCTCAGCTGAAAAAGCAGGAGCCCAGATAACAGGGAACCAGCTAGGTCTTGATCAGAGCAGGGTGGATTTCAGCCTCGAAGCCTTTGATAGAGACAAATTTGCTGAGTATGAGATAGCTAATGACCTGATAGCTAGGAAAAATCAAGTTAATTTTTATTTCGTAAGCGCAAAGAAGCCGAAGAAAAACTCTCTAGGTTAACTACATTGGCCAAAGGTTTTTCAGATGATATAAAGGAAGTCCGTATGGTCGAAATCGAGGGAATAACAATAGAAGCATGCTGGGGGACTCATGTTAAAAGCACAGGTGAAATAAAAGGAATACAAATTACAAAGCGCCAAAAAAGGGAAAAAGCAATCGAAGAATATAATTTACACTTGAAAAATGACTTAGAGCCTATCCGGAAAGTCGGTAACGCATGTTTAAAAGCTACAAAAGGTCTTAATATTAGGATATTCGTTCTGATGATGTAAATTGTGATGGAAAGTTACAATGGGTACAATACTTTTCGGATAGGATCTAAATTGTTTATTAATATGCATTTTTCAAACAGTTGAATTTCAAAAGGCTTTGTTCTCTATCTCACTCGTGGATAAAATGCTGTATAGTCAAGAATTAAAGACTTATTACCAAATATTTTTTCGACAGCTGCTGAATTATTTAAGGTATCAATCATAGAAATAGAGGGGTTATGTCATTTATTATCATGTGTGAATATTAATAAATTGAAAGTGAAAATTATTTTGGCTAACTTATATAATCGATGATTATCCATTCAAAAAGCATTTTTTTTCAAAGCAAACATTGTTTCATTGTTAACATTAAGTGTTTAAAATATATTATATTTATTATAAACGAGATGTTGTTAAAAATTTAAGCAAGTATTTGTTTTTACAACAAATAAGTTAGCTAAGAAATTCTATTTTTCACAAATTTAAATTAATATTTTGTCCTCAGGACTTTACAGAATCGCAAAAAACTTTAAATTATCTAAAATATATAGCTATTTAGAAAGTCTAGTGTGCTTGAGTTTATATTTAAGTATGATCTTTATAAAAAGTAATACAGATTCAGGATTTCATCCTCAAAATCCTGATTTGCAGATTCTATCAACCTGTTTAGCAACATTGTACCAGCTGCAATTTTCAGTAACATATCTTAATCCTTTAGAACCCATTTTTATACTTAAATCCGGATTTTCAAGCAGCTTTAAGATAGCTTCTGCAAGAGCACTTGGATTTTCAGGAATAACAGAGATTCCTCCTTCTGAAGCTTCAAGTATATCTGAAACACCATCTATGTCACTTGCAACAACTGCCTTACCGCAGGCCATATACTCATATAATTTCAGTGGAGAGAGCCCTATTTTTGCATTTCTGGCAAATATAAAGGGAGCAACACAGGCATCACTCGCATTTTATATAAAGAGGGACGCGAAAATATGCCACTACCCCTGTGAAAATGAATTTGTCTTCAACTCCAAGTTCTCTGGCGAGCTTTATAAGTTCATTTTTCATGATACCATCTCCAACAATTAGAAAACGGCATTTTGGGAACTGGAGAAGTATAAGGGGAGCTGCTCTTACCAAATATTCAACTCCCTGCCAGGGAGCAAAATTTCCCACAAAGGATACATAAGAAATTTCAGCGTCCAACCCCAGTTCTTTTTTGCAGGTTTCCTGATTAAGTGGTTTGAACAGAGAGGTATTTGCTCCATTAGAAACAACGACTATTTTTCCTCCCGGGATGTTGTAGATTTTCTCAAGATTTGCTTTTATTCCGGGAGTCACAGCAATTATTTTGTCAGAAAATCCGAGAGTCTTTTTGAGAATAAATAACTTGAACTTTGCATTAGCAGAGAAGTAAATTTTTGAAAATGAGAGTTCACTAATTTTTTTTGGCTGAGATGGATTCTTCTTTTTAAATTTTGTCCTACAAAGACTTCTTTCATCCTCAGGAATCCCATTTAATTCATAAATCATTCTTTTGAATCTGCTTTTGCAAAAGATCCCCGAAAGGAAGCCGAAGTTTGGATTGCGGGTATACAGTACATCAAAAGTTTCGGTTCTGAGAAGGCTTGAAGAATTAATTAAATAACTAACAGTAAGAGAAAAAAAGTTTCCATGTGAGACATAATGATGATGAATGTTATCTATATTTGAAAGAAAAGCTTTATCAGTAGTAAATATATGGATATCATTATTAAGTCGAGCCATATTGCTTACAAGCTCATATCTGTGAATAAGCGAGCCATCAGCTAGAGAAAGAGGCCATACTATGTCCAGAAAAAGCATCTTCAAAATATCACCTTCTTAGGGATCTTTCTTTTTGAATGGTCAATAGAATTCAGTGCTCTCCATTACGTGGATCTTTGGAGTCTCGGCCAAAAATTCCAGAAATTCTGGGAAACAGCTTTGAGAAGGTGAAATTATGGTAGTAGGCTCTTATTTCAGGATCCTGAATTTTTTTCTCCCTTCTGATGACCGAACTAATATACCCCCAGAAGTATGCAGCTCCTGTATAGTAAGGGTATTTCACGGAACGATAAAGTATGTTTAGTAGAGCTGCAAGAGAATTTTTGCCAAGATAATAAGCCATCCATCCATTTTTGACATATCCACTCCATAACCCATTTGCTGCACTTGTCTCACGCTTCTGGATCTGAATGATATCAGGATATTGCATGAGCTTCCAGCCTCTCAGGAGAGCTTTTATATTTGAAATAGAGTCTGGTGATGGCTCCACTTGGTACCCGCCTGTTTCGATGAAGCATTTTTTTATCCAAAATCGTCCTGTACCACGAGGAAGGTTTTTATCAGTCATTTCCAACGAAAGCTTCCCGTCATTATTGTAATATACACCTCCGCTAGCAATTCCGAGAGAATTATCTTTTTTGAACTTAGTTAGAAGTTTCCCAAAATAGTTTTCCTCTAACACTGTATCTGCATCAAGAAGGCCTATGTATTCAAATTTGATGTTATTCTCTCTACAGTACTCAAGTGCATAATCAAAGCCCTGCTTGCAGACATAGCTGTAGTGGAAAGTTATATCTCTTGGTCTTGGGGGCAGTCTTATGCTTTTAATCCAGGAGTGACTGGTCGTGAGGTTTTTGATAATAAATGGGGTCCTATCCGTACTACCGTCGTCAACTAGTACCCATAGCTCAGGTTTTATTTTTTGTCCGGTTACAGATCTCGAGGCCTCGAGCAGATTTTGTTCCTCATTCTTTGCAGGCGTAATCAGTACGTATTTTCCTTCAAACTCAGGATCTATTTTCCCACCACCTGTAAATTTCGTCCCCGCTTGTCATCCAGGCTCCTTTTCCATAGCAGTACTGCAGCACCTTTACATATAATCTTACCCAATCTTTTCGGAAACTGCAACCGAAAACAAAATTGTGCCATAATAGGGTAATGACACCATTGAGCTTTGCTGTGATATCAATCAGGTTCTTTGTATATTCCCAAGCTTCCTCATAAGATTTTGAAACCGTAAAAAAGAGCAACATCCATTATAACAAGAGGAATTTCGAGGATCTTTATTTCTCTATTTTTTTTTAGATTGTATGGTCTGAATGGATGACACATTCCGTTCCTAAAGCCGACTGAATTTTGGAGTCCAAAAGTGGAATCATATCTGAAACCAACATCTGCCAGTATTTCCCAGGAATCTGGAGTTCTAAATCTCAGGTAGTGGTTGCGAAAACCCAGGAGTTTTTTTCCCAGAACAGCTTCAAGTCGTTTTTTTTCTTTTTTTATTGCTTCTGGATTATTATATGAATAATAACCTCCATGAAGGCCAACTTCCCACCCTTTATCTGAAATCTCTCCCAGATTGTTTTCCATGTCCTCGATATAATATCTGAATCTTATGGGGTCATCTTCTGCAGCAATGAAATAAAAAGAGGACTTGGCTCCGAATTTAGCTTCAAGATCCATGATTTTCGAAAGGTTAAAATAAGGAGAATGTTCTTTTCCCCTGAACTTCCACAGTATATGGGCTACAGAATCATGAAAATTCAAATTTTTAAGGCAGTTGACTGAGGAAAGTAAGCTATGGGAAAGAGGCGGATAAATATCATCTACATCATGAGTCAAACAAACGGCAAAGGTTTTGTTCTCAGGATATTCAATCTCCATCCCCTGATCCACTAGATATATGGAAACCTTCGGCTCAAAGGCCTGTATGAGGTCGTTTTCATCGTAGAGGAAACGGCCGTGTTCATCCAGATTGTTGGGATAATACTCTTCTTTTCGGGTGAAAAGATCCCATATCTGTTGATTTTGCTTCAATAGCTCATGCATAACTCTCATCCGAGACTACAGGCAAAGAGATTCTAGATTTCTTTACAGGAAGGCTTTCTATGAGCTTAACCGTGAATTCAGTTACATCGATCTTATCCCTTAGAAGAGCAGCTCTTTTAAGGCTCCAAGTTTTCTTAAGTTCTGGATTTTTCAAAAGTTCTAAGGCTTTTGCAAGGGCAGCTTCAGAATCACTGTAGTTAAAAAGCAAACCGTAGTTCTCTTCGAGTTCAGAGAAATTTCCCATAGTTCCTGCAAGAGTAGAAACATATATCGAAGGAGTCCCCAGTATGGCACTTTCAACAGCCATAGTAGCTCCCTCACCCAAATAAAGTGCAGCATAATAAAGCAGGTGATGAATTTTTTCGGAGGTGACTCTTATCTTATATCTCTCAAACTCCTCTGCCAGTGGCCCTTCTGAGGTAATAAAAACTTTCCCAAATTTTTCAAGTTCCTTGACAAGCCTCATTTTATTCTCGATTCCATGTTGTCCTACATCATGATGTGCTTCCCATGTGATGAAACGAAGGATAATGAAGGGCTCACCTACCTCTACCCCAAGTTCCTTAATAATCTCATTGTGTGGATTAAAATAAGATGGATGAAGGTAAGCTAGTTCATGGTAACCACTATAATTTATCTGTTTTTTTCCTTCATATTTTAAATAGCATGAAGGGGTGCAGATTATATCACAGAAAGGATATGTTATCTTCTGGACAAGTACTGCGTGCTCTGTATCGTTGAAAATTATGGATTTTTTTCGCAGAATCCATGCTATCTGAGCTACATTTGGAGAAAGAATACCCATTAGAACGTCAGGGTCAAATTTTTTGGCTATTTTGATAAGTTTATACTCTCTTATAAATAACTCTTCAAGCAAATGAACTTTTCCAGGTTTCACTTTACTTAAAACTGTATGTGGGATTTTGTAGGCTTTCAGCAGTTCCAATACTACATCTTTATCCCGCGAGACCACCATTACTTTGTGTCCTTTCTTCTCAAGATTCCATATCGTATTTTTAAAAAAATGAACATGTGCTGGATGACCTACATCAATAAGGACTCTCAATATTTTCACTCCCTATAATCTTATCATAATTACAATGTACATAATGAGACAAACAGTTGTTTGTTTGACAGATTCTCGAAGAACCAAGGAATCAAAACAGCTCAAAAGCCAATATGAATGCGTATTAGGGATGGTAATTTTAACAAATCAGAAAATCTATCTTTCCTATTTTATTGAGAAGTATATTGTCGACTTCTCATTTACATCGGTCCTTTACTCTAATGAAAATTTAATTACATCTCTCTTTGTCTTACAGATGTAATAAATTATTTCTATCCCTCGGCTGAAACTGTTTCCATAATAGTGTTACTTATAAAGCTTAATTTTTTCTTAATATAAGAAAAATAACAAATGTAATTCTTATAAGAAGATAACTATTTCCATAATAAATAGTTATGGAAACTAAATTTCTTAACAAAGATTATCAATATTTATAGCATATATTAATTATAGGCTATTAAAATCTCTGAAATAAAAAAAGAAGTTCTATTATAACTAATAAATTTATCAAAAAAATCTATATAACATCGAGAAAAAAAGTTTTTAAAAATACAAAAATTAGTTAATTTTAAGGTGATAGTTATGGAGAAATTATTCCAAATGCAATGGTGAGGAAAGTGGCAATGAAACATATCATTAGAGGGTAAATACTCATATCCATGGAGTCAGTTGAAAGGTTGTCTTTTTTGGTGGAGACAGTTAGCATCTCCTTCATTCCAAAAAGAGCGATGAGCCCTAAGATAGTAATCTGGTAATATACTGGGACTCCAAAATATGTATAGAGAAAACATATCCCTATTCCTGGAAAAGAACTCCCTGCTGAAAATCCTTCAGTACCTATGGAAAAAATTGAAAGCATTACAAATACCCCTAAGTTTCTATAAAGGAGTTGTCAGAGCATATACTTATCTAACTCTATAATACATTAAACAGTTAAACTATTTAAATATATGAATAAGTACTGATGTCTTGAAGATATAAATCCGATGAACTGGTAATTTTCATTCATGTTAATAGCTACTGAAAATCATACATATCTAAATATTTCTAAATTTTCCTCAAATGCAGATTAAACGCAGGAGTATGATCGTTTTTAGAATTGATCAATAACGTACGGACAGGACCAAATTTCCTAATGGGGGGTAATGTAAGAAGATGGCAATCAAAAAATAAATAAGAATTGTAATTTATTACCTCTGCAAATCCAAAAGTAGGTTAGATATATGAAAGTTTCCGTGATAGGTTTAGGGTACGTGGGTTCAGTCACCGCCGCATGCTTCGCAGAAATTGGGCATGAAGTAGTCTGTGTAGATATTGACGAGAACAAAATAAATTATATAAATGAAGGCATCTCTCCTCTATATGAGGAGGGACTCCGGGACCTTTTGCTAAAGTATGCAGGAAAGAAGCTAATTGCGACAAATGATTATGAATTTGCAATCAAAGTAACAGATGTTTCATTTATCTGTGTAGGGACTCCCTCAGCAAAAAATGGAAGTATAGATCTCTCAATTGTCCGTGCAGCAGTAAAAAGTATTGGAACAGCCCTGAAAACGAAAGAAGGATACCACGTAGTAGTCGTAAAAAGTACAGTTGTTCCCGAAACAACTGAGAAGTTTGTTCTTCCTATCCTCGAAGAAGCATCAGGAAAAACAGTAGGTAAAGATATCGGAGTAGCAGTGAACCCCGAATTTCTCAGGGAAGGGAAAGCGGTCCATGATTTCATGCACCCTGACAAAATAGTTATTGGAGCAATAGACCGAAAATCAGGAGACCTTGTTTCAGAACTTTACCGGACCTTTGAATGCGAAATCACCCTTACTAACCCGACAACAGCGGAGATGATCAAATACGTGAATAACTCTCTACTTGCAACCAAGATATCCTTTGCCAATGAAGTAGGAAACATTTGCAAAAAACTAGGTATAGATACTTACAAAGTTATGGAGGCTGTGGGGAAAGATTTCAGGATATCTCCAAAATTTTTGAATTCTGGAGCAGGCTTTGGAGGATCTTGCTTCCCAAAAGATGTAAAAGCCCTCATAGGAAAGGCAAAAGAAATCGGGTACTCACCCATACTTCTAGAATCTGTAATTGAAGTGAACGAAAAACAACCACTTTTGATGATAGAAATTCTCCAGAGAAAAATAGGGGACCTTCGAAATAAAAAAATTGCAGTTCTTGGTCTGGCCTTTAAAGATGGAACAGACGATATCAGAGAATCCAGAGCAATACCTGTCATTGCTGAACTACTGAGGCTTGGGGCAAATATCTCTGCTTATGACCCGACGGGAAGCGAAAAAATGAAGCGAGTCTTTCCAACAATCGGCTATTCTGAGAATGCTGAAGATACGCTTGAGGGTGCTGATGCCTGTCTTGTGATGACAGAATGGGATGAGTTCACGCAACTTGAATCTGAATTCGAAAAAATGAAGAAAAAGATCGTAATTGACGGAAGACGGATAATTAAAGCTAAAAATATAGATTATGAGGGGCTCTGTTGGTAAGGAACGGCAAAAATATCCCTCTATATATTAAGGTTGCATATAAAATAGTTCAACAAAATTAATCGAAAGAAAATTAATGGACTTGACGCTTAAAATCAACTTTAAGGTAAATTGTATGGTAAAATATGTTTTTGTTAATTTTGACAATGTTAACATCTTTATTAGTACAAAAATTTAAACTATTAAATAGAATATTTAATCGAATGTTATATGTTCACAAATTTTGTCACCTCAATTTGAGGTAGAAATAGGATTGATTTTCATTAGGAATTAATGAGTGCTGTAAACTTGGAGTTTAAAGTAAATAAGGAATTCACCTAGTAGCAACAATGGCATATACATTCCAACCACTATTCAAGTCAAACTTATTGTTATATTGCAAAAGTTGAGAAAAACAATGTGCTACGCCTGCTGAGACATAAGTTTTATCGATAACACGTTGCTTAGGAGATGAGATAGAGTTAGTTGATGTTTTCTCTTTCTGCTAGCTATATAGTCTCCATTCTTGTCACTATAATTGGATCATCTGTGAAATCAACAGCAAAATAATTACTTTTCCAGGTTTGATGAAAGGCTCAATTTGTTAAATAAACATTTCGTGATTTGCCTCTCTAATATACCTAAATCTGTTTTTGCTAGATGCTGGTTCAACGAATTTTTAAGGGTATTTTTGGACCATAATCTGAATTGGATGCGGGATGACTTTTGGGTAGACATCCATTCAAAAATCGTGAAAAAGAACTTAGTAGGCAACTTCGAAAGAATAAAAAATGGAGTTTTTTGTATATGGGTTGTGATAACAGGGTTTAAGCATCTAACTCCATTTGAAGTAAATGCGCCAATATGTTGTGATTTGTGTTTGATTCTAGGAACAGGTGTATAAATAAAATTATATATTTTCTTGCATATCTATCCTCCCATAGGTATATCCCACATATATTTATATTAACTAATATATTTACTCGGAAAAGCTATGGCTATGTTGGCAATTGGTGGTTAATAAGCTATAAGAAGCAAATCTGCTTTTGAAATAATAGGTTAAGTTCGGTGAAGAATTGCAATTGTACTAACCTAATTATTGTTATATCTATATTTAATATGCAGTTCAAGATTCTATACTAACTACTATTCATGTTACTTTCATAGGATAGTCTTGGTTTCAGTCTAATTTCTTATAACTGTATGGAGTTACATCCTGTAATTGCCTAAGAAAGCAAATGTTTTACTATAGAAAAGTGGTTATTAGATATACCAAATTACTACTTAAATTGCGGTATGAAGAATTAAAACTCAAAAATATTTGAATATAAACTGAGGTATTGCCTTAGTTTGTGTGCTGAGGCTGGCTTTGTACCTGTAGATTGGAGAGCTGTTGGAAGCATCGTTTTTCACATGGCTTGATGTTAGTATCTTCTGGCCCATGATAATGTGGTAAAAGTAAATGTTCCTTGAGTTCTAGGATAACAGAGGACATTGATGATGAGACCTGTAAAAGATGGAATCGATTCCATCTCCAAATACCTGCGCTCAAAAAAAGAGATTGGCAGAAGGAAAATAGGACTTCTAGTGGACGGTCCAAATATTCTCAGAAAAGAGTTTGATGTGAATCTGGAGGAGATCAGAGACGTTCTTAAAGATTACGGAAATATTAAAATAGGACGCGTTTTCCTCAATCAGTACGCCTCTGAAAAACTTGTTGAAGCCATTGAAAATCATGGGCTTGAGCCCATTATCTGTTCCAGCGATGTCGATGTGCGCCTCGCTGTAGAGGGTATGGAGCTGGTCTATAACCCCCATATTGACACCCTAGCGCTCGTGACTAGGGATGCGGACTTCAAACCACTCCTTAACAAAGCAAATGAACATGGTAAGGAAACAATCATTTTTGGGGTTGAACCTGGTTTTTCCACAGCCCTCAAAAATTCCGCAGATTATGTAATTCTTATGAAAAAAAGTAGGATGAGCAGTTATAATGAGTCCGATGAAGCAGGACAAGGTGAAAGGAAAATTGATACATCGGATTTTAAGGAATAACGTGCTGATATTTATCAGGAATCTATTGAAAATATCTGATCCATAATATAATAACATAAATAATCCATAAGTACACACTTAAACATTAGTTGAATAGTTTTTCCACTAATTGGCATACTAGTCATTTTTATCGACTTCAGAATAGTGGCTGCATAATTTTTATAAGTCTGTAGTGGGTTTCTGATAAAGTCATAGGGGTAGATTAAATTCCCTCGTTTGGTATAACGTTAACATCAGTAGTTTCATCTGGGTTAGATCTCCTCCATCCATTAAATAATTAAACACGTTTTTAAATTGACTGATTTAGTTATATTAATTAATACTAAACTATTTATCACCAAAATGTATAAATTAAATGACTGTATTCCACTAAAGAGGCAATATCAATAAAAAAAATTCAGGATATTTTTTATATCTTCCTTTTTATAAGCATACAATTGTTGATTCCATCTATATCAGGAGAAAATTTAATAAATAGAAATTATTGGGAATAATTTGAAATTAATGAGGATAAAGAATGTGAGATGATTCTGGAGATGGTTGACAATTATATAATTAAAAAGAATTACAGTCATTATGTAATTGATAGCGATACATTCTCTAATAATATCGAAATTACTGAGAAAAAACCAAGAGTTTCATTCGTGATTCCAACATTTAACAGCGAAAGAACTT
>CAWKGG010000083.1:0-20264 GCA_963848985.1 uncultured Methanosarcinaceae archaeon
TATATCGGCTGTTTTTGAATATGCAGCACCTGATCCATGAAGCATGCCTACTACCGGAATTCCTAATATTTTCCCAATAATTGTGCAGTAAACAACATTAGAAATTCCGTGAGCATGGATAATATCTGGGCGCTCCATTTTTTTTAGTGTTGAATACACACTAATCGAATATAATAAATCAATGAACGGCAAGACTGGTATTTTTTTTATAAATTTCAACGATAAAACTCTTGTCCTTATAATTTTTATCCCAAAATTCTTATCAAACTCTCTACAACTATCACCTAAATTTGGTGCAATTATAATTTGATCTTTCAAATAGGAATTTATTTTTGTGGATAGTTCTTGAATATGTGTTGCTGAACCTCCTATGAAAGGATAAAATTGATATACTACTCTAGCGACACAAATTTCTTGCGCTAATTGCTCTGTTGAATTCATATTTGCTCCTTTTTACGCCCTTCAGAAATTTCGTTTGGTCAGGAGTTGCTGAAAATAGCAAACTAGATATTTTGTTATGAATTTCATATAAAATGAGAGTCTACTTATTTTTCGAATTTCGTCGATCAATTCCTAAAAATGGTTTTATATATTTTATTTTGTTGAAAGCATTAAACTGATACTGATAACTTTAAACGTTAACTTTATTTAAAAGAATATACAGTATATATTTTATAAACGTTCCTATTCTAATGGTTCAATTTTTTAACTTTTTAGTGCTTTCTTAATATAGAACTTGCACAATTGAACTGAAAATTATTTGATCTAAATCTTATAAACTATAACATCGGGAAGCCTTTCCAAGCCCACCAATAAATGACTTCATCTCAGCCCGTAAAATAGGTTTATAATTCATTCCGATTAAAATTTACTCTAGACTACTTTAGAAGATAACTTAAATATCCTCACAATTAATCATTTTCTATATTTTAGTTCAGTCTCGATTTTCTGTATAAAAAAACTAAGTGAATACCAAAATACAATATCAATTCACAAAAATTAAAAGAAGTAAAAACTGGTGTCTTCATGGCTAGATCTTGTAAATCAACTCCTTATTACAGCAGAGAATTGGGAAAATATTTTTTGGGATTTCCATATACTCTTGGTGCCAAATTTGACGGCATAACGTATCAGACGTTAAATGATTGGATGAACAATTGGAAGATTACCAAAATCTTCATATCAGAGATAAATTTCTCTACAAAAGTGCGATAGCGTGGCTTTAAAACGAACTACACACAAAGTTTATATATCAAACGCGTATATGATAAATACTCATATCTAAATTTATATAGGCAAGTATTCTAATATTAATCTAAATATAAGTTTTTATACTCTTATGTCCCTAAATTTAGTATTGTAAAACAAAAAGATACTCAACCAATTCTTTATGAGATTATCCTTAATTCATTTTGCTTTCAGTAATTAAAAGCTTTCAGGAAATTCTCGTGATGAAAAAAACTGGTTTCTAATTTAAAAACAAAATTCAAATAAACGAATTTTGATTAATGGGGGATCACACTCGAGTACAAAGAAAATGGAATTTCTACAAAATCAGATATTTAATTTTTTTCATAAAAGATTCATTTTTTTATGAAAATTTGGATCCACAAATTATTTCGAAAAATGAAGAAAGGAAAAATTATTGAGATTGGATCTGAGCTTCCTTAAATTAGACTTCCACATTGAAACTAAGAACCCAGTATTATTAGGTTTCAAGCATTTTGATAATACTATTCAGTACAGATCCTTAATCTTTGATTTTTCTACTCAACTGCATAAATTATATAACAGAAAGAAGTTTAGATGGAAGAAGTTTATAAAAAAATTAAACCGGATTTTGTGGGTATTATGATGAACCCCCTAAATTTCATCATATA
Organism: uncultured Methanosarcinaceae archaeon; assembly: GCA_963848985.1. Taxonomy (GTDB): domain Archaea; phylum Halobacteriota; class Methanosarcinia; order Methanosarcinales; family Methanosarcinaceae; genus Methanosarcina. The sequence goes on from CAWKGG010000083.1 coordinate 1,881, forward strand.
TTAATAATATATATAATGAACAGACTCATGAAAAATCAGAGGTTTATTGAAATTCTCTTATATTAAACCATAAATTGAAGAAATTTTTAATCAAGAAGCCTTCGATAACAACTTAAATTGTGTCATTTACTTATAAATTGATTTAAATGCTTAGTGAGAATAAGAGGTTTCAATAAAAACATAATAATGAATTGTATATTGTTTAGCTGTTTAAACTGGGGTGGGATTTTTTGAGTGATCGAACAGTAAGTCTTTTTAAGACTTCATTTAAACAAAAAGGATCAGTTCGATAATTACTAGAGATGTGATCTTTTGTCTGAAATTAAAAAATTTATTTCCGATGTTGGTGTAACATTTTTCTCTTCTTTAATGGCTGTACTCATAGCTTTTCCTATTAATGTTTTGTTGGGAAGATATCTGGGAGCCAGTGATCTTGGATTATATAAAATGGTAAATACTATTTTTAGCACCTTGATTCTTTTCATCACGTTTGGAATTCCTGCATCCGTAATCAAATACCTAGCCGAGTTTTCTGGAGATTCCAAAAAGCAACATGAGGTCGTCTCTTCATGTGTTATTACATCTCTAGTACTTGGAATAATATCATTTTTGTTTACATATTTAACTTCTGATTTATTTGCCAGCTTTTTTGGTATGCCCCAGTTATCATTGTTGCTAAAAATTTTATCTTTTGCCTACCCTTTCTACATTCTAACTAGTATGCTTCTCTCAGTTTTAAATGGATTTAGGGAAATGACCAAAAATGCATGGTCTACAATTTTTCAGAGTTTGTCTCTTTTTATCATTACTTTTTTGCTTCTGTTCACATACGGTATAGAAGGTGCAGTTCTTGCAATAGTAATTTCTTCTATCTGCACATCCATTTATATGATGCTTACCTACAGATTGCCTCGAATATCTTGGGTTAACTATTATCAACTAACAAAGAAAATGATTTCTTTTGGTTCCATAACTCTATTTTCAAATGCTGTTAATTTAATTAATTATCAAGCTGATGTGCTTTTGATTGGATATTTCCTTTCATCGAGAGAATTAGGAGTTTACAGTGTTTCAGTTATGTTTGCAAAAATTATATGGATACTGCCCGATTCGATTCAGAAAATTACTTTCCCCTTGATTTCGGAATTTTATGCAAAAAAAATGGATGACCCCATAAAGATTGTTGTAGATCGTTGCATGAAATATAGCAGCATTTTTTTAGTTTTATCGAGCATGTTCTTTGTTTTTTTTGGGAAGCAGATTATAACTTTAATCTTTGGAGCAGAATTTGAGCAGGCTTATATGCCTTTAAATATTTTATTGGTTGGTACAGTTCTATTCGGGATAACAAAATCTGTCGGCTCAATTTTTGCTAGTGTCGGAAAGCTGAATCTTGTGTATAGAATTCCATTAGTTTCAGCAATCATCAACGCCATATTGAACCTAATATTGATTCCTATTTATGGAATTAATGGGGCAGCAATTGCGACTACTGTATCCTTTCTAGTTTCAATGGTCCTTATGTTTTATTTTATGAGTTCTTTATTAAGTATAAACATCGACTATGGATGGTACTTAAAGTTACTAATCCAGTCAATCGTTATATTCTGCCTTTATTTTATTCTGAGTAAGTCAATAAATAATATCTTATTAGGATCAGTTCTAATATTAATGCAAACTATTTCATCTGCATTAGTTATTCCTACTAATGATAAGAAAAAGGTATTCCAATTGATTGGAATATGACTCTAATTTTACATATTGAATCTTCTGTTGAAAGGAAATTTTCATGTTTAAAAGTAATGATGAACACTATTAAAGATCAACAAATTTATGATCCACTTTTTTAGGATTTTATTCGAAAGGTAATTTCATGTCCCTCAAGAGTTATTATTTCTCATTCTGATCGAATTTTTGATATTAATTTGATTTACTGTGTGAATAAAAAAAAAGTATAATATTTTATATCCAGTTTACACATATGCATACAACGAAGTCAACATTTAGTTCTAACCAGTATGAGAAGCGAGGGTATTTTCAATCATTCATGAATCTGAACCAATAAAAGTTTAAAAAAAATGTGGAGTACTTATTCTTGTCTCAAGTTCCTCGTTATAGACTACTTTGTGAATTATTTATAGAATCCTTTCTATCGATAAGTCAATTTTTGAGTAAGTAATTTCTCTTCTACTAGTGTAAGCAAAATAGGGAAACTAATGATCTCATAAATCCTAACTAGTTATTGAAGCACTAAAAGCATCTATTAAAGCACTAAAAGCATATGATAAAGAAATCGAAATTAAATCGCATGATTCTGAAGACCAGCACAAAAAAAATATTTGAGCTAAATGGATCAAATAAATCCGATCTTATAGTCGTAAATATAAATAAGTTATAGACCACCGATAGGCAAAAAGGAAGGTTATCATTCAAAGGCAATGGATCTTGTGGTAGCCCCACAAAATAGATCTTAAAGTAGCTAAAGTGGTTTAAGTGGGTTTTGTGGGCTATGTGTTTTATAGGAATTGTTGTGGTGACTGTATCAGAGATCGCCGTAGAGACTATTACATAGATAATGACATTTTCCATGGATTTGTCAAACGTAGTGATTTATTTGATGATTTTTTGCTAACTATGGTCTTTTTATGCGAACTATTTTGATTTGTTTTGGTATTATCTGGACTTTTATTTAACAAATTGAATTAATTGTGGGGTTTATTTGTCAATTTATGCCTAAAATTATCAATTAGTTGAGAATTAATTTGGACTAAAAGTGTAAATAGTACTGTTTTAGGGATTTAAAATAATTTATTTAAGCTTTAAATCCAAAAAAAGCAGTTCAATAGCAAGAATTTTGGTCTGGGGTGGGTAAAAAGTGAGGATAACTTATTGAAAAAATTAATTATACCCGGGTTTACTTACCGGTAATCACATCTAACGATTAAAATATTTTTTTTGAATCAGCTGCTTGGTTTCTTATATCCCTAGATATCTGATCGATAAATGCTAAATGATTTGTATTTCAAGATTATAATGCAGGATCACAGCTCTTTAGAAGCTGACACCCTAAATAAGATACATTTGATGATATTCGTTTTCAAAATTTTCCTATCATCAATTTAGGTTTCGAGATGAATGAATTCAAATAATCTCTACTTACCAAACTTGATTGCTTAAAGCATTAATTATATCATTTGCTGAAGAAATCAGTAACTGACATTTCGTTGATGAAAGTAAAACACTGTCAATGTAAAAATATACTTCAATAATAAAAATATTTAATTGAGTAGTTGTTTTGTCATAGGCTGTTATTGCTTTGTTAAATGCTTTTATTGCTTCATCTTATTTATTTAATTTATATAGAGCATTTCTTTTATTGTACCAAGCATCTGAATACAGCGGATCGATTGCTTTGCCAGCCTTAAACGCAGAATTCCTCTCCAAGAGTAGTATCAATACACTCACGACACATCATTCTGGGAAGATCTTTCTTTAGCGTCAAATGGGCTAGCGGATATCCTCCTTTCATTGGCAACTCCACCTGCTTGATGTGTTCCATGCAGAGGCCTTTTCCACAGACAATGCAAACACCTACTGCTTCATTGACTTTATTCTCTTCAGAGCAATCATAGCATCTTAGCATTCTTGGTCACCTCAACAAACCTCATTAAATAGGCAGTTCTCTTTCAGGGATTCATGGCAAGGTATACAGACAATTCTTTTGATATGCTCAAGGTCGGGCTTCAGCTCAATCGGATAATTTCCTTCCCATACAGGGATTTCCTCATGTATAAGGTGTTCCTTACATACTCCTCGCCCACAAACTATACAAATCCCAACAGCATCCGTATCTTTGCCTTCTCTGGCGCATTCGTAGCATTTCATAGATTTTCCTCCATATCAGAAGAGTTGTTTCTTTCTCCGAACATCTCCATGTTTAAATGTAAGTATAACCAAATAGAGTTTTGTGGATATTTTCATTACTCTTTTACAAAAGTCATCTTTTCTCTACAACAAGCAGGGATTCTACCTCCTGCTTCTTCTACAATAACTTTATTGCAGCAGATCTAGCAACTATATTTTTCCCTCTTAGCATATATAACAATACCTAGCTCAATCCCTTTAGTTTAATTTAATACTCTTAAGCAGTCTATAATTAATTCTCCTGTTGCTTAATTTCATTTGTAGTTCTTATCATATAGAACTTAAGTACTTAAAGTACAAAATTAAGTACTATAGGCTTTGCAGTAATAACTACATTTTTTCCAATTAAAGGTCTAACATTATTCATTTATTTATTTATCAGTTAAATAGCAATATTAGTTGTGTATTAGAATTCCATTGTCGAGAACTTGAGTCAATTACTAGATTATAAAGTATTTTGATTTACACCTTATTTTTCCTTCACGGGATTTATTTTCAAAATTTTTTCGCTAATGTCTGTATTTTACCCATTTTTTTATTTTCTGGTTCATCATTCTCTGATTTTAGAGATAGCTTCCGTTATCCTTGGAGCACTCCTACTATTTTAATGTCATTAACTGATAGAAATTATATCAAAAACCGTACACAACATCTTCAGGTTCACTTTTTGAATAGTAGTGACAAAAATTTTTCATGCTTTGAAGGAATTAATCTTGAAGGACTTGAATTTAGTAGAGAGCTCACTACTTAACATTTGAACAGCTTTCTCAAGTGAAGATATGATCCCTTTCCTTTATCAGGAAAATTTAGTTCTGTATCAACTAACTAGGATAAATTACTGCATTAGAAAGATCTTTTCTGGTAGTATTGTGCTTACAGTTCTGTAAAATCTGATCGATTATATGTCCTTCTTCTTGCACCACAAAAAATAGGATTTATCGTTTTGCTGATGCAGAAGTTTTCATACAAAAACCTGACTATCGTAGGGTTAATATAATTCAAACCTTTGAACCAAAACTATACCGCTGTTCAATCGCTTCATGTTGGATGCTCTAATTTATGTAAGTTTTTCAATGCTTCTGTGTTGTAAGGGTCAAGTTTTATTGCTTTATCGTAAGCAAAGATTGCTACAGCCTTATAGCCTTTAGCTTTGGCAATTATCCCCTTTGCACCCCAACCAACGGAATCGTTTGGATTAAGTACCAAGCCTTTATATACATAACTTTCTGGGTTCCGTTGCAAAAATAATTTTACTGCCTTTTTAGGCTATAACTATTGCTTTTTATATCATTATTGACCGGTTTATGGCATATAAATATCCCATTTGTGATGTTTTTCACTGATTTTGTAATCGGGCCAGATTTATTGCAACAGAAGCAATTTTTTCATTTGTAGTTTGCTTCTAATATTTGTCCTCTTTTTTCTAAATCGTCCAATTTTCTTCTTAAATTTTTAATATTCACTGCACGGGATAAACTCATTCCACCGCAACTAGACACAAAATTCTGAAGGCTTTCTGATACCATTTCACATGAGATAAAAAATGGCATACTAATGATTGTTACCGTGAGACTTGACACTCCATCCCAGCTAAAATCAGCTGTAACATCACTTACTGAAATCTGACCGCTGTTACCATCAGGAACACAATAGCCTGCCGCGCTAATTTTTTGTTTCATGCAATCAAATACATCTTGAGTAATGTTGTGACACGTTATCGGATTACAAATCATTTTCTTTCCTTCTTATTCTGTTGAATAATTGTATTTCCTTTTTTGGCTCTGCTATAAAATTAGCTTAAATCTTCACAATTATAAGCCTTTACAATTAGGAAAGTTAATTAATTCCATACTAGAAAAATGGTACACCAAAATAAAAATTATAGTATCAAACCGCAGAAATATTATTTTTTTGCAACAGAACCAGTTTAAGTGATGCATAGATTTTATAGCAAAATCTATGCATAGAATTATTTGGAATAGAAAAATAACTTTGTTAGCATAACCATTAGTTCAAAGTTCTGCTTTTTTGTAGTGAAAGAAAAAGGCTATTGTAAAGGTTTCATATCTAACAGTCATCATGATGATAGTAATCAATGATCGTGGTTTCAATGATGCAGTGGTCTCTATCTTTGTGTTTATGGCCCCCATACTGATTCCACCAATGTTCACGGCTCCCATGATGATGGTCGGGGCTTCCATTGTCGTGGTCGTGATCTGGTTCAGCGCTCGATGATGCAGCTGTTAATGATACCATACTATAGAATGAGCAGGGAACAAAATTTTATTAAAAATATGTCCTGTTGCAATAAAAATATTCAATAGTTGACTACTCTTGATTTCATCTTCTCACAGTAAACTTCTCTAGAATTTTTTCACTAATTCCATCTGTATTATTGACAATTAACTCGACATTTTCATTCTTGTTCTCTGAAACGAATCTATTTTTCGGTATGCATGCCGACCATAATCTTCCAGAAACCTTCGTTTTTGTAAATGAACATGATCTCAACTTTGATTACTTATTCTGTCGCAGAATGGAAGCGAAGAATAAAGGATAGTAAAACAGGGAAAAAAGTACTCGGCCAAATTAGAAAAAAGCTCAACAGCAAACATTGAAATGGATTTTCATTCGGATGCACGAGTTTACAGAATTAAAATATAAGTTGACTCAAGAGTGATAATTCAAATCACAAGCTTAAATTAAATTAAATTAAAAAAATAAGTTTGATAAAACAAAATCGGAAAATATTATTTTTGAGAGCAGATTTGCTGAAAGTTGGTTACAGGTTTAAAGGAAGAAAAAAGGTATAAGAAATTAAATCTCTGCTAATATTTTTAGTAAATTTATAAAATTTGAGTAAAATCTATGTCAGAAGAGAAGTAATTTAAACTGAGCAAATGGAGGAAAATTAAATGACGATCGGAATTTGAATATTTATTTTTATCCACAAAATTCTTTCAAGTTCGTTTTGACAGAGGAATCAAAAATCTTCAATTTAAATTGCCCTAAAATTTTTAGGACCAAATAGTTTTTGAATAAAACCAAAATTTTGATTATGTGTAAATAGGGTTTATACTTCTGCCTTATTAATATAATTCAAAGTTATATTTTAGGTTCAATTACTTCTACATTTTTCTGATTTTCTAAATATATTATTTCTATACGACTTTTTTTACAATCAAATTTTCGGTTGCTCATAACGCTGCTACAACTGGTTATGTCACTGCAATTTTGATCTCGGTACGTTTTTTGGGTTCTGGTAAGCTTTCCTGCTAGATGTATTTCCATACATTTTTCCTAGCAAAATCTGTTATTTTGGACTTTCACTGAAATTTCCCTGAGATTTGTAATTATTCACCACAATTGACATTCTACATTACTTTCATGTAAAACTCGTAAAAAAGGAGTGAAATTTTAATTATTATCTAAGCCAGTTGGTGAAGACTATACATAGTCACCAACCTTCTCAGGTTAGAATTACATATAAATAATATCTTCACCTCCGAGAAACACGAGTGATTATTTTTATAATAACTATTATGAGACTAATCTTTATAGTATAGCATCAAAATTGTTTAGGAGTAAAGGCATCTGAATGATCACTAATATTCGAGCAAATAAGCTATTTTCGTAACAAAGGCAAAAGGCACTCTAAAAATCCACTAAAAAGTTTTTGAAAGGTTTCAAGAAAATATTCACGCTTTTGTTATGCACTCGTATTTTACATCAACTTGGGTAATTTTCGGAAGATTGCCCCACGTACCCACATATTCACCTTGAATCACAATTGCACCTTTTATTCCTGGAATCCTTTTTACTGAGTTAAAAGAAGTTTTTACAGATTTTTTTCCAAGACCTACTTCATTTCCGAGTGATGTTGCAGCTGCATCTGCCAGAGAAACATCATCTGAGAACACTGAGGCGGCATCTGCCGCCCCAAAACTTATTGAAGGACCCACCGTCCCTGATGAAGTGCATACGCCTGTTATTGAGTCCCGTGGCTCGAGAATAAATCCCAGGTTTTTTATAGGAGATTGCCCTGAGTAGATCCCAAGAACTATAGGTCGATCATTAATTAGTGCTATATCACCCCCATTATCAACGATGGCATACTTTGCTCCGGCTTCTACCATAGCTTCCACTGCGAGGGAAGAAATTGTACCTGCAACTGCACTCATTGGCCCTACACCCATCATATTCCCAGCTTTTATCATTCTCTTAACAACTTCAGGTGCACTTTTTGGGCATTCATATGGTTCAAGGGTAAGCTGAAAATAAGGGTCAGAAAGGATGTAAATTTCAAGAGCTGCCCTGTGGGTTCGAATTGATTTTTTTGCGACTTCTATATGACCTTGGTTGTCGGAAGCTATCGTAACTATGGTTTCTCTAAGTTGGAAGTGTTCTTTAATTGGAATTTTTCCATCAGCTCTGGTGTGTTTTATTTGATCCGACATTTTGATTCACTTGATGAGTTATTGTTTAATAAAGGGATGCTTTCTGATCTAACTTAAGGAGGAAATCAATTTTATTTGGCACTAACCTATTACCTCTGCAAACAACTGCTTATAGTCAGTACATAGCTCTAGATACAAAGGATTTATTTAAAATCGAATATTTTCATTTTCTCATAAACTTCTTTTTCTTCCTAGTTTCCCTTATTTTCAAATAGTTTTTAATTACATTTAAAGTTATATTATCATTCACATTTGCAATATAATCCTTATCACGCCACAATTCACTAACCATAACTGCTTTTTAATTTCACAATATTCTCTAAAGATTCTTCTTGCTGTGATACTTTTTATAATCTTCATCAATTTTGAAGTATAATTTTTTTTGGTTCAGCACCAATGGGAAGAGGGGAAAAATAATCATTATCAAATACCTCGAAGTAAAAACAAGACCTTTTATCAGTTTCAATGATATATATTTTAACGGCGGATAATGTAATTATTAAAAGTAGGACAAAAAAAGTTTATCTGTCAAAAAGAGAATCAAAATGTCTATGGTACAAAAATTAAAATTTGAGGGTACTTTAGAGATACTTTGTGATCTCGGAAAAATCTATCCTGGAGGTGGAATCTAGAGAAACAGGAGTTATTGAGATATGCCCGCTTTGCATTATTGAGTGCACATCGGTCCCTTCTTCTTCTTCTTTGATCATTTTCCCGGCAATCCAGTAATAGGGTCTGCCTCTAGGATCATGACGTTCTTCGACATCAGTTTTAAAAACTTTCCGCGCAAGGCGTGTTATCTCTATCGGCGTATTTTCTTTGGCATGATAAGGAATATTGATATTCAGGAGGTCCACATTCTCCGGCATCCCATGCTTTAGGACATTTAAGGAAATCCTGTTCACGACTTTTATCCCCGCTTCGAAGCGCTCTCTGTGATAGTCTCTAGGATCATCGAATTTCTGTCCTTCATCGAGCACTTGCATGGAGGCTGCTATCGCAGGAATGCCGTAACTTGCAGCTTCCAGGGCTCCTCCAATTGTCCCTGAGGTAGTAATCGTGTCCGTGCTTATGTTTTCTCCAATGTTAAAGCCAGAGAGAACCAAGTCAGGCATTTCCTTGAGAATCGTAAAGATACCCAGAATTACAGAGTCTGTAGGCGTTCCACTCACTGCATATGCAGGTATGCCTCCTACATCTGTTTTTGTGATTCGAAGGGGCTCAAAGATTGAAATCGAACGCCCAACCCCGCTCTGCTGGACAGCAGGAGCCGAAATTGTAACTTCTCCAAGATCCGAAACGCTATCAAAAGCAGCTTTAAGGCCTGTGGAATATACACCGTCATCATTCGTAATAAGAATTTTTTGGGCCATCAGCTTTTCCATAAGTTGCCGTATAATTTAAAATTAATGGAAAGCTGCGCTGCATAAAAGAACGCTGTGAAAAACTTCCGAACCTGGACTGGAAAAGGAAACACGTTTTTAATGAAGAACTAACTAAAATATGTCAGAACTGTTTGAAAAGTTGTTTTAGATGTATTCCGAATAAGAGTGCTCAAAAAATAGTTTGAACATAAATTTATAAATCAATCATTATATACTGTAATAAGCTCTTGGAGCAATTAAAATTTCAAAAATTCGATATAGTTTTGGATGTAAATATTTATGCTTAATTTATCAGAAATTTGATCCTCAGCTTTACAGTACAAATTCCATTTGGAATGGAAATCATCTGTTTGCCAAAAATCAGTATATAGCCTTAAAAATGTAATAAATTAACAAATTTTGGAGTAGAAGTTTAGAGATGGTATTGGCAATATGAATCTTCCTAAAGCCTTTAATTTATCCTTCAGGAATCTATATACACTCTAAATTTATATGCGTCCCCTTATTTCCGGCAATCCATGTAATTTTCTTATTTCACATTGTAACTTTATAAAAAAGCTATTTTAAGATAATTCAACACAATTATGATAAGTGCTCCGAAAATGCCTCCTATTGCACATATAAGAACTACTACCCAAGTGATTGCAATTTCAAGTCCGAGTAAAAATTTTACTGCAATCAGTACTATAACTCCAAGAACTGCATTTATAGCAAGACTTGTGGCGGTTTTTAGAGTTCTATATAGCAAGATAGCTACTATAAGTGCCACAATAAATACTGAAATTTCTGCAATCCAAACTATCATAAATATATATAAGAGTGCTACTTATTTATAATTATCATTGAGTTTTGTAATGCGGTATAATTTTCAAATATTTTTATATCCCGCAAGACATTGCAGCTTGCTGTGAGGATAAGAACACCGTCGTAAATAGTTTATTAACTAACTACCATAAATGCCTGTTACTGTCAATAGCTACCATTTGTCACTATTTGAAGATTAATTGATATTTATCTTATAAAAAATAATAATCATAATAATAGTAATGATAATATTAATATTAATATTAATAATGATTATAATTATCATAATTATAATAATTTACTAAGTCTGTAGCCCCATAATATGTCACAGCAATTATAGGAAATGATGAATTTTTCTGGATCGGATATATAATTGAGTTTTTTGGTTTCCTAAAGTTATCGATTCATATAAATATCTGGCTCTGTAGAAATCCTTAATTTACTGAAAATTACTTATACCATCTGCCTTGCCGAAATAGATCTGGTTGTCTTAATTTATTGGCATTCTCGGCAAGAAATATGAGGGTAGATGAAGAGATACCGTAAATGGTCATTCGCAGCACACTAGTAGAAGGGATGTAAAGGTAAATCTGTTATGGAGCTTGAAATACTGGAGGAGCGTTTATATAGCCAGAGATTGCAAATCATTCATTTTTTATTTCAGAGATCCTGTGCCTGAATTTTATTTTTGATTATATTGCTGAGGACAAGCTGATCAATTAATGTTAAAGTTCCAACTGATGAAGGTATTCAAAAACACAGTTTATGATGCTGGAATGTAAGTAAAAGCTATGGGTATTGAAGCAGTTGTGACTGCTATACAGACCTTAAAAAAATAATATGCAAACCACCTGATAATTTTTTATATATAATTGTAAAATTTCTATAAATGAACTTCGTTATGTGCTTATGAATCGCACATAACTTATTTTTCTAAACTATCTTTCCCTCAACATTAATAACATTTATCTCCTCACTTTTCAAATCATATACAGACTTAACTTAAATATCAGTCACTTATCCATCATTTTCCACTGCTTCTGGTTTTTTTACTGCACACCCCTAAAATAATGTCCGGTAGTGAAACCTTTTCCCTGATTCCCATGCTTTTTTTGCTCTAGATTTCTGTCTTTGAGATAGGTATCAATTGCATTTCTGTATTCACAGGTTACTTTCCTTATTTCTTCATAACTTTTCATTTCGAGAAGTCCGATCCTTAGACTTAAGACTCCGTTCTCAAGAAGCTTAGGAACATATTCAAGCATGCAGAGAGCTTTGGAATTTAGAATATGCATCCTGCACTGATAGTCCATGAGCAGAGGAAATTCGTAATATTTTTCATCAACCAATGTGAAATTTCCAGAAGTGCATGGTTTACTGCAATATTTGGGATCTTGACCAATCAGCCCGCCTACAAGACAGTGCTCAGATTCCATTAATTCCAATCTTCCATGGACGATACATTCCGCAGGCCCGCAAGAAGCAATGTCTTTTATTTCTTCAAGCGTCAGCTCCGGAGAAATTACAGCCATTTTAGCTCCGTAATGCAAAAAATAAGAAAAAGTAAGGCTGTTAAGTATATTTGAAGGGCTGTCTACAATAAAAGAAATATTCTCTGCTTTTGCACGGTTTAAGATCCCAAGATTTGATACAAGAACGCCATCAGCTTCCAAATTCTTGGCAAGAAATATGATTTTATTTACGGATTCCATTTCTGGATCTTTCACGATTTTAGGGGTACCAAAATATATTTTTCTGCCTGTAGTCCGGGCTCTTAAAACAGCTTTTTTTAAAATGACATCACAATCTCTCGGGAAAAATGTTTTTTGTCCCACTATTTTTGATTTTCTGATAAATCCCTCTTCGAAATAAATACAATCTGCTCCTCCTGCAATCGCTCCTTCGAGCCCTTTTAAGGAATATACGGAGACTGAGAGCAAAGGATGTACAGGAAAGTTTTTCGGGGAGATATACTCTCCTTCATATCTCATTTTTTCGACTGGATCGGGGAATTTCAGATAATGAATAGGTTTTCGCTTCCACTTTGATATCCGTAGATTTTCTAGCTGTAAGATTGCTTTTGTCCTCAGGTCATTCAACTGGCCCACAGGAACAAAAACGTCCTCTTCTGAATTCACATTAATCTCGGTTGCCTCAAAGAGTGTGTTTCCAAGCTTTGATAACTGTTTTTCGATCTGAGCTGTTGAAATGGGTTGCTTCTCTGCTTTCTCGACAAGGTATTCGGATTCAATTGTTACTGTATTTGAATCCCTATCACTTATCACAATTCTTATAGGTCTTCCTTTTTTAACGGTTAAGATAATGGATACAGGAATTTTAGGCCTCAAAGTTTCGGATTCGATTTCTCTTTTAAGTGACTCCATAAGCTTCTTATCCTGTGTCCTGTATACCGTACTTCCTGAGGGTACCCTTGAATCAAAGGGAAGCTCGACTATATCTCCTTTTTCTGCACTGTATACAGGGCTCTTCTCGGTATGCATTGAAGATACGATTTTTCCTTTATTTTCTGACATGGTTTCGACGTTTTTTACCATTATTCCATCACCAAGCTGTAAAAAGTGCGAAAGCTTTACAAGAATTCGATTTGAACTCTGATCATACCCAACGACAATGCCTGCTGGAATTCCACGATTATGTGGATTATCCCTGCTCATGAGTTTTCCATGTGGAATTTCGAAGAAGTAGCCAGAAGTAAAACTTCTATTAAAGATTTGGGTAAGTATTTCCTGTTCTTCCTCAGAAACATAATATGCTGCAGGATTTTCAGCATACCTGTCAAGAAGGCGGCGATAGACCTTGACAACACCTGCAACATATTCCGGTCTCTTCATTCTGCCCTCTATTTTGAAGGACTCGATCCCTGCTTCTATAAGAGCTCCTAGATGTGAACTTGTGTTAAGGTCCTTTGGACTTAAGAGATAGTCTCCGGTTGTTAGGATACGTTTTCCATTACAGTACAGCCTATACTTTTTTCGGCATGGCTGGGCGCAATATCCTCTGTTTCCACTTCTTCCACCTATAAGACTGCTCAGGAGACACTGACCGGAATAGGAAATGCATAGAGCTCCATGGATAAAAATTTCGATATCAATTCCACTTTTTTCTTTTATCCGTTTTATATCTTCAAGGGAGGATTCCCTCGAGAGCACAACTCTTTCGATTCCCAATTTTTTTACAAATTCAACTCCTTCGCTGTTATGCAAAGTCATCTGCGTGCTCGCATGCAGCGGAAGATCTGGCAGATATTTTCTGACGAGGGATATCAACCCAAGGTCCTGGATAATAATTGCATCTACTCCCATTTCTCTCAGGCGAGAAAGGAGTTTAAGGGCGCTATTAATTTCTTCATCCTTCAGCAGAGTATTTACAGTGAAGTATACCTTCACGCCTCTGAGATGGGCATAATCAATTGCTTCTTCCTGCTCTTTTTCTGAAAAATTCGATGCATATCCCCGAGCACTGAAAGCCTGAGCTCCAAGGTATACGGCATCTGCTCCATTTACTACGGCTGCAATAAGGGCTCTCATGCCTCCAGCTGGAGCTAGAAGTTCCGGTTTTTCAGACTTCATCTAGTGGGACTACAGACTCTGCACTAATTAAACTTTGGCATCCTTAAACTTTGTAAATTTACATCGAAATAATTTTGACTTACATAAGCTCGTTGAAGAAGGAGTCCTCTAAAATTAATGATTGATGTATTCATGATTAAACTGTCAATTTAATGAATGCTACATTTTTATGAATTGAAGCATGCCTGCCTTTTATTAAGATCTTCTACCATTAATTGTAGTAGTGATTTTTCTGTTTGTAATACTTACAATAACTACAAAGGGTTAAAACAAAATTCAATTCGTATTCAGTTTTCATAGAGTTCTAAGCTACGAACCTCAATTCTGTTTACTCTATTAATGCGCACTTTTCTCTCAGAGCTAGAATTCCCATAGGTTGGAGAATATACCTTGATATTTCTTCTTTAAATTACATTGCAATTTTGGTTGTTACCTTGAATTCAATAGATTTTGAGTCAACTAGATGTATCTTTAGTGATGCAAAAACAAAATTTACTTGAAGCACTTTACTGGCTGTCTCTCGGGGATTCTGCTGTTCAGCACTCTATTTAATTTTATTGACAAATAAATATCATGTGGAATCCTCAATATTTTTGACTATCCCAAAAAAAATGAAGAGACCTTGCCAGTCTGAGGTGAAATTTTCTGTTGAGTAATAATGTAACAAAAGACAAGTCAAAAGTCTCTACAAAAAAGATAAAAATATTTAATTTTAAAGAATTCCTTTCATACTTAGAGTGCCACCAAAACTTTCATTTTAATGTAGTTAGGGACCTAACTCCTGATTTCATGAAATATATCTAGTGACTTTTTTTATTATTTTTGAATATCACAAAAGCTTGAAGACCCTTATATACACATCATATACAAGCTATTATTAGTAACAATTTTTGTCATCATCAGTAAAATATTTCAATTCCCGCTCAAAATTGTGGGTATCCCACAATCAAAACCAAAAACCTGGAACTGCACCAATTGCTGGAACTGCACCAATTGCTGGAACTGCACCAATTGCTGGAACTGCACCTACTGCTGGAACTGCACCTACTGCTGGAACTGCACCTACTGCTGGAACTGCACCTACTGCGGAAACTGCACCAACTGCTGGAACTGCACCTACTGCGGAAACTGCACCAACTGCTGGAACTGCACCTACTGCGGAAACTGCACCAACTGCTGGAACTGCACCAACTGCTGGAACTGCACCAACTGCGGAAACTGCACCAACTGCTGGAACTGCACCAACTGCGGAAACTGCACCAACTGCGGAAACTGCACCAACTGCTGGAACTGCACCAATTGCTGGAACAGCCCCCCCTCCCCAAGCAGGGCCTCCATAATCATCGTAATAAGGATATGCGCTCACTGATGTAGCTGTCAAAGACACCACAAAGAGGACTGCCAGAAAAATGGCAGTACATTTTTTATTCTACTAACTGATTGTTTCAACAATTTCACTCCTATAGATTGCTCCAATTGACAATGAATGTGGATTTGAGAGAGTTTAAAGTTTTTCTAACCACTCTCTATTTTTGATCATTTCCCATTTGTTTTTCGATCTATTCTCCAGTGGCAGATGTAAAAAACATCAATTTTATATGCTTATGTTTATTCGTATTGTCCTGTCGCTTATCTACCATGGAGATAGTAAATAATAATATGGCTTATGCTTTTGAGGTAGAAAATAAGCATTCTAAGCGCGAAAAAAATTTTCATAAAGATTATGATTAAGATAATTTAAACTCTCATGCTACTTTTTTCTCATTTCAATCACATAAGTACTATAAAATATATGGATTAAAATATAAAGTTACTCATAAAATTTAAAAATTTATCACTTGTAATTTATAGCACTTTAAATCAGTATTTTTTGCTAGAATTTAAATAAATTAACTGTTATGCTTAAAAATCTCTGAATCCAGTTGCATTTTCATGCTAAAGATTAAACTTGAAGTCAATGAAGTCAATTTCTTAATGAGCTGTGTGAAAAAGGAAAATAAAAGAGCAAGATAACTAATAGAGCACGTATTTGACAACTGCAAATAAACAAAAATAGGTACACGATATCCAAAAAATTAGGTGTTTATAGGGACCGACATTCTGTAGATGTAACATGAGTAAAATTTGTTTACCTATTTGGCCTATATTATTCATTGAAAGTCTAATTAATTTTTAATCTACCGTCATGTTAAATAAATCGATTATTTCGTGCGCACATCTACGGAAAGTAAGAAAGTCACATATCTTTTAAATTTGACTCATAAATGTCTCAATTTTTGCTCATATGTTTGAAAACTTGATTGTTCTTTTACATTATATAATAATTCTTTTAAAAAAGTGTAAAGAAGGGCATCTAAAAGAATACAACGAATCAATTACGCTATTTAAGAACTAATTAGGGATAAATATACAAATTTGGCTAAATCAAAACCTTTGTCTAAGAATTAGATGAAACAATTTGACCTAAATATAAAATGCAATAAATTGTTGAGTTAACCATAGAAAATTTCGACAAACCCTAATTTTAGGCTGGCTGTTCATAACGTATTTACCAACAATTTGCTGAAATATGATGTTTATCGGAATCCACTATGTGTAAGGACTATTTGAAAGGTTTCTCTCAAAAAATTCAGGCAAAAATTCCCGAAGAATTCTAAGAAAATTAAAGATTATTCCTGCTTTTTTAATTTGGATTTATCCTTCTGCTTAGACTTTCGCTGCTTGAAAACAGAGGGCAAGTGTAGGGCATAAGAACCTTCTTCTTTGATTGCCATAACTAGCTCTTTTCTCTCTAAAAGAGAATCAAGATTAAGTTCGTAAGAACCTGGTCCAAGAATCCTTACAGATTCCACTCTTTCTTCTTCTGCTCTCCTTTCGGTTTCAAGTTCCTGCTTTTTGTTTTCCTGCTCAGAAGCAAGTGCCTCATCAATACTCTCTAACAACTCCATCCAGAGAAG
This sequence comes from uncultured Methanosarcinaceae archaeon, assembly GCA_963848985.1. Lineage (GTDB taxonomy): Archaea > Halobacteriota > Methanosarcinia > Methanosarcinales > Methanosarcinaceae > Methanosarcina. Next base: position 18,998 of record CAWKGG010000083.1, read on the forward strand.
ATTCGAGATCTAATTTATGTTCTTCTCCATAACTAGATTCTTTTGGGTTTCCGAGCTCTTAGACTCCCTTTTAGCATAAAGGAATTTATTCCAGCCGCATTTCGGGCAGCCGCTCAAGATGACAGAATCTCCGTCTTCAAAAATGGTTCCGCATCTGGTGCATCTGTGGGGCATGAATTCACCGATCAATAGATGAGTATAAGTTAATTTGTTGAAACTACTATAAACATACAGTTCGTACCTTATTAACTCATTTAAATTAATATCCGTAATGATATATCATGTTAATATCTCAATGGGTACTTTAATAAATAACCTGAATAGATATGTATATTTGTATTTGCTGTTTAATATTCGTTTTTAAGAGGAAAATCGATTTTCAACCAATAAAAGCAAAAAGAATCATATGAGATTGTAAAATCTTCCTAGCTTTCTTGTAGATATTAAAGAGCTGACTTTCTGTCGGTGTATATATAATGTTGAATTTGTTTGCCTATTTGTCCACTATAATTCACTGAAAGTTATATTCACTTTTAAGCTAATTCATATTGAAAAAAGATATAACATGTTTGGGTACATCCGCGAAAAGTGGAATAGGGAATTTCGATAAATTCCTATGCATTTGAGCATTGGAGAGCTAAAATCTCTTAATATTAATTTTTACGCATGTAAACTCTTACTGATTTTGCTCTTACAGAATAATACAAACATCTTTTGTCAGTTGGAGAGAAACTTTCTTAAATTGATTCCTGAATTGATTGGAAACTTTTTAGTATCATTTTTGAGTCCATATATTTTAACAAAACAATTCTTTGTGGCATACCTGAAGCTGAATTCATCTTTATGTTAAAATTTCTTGTTTTACAGCAATGCTATGATCTTTCAGGCTTTGAACTTGAGAAACAAATATTGATCAAATTTCTATCAGAAAATATCTCGGCTTTCCTGAGTACATAAAGACACCACCAGAGCCTGTTCATTCAGAAAAAATTGATAACTGCAAAGAAAGAAAATATTTGGACAAGATTACAGCAAAAAAGAAAATCATGGGTTTATAGGAAAGCTTTGTAGATTATTAATCCTGCTGATAAATATGGAATTAGAAACCGAAATTTAAAACTATTCAGCCTAGGAAAACAATATAAATGCCATTGTACTGAGGTTCAATTGGAAATTTTATGTGGGTTTATTTTTTTAACTACTTATTATTGATTATGTTTTTTATTCTTCCATCAGTTAGTAATCAGAAACATGTAAGCAATGAGTG
>CAWKGG010000084.1:0-17751 GCA_963848985.1 uncultured Methanosarcinaceae archaeon
GATCTCCAAGTGGCTCCCATCCATTACCTAACAACAAATTAAATGATTTAAGTGGGTGATGTTTAACGTAATATACAGACATTGAATCATTTTTGTAATAAACTGGTTTATCATCAATAATTTCATTCAAAAGGTTTTTTTCAAACTTTAATTGTTCTTCTGTCATATAATTTTCATGTAGTATAATATATTTAATATTATAGAAATCTAATATCGATGATCCAATTTCTTTAATATCTTGTTTCAAAATATCATTCTGAGTAAAGTTATGCATTGAGTAGAGGTCATTTATTACTGGAGTATTCTCTACAAATTTCCTAGAACTTTCCGGCACACGACTAGTATACCCCGAAATGATTTTTTTTTCATGTACAGTCTGATAATACATGTACTGAGTGTATGAATGATTATATGCGTTGTCAGGAATTTCATATATTGCGAAAATCTCGGGGTTTTTTGCTAACAATGATAGAATTCAGGGACATCTGCACTTACCATTGGATATGGAATGGATAAAAATTCAAACAGGATTAAAGACGCAAAAACAATGGAGATGTAAGTACTTATAGGTCTATTTATGAATGAGTGATTTCCAAACCTTTTATATAAATAGGATAATCCATACCCGCTAAGCACAGAGAGGTTTAGCATGAAAATTGCATCCCAGCGACTTGGTGCCCTTCCTATAGAAACAATTGGAATTTTCATGAGTATTGCGTAGGGTAATGGAATTGCAAAATTAACATTTTCTATTGTACCAGTAAATAATCCATTAATATGCAAAAGTGGTCCCAAACAGAGAAAAATAAAGAGATTGCTGTAGATATCACCCAAAACTTAATTTCCTTTTGTCTTAATTTTCAAAAATGCAATGGTAGCAAGTAAAAGGCCAGTATATCCTGCAAAAACAGTTAATTCAGCACCTGTAAAGTTCTGATAACCATTTATAGAATTTACAAATTGGTGAAAAATTGGATGAAAGTTAGATGGAATAAAAAAACCTAATAGACTAGCAGAAAGAGGAACAAAACCCCCCACATACATATAACTTGATCCAGATATTAAGAGTTCCTTAAATAACGAATAAACTAAAGGCAAAACTAAAAATGTAAAGGAGATCCCCATTAAACATAATCTTTTGACTACATATTTATTTACTACATAATTTTTATCTTCATAGGCGTAGTACAACAAAAAAAAGACCGTGAACAAAGAAAGATACATTGCATAAGTATACTCACAATAAAATACTAGTGACATAAAAAACGCAGCATATATTGCGTTTTTCGAATTTTTTTCATTTATTGTTTTTAATAAAAAGAACACATAAAATGGGATCCATTCGATGGATAGTAAATTTAAATGGCCTAATGCATGAGCAAAATGAGATGGAGAGAACATAAAAATTAGCCCAGATATAAAAGCTGCTTTCAAATTCCCAGTTAAATATTTGACTAATAAATATGTGCCATATCCTGAAATAATAAATGAGATCAAGAATAAAATGTTATATGCTTTTATTAGTCCAAACATAAATTGTAAAGGTATCGATAATATCCCATTAAATGGGGTAAGTGTAGAAAAAATTAGATTGATTCCATTAGGGTAAAAAATATATTGAGAAAAATATGGACTGGAAACACTTAATATTGCTTTTTTAAACCACCATAAGGTCCATAAAAAATAATAATCATCTCCTCCATCTCCAGGAATCATATTTGAAAAAACACTGGATATGTAAAAACTATTGTTAAAAAGATGTATGAAATAAATACCAAAATGTTCAGTCTTGTTATTGAGAAAAAGTTATGTTCATTAAAGTATTTTTTCAAATCGGATAATTTATGAAAAATAATATTATTTTTTTCCCGCAAAAATATGACACCTCAATAAAATAGATTTCAATGGGATTTTACAACACATTACTATCTTATCTTATTTATTTACTTTGGAATTGTGTTTGTTTTTCCATAAAATTTATTTTGTGATCTTTTATCCTCCTTAATCCATATGTAACTATTGAATAAATTTACTGAGAGGATATACCTATAAATGTACGAAATTTTTGTACAATTATTCTGATGTATTTTTATTTTGATATCTTCAATCTTATTATTTCCAACAATTATTAGATAATTTCAGAGAAAACTTTTTTTTATTAAAATTTTTTTTACTGTTGTGCATCTTAAATCAGGAAACTTCTAATTTATACAAAAGAAGTGTATTATATAAATGTTAACAGAATTATGTGATTTATATATTCTAATAATTCTATAAACTATATAGAGTCTAAAAAATTTCCATTAGATAGTAAATAAAATTTGTTCATCAGAAAAGGTAGATCGTATCCATAGTTCTAGAGTTCAGGAAAATTGCGCCAACGAAAGTTATCTAAGGTGTCAATAATCACGTCTCAAAAATGTAAGTTTGCATATATTCTGGGATGCCAATGCACCAACCAACACCGTACCCAGTACTTTGCGATGATGGAGCACCGTTCACTGTACCATGATAGATGGCGTACTGTATGGCCATGGACTGGTCCTTCTTTACTGAAGCAGGAAAACCCTTTGTATGACCGATTTCGTCAGAAACATTGACTGAACTAGATACAAAAGGATGGGAACTTTATCATGTTGAAAGGATTTGGCAGAAATTATAATGTCGCTGCAGAGAATCAAACGAAGTCAATAGAGATGATTGCCATCTGGTATGCAGAGACCGAAAAATATAATGTGCTACCTATCGATGATCGTGGCTAAGATCAAAATATCAATGGCTAATGGAACATTACTCAAAAATTAGATTTTGAAGATTTTAGTTTTCCCAACTCGACAAAATTTTTTATGATACTTATTACTTATGCTTTTCTTACCTCAATTCTTCCATCACATACAAGAATAGACAAATTTATACCATTACATGCCTAATAAATACAAAAAATAAGTACAGCATAGATGAGTAAATAATGTCGTCAATAAGCTTAATTTTTTGGCTACCAATTATTTTTGTAGTATAACCCACATGGATTTTCACCAGTAAACTCTCACTATAATTTAGTGATAGATTCTCAGACTCTCTATTGGCATCTAGGACATGACTAGACTAATAAAATTAGGAGCATTTTTAAAAGCTCGTTATGCGATATTTTAAAAGATTTTCAATTCATAGGAGTTTTTAAAAAGAGCAAAATATTTTTTTGGTGGAATTAAGAGCTTCTCCTACAATTTTGTTTCATAAAGTGTTTCTCAATTCAGATAACTGTTCAATTGATAAATTCAAAGCTCTTTAAGGTTAGCTCCTTCAAATTCCATCTTCTCAAGATTAGTCTCTCTAATTCCCTATCAAACACCATAGACATTGCGATCAAAGTTATTATATAGACAGTTGAATGCTTAAATTCTATTGATTTCTCAGTTCAACCGTACAAGTCTTAGCTGAAGTCTCCCAACAATATTTAAGTATGTTATTTTTTAATATATGTTAGTAGGTTTAAACTTTGAGGCTGATGCGTGAACTCAAAAAAAACTATTTATCTTATTTTGTTTGTTTCGATAATTTCAATGCTTTCATTAGAGTACACTGGGTCAAGTAGCTCGAAAAATGTTTCTCATACAGTACAAAATCCTTTTCAGAATCATACAAGCTTACCACAGCCTACCCAGACTGTTGATCAGCATCTCATGCGGTCACAAATAGCTAATAAATATTTCCCGCTATATAGTATAGAGTACATAGAACATTTACCGATATTTAGTACCGAATACTCAGATATTGAAATCCCCTCAAAGATGACTTCAAGCTCAATATATTCTGTAAATATTACAGTCAAAAACACAGGTACAGAAATATGGAATAAAAATGGTAAAGAACCAGTTCATATATCTTACCACTGGAAAAATGCGAACAGCACAATCATTTATGATGGTCTGAGCACATCTCTTCAATATGATGTAAGACCTAGAGACACAATAAATTCCGAGCTCCTGATTAAAACACCCGATAAAGAAGGAAAGTATACACTTGTGATAGACTTGTTCAAAGAGTCATTTTCTTGGTTTGGGGAACAGGGGACAGAACCCTTTGAAAAAGAAGTTGAGATTTCAAACAGTTTTATTGAACAAGGTGGGAAACTTGTATATCAGACAGACTATCCGGAAATTGATAAATTGCAAGCGCTTGTCGTAAATACACTAAATTCTTCTGCAACTACTTTTATAGATAACGGAAAACCGATTTTTGGTTTTTTTGCAGGTTCTGGATATCCACAAATATTTGGTCGCGATAGCGCAACTGCAATTCAAACGGCAAGATATCTCTTTCCAAAAATATTCTTTAGTTCCTGGATTGAAGATTTTTATAATAATCAGGAAGAAAACGGTTCGATGCCGGATTTAATCTCACAAAATGGTAAAGATAAAGCTTCAGTTGAAACCGACCAGGAAGCAAATCTTGTTCATTCAGTTTATTTATACTATAAAATGACTGGTAACACTTCTTGGCTTGGGAAAATGGTAACCGGGAAAAAAATTATTGACCGAATGGATGATTCTCTAATGTGGGTATTACTAAATCGTTATAACACTAAGTACGGGTTAATAACTGGTGCTTACACTGCAGACTGGGGTGATGTACAGTTTGAGGATATTGGAACCAAAATTTCAGACAAAACACATTGGACGTGTAATATCTATGATAATTCAATTTTTTTTCAGGCATGTAATGAACTTTCCTTGATGTATTTGGATTTTGGAGAGAACGACAAAGCAGTTTTCTGGGCTGATATTGCACGCTCAATAAAAGAAAATGCAAACAAATATCTCTGGCAACAGAAAAAAGGATATTATAAGATGCATGTCCAAATTTCACCAGTTAGCTTAGATTTTAATGAAGATGATATGTTTCCAATGGGTGGAAACGTAGTCGCTATACAGTCTGGTCTCGCAAATAGTACCCAAGCAGAACAAATCTTTGAAATTGCGAAAGAAAGAAAAAAGCAGGTTAATGCTAGTACAATTGGCTGTGTACTTATCCCTGCTTATCCTACAGGATTCTTCGCAAATATGAATGAGTATGATTATCAAAATGGTGGTCAGTGGGACTGGTTTTCAGGTAGATTAGTTCTTGAAGAATTTGTTAGCGGTCGCGATGAAGATGCAGTTATTCACTTAAGAGAAATTGCAAAACAGGATACTACTATTGGAGGACTTTACGAGTGGTATGCTCTAAATGGTACATCCAAAGGTAGTCCACTGTTTCTGGGAAGTGCAGGGGTATTGGGACAGTGTTTGATAGAAGGATATTTCGGTGTTGATCTCTCAAACAAAAATTTAGTAATTACACCCAGACTTGGGACAAATAATGGATCTATATCTCTTTACGAGCCAACGTCAGATACAAAACTCTCATACAATTACACTTCCTTTCAGAACAATACGAAGCTATTTGATTATGCGACTAATTATCCAAGAAAAATAAGGTTTAATTTTTTAATACCAGAGGCTAAAAGAGCTTATGTAGACTCAGATACACCTATCAATAGCACTTATTTTAAAAATGAAAATGGACGATACCTTACGTTTAATAGTAATAGCAATCGATCAGTTTATAAAATTGTTTGCAACTAAATAGACATGTTTTATTCCAGAAAAAATTAATTTTTTAAAACTATTATAATTCACATTTCACAGTTATTATATCGCACTCTTACATCAATTACTAATTACTCACTATCATATCAAAATTTCAAATTATTTTTAATTTACACAGTTGGAATGGATTTAATGCTGTAATTTATGCTTTTATTGTAGTCTGAGCTTACATGTTCCTTTTTTGTCCCTACTGAAATTTCTGGTTGCAACTTTCATATTGACGTTATTATTAGGATTTACGCGGTCAAACTAAAAAGTAAAATAGCATTAAACCTTTAAATATCTAAAATGTAAAATGAAATTTCAACATTTGCTATACTTAATTTCATTCCTCGAGGCTTAAGACACAAAATTTTTAAAAATTTAGAGAATTTCGATTTCCCTCAGATTTCCACGAATCAGTTATATGCAGCTTATAGCATATGACAACACTTAGTGGTTTATCTAAACCCTATATCAGTTCAAGTTTTACTTCTTTGATTTGATTATGGAACTTCAGTCCTAAGTGCTTCTCTGAACTTCTTTTTGACCACAGAGAACGTTGTCTCCACTATATTCCTTTGGTTGTATCCAATTCCTTCAAAGATTAAATGCAGTTGCCTTCTGTATTTTCCCAAATTTACGTTCTATTTCTATTTATTACAGATAAATGAAATCTGCTACGATTTGAGCTCTAATTGAGAATGGATTTTTTTCGGAATCATATCCCTATTCATCGTATAAAATTGAGATTTTTTTATCCTATTTGTTTATCTTATCAAAGCATTTACAAGTTCGATTTTAGGATTTTTTTGACTAATTTTCCTTCCAAATACTTCTTTCTATCCATATTGACTGATATTGAAATTTTCAAGAAGCTCATTCGTGTTCTCCCTGTTCTGCAGCAATAATAATAACTTGTATAGGAACTTGTAAACCTGTTTCATCAATTGCAGTAATATATATCATTTCTGAATGTGAGCTAAACCACTCTATAGTTTTGACAATACACTAAAATTCTCTGTGGTTATAGCGTAGTGAAGCTTTGATTAAGGAATTAAAGTCGATTCCTCTGTTCTTATACTTACCTAAAATGAAGGACAAATTGAGCTGTTCATACAGATTTTTATCGGTAAGAATAGTTCCGATAGGAAATCATATATTGTCCTCAGGAGTTCTTTCATATGTCTTTAGTTTTGTTTGCTTGTTGGTCGATAAAACAAGACTAAGAACATAAATTTTTATTTAACTGTCACAATTAGGATTTTACGCATTTTTTATCTATATAATCCTAATTTTTCCTAATATTTATAGGTCATACACAAAAAATGAAGCAAAGAGTTTTTTATGACCTGATAACAGTACAACATTAATTTATGAAAAGCGAAATATTGTCTGGAGATTACCAATGTCTACAAAGAATAATATCCTTGGGACAGGAGGAGCTGCTTTTGTAGAGAGCCAACTGGTAGACCGCCTTATAGAAGAAGAAAACAGGATTACTCTTGTTGATAATCTGAGTTCAGGAAGACTTGGATTCTAAAGAAACATCTGAAACACTGATTTCACATTGATAAAAGGAGACAGTATTGACCCTGAGGTGATAGAAAGAGCTTGCCTAGATGCTAACCTAGCTTGTCATGTAGCTTCGAATCCAGCTGTCAGGCTTGGACTTCAGATACTAAAATCCATTTCAATCAGAATATTTTGGCAACCTACAATCTTCTGCAGACTATGAGGAAAAACAACGCTAAAATGTTGTATTTACTTCCACCCCTATAATTTATGGGGAGGCGCATATAAAATAGATGACATAAAAATGATGAAAAAAATATTGTCAAAAAGGTCACTATATCTTGTCGATAAAGAGGAGATTACAATAATACATTCATTCATGGGCTGATGGCCGTTCACACTCTCGTAATAAAATCTAAATTTTGTAAATAAGTTAATCGTGTATTCTAGAAAAAAGGTGAAAAAGATGGACAAAATTGAAGGTTTGCAGGTTAAGAAGCTGCAAGTGATCCCTGATGAAAGGGGGTGGCTCATGGAAATATTGCGGAGTGATGATGATATATTTGAAAAATTCGGTCAGGTCTATATAACCACCGCATATCCAGGAGTCGTTAAGGGCTGGCACTATCATAAAATACAGACCGATAACTTTACATGTATTCATGGTATGATGAAAGTTGTACTGTACGATTCTAGAGAAAACTCCCTAACATATGGAAACATTATAGAATTTTTTATAGGAGAAAAAAACCCGGTACTTATCAGTGTCCCACCACTTGTATATCACGGCTTCAAGGGAATCGGAACCGAAACTGCATATTTTTTGAGCATTCCAACCGAACCTTATAACTATTCTAAACCAGATGAATTTCGACTGCCTCCTGATACTGATCAGATTCCCTACGATTGGGGACTAACCCCTGGCTTGAAACATGGATAAAAGAAAGGATGTGCTATTTTGAAACTCCTGGTTACAGGCGGCTATGGCTTTATAGGAAGCAATTTTATCATTTATATGATGAATAAATATCCAGATTATAAAATAATTAACTTGGATAAACTCACTTATGCAGGAAATTTGGAAAACCTAAAATCCATTGAAAACAACCCAAATTACTCTTTTGTCAGGGGAGATATTTGCGATCCCCATTTAGTACTTAAAGTTATGAAAAATGTTGATCATGTAGTTCACTTCGCAGCAGAAAGCCATGTTGACCGCTCAATTAAAGACGGAGCCGTTTTTGTAAAAACTAACGTTCTGGGTACCAATATACTTCTTAAGAGTGCATTGGAATTCGAAGTCAAGAAGTTCATTCATATTTCAACAGATGAAGTATATGGTAGCATAAAATCGAGCTCTTTCAAAGAGACAGATATCTTGACTCCCTCAAGTCCGTATTCATCGAGTAAAGCCGGGTCCGACCTTCTTGCTCAATCATATTATACTACCTACGGGCTTCCCATTATAATCACAAGATGTACCAACAACTTCGGACCCTATCAATACCCTGAAAAACTTATACCACTTTTTGTAACAAATCTCCTTGAGAACAAGAAGGTTCCAGTATATGGAACCGGCACTAATGTAAGAGACTGGATCTATGTACTCGATCACTGTAAAGCTGTAGACGTTGTCCTCCATTCCGGCATTGAAGGTGAGATTTATAACGTAGGTGGAGGAAACGAAAAAACTAACATTGAAATTACGCATAAAATTTTGGAATTACTTGGAAAAAATGAATCCATGATGGAGTATGTAAAGGACCGCAAAGGTCACGATTTCAGGTATTCTCTAAACTGCTCCAAATTAAAGGAACTCGGCTGGGATCCAGAATATTCTTTTGAGGAAGCTCTTGAAGCTACCGTGAAATGGTATATTGAAAATAAATGGTGGTGGGAAAAATTAAAACACTGATTCTTGGATCAGGGGGAATGCTGGGAAAGGAACTAAACAAAGTCTTTCTAGACGCCATTAAATTTACCCGTTCAGAGCTTGACATCACCGATGAAGATCGTGTCCGCTTGGTGATCGAAAAACTAAAACCTGATGTAGTTGTCAACGCAGCAGCTTATACCAATGTTGATGGGTGCGAAGAAAATAAAGAGCTTGCATTCAACGTCAACGGCAGAGCTCTCGAATATATTGCAAGAAGCTGTTCCAGTGTAGGAGCGACCCTGGTACATTACAGTACCGATTACGTTTTCGACGGCTCAAAAAAAAAATACTTAGAGTCTGATAAAACAAATCCTATAAATGTCTATGGCCAGTCGAAACTAAGGGGAGAAAAAAATATAATTGTAAATATTAAAAATTACCGGATCATAAGGACATCCTGGCTTTTTGGTCTACAAGGCAAAAATTTTGTTGAAACAATGCTCATGCTGTCTGAAGATATGGATTCTGTGAAAGTAATAAATGATCAGTTCGGAAAGCCAACCTATGCTGTAGACCTTGCCCATAAAACCGGTGAAATCATCAAACTTTCACCCGGAATTTACCATATCACAAACGAAGGTACTTGTTCCTGGTATGAATTTGCAAAAGCAATCATTGGAAACGTTGCTCCCTGTTCAACAGATGAATTCCCAAGAAAGGCAAAACGTCCTAAATATTCGATTTTGGTTAATACTAAAACAGGACCCATGAGGCACTGGAAAGAAGCCCTTAAAGCATATCTGGAGGAAAGATCAAAATGAAAGGAGTTATTCTCGCAGGCGGAACAGGCAGTCGGCTTTACCCCCTTACTAAAGTAACGAATAAGCACCTTTTGCCTGTCTATGACAAGCCAATGATTTATTACCCACTCCAGACTCTTATCAGTGCTGGGATCATAGATATAATGATAGTTTCAGGTAGGGGTCATGCCGGACATTTCCTTGAACTTCTAGGTTCAGGATCGGAATTTGGGGTTCGCTTCACTTTCGAAATCCAGGAAGAAGCCGGAGGTATCGCTCAAGCTCTTTCCTTTGCAGAAGATTTTGCATATGGGGACAACGTAGCAGTTGTTCTGGGGGACAACATTTTCCAGGATAATATCAAAAAAGATATCTCGGCTTTCACGAGTGGCGCAAAGATCTTCCTAAAGGAAGTCACCGATGCCAATAGGTTCGGAGTTGCAGAACTGAAAGGAAACACGGTAATTGGTATCGAAGAAAAACCTGAAAACCCAAAGAGCAATTTTGCAGTTACAGGTCTCTATATATATGATTGTGAAATTTTCGATGTCATAAAAACCCTCCGGCCTTCGGGAAGAGGCGAACTTGAGATCACGGATGTGAACAACTATTATATAAATAAGAACGTAATGGGATACAGAATTCTTAATGGATTCTGGAGCGATGCCGGCACGTTTGAGTCCCTATTCCGAGCAAGTGAACTAGTAAGAAACTTTTTGCAAAAATAATGGAATAATAAGTGTGTACCTAGGTCTTGCAAAAATTGATAATAATTATTTACAAGCAAAAGAATAAGTTATAAATACTTACTTTGCCAAAAAAATTAAAGCCTTTAAACAGCAATGCTAACTGTCTCTAAATACAGAATCTGTCTGTTAAAACTCAAATATATTCATCCGTCATCGGGTAAGGAACTAATTATTGAACTGGAGATTTCCAATGCCCACAAAAAAGAATATACTTATAACGGGAGGAGCCGGTTTTATAGGGAGCCACCTGGTTGATCGTCTTATAGAAGAAGAAAACAGAATTACTATTTTTGATAATCTGAGTTCAGGAAAAATTGGATTTATTGAAAAACATCTTGAAAACACTGATTTCACATTGATAAAAGGAGACCTACGTAACAATGAAGTGATAGAAAGAGCTTGCAGAGATATTGACCTAATTTATCATATAGCTGCGAATCCAGATGTCAGGCTTGGAGCTTCAGATACTAAAATCCATTTCGACCAGAACATTTTGGCAACTTACAATCTTCTGGAAGCTATGAGGAAAAACAACGTTAAAAATGTTGTATTTACTTCCACCTCTACAATTTATGGAGAGGCACATATAATGCCCACTCCAGAGAATTACGGCCCCCTTATTCCTATATCACTATATGGCGCTTCCAAACTTGCTTGTGAAGCTCTTATTACCTCATACTCTCATACTTTTGATATGCAAGCATGGATCTTCCGTTTTGCAAACATTGTCGGCCCTCGTAGCACTCATGGAATTATTGTTGATTTCATCAGAAAACTGCGGGAAAATCCTACGCAACTGGAGATTCTGGGCGACGGTAAGCAGGAAAAATCCTATTTGCATGTATCAGAATGCGTCAATTCGATATTGTTTGCAATAGAAAAAAGCGAAGAAGATGTAAATATCTTTAACATTGGCTCAGAGGATACTATCAGCGCTACCGGAATAGGAAAAATTATTGTGAAAGAAATGGAGCTTTCTGATATTAAGTTTATCTACACTGGAGGAAGCAGAGGATGGAAAGGTGATGTACCAAGGATGAGATTAGACATCGAAAAAATCAAGGCAATAGGATGGAAGCCTATCTATACATCGGATAAGAGCGTTAGGGAAACTGCTAGGGCATTACTTACCTAATATAGATCCATATGACCCTTCAACCCATCCAGTTATTGATTTTCAATATCTATCTTAGTATTTTTTCTTATTCACATGATTGTATTATTTTTAGATTCCTGGACTGCATATACCTTGGCATCTGTAAAAAATGCCATGTCCATCCATTATATCCAGATATATAGAAATTTTATATACATATTTCATCTTTGATGTATCGATCTACCAACTCTGGAGTGGGATCGACCAAACGTCCATTTTCTGAAGAAGGAATAGTTTTCTTGTAATTATGGAATGCTAATCCCTTATAAGTTAAGAACTTACTCATTGCATTTCAGTAAAGGCTCTTATAATAACCTTTTTGTCCTTTTTTCTTAACTTATAACATGATTTGAAATCAAGGAACAAGTTACCCTTAATAAAATACTTATATCTGTTTCTGTAAGCATACCTGCTTGCTCCTTTGTTTCGATGCATAATTAACTATTAGTTTTTCCACCAATTCGTTTTTCTTTACCTTCTGGATTCTGTCTTCAATATTTCCGGAACTCATCAAGGTCAATTTATCTGTTAACATAATTAACTGGGTTTCAGATATGTAAAAATATTTTGTTAGGACAGACAGTATGAAAAAATTTAATTGTTAGAACATTTGATTTGTATAAAGACAATCGTCTCAAAACTAGAATAATCCTAAACCTAATCTGAAAAACTATAAACTCCATTTCCATTTCAGGGGAATATTGATGTACCCATCTCATTATAGTACTGTGATCAACTTGAATTCCTCTTTTTATAGTCATTCCCTTTAAATTTCTATAGCTCAATGGGTATTTTAAGTACCATCTTACATTCAATAGGATAATTTCTTCATGATGCTTCCATTTAAAGGAATTAGATAGCATATTACTATCTTTGATTTTCGTTTTATTCTATTGTATCATTAGAAAGGATTTTTTGCAACGGAACCTATGTAAAAGCTGATTGTATAAAAAATGGTGAGGATCCATTATGCGCCTATGTTTATTATGAAAGTGAAGGAAAAGCTTATAACATTTATGGTACTGTGAATATTAATGACTAAACTAAATTCAATAGTTATACGCCTATGTTTATAGGCTACAGTTTAGATGAATTAATTGATAGGGGGTTGAAAGTCGGAAAAAATTTTAATCTTCAACCTGACTGTTTTATCGATTATTCACATTGTTGGTTAATTTCTATCGGTGATGATGTAACTTTGGCTCCTAGATGCATTTAATTGCACACGATGCAAGCACAAAAAATTATCTTGGCTATATAAAAATAAGACAAATTGAGATCGGAGATAGGATTTTCAGAGGCAATAACACAATAGTTTTGATGAATGTAAAAGTAGGTATGATGTAATAATTGGAGCAGGGAGTTTGATAACAAAGGATATTCCAGATAATTGTGTATATGCTGGAAATCCTGCAAAATTTATATGCACTATAAATGATTACATAGCAAAATATGCAAATATATTTAAAAATTCGCCAGTATTTTCAGAGAACTACACGCTTGAAAATGAAATTACAGACGAACAAAAAAAGGAGATGATCATAAAATTGAAAGAAAATAAAGGTATAGGATTTATTTAAAAAATTGGGACTTACGAGTTTGGATAATTTTTAGAAAAATTACATTAAAATAGGGGGAGACATTTCCGGAAATCAAGTCTTCAGATACTGATTTAGGAATTAATAAAAAAATCCCTATATGAGTGGTGAATAAATTGTGCCAGATTGATTTTAAAGTGGAAGAAACATATCGTCATCGATTTCAACAAAAAGAACTCGCTTTTAAAGAAAAAATGTGGGATGTTTTATGTAAAAATTTTTTCCAAAGATATGTACCAACTGATAGTGTTGTGGTTGATGTTGCCTCTGGATACTGTGAATTTATTAATGCGATTGACGCTCGTAAAAAAATAGCTGTAGATCTTAATCCAGATACAAAATGTTTTGCAAAAACAGACGTTGATGTTATTTTATCACCCTCGACGAATCTAAGTGATATCGAGTCAAATAGCGTGGATGTTGCATTCACGAGCAATTTTTTTGAGCATCTAAAAAAAGAAGAAATTATTCAAACAGTTAGAGAAATTTATAGGATTCTGAAGGTTAATGGAAGTTTTTTGATCCTCCAGCCTAATTATCGTTATTGTGCTAAAGATTATTTTATGTTTTTTGATCATATTACGCCTTTAGATGATAGAAGTTTATGCGAAATACTTGAATTATTAAATTTTAAAATTATTGAATGTAAACCGAAGTTTCTACCATTTTCAACTAAAAGTAAACTTCCTAAATCAATATATCTCATAAAGTTGTATCTTCGATTTAATTATTGCCAAAAAATATTTGGTAAGCAATGCTTTATTTCTTCAAAAAAGCAATAGTAAATTATTTTTCTGTAACTATACTTCATAAGGTTCCGTTTCAAGAAAATTCAAAAAAAAGGCATCCTCATAACCATCGATGAATACTAAAAGAAAAATGAAATGGAACTGGATTTCATCCATGAATATAATAAGTACCTGCCAATTGTAGAAAAAGTGCTTGAGAAAACAGATACGCCATATGCCCCTTGAATTTAGTACCTCTGTCTTGGATAAAATCGATCTGTCACAAACCATTTCCTCTAAGGAATACAAAAAATCCAAAAAGCTTTACCAACAGAAGCTTGAAACCTTGCAGTACGAGCTTTTCAGAAAAAAGCGCTCCATGATTACAATATTTGAAGGGTTGGATGCCGCAGGCAAAGGCGGAGACCATTCATCGCCTGGTTAAAGAGCTGAACCCCATGCTCTACAGGGTTGGACCTGTGGATCCACCAAACTATATTGAAAAAGTTCATCACTACCTATGGCGATTTTGTGAAAAGATCCATACCGCTGGATACATAACGATTTTCGACAGGAGTGGGTACAGCAGAGTCCTTGTAGAAAGGGGAGAGAGGCTCTGCAGCGAAGAGGAATGGAAACGTACTTATAGGGAAATGAACGAATTTGAAAATATTATTACAGGAACATGAGCGATTATTCTTAAATTTTGGCTTCAAGTCGATAAGGATACTCAGGTTGAACGTTTCAAAAGCCGGCAAAATGATCTTGAAAAAAGCTGGAAAATAACAGATGAAGCCTGGCGAAATCGGAGCAAATGGGAAGAATATAATATTGCTATTGATGAGATGCTTCAGAAAACAAGCACCTTTAATGCTCAATGGACTATTGTGGAATAAATAACAAGCGCTATTCTAGAATAAGAATTATGAAAACAATTACAGAAACACTTGAGAAAGAACTAAATGCGAAGTCATTTTAATTTTTTTCTGCTTATTTCCCAATTTTAAAAGAACAATAAAATTAGATTTAAATTAATTAAACTTTAATCCTTATCTTAGAAATGTTGATTCACTATATTAACTAGAATAGATCGAATATGGCACCAGCACAAATCTAGAAAATCTCTTCACTTACCCCTTTTCCAGGGAATTTTGCCTCTTAAATCGGCATTAAGTTCAAAACCGCAAGTATAAAAAGGAAATTTGATCCATTTCTATTATTTTTAGAAATATGGTTACACCTGTAACAAGTCATGGAAGTATATTCCGGATTCACATATTCTGTTATTATTCCAGAACTCGTTGCTTTATATTCAGTCAAATGTTGCAATTGGTAAAAAGCCCAGCTATTTTTAAGATATTTATGTTTCTTCCTAGATCGCTGTTAATTCTATCCCTTATTCTAATTAAGCCTTCTAAACCTATTACAGAAACACCGTTTTCAATTGCAGATTTTACGATTGTTTTGGAAATACAATGATTAACATCTGTCATTAGATGTTTCTCTTTTGAAGCTAAATGCTCTATCATCCTCTTAGCTGACAAGTTCCCTTAGATTGTAATCTTGATCTCATATTTTTGTATACGTTTTTTTTGTTTTTATTTCTCCACCTACAAAAAATTTGCATTTCTTGTCAGTAGTGGAAGCTACAGCTAAGAAATTTATACCTATATCTATACCCATGAAAGTCGAAGTTTCTTCGATTTTCATGTCTGAAAGTTCTCGTGATACGATAAGATGGAAAGATAATCATAATCATTATCCTTCATGACTTTAGAATCTTCAGATTTCCAAAGAGGACGAAATAATTGCTTTTCATAAGGATAGTTACAGATTTTCTAGGTTTTCCTACCATGACTAAACATAGTTATACTCACAGAGTCTTATGTTATCGTATAATCTCTCTTATAAGATAATGTCATAGAAGTAGAAGAGTATGTTACTTTTTGCCATTAATTCATCCTATTTTTGCAAGTTATACTATTATTTTATAAATCACAGCACCTGTCTCGGAATGTTACAACTCACTTGAGACTTCAAACAGATGTTTCCTCGGAGATGAGTATAAACCATAGGTTGTAGTTTTCTAGGCGAAATTATTATTCTATTACCAAGAACCATACTAGAAACTTAGTTCATTCAATTTGCATATTTTTTTAAAGTCCCTGCTAAATCGAAATCATACCCATTATTTTTAATTGTATTGTTTTAGTAGATTCCATGATAAGCATGTTCACGCAAAAATATTATAACTTTCATAGGAATATTCTACTAAAACAAGAGTTAATAAGATTACGCACTCCTCCAACATCTAAAGATGTAGGAAGCCTGCTTCGATTCTTGAACACATAAATAACATGTTTTTAATCCAGAAATAAAAAATTCTTGAAATTACCAAATTATGTTGGTTGCTAAAATCTATGTATTTTTTCAGCTTCAACATAAATGATTGTTCAGGTATACATTATTGATGTTTTCAGAATTAAGTTTCCAGTGTAATGAATTTTTGCGGTTTCATTCAATTGAGAAAAATTGCTATAGCTAATTCACTCAAATGCAAGCTATACAGCAGATAGACACGCATATGGAATTTGTTTGCCTATTGCCCACTATTATTCATTGAAAGTTTGACTAACATTTAACCTATAATGTCATGTTGAGAAAATAATTTCATTCTTGCGTTCATTTGCAGAAAGGATTTTTTTTAATTGTCTACTCCTTCTCTCCTTTTTTCTTGAAGTCTAAGAAAGAGAGTTGATACAGTAACTTTTTCCTGTTGAAGTGGATCCATCTTCAAAAACATGCCCAAGATGGCTGCCACAGTTGGAACAAACTACCTCGATCCTGTGCATGAAATGAATGTCATCCTTCAAAAGGTGGACATTACCACTGGAAATCACTTCATAAAAACTTGGCCATCCGGTACCGGACTCAAATTTGTCATCGGAGGAAAAGAGCTCCTGCCCACAGGCAGAACATGTATAAATCCCTTTTTCCTTGTTAAAACATAATTTGCCGGAAAAAGGCATTTCTGTACCTCGTTGCCTCAGTATATTATACTGTTCAGGAGTCAGAACTTTTTTCCATTCTTCTTCAGACTTCTCAATTTTGTTTTGTGCCAGTCACAAACCCCCTTTACAAGTAACTTAATCATTCCCAAAATATAAATCAATCATTCGCGAAATATTTTCCCTCTTCGAAGTAAATCCTCAGATTTGGGTAAATTAATTTAAACTATCAAATTACGTTTTCTGACAAAAAAGTTGAAAAAATTAGGACAATTTCAACAAAAAGAATAGAAACTGTCATAGTCAGGTTTTAGAAAAGACTAGATGATCTATCCATAATCATCCAAAAAT
The DNA here is from genome assembly GCA_963848985.1 of uncultured Methanosarcinaceae archaeon. Lineage (GTDB taxonomy): Archaea > Halobacteriota > Methanosarcinia > Methanosarcinales > Methanosarcinaceae > Methanosarcina. The sequence goes on from CAWKGG010000084.1 coordinate 17,412, forward strand.
TAGAGTGTTCTGTTTGCCTGAGTATAAAGGATATGTATTCATATGCCTGGGTTGTCCCTAAACTCTAAATTGTCATTTATATCATCCTATTAATCATACCATACATTCAATCTAGAAAATAACTGTATACTCTGTTTTCCTAACGATGACCCCAAAATTGGGGAATTATCCTGTTAACCCGTTTTTGGTACTCCCGGTATTCATCACCAAACTGGGATACAAGCCTCCTTTCCCAGCGCAGAGACCCCACATAGAGGTATATAGTAGCCAAAAGGTATATGACAAGTAGATTTATGGTCATAAAGGGAGTGAGCCAAATTATGATCAGTCCTGATAGCAG
>CAWKGG010000085.1:0-9206 GCA_963848985.1 uncultured Methanosarcinaceae archaeon
GGAAGGTAAGAAATGAAAGTGGACAAAATTATGTCATGTGAACCTGTAAGTATCAAAGCTGGGGACTTTATAACTCACGCCCGTCAGCTGATGCGTGATTACTTTCTTCGAGGTATTGTTGTTGTCGATGAAGGGAACCGGCTTGTGGGAATGCTGAACGACCAAGACATTCTTCGAGTCACATCTACTCGCTCGAATGTCACTGTGGGAGGATATGCAAGGCAGACCCCAACAGTCACTCCAGATATGGATGTCATGAAAGCTGCAAAGCTGATCGTGCAATCAAAACAAAACAGGTGTCCAGTTGTCATTTCAACTGACGAACATACAGTTGTAGGGATTCTGAGTGATGTAGACATTCTCAGAAATGTGGAAATCCCAAGAAACATTCCTGAAAAGATAGAAGCGATAATGACAAAAAAAGTCAAAACCTGTTCTCCAGAGGAGAGGATCAGCAAAGTTTGGGGGCATATGCTCGAAACAAATTATACAGGTATTCCAGTAGTTTCAAATGGAGGAGAACCTATTGGAATGATAACCAGGAGAGATATAATCAAATCAGGAGCTGTGCGAAGTTCGCTGGAAGATGAGCGAGCAAGCAGCCTTAATGACAGCCCAAAGGTTAAAAAGGTAATGTCAACTCCTACATACACGCTTTCAGAGAGCGATTCCGTCCGGAGCGCAATTGAGATGATCATTCACTATGATATCGGAAGAGTGACTATAGTAAATGGAAATGGAAAAATATCCGGAATCATTGATAGACAGGACCTTCTTGAATCCATTGTCAATGCCTGGACTGAATAACCTTTTGAAAGCCGCTTTTTGAAAGAAAAACTTTCACACAAAAGATTATAGAATTAAAGATTGTCATTAAAAAATATAGTTGACAAATAAAGAAAACCTTTCGGAAAGATTCGGGAAAAAATACTATCAGGTTTTGTTTTTCAGGAAAAACATGAATTTACTGAAAAATAAGCTTAAGATTCCAAGGAAATTCCTGCAAGTGGGCAGGAAGAAAAAAGGCATGTGAAAAAAGCAATTAACTGCAACTCGAACTCGGTGGTCCAATTGAACAAAAATACAACATTTTCATCAGCCGAAAAAATCAAAATTAAGGGAAAACTGAACAAAGAGGACAGAGGAGTGCAACGGAACGACCCTAAGATGGCAAGTAGTACGGGCACAATGGACATAGGCCCACTTGAGTTTAAGTCACGCATTTCGGAACATGAAGGACGCATCCTAGCTTTAGCAACAAGGAATGTAGTGACTCTTCCTCCCACAGCAACCATTATGGAAGCAATTAAGATTATGACTGAAAAGAGATTTAGGCGCGTCCCTATTACAGATGCTGGAACACAGAGATTGGAAGGAGTAGTTACTTCCGTAGATATTATAGATTTTCTGGGGGGCGGTAAAAAAAATTTACTCGTTGAAAAACGCTTCAAGGGTAATCTGCTGGCTGCAATAAACGAGGAAATAAGACAAATAATGGAAACTGATATTGCCTATCTCCACGAACAGGCAGACTTTAAAGAAGCTGTTTCAGTGATGCTTGAAAGAAGGACAGGGGGTCTGCCAATTGTTGACGGTAACATGCATGTGGTTGCAATCTTTACCGAAAGGAACGTAATAGAACTTATGGGCGGGCTAGTGACAAATAAAACTGTTGATGATTACATGACCAAAAGCGTAAAGATGGTATCAACTGATACACCCATTGGGAATGCGGCAAAATTAATGGTAGAGAACAAGCTCCGAAGACTCCCTGTAGTTAAGAATGGAATCTTTGCTGGAATAGTTACAGCCTCTGATATTGTCCATTTCCTTGGGAGGGGAGACGCTTTCAGCAAACTGACAACAGGAAATATTCATGAAGCCCTTGACCAGCCTGTGGGTTCTATTGTCTCGAAAGATCTGATATGGACAAGTTCTGGCACAGACATGGGAAAAGCGATGGGAATTATGCTCGAGGAAAAAATAGGTTCACTCCCAGTACTGGAAGAAGGATTGCTACGTGGCATAATTACAGAGAGTGATTTCCTGAAACTTTTGAGTTCTGAACAGAATATTTAACACACGATCCAAAGCTAAATTAAGAAAATTTCGATAAATCCCAATTTTCGGCTGATTGCTTATAAATATATATAGGTAAATTATTGAAATCGGAGATTTGTAGGAATTCTCTAAGTTAACTGAATTAAATTGAACCAGAAAAAGTTTGAGCTTAATTTTGCAGGATTTTAGAGAGGAAAAAATTCCCTTGCTGAATAGATCAAGAAACAATTCTATAGCGCAGGTGTTCAATATCTTGGAGTGGAGCTAATTTTAAATTAACCTTCGCAAATTAGTTTTCACTCCAGCAAAAAGCATGCTTTATTACCCCTAAAACTATAACATTTACAGTTACAAATTGTGAATTTCGCAACCGATTCAAAAACTGTAATTATCAACACTTATATATCATAAAAATTAAGGAGGTATTCCATGAATGTGGCGGACATCATGAGTTCACCTGTGTATGTCATAAACGCAGATGAGCCCGTATCACATGCAAGAAAACTGATGTTAAAGCATAGAATCAGTACGTTGCTTGTTCTGAACAAGGATAAGATGGTGGGAATTATCACTAAATCGGACATTATCAACCGTCTGGCTCAAGCTGAACCCCTCTGGAGGAGAAGGCCAATAGATCAGATTCCTATAAAACTGTTGATGACAGAATCTGTCATTACTATCTACCCCGAAGCCTCCATTTCTCAAGCATCCGCCTTAATGCTTGAGAACCGAGTGCATAACATCCCGGTGGTAAAGAACCAAATTGTAGGTATCGTTACCAGGACAGATCTCGTACGCTATGTTGCGGAAAACGCCGAGGAAATGAAAACAAAAATTTCTAAATTAATGACTGAAGATGTTGTTTCTGTTCACAGACATCATACTCTCAACCATGTAATCGACGAAATGAACAAAAACGAGATTGAAAGAGTAGTCGTTAAGGATGATACAGGAAAATCTGTCGGGATCATTTCCAGGAAAACCCTTGCTTTAAATCTCTTAACTGACAATGAAGGCGGGCTTTCCACAAAAAATATCAAAATGGCCCGCAAATCTTCCCCTGCAGGCCAGAAAATCTACAGATACGTAAAAGAGGTGCCTCTGACCGCAGAAGATATCATGATTTCCCCAATAATTTCTATTGAAGTGAATGAAAACGTCAGTACAGCTGCAAAAAAAATGATTGAAGAAAGAGTTACTGCCCTTCCTGTCAGTGATGGAGAAGATATAGTGGGCATACTAAGCAGAACAGATATCATGAAAGCTATCCTCTAAAATACAGGGTATGGAAATAAACGCAACCATGAAAATAAATAGTCACATGAAAGACAACAAAAGCAAAACCAGGATACTAAGTAAAAAATTGAGAGTTTTTATTATTTTTTTTGATTTTTAATTTATTACAATCGCAGAATGGGGGTATAGCTAATGAATTTTTGCAATCCCAGAAGATATTTAAAAGTCTCAAAATCTAGAAAAACGGATGATGAAAACACGCAAAAAAATTGCGAAAAATATAATGAAAATTCTGGATACGCATAAGGTGAATTGCATGCAAGTTAAAGACATAATGGTACAGCCACACAGGATTGACAAGTCAGACACCATATCACACGCTCTAGACCTTATGGAGAAAAAGAACACAAAAAGACTACTAGTAGTCCACAGTGATCAGGTTCTTGGAATACTTACCATGAGAAGTCTGACAGAGCAACTCGGAACTCGAAAGAAACTGAGCAAACCAGCATCTTCTCTGCATGTTGCAACAGCCGTATCCGACAACTTTGTAAAGGTTCTGCCAGATACAGACGTTAAAGATGCCCTTACCCTGATGAAAAAAAAAGGCGGCGTGATCCTCATAACTGATGAAGGGAACGTAATGGGTTGGGTGACTCCCCAGGAATTTATGAAGATAAACCGTTTCAACGGCTTTGTAGGAGAAGTAATGGAAAAAAGTCCTATCACTATTAGCCCTTTGGATCGTGTGAGTCATGCCAGGCATCTAATTTTGGATAAAAATGTGGGAAGGCTGCCAGCTCTTGAAAATGGGAAGCTTGTAGGTATTGTTGCAGAAGATGATATCGCTTTTGCTATGCGCTCTTTCCGGGATCTTGTGGCTGGCAATCAGCAAGATTCAAGGATCAAGAACCTACTAGTAGGAGATATCATGACTCGTAATGTAATCAGTGTTTACACCAATACCCCTCTTTCAGAAGCTGTTCAAACCATGCTGGAACACGATGTAGGAGGTGTTCCAGTCCTGGACCTTGAAGAAGAACTTGTTGGTTTCCTGGCCCGCAGGAATATCATAAATACAATTGCAGAATGAACCCAATATGAGAGCTGAAATTCCACAGATGTGCACATGTATATAATTTATTTGCCTACTTGCACACTATTATTATTGAAAGCTAGATCAATTTTGAAGCTATTTTCATATTGAGAAAATAGATGGTTTCTTGTGTACATCTGTAGAAAGTGGACTAGAGAAAAAACTTGGAGAAAAAAGAACCAGAAAAAGATTGAACTAATAAAAATAGATAACTATTCAGCCTAAGATAAAAATATCAATTGTAATCTTTACTGGAATTCAATGAGCGAATTTTGGTGGGCTAGTCTCACATTACTATCGGCTATTGATAGTGTTTCTAATTATTCATCAGTTAGTAATCAGATGTATCTATTGCATAAAAATGTATCAAAAAAACTTGATGAACTTGACACTTAAAATAAACTTTATAAAAAATATTTTTATTTGTTTGTTCCTGTTATTCGAAGAATTTCAAGCTCTTTTTCGAAGAAAATATAGAGTTATTGATAAATCGAATTACACTTTACTGTACCCACTTTAACTTCTATGGAGAACACAATAGATTAAGCATATGAAGATAAATAGCTTCGAATCTAGTCAATTCCGACACCATTTATACAAATCATAATAATATTAAAAAATCGTAAAAATTTAGGATCTACCTAAGGAATCATATACGTTTCCTGTAGCTTCCTTGAACATGACATCGAGATTATCCACGCGTGAAATAGTTGGTCCCTTTCGGAGTTCACTCATAAGAATTTTGATGGCTTCACACCGACCTTCGGCTATCACTAAAACTCTGCCGTCTCTAAGGTTTATAGGATTGCAGTCCACAAAAAGCCTATCAGCAGCGTTCTTTACAAATCTTCGAAAACCAACGCCCTGTACCCTTCCTGATACATAGATTTCCGCACGAACTGTATCTCCAGTGTTCACATCTGACTAGTATCGAACGAAAACTTATAAAAGCGTTTGCACTTCTAAAGTATTTTTGAATTTAGTCAGTTCCGAAAACCATTCCTAAAAATCATAAGAAAATCAAAAAATTATCTAATTCATGGAGTCGTTGATTGTGATGACTCGAAATAGAATCTCTTCCTCCAAAAAAAAAGTTCTGATCGATGTACAGAGCAAGTAACTGCTTTAAGGTCAGCTATTCTTGGCTAGTATGTAATAAATAAGGATTATAGGCAAAAAAGATCAAAATTGCATTTCAGCCGACAGAAGAGAATTTTGAAGTTTTGAACGCTTCCATACAGAAAGACAATGCCCGGAATCCAGACACATCTACAAGCATTTCATGAGAAGAAAGCATCTTCAAAACTTTAAAAAATTATTTAGAGATTATTATTGAAATTGAGGAGGATCAAATCTATCAAAAAATTGTGAATCTTAAAAAGATAACTAAAAAAAATAGTCTTATTGAACTGGATTCTAATCTGGACATTGAAACTGTAACTTAAATTTTCGTGCGCATAAATTCCAAGGGGGTTGTGCTGAGTAGGGCTGCTTTTCCAATGTCCAAGATTACTGCAAATGAAACCCATAATGTATCTACGATCAGGAAAGCGATTGATTATTTCGGTAATCTGACAGCTGCTCCAGAATTATATAGTCAGACTGTTGATATTAACAGGGAGTTTGCTTCTACAGAGTATTGTCGGAAAATTACTTGGCTAAAGAATGAGAATGATGATCTCTATGATCAAAACTATAAGGATTTGTTGAGAGTCGTCTTTACGTCTGGATTCAGTAGGAGGAAACCATCGGATCTTGTCATTCTGCTTTCGGGGAGGTATTTTTAAACAAGTACTTACGAAGAGAAAATTGCGCGTGGCTCTTTAAAGAAGCTTGAAGAAGAGATGCATGAGTCCGTAAAACGACACCAACTTCAAACGCTTTCTAATGATCATCAGATATGTAGGTTTTATTTCTTCCACTCTAATCCGCTCACAAAAACAATTAATTTTGCATATTAATACATCTAGCACTGAAAGTTAGATTAATTTTCAAGCTACTATCATTTGAGAAAATATATGGAATTTTTGTGTACATCTATGAAAAGCGGGTTTAAAACTCATGAATCAACAATTATGCGAGGGCAAAAAAGCTCAAAAACGAAAAGAAGTTAAAATTGACCTGAATAGCTGATTATCTTAAGCAGAAAAGTAGGAATTAAATTTAGAAAGCCAGATTGTCATTATATTAGGCTTTATAATTAAAAATATCTTTTAGTTATTAAAGCAAAAAAGAAACGCCCGGACCGGGATTCGAACCCGAGTCGGAGCCTCGACAGGGCTCCATGATAGGCCTCTACACTATCCGGACACTTAGGTGTCTTTAATCACTGTTTTACTCGCGTTGCAAGTAAATGTTAGATGTTTTTCTAATATATTAACCATTCTGTCAAGGTTTCGATACTGTTAAATATTTTATGTCCCGCCTCCCAGACTCGAACCGGGGACATCGCGGTGCCTGCGCAGAAATGTACGGGGAATTTTTCCCGCACGAGCCGAACTACAGCCGCGCACTCTACCACTGAGTTAAGGCGGGATAATGTATGCTTATTCAGTGCTGCACAAGGCTGCGCTGCTTTATTGCATCATCTTCATATATGGTGATGATATTTATGTTTTTCGCTGAATGAGAGCATCTTTTTTCACATTTTATGCAAATTAATTTAAAAAAATGAAGTAAAAAAAATATATGACAAGACCTATACAGTCTCTTTTGTCAATTGCAGTTTAATTTTCCCTACTTTAGTCTGTTTAAATTTACCTATTTTATGATATAAATTTTAGATGAGCCCGATAAACCCAAATTTTGGCTTATTGTTTATAAAAATCATATAAGCAATTTGTTGAAATCGGAAGTTTCTCAAATTTTCTTTATTTATATTTCATAGATTAACCAAAGCGAACATGAAATTCTCGAATAACTGTCACAAATAAATGAAAGTACCTGAAAGGTTAACAGAGGACTTACATACTGAATCCAAAATTCTTTGAATTCCAGTTCTTATGATATAGTAAGTAACATTTAATCCAAGAAAGATGTCAATATTTTGTTACTCATTAAAAAAATTAAAGCACACTTTTAGCTCTTTCAACAAGGATTGATGATTAACTTCTTGAATTACTTAATTTATCAAGAAAAGATTTTCTCAAATTGCGAGAAAAAAATCCTATGAAAGATTTACAGAGCTATACTTATCCCGAAACCTATAAATATTTAAAAATGCATTTTGAGGTTCGCTCATTCAATGAGATAATAATGCTTGGGCTCGTAGCTTAGTCAGGCAGAGCGATGGACTCTTAATCCATAGGCCGGGGGTTCAAATCCCTTCGAGCCCGCTAATTTTTTACCGAATTTTTTCTCAAAACTTCTTTTGGCGTGTCAAAAGTTATTGATAAATTCCAAAAAAAGTGTAATAACCCTGCATCTGAGGAAAAACAGAGAATTCTTGTGCTCACTGTTTTCAGCAACTTGCGGACACAATTAATTTATTAGTGTTTTTAGGAATGGTTTTATATTGAGTTTTTTTCAAAGACTAATGGAAATATAAGTATATTATACGTTTGACAAGTAGTAGATCCATTAATTTCAATCAACCCAACTCTTAGCATTCTTCATTTAGCAATTTTTTTCCTTTAAACCTCATCTTGCTAAAATAACTTCGTATTTGAAAAATATTAATTGCTGAAATAGGTAATTAAAAAAATTTTTCTTCAGGATATCAGCTTGCTTAAGAGCTTGGAACTGTTCCTAATGCATACTAATCTACTGATGAATTTTACACCGAGAGAATCGCAAAAATAAAATCAAGGTAGCTAGGTGGATTCTAACACATATTGCTCAGGCAGCAACAAGCCTCAAAAAGGAAAATTCCCAATAATATGATGTCTTATTACAAATCACAAGATATATGAAAACGAAACAGAGTGAGGGACAGGGAAAATTCAGAAGAAAAAGATTGTTGAGACTGAGATATTATCGGTTGATGTATGTATAAAAATAATTAGTTGATTAATCGAAATTGTTAAAAAAAGATAAACAAGTAGTAAGAAAGACAATTTCATTTACTTTAATGTAAAATTAGAAGGAGAAATGAAAAGACCCCTTATTTCCACTGCTTTTTGGAACCTTTTGGCTTTTTTGGAAAAATTATATATAATAGCACAGATTCTACTGAAATGAGAGGGAAGCCTGATAATCTGCAAAATATTTCTTGTTAACTACTCTTTTTTGGCATCAAACCTAGAATATTAATTTAGATTATTGACTTCCTGGTGCAGATCTTACAAGAAAACTAACTGGAAAAAAAATTATAATAATCACAGAGATTTCCTGAAATCCTTTATTCCCTGCGCTACATTAGATAGCAAAAAATAAGCGATTTTCTGGTTGGGCCAGGAACCCAACCCGCAGTCAGGGCCTATGTACTTAATCAGGTTCCCGAAACGTCTGTAAGCAAGCATGAGCCTCTTTGTTATAACATCCGGGGTTTCGAGTTTCGTAACGATCTCGGGAAGATACTGTTGATCTTTCCAGACATTAGTACAGTACATTTCATTAAGTATTCCTGCTAGGCTATAAATATCAGTTCTAGCAATCCCAAGCCTCAGGAAAGAATCAGTGTCTTCAAGTACCTTTTTGTCGATCAGGTCCATGTATGAGGGAGTACCTGCTGATTCTATTCCTATAACATTGATTGTAGAAGCCTCGCAAGCAAAACTATAATAAAGAGCAGAATGAAGGTGAATCTCCACATCAGCTCCCCACTTACTTGCTGCCTTAGATGCATCGTTAAATGCAGAAATAATATCATTTT
>CAWKGG010000086.1:0-26517 GCA_963848985.1 uncultured Methanosarcinaceae archaeon
AAACAGTACTATCACCAGAGTTTGTCACATATACTTTTTTTCCATCTGGGGTGACGACAACATCAAAAGGCCCATTTCCTACAGGCACAGTGGCTGTAACGGTGTTGTTTGTTGCTATGTTAATTACTGAAACAGTACTATCACCAGAGTTTGTCACATATACTTTTTTTCCATCTGGGGTGACGACAACATCAAAAGGCCCATTTCCTACAGGCACAGTGGCTACAACCGTATTTGTTGCTGTGTCAATTACAGAGACGTCTCCAGGGTTGTCGCCGGAGTTAGCCACATATACTGCTGTTCCATCTGGGGTGACTGCAAGTACCTGTGGCGAGACTCCAACATTCACCGTGGCTACAACATTATTGGTTGATGTATCCATTACAGATACTGTATTATCATTGCTGTTCGCAATATATGTAAATGAAGCTGCACTTACGATATTCACCAGCATTAAAATCAGAGCTGCTGAAACTAAGGTTATAGAATACAACTTATGTTTATTTACTATTGATTTAACCCCCATTTTGATAATTATTTACCCCCTTTTTTGGCAAGTATTTGAATAAGCATCACAAATAAGTTATAAAAGTTTCTTCACTATTAACCTACAAATTAACTTTTTCAACTTTCATGTTTAATTCATTCTAATAAGTGTACTCATTATTATACTTGCATAAAAGGAGATATATATATACAAATTGATATACAACACGTTAGTATATTTTAGCATATATATATTTAATAGAATTTTTTTTCCTTAATATACATTCATTCGAAAAAACTATAGTGGCATAAAAAGATTATATATAGATCTACATAGTCTAACTAATAAACTAGATATAAATCCACAAAATAGATCTATGTGATTCTATTTTTAAATTTTTATTTTTGTATAGAGTAATAATTCTATTAATATAGAATTTTCCAAATCTAAGCCTCTCTACTTTGCCCCTACCAAAACAATCTACGGCACTGAATAAATAGTGACCTTTGTGCGTATATAACTCACCGATCGTATGGGGATATTTTTATTGTGAAGTACATCGGGAGTGTTCCTAATAAATGCGCAGGTTTTTTGTGCCAAAACCTATGTATTATCTCATTTTTCAGCCAAAATCGCCACCCATTTTGATTTGATTGTTCCGAATATACACAGCTTTTTTTTAAAAATATTTATTGTTGTAAGCAAAAGAATTTGCTATATTAATCTTAGCTTTAATTATCAAGAAAAGTTGATATAGTTATTCACCATAGGTGTAATTATAAATTATTTTTGAAAGTTATAACTTTCTATAATCCAAAATTCTAACCAATATAATTGATTTGATCCAAGAGTTGGGGGCAACATATTACAAAGCAGATTAACTTATTCGATATTGAATGGAACATAGTCCAATTTTTTATTAGTTGTGATATGAAAAAGGGGAGAAATAAATGAGCAATAAAAGTAAGTTATTTTCAATAGCCTTTGTTTTGACAGCTATTATTTTAATGTTGACAGGTATAGCAGGAGCTGCGCCATTTGCATATATTACTAATTCTGGCAGCACTAATGTTTCTGTAATTGACACAGCCACAAACAATATTACAGCCATTGTATCCGCAAGTACATTAAACAATCCTTATGGAGTTGCAGTCACTCCAGATGGGACAAAGGCATATGTGACAAACTTAAATGGTAACACTGTATCTGTAATCAACACAGAAACTAATACTGTTACAACCACGATCCCTATAGGGAATGGGCCTTTTGGAGTTGTAGTCACTCCAGATGGGACAAAGACATATGTGACAAACTCTGATGATAACACTGTATCTGTAATCAACACAAAAACTAATACTGTTACAACCATGGTGCCTGTAGGAAACGTACCTTTTGGAGTTGCAATCACACCAGATGGAAAAAAAGTATATGTGACAAACTCTGATGAAGGCACTGTCTCTGTAATTAACACAAAAACGAATACTGTTACAAATGTGCCTGTAGGGGATGGACCATTTGGAGTTGCGGTTACTCCGGATGGAACAAAGGTATACGTGGCAAACAACTATGACGACCCTGGAGACGTTTCTGTAATTAACACAAAAACTAATACTGTTACAGATACGGTGCTTGTAGGAACAAGTCCTAGTGGAGTTGCAATCACTCCGGATGGAACTAGTGTATATGTGACAAACTCTGATGATGACACTGTCTCTGTAATTAACACAAAAACTAATACTGTTACATCCACTGTGCCTGTAGGATTCGTTCCCAGGGGAGTTACAGTTACACCGGACGGGAAAAAGGTATATGTAGCAAACAGTCAGAGCAATACTATTTCTGTAATTAACACCACAAAAAATAGAGTTATAGCCACGGTGCCTGGGGGAACATGGCCTATAGCATTTGGGCAGTTTATAGGTAATATTCAAATGAAACCTAAAATTACCTAAAGTAACTGCTAACATAAACTATGTAACAGCATTAAGCAGCACTCAACTAAATGCAGAGGCTTCTGTACCTGGACAATTTGTCTATACTCCACCCTTAGGAACTGTATTAAATGCAAGTCAGCAGCAGACATTAAATACTACCTTCACACCAACTGATATTGCAAACTATACTACAGCATCAGCGAATGTTAAAATGAATGTACAAAATCCTACGCAGAAAGTTGTACTGACTCCTATACAAAAAATCAATCAAATGATCACTTTTGTGCAAGGTATAACCACTTCTGGTGAGCTTGATGAAAAATCACCCTATGAACTAGTAGCTACACCCAATGCTGCAGTTTTTGTCATCGTTACCATTAACAGACATATACATATTCGTCTTTAGTAGGACTCCACACCCAACAGTCATCATCGTCATGGTGATGATGATGATGATGATCGTCATGGTCATCGCTGCCCAAATGGCCATGATCCAAATGGTTGTGTTCGTGATATGGTTCCGCACTCGATGCTGCTGCTGTCAATGATACAATAAAAAGAACTGTCAGCAAAATAGTCAATACCTTTTTAACTCTGCTCATTGAAGTTTATCTCCTTGCTTAATGATTAATTGTATTGTTTTTCGATGATTATTTTCTTTTAAACTATTTACCTATTGTGGTATTGTGAATACAAACTTTGTTATATGTTTTAATTGCAGCATCATATCAATTTTGTAGAGTCTAGCATATATTATTGCCATCGAGTTGATCATCTCACTAATTACACAAACAATATTTTATTGTTGTTAACTTCATGTTGATAGTTGTTATCTCCATGGATAATAAAATGAGTTGGTCACCTAATCTCCAGGGCAATAAAGATATTCCTTCTGGTACTCAATATTGCCCGATTTCTTTTTTGAGCCTTAAGCAGTACTTATTATTTTGTCCAGAACTTGTACGCTGGATACCATTCGAAAATAGACAAATCGAATAACTCAAAAATGCTGTTGAAAAAAGATATCAAAAAAGAGCAGAATAATTTGACCCCCTTTTCTGAAATACAAAGCTTAAATTAATTATATTGATCTTCAAAACAGTACCAATTTACCAGTTTCTAGCATAATTAATTCTCCAATAATTGCGAATGTTAGGCGTAAATTGACCAAACAATCCTGAAATTAATTCAAGTTATTACTTAAAAATGGCAAATAATCTTGAATTATATCTATTAACTATATAAAAAGACATACCTAGCGAAAAATCATCAAATAACTCACTACGGCTAGCAAATCGATGGAAATCGTCTGAGCGCTATCAAGATCTATGAAACACTCATCACGGTCACAAACTCCTTAATCCACATAGCGCACGGGGACCACTTTAGCGGTTCCAGAAACGATTTTGTGATGGCTCTCTTATATTTTTAGCTAACGAATGAGAACATTACCTTGGGCCTATCAGTGGCTTATCACTTATTTAATTTAAGATTATAATGTTTATGTACCTATCAATATTAACTCATAATATGTAGAATAACTAAGTTAGGTGATTTATGAATAGTTTCCTTATTTTGCTTATACTCTTTCCATTAGTTTACAATTTTTCCTTAGTACTTCACAAGAAAATTTAACCTATATATGTATATCCAAATTTCATTTTTTGTAATCGCTTCTCGAAAATTCAATTATCAGAGATATTAAGTAGAATTTATACATAGCCTCTACTGTTTATTTTTGATATTTTGTTTGATAGTAGTGTTACAGCTTCAAGCCAAAAGTTTTCATGGATTCAATTGCTTTCATGAATTCGTTGAGGTCAATATGTTTAACCACATAGGCATTGGATTATGATCATAATCTCTGAGTATATCTTTTTCGGCGCTGCAAGTAGTAAAAATGATTGCAGGTATACTTTTAAGGTTACTATTTTCGTTTATTTCTTTAAGAACTTCATATCCAGTTTTTTGATAAATTTCAATCCAAAATAATTATATCTAGGTGTAAAGAACCTAAAAACTCAATATTTAGATATCAAATCCAGAAAATTACCACTCTTTCTTGCAATTTATGTGACATCTTGCGGGGCCAAAGAAAAAAAATCATTTTCTATTTTATGGGAGAAATATTATTTATTTTCAAGTCGTAACAAAATATAGTTATAAACAGTATGGTTTGTATAGTCGTTAGTCAATAATAGTTATCTGGGAAGTTTTAATCCCCTTAGCTTGCTGAGGGGCATTCAACTGGAATAAAATATGTACTCAAAAAGTTTATATATCTAACTTCATTCAAAGCATAGATCTCAATATTTTGAGACATGTGATTAATTTGACGCATATATGTTGAATAAAATTGTTAAGTTTTATGCTCACTTTATTCATTATATGGCTTTAATAAAGTATAGCTATCTCGTATATCAATATTTTAATGTGGCGAAAAGAAGTATCGTTCGTTTTAAAATCGTTGGCGTCGGGTTTGTGAAGTACTGGCTTTGATCAATGGCTCAAGACCACAATCAAAACATTATGGGATCCCAAATACGCAAAAAAGTTGAGACTCAATGAAAAAATATTTTTTTCTTTCTTGGGAAACAAAAAGCTATCTGAAATTGCGAGTAATTGTTTCCTTCCTAAGTCTTTTTGAGTCCTGAAATGCTGGTATTTTGCTTTTCCAGAATATCTCACAATTTGCAGATTTTTGGATCATGGAAAACAAAGAAGCAGTTGATATATATAATAATGAATGACAATACATGTACTTAATTAGAGTTGTTACGCACAAGGCTGTCGGTTCAAAATTTCTTATATCCTAAGCCTGAAAGGCTATGCAAAATATCTAGAGGGATTTACTTTTGAAAATTGTGCTTATAGATAATTGTTTTATCAAGCTAACGAGTACCTTACTGGTTGTTATTTTATTTTTGCTTTCTGCGGGCGTTGGAAGTGGAAAAATCATTTATGTGAAACCTGGAAATTCAATTCAGGCTGCTGTTAATAGTTCAACGACAGGAGATTTTGTTGTATTGAAAACTGGGAACTATAAGGAAAATGTGATTGTCAACATATCCGGGATAATGATTACATCACAAACAGATAGTTCTGGGGGAGTGGTTGTAAGGTCTCTTAATGAAAATTCCAGTGTATTTCAGATTAACGCAGATAATGTAACGATTAAGGGTTTAAGCATAACTGGATCAGGGAAAGCTGCCAATACTCTTGGGATATGTGATGGAGTTTACTGTCCTCAAGCAAGGATTTTACTTGAACATGCTAACAACTGTATAATTGAGGGGAATAACCTTTATGAAAATCGGTATGGGGTTTACCTTCAGGATTCAATGAACAATACGCTCTTACATAATAAATTTTCCAATAACAGCATATGGCTTGATGAAGGATGCAGCCAGAACAAGTTACTAGGTAATACTATTGAGAAAGGAGATGTTACTCTGGGTGCACAATGCTGGAATAATACAGTATTCTGGAATAGACTCTCAAATGGTGAAGGAATAATTATTGGCTGTTGTGGTGGAAACAATCTTGTTTCAACAAACAATATAATAAATTGCAGCACTGGGATAGAAATCTATGATGTTCAGGCGAAAACTGTGATTCGCGATAACAAAATAAGGGACTGTAATTACGGGATCGATCTGACCTTCGTCTTTAAATCCAAAGTTTATAACAATACAATTTCCAACAGTAGCATAGGTATCATTTTGAGAGATAACTGCCGCGAAAATGAGCTATCGAACAATATGGTAATCTCCAGTAAAGAATCAGGCATTTATTTACGAGACGAAATAACTGATAATCACATCTACAATAATTATTTTAACAACACTTTAAATGTGAGGGCAGATAACAGTAAAGGTAACTTTTGGAACACTACAAAAACGAAAAGAACGAATATTGTAAAGGGTCCATATCTTGGGGGGAATTTCTGGGCAAATCCGAGTGGTACGGGATTTTCTCAAAATGCTATTGATTCGGATTCAAATGGAATTAGGGATCAGCCTTACAGAGTTAATGGAAGTGACTTTGACTATCTCCCGCTTTTAATGCGTCCTTCAGCATAGGGGTGAGACCATATAGAAATAATTTTGAAGTCTAATGAGTCAAATTTTTTATAGTATAAATTTAATGAAAATAAACATTTATGTCTTTAGCCTTAATTTTAAGATCATCATCTCAAAAATTTAACCGTTTGTTTTCATAAATGAAGAAAATAATGTTTTCAACAAAACTGGGTTTCATATAAGTGAAAATACCTTAGCTAAAGGAATTATTATTTTTGGTATTTTTGACTCTTGATATTTGATTGCTGGTTCAAGAGAATTATTAGAAGATGTTGCAGCATGAAATAAAAACTTATAACTTCTTGCGGGCTATAATTTGCTTCATTAGGTAAAGCTATTATATCAACGAAGATTACCTAATTCAGAAGATATAGGCAGTAAACTGGTTCTGTCTATACCATAAATGGATCCATTTTTATTTGTATACTCAACGATTTCATTACCTTGATTTTTTTAATATTCTCCTGATTTGTAGAAATTATTTCGGAACTGACAAAATTCGGTGACACTACCTTTCCCGCAACTAATATATATTACAATTGACAATTAATGTGTTGTTGTGGGTAAGGACAATTATTGTTGCGCTGTTAAGGGATTAGTAGTCCGAAGGATATAAAATTCTAATCTGCTTATAGGAATCCTATTCAGATGGATTGAAATTTCGAACCGAACTGCAGAATTCATTTCCTGAGGGAATGATTCTAATCCGCATGTAAGCGCAAGCATTGAAGAGACAGGAGGAAAACTATGAGTGAATTAAATCAAGAATTCGAAAAAAGAAAAGAATACGGAAATAAATGCCACGAAAACGGTTATCACACCGTTATAAAGGGTTGTACTGACAACCTGAACTCAGATGAATTAGATATTTACCGCTTTATGATAGGCGGTATGCAGGGTAAATAACCTGCACAACCTTTTTTTATTTCTCGTTCCTAGAAAATAAGTATGTACGATGTATATGCGGTCCGTAAAGATTTTCCTGTTTTAAAAGAAGTCGTGTATCTTGACAGCACAGCAACTACTCAGACTCCGATACCTGTAGTTGAAGCTATGGTTGATTACTTCTATAGATATGCTGGTAATTACGGAAGAGGAGCCCATCGTCTGGCTCGGGAGACCACAAACCACTACGAAGAAGCTAGGGAAATAGTTGCTAGCTTTTTAAATGGAGAGCCTTTAAATACAGTCTTTACGAAAAATACCACCGAAGGAATTAATCTTATTGCTAATAGTTATCCCTGGGAGATAGGAGATCACATTGTCACAACTCTGCTCGAACACCATTCAAATCTTCTTCCCTGGATGCGTTTGCAGAAAAAAGGGGTAAATATCACGGTTATAAACCCTGACAACAAGGGCAAAATCGACAGTTATATGCTAGAGAATGCTTTCACAGATAAAACCAAACTTCTTGCCATAACTCAGGTTTCAAATGTCTTCGGTTCCGTACAGGACGTAAAAGGTATGACGAAAATTGCCCACAGAAACAGCATTAAAGTTTTGATTGATGGTGCCCAATCTGCAGGACACATGCCAGTAGACCTAAGGGATATTGGGTGTGACTTTTTTGCAACTTCTGGACATAAGGGCTTGCTTGGACCACAGGGTACTGGCGTACTTTATGTTAAAGAACCCGAAGTGCTTGAAAGTGCTTCAGTTGGAGGGGGCACTGTTTCAGATGTATCCGAGTCTATCTACACTCTGGAGCCTTCTCCAGCCTGTTTTGAAGCTGGCACTCCTAATATTCCAGGAGTCATAGGGTTAGGAAGAGCAGTAGAGTATGTAGAGAAAATAGGGATTTCAGAAATCAAAAAACATGAAATGAATCTTTCAAAAGAGGCTGCAAAAAGGCTCTCCGAACTCGAGCATGTGGAGGTTTACGGGTCCGAAAACAGTCTGGGAATAGTACCTTTTAATGTGAGAGGGCTTAATGCTCATGATGTTGCTCTAATTCTTGACCAGACTAAAAAAATCTGCGTTAGAAGCGGTTACCACTGTGCAATCCCAATTACTCGCTTTCTGAAAGTAGATGGTACTGTCAGAGCTTCTTTCGCACTATACAATACAATAGAAGAAGTGGATATTCTGGTAAAAGCAGTTTCTGGGCTCAAAATACTTGTTTCCTAAAGAATAGTAACTCAAAGCTGTAACTAATTTATCATGATAGTAAGTGACGAAAATAATTTCTCAAGTGCTTTATCCATTCTTTGTTTCCATAATTTCTATTATTCCATTAATCATTTATAAGTTTATCAATCGATACTGTCTCAGTCTCAACAGTCTTTTTTTGAGTTTCTCCAGTTTTATAATCTACCACTTCCCGTAGATGGGCACAAGAATATCATCTATTTTTTCAATATGATGATAGCTTAAAAATTAATCTAACTTTTAATGAATAGTTGACAAATAGGCAAACAAATTGTACATTTGTGTATATCGATGTATATATGCTAAATGCAGCTCTTGCTTCATCTTCATATATCTCTTCATTTTTAATAAGCTCCTAAACAATAATGGCAATTTCCGTGTCAATTCAATAATTATTTTTGCATCTCTAATTGATTTCTTCTTCAGTTTTAAAAACTCTTTTAACTTGCTATCTATTTTTCTTGCTGCTGCCTGAACAATCTGTGTTAGAATCCACCTTACTATTTTGGATCCACTTTTAGTGATTCTTACATTGTGAATCTATCAGCAGATTGATATGCATTCGAAAAAACTCCAATTTATGAAGCAAACTTATCTCTTGAAGAGGATTATCTAAAATTGGACTGGCCAAGTATAGTTCTACATGTAGGTTAAGTATGATTCTACATGTAACTGAATCTAAAATTGGTAATTGTTGGTACAGTAGATGTCATGGACTTGATAAGTTACAGATTACATTGGGAGTTAGTGAACTCATGAGACTTCTAAGCATACATAATTGAGTCACAGTGAATCGAGGCATTGATCTTGACTTATGCAATTATCTGGCACTCATAATCAAGAAAAAAATAAACTCAAAAAAACTCTGACAGTATTTTTTACTGAGAGCTAACGCAACAAGCAAAGTTGAACTTTTGCAAAAAAAGGATGAAATATCTAATTCCCATGAAACTGAATACAATGAAAATAAAATAATTGGGAAATATTCTCTGGAAAAAGACAAATCTTTAGAACCCGAAAAAGGTGTACATGGGAAAAAAATCGTCACGTTAAGTAGCATTAAGTATTATTTATTACTCGAAATGTGGACAGAATAAGCAGCTTGAAGCAAAAGAAAAAAAATGTTCTGACAATAGTTACTGAAATCAAAGAAAATCTAGGTAACAATTATGAAAAACAAAGAACTTCAAAAAAAAGTTAAAAGTCAACATTGAGCTTATTGGAGTTGTTTACTCTTTTGGGCCTAAACTCAAAGAGCTTAATGCTTAGGAAGTTATCAAACTACTAAAAATGTACGATCTTAGTAGTAGATAATGATTTTTTTGTCCAAAATCAAAAAGGATTTGGCACTTGGTAAGTAATTCGAAATACTTTGGAAAGAGAATTCCTCGAGAAAGGATTCGACTCTTTAAAAACGAAATTTAGATTAGACCATTGGTAGTATGCTTAGACAATAGCTTTTATGAGCTATCCTCTTGCTTTATTGTCCAATTATTAATATCATTGATCAGATAAGAATTAACGGAGATTAAACATAGGTTCACAAAATTCAGCAAAAAAAGCTAGATAAACTTGGAATTTATAATCAACTTCACAAAAAATCGCATCAAAAAGCACATCTTTGCTAATTTTGACACTATTAATCGTTTAATTGTAACTACAATAAATAACTATACTGTTCACAGCTATCGTCTGTTACGACTTGAAATTTAATTAATATTTTTTTCATGAAATAATGCATATGTTATCTCTCCTTTGGCTCTGCAAGATATCGCAGCAATTGTAGGAAAGAGCTATAATTTTCTGGCTCTGATATATGGAGATTTTTCCAAATCAAGGGAATTAAGTTGGCTTCATAACTGTCTAAACATTTTTCTATCTTAAGTTCTCAAAATTTTTTTGAATTACTAGACCTTGATACTGTCTGATATATACTCAGGGAAACCAAGAAATTTCTTGAAAGAAATTCGATCAATACTATATAACACCACTAGACATTGATGCTGGTTTTGTGATTAATTCAGCATATGCAACAGGTTCATTTGATAACAAAACAGTAACTTCAAACTCTGATACTGCAATAGCTACAGCTTTTGGACCGAACTGAATATATTAAAAGAATAGAAAAAAACATTAAGTTACGAAGGTAGATGAAGTCAGGTTAAAAAAGATTACAAAGGTATCCCTATGAAATATCTCTATAATATATATCTCTAACATAGAACTTTAGACTAGTCTAGAATAGAGATATTTAGTATAAAGACTATATTTTATTTTTTCCAGAAAAACTTTGGTACCATGCATAATTTTGGCAGTGTACAGAAAGTTTTGTAAATTTAGGTTGTACCCATACCATTTTCTTTCATTACAGAATAGGATTATCGTTTTTACTGATGCTGAAGTTTGCATACAAAACCTATACGTCTTAGGGTTAAGATAATTCAAGCATTTGGACCAAAAATATACCGTTGTTCAATCATTTTATCCTGAAATCAAAATACTCATGGCACTTATGAAAGGTTACGAATTTTCACATTCCCCGTGTAGCTCGGTCTCCTGCCTGATCTGCTTCTTTCTGACAAACATAAGCGTCGTTCTTGGTGTTCTCTGTACCAACGTTGACTTTTAAATGATAGATGCCTGCTGGAACACTAAGCCAAGCAACAGTATCTGATAACTTGAGAAACAATGTGATGATGAGATTTCTGTCATAAAATTTCTTGGTTTTCCGGAGTACATCCAGACAGTATCAAGGTCTAGTAATTCAAAAAAATATTGAGAACTGCAAGGAAAAATAAATATAGGAACAGTTGCAAAGTCAAATTCATTGCCTTTGCTTGAAAATAAAACCGGAAACGATTCCGGGCACTAATTTTATCCATTCAGATCTGCATGCTAAAGCAGATAAATCTTAAAAAAGAAGCAAAAACAAAGATATATCAAAGATTGAATTTGGATAAAAAAAGAGATAAGTCCACTTTGAGCACGAATTGCATAGCATAAGAAACAGGGATTATGCGCTGTTCAGAAGTTTCAAAACAATAATTGCATAATTTCATGATTCTAAGATGTATTTATCAGAAATAAATAAAGTGGTTTATCGAGACAGAAGATACTTTGAGGCAAAATCAAAAGGTTATGATTCAACAATTGAACGAGGAGTACAAGAAAAGCCTCTGGGAATAAAGGATATATTTAGAGACAAGCGGATCAGCTCAAGAAGAGCTCCATGTGAACGAGTTTATGCGACAACTAAACAGATCTTCAAAGAAGGGAAAGTCCTTGTCATTACTGTTCAAAGACGAGAAAGTATGGAAAACCAGGAATAAAGAGATCAAGGGCAAAATACTCTTGGTAGTTTATCCTTTAGCTCACACAAAGTTTCTAGTTGATTAAAAGGGCTTATTTATCCGGTGCCCCTTAAGATAAGCGTCAGCAAAGTAGTTCTACAACTGCATATGCAAAATATCAATGATCAGGCGCATGATAGTCATCTGTGAGTCCTTGGGAATAAAGTCTCTCGATCTCTGCTGGACTCAAGTTCTCATAGAGACTTAATCTTAATTTTTCGATTTCTTCAGCCAAAGTTGATAGATTAAAGCCCATTATCATCTTTTCACCCAATTTTTGAAAAATTTCCTGCTTCTTTTATATTTTTGGAGACAATTTTTTGGGGATAAATGCATCTGTATCAAAGTAATCAAAAATAACCACACTACCCCAGAGGCGATGTCGATGATAGAACTCAGCGTCTCAAATATCTCTTCTCGAGTCAAGTACATAGTGACACCAAGCCAGCAAGGGAACTTTTAACATTCAGGTCATAAAACGATGAGCTAGTGAGTACTGTTGCTAAGTTTTCCTTTGTGAAACCTATAGGAATGAAGTGTAATTTTGCTGGATGTTTCCACTCCAACTCAGCAAGGCGATGAATTTTGAATCCTTGTGTGGCAAGGGGAAATTACAAATATTTTCAACAGTCCTGTCAATTCTGGTCGCCTAAATGCAAAGGTATCCAATCCTGCCCCGAGGACATACTGCTTAACTCCTTGCCTGGCATCTTTCTCTGAGATGTCCTACGTGCATCGTTCACGACTGATAATATTGTTTGTTATTATTAAGGATAGAAGATAGTTGTTAGGGAGGACCCTAATTCA
This sequence comes from uncultured Methanosarcinaceae archaeon, assembly GCA_963848985.1. Taxonomy (GTDB): domain Archaea; phylum Halobacteriota; class Methanosarcinia; order Methanosarcinales; family Methanosarcinaceae; genus Methanosarcina. Next base: position 12,812 of record CAWKGG010000086.1, read on the forward strand.
TTATTCTCAGGATTATTTAATTGTTTATCTCGAGCAAAATGTTGTTCGATTAGTACTCTTTTCTCCTCAGGAATTAAACTATAGTTGCCCCTATATATACTGCAACATAATTACATTTAAGATAGTATATTAGTTGGCTCATGATCTTGTATGTTTACTACACATGATATTACCAAGGCAATCATTAATTCCTGAAACAAAAACGAGCAGTTTAGACCTCAAGCGTTATTATTGGTAAAAATGGTTTACGTCCATCTAAAGTTGCAGAAGCTTTTTCAGTGTATCACTCAATGGTTTATCGGCATATAAAGCGTGCTGAAAAAGAAAACTTGCTCAGCCTTGAATATTAAACCTGGTAGAGAAAGCCTCTTTTAACAGAGAACAACTTTTTGAATTAAAAAATACTTTCAGAGCCGATATCAACTGGTTATGGCCATTATCGTGGTTGACAAACAAAGGACGCAATTCAATTTGTCAGAGAGGAATTTAAAATTTCCTATTCCGAATTAAGAATGAAACAAATTATTAAAAATTTAGGTCTTAGTAAAATAACATATAGACCCAGATCAAAAAAGCTAAATGAGGTAATTGCAACCGAATTTATATCTGAAGTTCAAAAAAAGATTCCTATAATCCTCATCATCTATTCGTCACCCATGATGAGAGTGGTTTTTGTGTGGATTGAAATAAATCAAGTGTTGGGCGATCAACGGTTCAAACCCGATTAAATTTACAAGTGTTTCAAAAGCCAAAATCAATATTGTAGGATTCTACAATGAAAATGAAGAGTTTTATGGGTATGATTTCGGAATTACACAGAATACAGACTCTTTCCTAAAATCATTACTCAATTTTAAGAGGGATCTAGGAGCAAAGGTATTTCTTCTACTGGAAGAGCTACATGGCATAAATCAAAGAAGGCAGAGGATTTTTCCAAAAAAATAAGCAGTGGTTGCAAATATTATATTTCCCTCCCACCACTCCAAGCCTGAACCAAAAAGAATATTGTTGGGAAACTACACTGGAAAAGTTAACGTCAATAAAATCATTAAAAAACGCTAAATTATTAAGGGAAGAACTGAATGAATTTTGGGAAGAGCATACATTTACACACAAAAAGTCGCATTATTTAAAATGGTGACAATTAAGCACACATATAGCGGTGATCATTGAAGTAAGGCTAGCTTGGTTCTCGTTCATTTTTAACTCCTTTTTTACTTTTAATGTTCTAGGAAGGATAAGATATAATATCATTTTGGGGATAAATCGACACAAAAGTGAACAGATAAGCAAGGAGCTATAGAAGATATTAATATTTATATTTTAACTGCGAGAGATATAATTCGAGCATTGAGCAAAAAGCTTCTGAATATAAACTTCACAGTGCCTATTATAACGTCATCTATACCCGCAGTAGGGTTCGGTAAATAAGATTCCAGCTATTTTTGCATTTTTTATTAGATATCATTTACCGATTATGAGATGAGAAATATTGAAAAGAGGCTCGTTGAGCGAGGGATAGTTAGAAGATGAGGGACATCAATAAATCATTAACTATTAAATAATTTTAGTATTTGCACGGAGAGTAGACTTTGATAATTGGTTACATTGCTGGCGCATTAACTACTGTAGCTTTTGCCCCTCAGCTTCGAAAAGCTCTGACTACGAAATCTACAACAGATGTATCTTTTATGATGTTGTTTTGCTCCATTTCAGGCATGATTCTTTGGCTGTTCTATGGTATTCAGATAAAAGATCCTGCGATTGTAGTCGCAAACAGCATTTCGGTCATACTCGCCTCCCCACTTCTAGGTCTCAAATTTAAGAATGACTATGCAAGTTTTAATTCAAAGTTCACTCGAAAGACCTGAGAGTCTGATCACAAATATCTACTGTCAAGAAAGTGATATTAGTTTTCAACTATATTTCTCAACTACATGCTTGAAAATAATTGAAGGGACTTACTCATTAAAGGGATGTCTGCGAGTTCTGAAAGCGTGGCATAAAGTGCCAATGTACTGATTTTGTGGGAAAATCACAACTCTCAATAGGTTATAAGAAAGGAAATCACACATATTAAGGATCTAATCACATAAAGTATGGAAAATTTAACTCTGGATATTACAGTAAATTTGCTGCACTGAACATAAAGTGCATCTATTAAAAAAAGTCATATTTCCTATTATTATACAAACATATCATCTGCTTATAAATAAAGCATTAGCTACTAGTGACAGTTTATATTCCATAATATTTTGTTTGAATTATATATCCAATAAAAAATATAAAAATATTTAGGTTCAAACTAGAGATTAAATACCAAATCCAAATTTAAAAGTTCAACACCCTTCTTAGCGGTATAATCTCCAGTAAAAAATTTTAGAGCATACCTCATACTAAGCAAATTCAGGCAAAAGCTTCCTTATTCAAGATATAAGCAATCATTTCAGGATCCAGCTTACTTTCCCTTGAAACCTGTACTCCAATGTCCTCAGAAGATTTACCTTCAACTTTCATTTCCCTAATTTTTTCAATCACTGAAGATGGAATACTATAATATTCATTTAAATCCTTCCTGTGACCCCAAACATCTCCTTCTATAAGCTCTATCCTCTGCATTTCAAGGAATATTTCAACGGATTTTGAGACCGTGCCCATGTAAGATTTAGGTAACTGAACTACCTCAATCTTTGGACAGGTTTCAACTAATCCAAAGATATCCTTGTTCGAAGGTCTGAAAGCCAGGTGAACAACACGCTCATTAGGATTTAGTGTAAAGATTTCCTCTCTTGAACTAACTACTCGAATTTTCATTTTTTATTTTCCCCCACTAAAAAATTCTGTTACATTTCTACTTTAATATAACTACGCTATACTTACTATAAATATTTATCTAATTAAACTAACATTATTTATATAGTATACTAGATTTTCTATCCTTATCCTATCCAAAAAAATTGACTTTGAAACCTAAAAAGGAAAAAAATTGCTTTTCATAATTTATTTGTTTAGGTATCTAAAATTTTTCTACATTTTTCCTACATTAATTTTTTTTCTAATTACTGACTAATTATTCTTATAAATAGTCATTGAAGATCTCACAACTTTCAACCGAGATTTCACTTAAATTACCCCATCCACCAAAGAGCCTACTTCTAGTTAAAGTTCAAAAAACACTTCTTTTCCCAATACAACAGTAGTCTAAAATTAATTTCATCTTTGGTAAATAAATAACTGTCAAATAATCAAAAAATTCTAACTTTAGATACTTCCATTGAGTGCGATAAAAAGATAACTATGATAAAAAAATCCACGGTTTTGCAAAACAGGATAATCAGGTTTAGTTACCGTTATTGCAGAATATTTCATCTTCTTTGAATTTTCAAATTCCAATATTTCACAAACTGGCTAATTTACTCAGTAAAATATTACCCATTTTCCACGATTTTTACCGAAAAGTAATCTTGAATATTGATCTTATTTAGTTCACAATATTCTTCTTAACTTCGAGTTGATAGAAGAATAAACAGAATCTCCAGTTATAATTGCCCTGGAAAACATCTAATAAGCTTGTTTTTGTATTGAAAAACGATAAAATAAACACTGTGCTATGAATTATCTATTTTATTATATATAATCACTGTATTTAAAATTTGAAACGCTTTCCTGGATATTTCTATAGATCAGTTTAAATATATAAAAGCTGAAGTCATACTCGTAAATGATTTTTGTATCTGTTTGTTGCTTTACAAAGTATGTCCATTCAATTTGATCGAGAAATATTACATTAAAAAAGAAACTTCGTTTACTAATAACGTACTTATAGATTATTCACTAGATATTTAATTTCGATCTATTGAAGATTCTCGAGAAAAATCTATTAAAAAATTTAGTACGGGTGTTTTTTAAATTTTCTGAGGTCCTAAATTATAGAGGATTTTGATCAGCTCTAAATTTCATGATATGCTCATAAATGAGACATAAATGAGACATAAATGATACACCTCCATTCATTTTTAAATAGTACATCCAAACTACAATATCGAATTTCTTAGCTTTTTATTGGGTGATTTCACTCTTTTAAACCTAATAGATTTAATGGAATGGATGTTAGTTGACTGGAGATAAAGTACCACCATAGTATTTTTAGACTTGCCAATCAATACACATACCTATAAGTTTGAATACAAATTCAACAATGCATAATATGTATGTAATGCAATTTTTATTTATATAGTTATAGAAGTAAACAGAAAAACATCATAACCATTAGTAAAACTGCGATTGTAAAAGTTTTCTTTCCATTGATCAGGTAACATGCTAAATATACGACGAAGTAATTAGTTGATGCTTTTCTCTTTTCACCAATTATATAACCTTCATTCTTCTCATCATGATGTTATATAATCTGAAAATCAATAGCAAACTCATAGATCTTAAATTGCTTGATCAACTGCTTAATTTGTTCAACAAACATTCAGTAATTTAACTATTTAGCAGTTAGATGTTTATTTTCTTAGGTGGTGGATTAATTAGTTTTCGCAGGGTATTTTTGAACATTGTCTTTAATTAATAGTATGTATAACCTTTGAACAGCCATGTGTGCTAGAAACTTGAAAAAAAGCTTCTTATTCAGCCTTTGTCGGATAAAAATTGAAATAGTTTTGATATAAGCTGTAACAAAGGATTTACACATTTAACCTCATTTAAAGTACAGAAGCCAATAATTTGTGATTATTGGTTATTTCAGGCATAAATAACTAATTAAATTGTTCAGACAGATATTTATAATTTATAATTATATACACTATAAAGACTATATGTATATTAGTAGCATTATTTTATAAAACTAAAAGACAGAAATCCGCTTTTGAAATTTACACTTATAGTTAGTAATTACTGGATTAACAAATACTAATATCCTTACTTGCCCGTCGGTCTTTTTCCTCGGTTAGGGAACCAAAGTTAAATAAATTTAGATATTATATTAGCAAGTGTACCTAAGCTATTAACAATATTAAATAAGTATTCCTCTTGAGCTTGACATTTCCAAGGTTTGATTCCATTTAAAAGAATCTTACTTTCGAATTAGTTATTTTAGAGGATTTCAATAAACCTCTTATTCTAACCTATTATTTATATATAATTTAGAAAAACATGATCGAATTTAGAGCTTTATCAAATCCTCTTTAGTATACCGCCTAGAGAACTTTGTACTGAAATTTATGATGTACCATCGGTTATTTTGATATCTGGTAGCTCTTTGATTGCTGAAGGGCCATAGAGTCCTCGAGGTTCATCGTGGGGTCAGATTCTTTCCGTTAGAATATTAAACAGCTCCTCAAGGATTGGGCTGCTCGACTCCAAGTATCGCCATTTTGTACCTCAGCTCTAAAGATTTGCCATTCGATTTTTTTTCAGGCAAGAGATAAAAATTGTCTACGGAACATTTAATGACCACATAGAGCTTTTCCAAGACTAAGGTTGGAAAGAATCATAAAGGGGATTTCTTGGTTGGAAAGTAAAACCAAAATTTACAGAACGGAGCAATATAATTTGTGGACTAAATAAAATATAGCTCATATTTGTCTCAGCCAAATAGCCAGTAGATTGCTGCGATTATGGAAACTTCCAAGAGAACCGGAATTAACTAAAATGATTCTATTTTAAGCTATCTTTGTGCTATAGAATGAAACTACTGAGTACAAACCACTGTCTATAAAATAAAATATCAGATAATTTTTTTGCATTAAGTATCGTAAAAAAATATTTTTTAGACAACGACATAATCAATTATTTTAAATGTATATGCTTTTAAATTGGTAAAAAATATTGTTTTGAGTCTGATTCAATGGTGTGCTGATGGTCACATGAATCTTTTTATTAGTGCCGAACCAAAATATTCTCCTTCAATAGTGATGCAGATTATACAAAACTCCCAAGAGCAACAACAGCTTAAGATGCTGAAGATGAATCAAATTGATGAAAATGAGGGACAACCAGACTGAAAAATGCAAAAACTTGCATTTTATAAATCAAAGTTTTCGGATAATACCCAGATTCAAGCAAAGAAGTGATACAACGCAATTTGCTTACCGAAAATCACTTTTGTGATGTTCTTCTGATTAGTAGAAATTGTTAATAACTTACGAAATTCGAAGCTGCTGCTTTGATATAAATCCTTAGAAGCAAGGACTACGTCAAAAAGTAGTTTGAGAGAAGAATAAAAACTACCTCCATTAAATTATTGAACCACTTGATAGAAAATTGCTTGGATAGAATTTCAGAAATAAGTGAACTTGATATTCTACCACTTCCATAACAGGAATTTTGCAGTCTTGCTCAGTGCAATTAGTGAGAAAGATAATTACATTACAGTACCTAAAACAAACTCATTTAACAAGTCCCTCAAAAAAACTTTAAAATAGCCTTATTCAGGAACTCTTTGGTTTATTAAAATAATCTAGACGTGTCTGTTTTTTTCTGCAGTTTTCTCCTGGAATCTCCACCGGGTACTCACCTGTGAGACAGCCTACACACATATCGTTTTTATTGCATTCTAAAGCTCTCATGAGTCCATCAATACTTAGGTATCCAAGAGAATCAGCATTAATAAGGTTTTCGACCTCTTTTATGGTCTTATAAGAAGCTATGAGTTCCTGCCTAGTAGCCATATCTATACCCAGATAGCAAGGAGCAACAATTGCAGGACTTCCGACCCTAGCATGAATTTCTGAAGCGCCTGCATTCCGTACCATATCTATAATCCGCCTTGACGTGGTACCCCGAACAATGCTATCGTCAACCAAAACTACACGTTTGTCTTTGACATTATCCTTAATGGCATTCATCTTAAGTCTGACTGCGGTGTCACGCAACTCCTGGCCAGGTAAAATAAAAGTCCGCCCTATGTAACGGTTCTTCATCAGGCCTTCGATATATTTGGTGCCTGATTCCCGGGCATAGCCGATTGCTGAGGTAATCCCTGAGTCAGGGACAGGAGAAACAATATCAGCCTCAACCGGGTGCTCCCTTGCGAGTTCCTTTCCAATATTTTCTCGTACCTTATAGACAAGTTTCCCGTCAATTACTGAATCGGGTCTTGCAAAGTAGATAAATTCAAAAACACAATTCGCAGGATGAGGTTCAGTTACTATCTGGTGACTCTCGAAGCCATTGCCCTTGAAGACGATTACCTCCCCTGGTCGGACATCCCTAATAAGAGTGCTGTTTAGAGTATCAAGAGCTACACTTTCAGAAACAATTGCATATCCACCATCGACCTTCCCGAAACATAGAGGTTTGAAGCCAAACGGATCCCTGACTGCATACAAAGAGCCGTTGGTATATATAACCAGGGAATAAGAGCCAACAAGCTTGCGCATTACATTCCTTATTGATTCCACAGGCTCATGTCTTAACAACTCTTTTACAAGAAGGTGACCAATGACCTCAGTATCGGAATCACTGACAAAAATACGACCTTCGCACTCCAACTCATCCTTGAGTGCTTTGGCATTAACCAAGTTTCCATTATGAGCAATTGCAATTGTTCCACCCTTGAAATTCAAAACAAAGGGTTGACAGTTTTCTAACTTGGATCCACCAGTAGTCGAGTAACGGACATGCCCCACCCCTAAATTCCCGATCAAGCGTCCAAGAGAATCTTTATTGTACACATCAGGCACAAGGCCCATACCTTTTATGGACTTAGGAGATATGCCATCATGTACAACTATGCCAGTAGATTCCTGGCCTCTATGTTGGAGGGCATAAAGAGCGTAATAAAGCTTGAATGCTACATTATTCGATTGTGGCCTATCATTTGGGAAAATTATGCCTGCAACACCACATTCTTCTTTCAATTTTGACCTCCGGTGCAGGTAATAATATAAAAAGTGAAACAGACAGATTTAATACTTGCACTTAGCCTGCCATTTGTAAGTTCTCATGTGGGATGTTTTGCCAAAGCCACATGAAGTACACTGTTTTGTATGCACATTTAAAGAAACACTACCGCATCGCCTACATTTGACATGCGTGCGCTTCTGCCTTTTTCCCATTGATGCCGTACCTTTACTCATTCCGAAATCTCCTTAAAGAAATCAATTACATTAGAACAATATTCGAGAATCCTAAGCAATTTGTTTTTCCTGAATTTTTTCTATGTGTCGGTCACAATAAATCCTGTTGCTTACCTAAGTTTATAGATAATCTATGGAGTTCTAGGTATAGATTATGGAGATACGTATACCACATTATCACCACGGATAACGACACTGCTGAACTTGCTTACAACTTCTCCTTCTCTTAATTCTTCAGCATTGTCAAGCACGAGATTCATATGAATATCATATCCTTTTAGCTCGCCTCTAAACTCGCGTGCGCCTTTTAATCTAACGATAACAGGTGTGTCCAGTGCATTGTTCAAAATATCCAGAGGTCGGTTTGCCATCCTTACAGTCCCCTTAAAACATTACAAATCAAGTCATAATTTATATGGTATAAATAGTTAATCTAGATTTAAACTGATCGCTGTGTTTAAATTTGGGATTATTCAAACCAAAGTCGCAAATACAGTATATAAAGTTATCGAAGCAATCTCTCATTTTTATAGTCCATGATGTGAAAAAATGAATAAGAGATGAATATATGGCAAAAAAGCAATCACCAACGAACAACACGATTGTTCTAACTATTGCAGGTTCTGATTCAGGGGGTGGTGCAGGAGTTGCTGCTGATTTGAAAACTTTTGCTGCCTTGGGAGTGCATGGGACCTGCGCCATTACATCAGTTACTGCTCAAAATACCACAGGTGTCTTAGACACTTTCGATCTACCTCCTGCAGCTGTTACCAGTCAGATAGAAGCTGTGTGTATGGATATGGACATCAAATGGGTAAAGACAGGAATGCTGACCTCACCTGCAATAATACGAGAAGTTGCAAAAGAGGTCAAGAAACATAAACTTTCCCTTGTATTAGACCCTGTAATGGCTGCAGAAGCCGGGGGGAATCTGTTGAGAGAAGAGTCTCTTCCTGTCCTCATCGAGGAGCTGCTGCCCTTCTGCAAAGTGATAACTCCCAATGCTTTGGAAGCAGGTGCACTTGCAGGTATTTCGGTCAAAAGCCCTGAGGATGCAAAAATTGCAGCCAAGAAAATAGCAGATCTCTGTGTCGAAGCTGTTATTGTTACAGGAGGACACCTAGATGCCACTGACCTGCTGTATGAAACCTGCTCTGATACATTTACCAGTATACAGGGAACTTTTGTAAGCGGGGGAACCCATGGATCTGGCTGTACTTATTCTGCAGCAATGGCTGCCTTTTTAGCATTTGAGAAAAGCCTAGAAGAAGCCGCAAAAGAATCAAAGAAATTCGTAATGCAGGCAATCATGAAGAGCAGGCCTACAGGTAGAGGAGTGAACCCAGTAGACCCATTGGGAACAACCCTAGAGGAAAAAGAACGCTATCTGGTTTTAAAAAATTTAAAAGAAGCAGTTTTAATTCTTGAGAAAAGCCCTGATTTCCAAAAATATATTCCAGAAGATGGCTGTAACATAGGAATGGCAATTCCTGGCGCACACAACTTGGAGGAAGTTGCGGCAGTGGAGGGCAGGATAGTGAGATGCAGGGAACGTGCGGTTCATGTAGGCTGTGTGGAATTTGGAGCTAGCAGGCACATAGCAAGGATCATCCTTTCTGCCCTTCGTTATAATCCTAAAATAAGGGCTGCGATTAATGTAAGATATTCGGAAAGCAACATTTCCCTTTGTAGAAAAGCTGGACTCAGTTTATATTCCTTTAACCGAGGTGAAGAACCGAGAAATTGCACCACTATGGATTTGGGGATACCCGAAGCAGTAAAATCACAAAAAAGCATACCGAAAGTAGTATATGATACTGGAGATTTAGGAAAAGAGCCCATGATACATCTGCTTGGTACAAATGCTGTTGAAATAGCAAAACTCGCTGTGGAACTCGCAGAAAAATCATAGTAAATAATAGATAGGATCTTACTTAATGTCATTAACTATTTATTTTCATAGTTGAGATTTCTGTTTTGATAACATATCCATTTATTATACATAACATTTACCATATTTAGTAATCGTATCTCACAAGGAGTATACTTCCCAAAAATAATAGTTTACTCGAAAGGTGTGTAAATAGGATATGAATACAGGAAATGTAAAATAAATAACACTTAAATACATCGAAGTCTGATTTTTTGTAGAAGCGATATGATGGAGAATATCCATGGAACAGACCAAGATTATCCTTGACGAAAATGAAATTCCTAAACAGTGGTATAACGTCCTTTCTGACTTGCCTTCTCCCATTGATCCACCTCTTGATCCCCAGACCTGGGAACCTATAAATCCCGAAGCACTTGAGCCGATTTTTCCAAAAGCAATTATTAAGCAGGAGATGAGTGATGAGAGGTATATCGATATCCCTGAAGAGATTCTCGACATATATAAGCTCTGGAGACCCACCCCTCTCTATAGGGCATACAGGCTGGAAAAGTATCTCAAAACACCTGCAAAGATATATTACAAATACGAAGGTGTAAGTCCGGCAGGTAGCCATAAGACTAATACTTCCATTGCACAGGCCTACTATAATATGAAAGAAGGAACTGAGAGGATCACAACAGAAACCGGAGCAGGCCAATGGGGAAGTGCACTTTCTCTTGGCTGTAACTACTTCGATCTAGAATGTAAAATATATATGGTCCGCTCCAGCTATTACCAGAAACCCTACAGAAAATCTCTAATGACTGTATGGGGAGCAAATGTTGTTCCCTCTCCAAGTAAGGATACGAAATTCGGGAGAAAAATCCTTGAAGAGCAGCCAAAAACACCGGGGAGTTTGGGAATAGCAATCAGTGAAGCTGTCGAGGATGCAGTAGACCATGATAATACTAAGTACTCTCTAGGAAGTGTGCTTAACCATGTCTTGCTCCACCAGACAGTAATTGGAACTGAAAGCAAAAAACAGCTTGAAAAGGTTGAAACATACCCTGATATAGTTATAGGTTGTTGCGGGGGAGGAAGCAATCTTGGAGGTATATCCTTTGAATTCATTAAGGACAGAATTAAGGGGAAAGGGAACACTAGAGTAATCGCAGTCGAACCCTCGGCATGCCCGACCCTAACAGAAGGAGAATACAGGTACGACTTTGGAGATACTGCCGAAATGACCCCGCTTCTAAAAATGTATACCTTAGGCCATAAGCATGTACCCCCTGCAATCCATGCAGGCGGACTTCGCTATCATGGTGATAATCCGATTATCAGTAAACTCTGTGATGAAGGGCTTATTGAAGCTGTTTCATATAACCAATATCCTGTATTTAATGCCGCTGTCCAGTTTGCTCGAACTGAAGGCATAGTCCCTGCTCCAGAATCTGCTCATGCTATCCGTTGTGCAATCGATGAATCACTCAAATGTAATCAGAAAGGAGAAGAAAAAACAATTCTATTTAACCTTAGTGGTCACGGTTATTTTGACATGAGTTCTTATGATATGTATTTCAACAAGGAACTTGTCTGAAACAACCTAAAAAAGTAAGTTTAGAAAGATAATTATAGAACTAAATATGAGGTGCCTTAAGGCACCCACTACTAACATTTTCGAGAGTATCTCAGTACTTCTCCAGATGAAGGATTGAATTTTTATTTGCGCATTTAACTCAACAGAATATTTGCCTCTATTTTTGTTAAAAAAATTCAACCGTCTGTTTACTAACAATTCCTTCTGTTCCGAATAAGAGATAATTTTAGGGTTAAGCCCTCCAACTTTGCTACTTTTTTGGCAAGTTTTCCATTTGGAATGCCTTCAATCTTTAAATTACTTATTTAGTTCATATAGAAGGAGTGATACTAAAGTAATCTTTGATATATTTCCTACGTCCCCTTACATCCCCTTCAAGAAGTGTATTTTTTGCATTTCCAGAAACACTTCTATGGCTTTTAGAAACAGTTTTGTTATGCGATTAAGAATTTGGATTATTCCAGTCGAAAACCCATAAGCAAGCTATGAGGTATTCGATTGGAATGAAATGAAGCTTTAAATTGAGATCTGAGTTAAATAAGAGATTTATTTCTTAACAATTATATATATGTAATTTGGGCATCATATTACATTTGTCCTTTTATGCTAAATTCAATATTAAAAGAGGATTAATAAGCTTTTAAAGGAAAATTACGAATAATTATCCATTTGAATGCAAAATAAATTCTTTCTCATCGAGATCTATATTTGGAGAACAATTTATAATATCTAAATGGAAAAATAATTATAATTAGCCCTTAAAAAATGAACCAATTTTTTTAAGATCCTAGAGAAGTATAGCTGCTTATGGATATAGATCGGAATCGAAGCACTACTATTTTATTCCACCTTGCACTTCAGACTCTCAACTTCAAATTTTCGACCGTAAACTTCATATTTTACGAGATGTTGAAACCGTTTCTCTCGAGCTATTTATATGAACCCATTCAAGATACTCCTCTTCTCCGTCAATTTCCCAGAATTCAATAGCAGGCATTTTGTAGGTATGCAGAGATTTTACAAGCTTTATAATATCCTCCAAGCACGGATAATCAGTTTTTACAATCATAGCAATTTCATTATCTTCCTCAATCTTCTCATTCCACCTGTATATTGAGGATATGGGAAAAAAATTTACGCAAGCTGCAAACCTCTTTGAAACCAATTCTCTTGCGATCTCGGATGCATTATCCATATTTCCAGTAGTGATATAGATTAAACGTGTATATTTCCTTAGTTGCGATGTATCCAACTGCGATCAACTCCATTATTTAATTGAAGAGGATTTTGATAAACTCCTAAATTTACCTTTATACCTGTACATAATATATAAGTGACTAAGGGAAATCAGAAGTTTAGCGAAATCCTCTAATGTTCATTCAAGATTATGTCGTCGATCATCAGGTAACTTAATTTAGAATTACGAATTTCCTTACTTCAGCTCATAAAAGTTTTATACTTGATACTTGCTTTTGAAGGAGAAGATTAAAACAATCATTTGAAGGAACAGCTGTTATAGAACCGCGCAACTGCAGTTCCTCTTCGCCGTGAGGGCGGACCGACCAGTACTCATCGGGAATCAAATCGTCCTGGTCGAGGAACCGCGCCAGCAGGCGCGCCGCCTGCCGGCCTTGGCGTACCCCTCCCGACCGGACCAGCGAGCTCACCAACCGGACGCCCGCATCGAGCGCCGCCACCTTGCGCCAGCCCGCGTCGGCCAGCGCGTCCCGGAGCAGCGGGCGCCCCGCAATGCCGAGGCTGCTTAGCCGCCGGAGCAGGGTGGCCTGCGAGACTTCCGAGCCCGCCCACTCCCGCCAGGCCTCCCCGGGCACCGCAGTGCGATGGATGTAGAGGTCTTCGAGGAACCGCCGGGCAGTCACCCAACGCCGCCCGGTGGAGGGGTCCATCAGTTGCAACAGCGGGCCGTGCCGCCGCCAGACCACCACGAAGTGCGTGACGCCGCTGGGAAGGCGAACCACAGCGATGGCCGGAAGCGCGTTGGCTTCGGCCAACAGCAGGTGGTCGGCGGGAAGCATGATCTGCTCGGCATTGAGGCCGAGCTGCCGGGCCACCTCTTCCATGGTGTCGATGGAGCTGCCGTCCACGTCTGTCAGCAATACGATGAAGTCGAAGAACAGGCGACATAACA